>DATKLT010000044.1:0-49442 GCA_035542315.1 Solirubrobacterales bacterium | reverse complement strand
AATCGTGGTTGAGCTTTGCCTCTCTATGCGAGGGACAGCTCAACCACGCTCCCGCGTCCCGCCAAAAACGCCCCGCAGTTGGGCCTGACCCGCACACCTACCTGCCCACGGAGGTGTGCGGGTCAGGCCCCCTCTGCCCGCACCGTCCCTCTCCTCAAGCCGCCGTCAGCGCTTTCCGGTCTTCCTCGATCTTGCGCAACGTCATCAAGTGCCCGCGCGGCTCCGCGTAACGGGTCGCTTCCGCCAACGCCTCCTCGACGCCGTCGAGGCCGAGCGCGGCGCGGCACTGGGCGAGGGTGTGGAGGGCGGAGGGGATCTGCCAGCCCATCTGCCGCCTGTTCGCGGCGGCCAACGCCCACTCGGTCTCCTCCAGCGCCTGCTCGCGCCGGCCCAGGGCCAGTAGCGACCGGGCCCGCAGGGTCGAGCGCCAGGCCTCGCCCTCGCCGCCCGACCGCATCGCCGCGCGGTAGATGCGGTCGGCCTCTGCGACCGCCGCCAGCGCTTGCTCGGCTTCGCCCGCGGCGAGCAGCACGTAGGTGGCGTTGGTCAGCGCCGTGCTGCGCGAGAAGACGTCGCCGAGGCGCTCGGTCAGCTCCAGGTTGCGACGGACCAGCGCCAGCGCCGCCTCGGTCTCGCCCCGGTCGGCGAGCAGCAGGCACCTGGTACCGAGCGCCCAGCTCTCGGTCTCCGGGTCGTCCTGCTCGCGTGAGACGCCCAGCGCTTCGTCGAGCAGCGCCTCGGCTTCGCCGAACCGGTCGCGCTCGCGCAGCGCCATCGATTTCGCCATCCGCGCCCAGGCGAGCGGACAGCCGACGACGATCCCCGCTCCCAGCGTCGGGTCGTCCCCGGTCAGCTCGAGCATTTCGTCGGCGCAGGCTTCGATCCCGTCGAGGTCGCCGGCGCAGATGTGAGCGTAGGCGCCGGCGCTGCGGACCGCGATCCGCAGCGCCTGGTCGCCGGTCCCGTCGGCCAGCTCGATCGCTTCGGTCGCGGCGGCGACCCACTGCTCGGAGTTCTCGGCGACTCCCGGTCGCGCCCCGGTCAGCAACTTCAGCAGGGCCAGCGAGGAGGCGTCGCCACGGCGCTCGGCGATCGCAGTCGCCTCCGCCGCCAGCGCTTCTGCCTGGGCAGGGTCCATTCCCAGCCGCCAGGCGTATTCGAGTTGCAGCATTCGCGAGAGCAGCGCCAGCGCCACCGTCTCGTCGGTCTCCTCGAGCCCGTCGGTCAGCTCGGTCACCCGCTGCCACAGCGCCAGCGCGTCGCGTGGCTGGCTGTGGCCGGCCCAGTGCGCCGCACGGGCGAACCAGCGCGCCGCTTCCAGTGTCTCGCCGCCCTCGGCGAGGTGGTGGCCGACGAGGCCGGCTAGCTCGTCGAGGCGGCCGGGCTCGAGCTCGATCGTTGCCCGCGCCGCCGCCGAGTGCGTCTCGCGCCGGCGGTCGGCGAGCTGGCTGCCGTAGGCGACCTCGCGGGTCAGCGGGTGGCGGAAGGCGAGCACCCGTTGCGGGTAGATCTCGGCGTCGTAGAGGAAGCCGGCCTCGATCAGGTCGCAGAGGGCGGCGTCGATCTGCTCGGGGGCGAGCCCCGCGGTCAGTCCGAGCGCCGGCGCGCTGACCTCCTTGCCGACCACGGAAGCCGCCTGCAGGAGCTGCTTGGAGGCGGGCGCGAGGCGGTCGATGCGGGCGGCGAGGATCGCCTGCACCGTGACCGGTACCCGGGCGCCCTCGATCGGCGCCACCAGGCGGTAGCGGCCCCGCTCTCCCTCGAGCTGCCCGGACTCGGCCAGCTCGCGGACGACCTCCTCGATGAAGAAGGGATTGCCCCGGGTGCGCTCGTGGATCGGCTCGTCGAGGCCGTCGAGCGAAGGGTCCTCTCCGGCCAGGTCGCGGAGCAGCTCGGCGGTGTCGGCGCGTGCCAGCGGCGCCAGCTCGATCGCCCGGTAGCGCGCCGAGCGCGCCCAGGACGGCTCGTATTCGGGTCGGTAATTGACCAGGGCGAGGGTCTTCGTCCCTTCGATCGAGTCGACCAGCCCGGCCAGCATCGCGTCGCTGGCGGCGTCGACCCAGTGCAGGTCCTCGATCACCAGAACCAGGGTCTTGCGCCGGGTCGGGGCGTTGACGAGGCGGCAGACGATCGTGCCCAGCGCCCGCTGGCGCGCCTCGGCGCTCATCTGCGGCAGCGGCCGCTCGGGGTCGGGGACGCCGAGGAAGTCGAACATCAGCGGCAGGTCCTCGCCGAAGGACGGGTCGAGCAGCAGCGCCCGGCCGGCGATCTTCTCGCGCGCCGCCTGGTCGGCCTCGCGCTCGCCGATGCCGAAGAACGAGCGCAGCATCTGCAGCACCGGCATCAACGGGATCTGCTGGCCGTGGGCCTGCGCCTGCGCCTCGAAGACCTCGATTCCCTGCGCGCGGCAGCGCTGGACGAACTCGTGGCTGAGGCGGCTCTTGCCGACCCCGGGTTCGGCGACGAGCCCGACCGCGCGTCCCTCGCCGGACTGCGCCAGGGACAGCGCCTCCTCCAGCGCGGCGATCTCCCGGTCGCGGCCGACGAAACGGGAGAAGCCGCGTTCGCGCGAGAGGTCGAGCCGCGAGCGAGCGCCGCCGACGCCGGCCAGCTCGAAGACCCCGATCGGCCGGCTGGCCCCCTTGATCTCGAACTCGCCGAGGTCCTCGAGCTCGAGAAAGCCGCGGGCCAGCTCGGCGGTGTGCTCGGTGACGTAGGCCCTGCCGGGCTCGGCCAGCGCCTCCATCCGCTGCGCCAGCCCGACGGTGTGGCCGATCGCCGTGTACTCGCTCTCGGCGCCGGCGCCGATCGCGCCGGCGACGACCTCGCCGGAGTTGATCCCGATCCGGGTCGAGAAGTTGAGCCCGGGCCCGCGCCGCAGCTCGGCCGCGTACTCGGAGACGTCGTCGAGCATCTGCAGCGCCGCATAGCAGGCGCGCTGCGCGTGGTCCTCGTGTGCAACCGGGGCCCCGAAGACGGCCATGATCCCGTCGCCGGTGAACTTGTCGACGGTGCCCTCGAAGCGGGTGACGGCGTCGGCCAGGAGCGAGAAGAAGCGCTGCATGATCTTGCGCCACTCCTCGGGGTCCTGCTGCTCGGCGAGGTCCATCGAGCCGCTGACGTCGGCGAACAGGACGGTCACCTGCTTGCGTTCCCCATCGTCGCTGCGGAGATCGTTCACGACCGTTCAAGGGTAGCCTGGTCACTGTGAGATCCGTGCTGGTGACGGGGGCGTCGACCGGGATCGGCCGCGCGAGCGCGCTGCGGCTCGACGCCGCCGGTTGGCGCGTCTTCGCCGGCGTGCGCCGCGAGGAGGACGCCGCGGCCCTGCGCGAGGCCGGCTCCGAGCGGCTCCTGCCGGTCCACCTCGACGTCACTGACGCCGGCCAGATCGCCGCCGCGGCAGAGTCGGTCGCCGCCCAGGCCGACGGCCTGCACGGCCTCGTCAACAACGCCGGCGTCGCCGTACCCAGCCCGCTGGAGACGATCCCGATCGAGGACTTTCGGCGTCAGGTCGAGGTCAACCTCACCGGCCAGGTCGCGGTCACCCAGGCTCTGCTCGAGCAGCTCCGCCCCTGCCGCGGGCGGATCGTCTTCATCAGCTCGATCGGCGGCCGCATCGCCTTCCCGCTGACCGGCGCCTACCACGCGGCCAAGTTCGGGGTCGAGGCGGTCGGCGACGTCTTCCGCCAGGAGCTGCGGCCCTGGGGGATCGGCGTCTCGATCGTCGAGCCGGGTTCGATCGACACCCCGATTTGGGACCGCGGCGAGCGCACCGCCGACGAGATCGGCGGCCGCTCGCCGCATCGCGACGCGCTCTACGGGCGGGCGATCGAGGCTTACCGCGCGACCGTGCGGAAAACGGCCGAACGGGGGATTCCGCCGCAGAAGGTGGCCGCGGTCGTCGAGCGGGCGCTGACCGCGAAGCGGCCCCGGGCGCGCTACCTGGTCGGCATCGACGCCAAGCTGCAAGCGCGCGTCCGGCCCCTGGTGCCAACGCCAGCCTGGGATCGCATCGTCGCCAGAGCGATGGGCTTGTAGCCCGTTGCTTCCAGGGGGATTTGCCCTCTGGCCCTATACTCCCCGGAACCGATTGACTGGTCAATCAGTGAGGACCTGAGGGTGCGAGAAGCAGCGAGAGCGCGCAATTCTACGAATCGACCGGGTGGCCGTCGTGGCCGCTAAGGCGGCAGCGCCCGACAAGCGGCGCCAGATCCTCGACGCCGCCGTCCGCGTCTTCGCTCGCCAGGGGTTCCACGCGACCCGCGTCTCCGACATCGCCGACGAGGCCGGGGTCGCCTACGGGCTCGTCTACCACTACTTCCGCTCCAAGGACGAGGTCCTCAACGAACTCTTCATCGAGCGCTGGTCGCTGCTGCTGGCGGCGATCGAGGAGGCCGACCAGGCCGGCGGCACTCACCGCGAACGACTCGCCGCGGTCGCCGGCTTCATCGTCGGCTCCTACCGGCACGACCCGGAGCTGATGAAGGTGATCATCGTCGAGGTCACCCGCGCTGCCAACTCCTTCGGCCGCACCCACCTGCCCGAGATCCGCCGCGCCTACGAGTCGATCGCGAAGATCGTCGCCGACGGCCAGGCGGCGGGCGAGTTCCGCCGCGACGTGACGCCGCTGTTCGCCTCGATGGCTTTCTACGGGGCGATCGAGCAGCTCCTCTCGGGCTGGATCTTCGAAGTGATCCCCGCCTCCGACACCAGCTTCGAGGATGCAAAGGACCTGCTGGTGACGACGATTTGCGACGGTCTCGGCCCTCGATAGGTATGGTCGGGCCGCGTGGATAACGAGATCGTCCGCAGATTGATCTGGAGCGGGATGCTGGCCGCCACCGGCGCCCTCGCCAGCGTGATCGCCGCGCGCCTGGCTGCGATCCTCTACCGACGGCTGTTCGACGAAGACCCGCCGGAGTAGCCACAGCGATGCCCGAGCCGAGCCAGACGCCCCCGCCCGAGAACGGTCCGACGCCGCCGGTGCCGCCCGCGGTGCCGCCGGCCGAGCCCGCGCCCGAGCATCGCTCGGTCGCCGAGCTCGTCTTCGACGTCTCCGAAGGCGCCTCGACCCTGATCCGCGAGGAGATCGAGCTGGCCAAGGCCGAGGTCTCCGAAAAACTGACCAAGCTGCTGCGCGGCTCGGTCGTCGGCGTCGTCGCCGGCACCTTCGCCTTCCTTGCTTTGATCCTGGCGATGGAGGGCATTGCCTGGCTGCTGGCCGAAGAGGTCTTCGACGACACCGCCTGGGCCGGCTTCCTGGTCGAGTCCGGCGTCTTCCTGCTGATCGCGGCGCTGGCCGGCTTGATCGCCTACAAAGCGGTTAAGGCCGGTTCGCCACCGGTGCCCGCGCAGGCGATCGAGGAGGCGAAACTGACGAAGGAGATGCTGGCCGGCGACGACGCCGAGCCGGCCGCAGCCCAGCCGAAGGAGGCGCCGAAATGAGCACCGATCCGCAACAGGTGCCGCCCTCGACGGCCGGCAGGCCGGGACGGTCAGCGGCTGAGATCCGCCGCGACATCGAGTTTCAGCGCCAGCAGCTCGGCACCTCGGTCGAAGCGCTGCGCGGCCGCGTCACCGAACTGACTGACTGGCGCAAACAGGTCGAGGACCACAAACGCGAGCTGATGATCGGCGCCGCCGCCGTGGGATTCGTGATCGGCGTGCGCCTGATGTTCCGGCGCCGCAAGTAACAGCGCGTCAGACCGAGATGAGCGCGGTCGGGACGCCGCCTACGCCGAGCAGGCCGGGGCCGACGTGGGCGCCGAGGACGGCGCCGATTTCCGAGGTGAAGGCAGGTTCGCCGCCGAAGATCTCGTGGCAGTCGGCGGCGAGGGCGTCGGCCGTCTCCTGGTCCTGGATGTGCTGGACGACCCAGCCGTCGGCACCGTCGGCGTGGCGCTGGCGGGCATAGTCGCGCAGCCGCTCCAGCGAGCGAGCGCGGGTCCGCACCCGCTCGACCGGGGTGATCTCCTCTTCGAGCGTGAGGATCGGCTTGATCTTCAGGGCGCTGCCGATCCAGGCCCGGGCACCGCCGATGCGACCGCCGCGGCGCAGGTACTCGAGGGTGTCGATCGCGAACCACATCTTCAGCGCCGCCCGCACCTCCTCGGCGCGGGCCACCGCCGCTTCGGCGTCGCCGCCCTGCAGCGCGACGGCGGAGGCGCCGAGCGCGCAAAGGCCCATACCGCCGGCCGCCGAGCGCGAGTCCATGACCCGGATCCGCTCGCCGCCCTTGCCTTCCTCGACCAACCGCTCGCGTGCCTGGTTGGCGGCCTCGAAGGTGCCGGAGATGCCGGCCGAGATGTGGATCGAGACGACCTCCTTGTCCGCCTCGAGCAGGGGCTCGTAGACGGAGATGAAGTCGCCGATCGAGGGCTGCGAGGTCGTTGCGCCGCTCTCGGAAGCACGCAGGCGCTCGAAGAAGGCGCCGTAGTCGGCGATCTCGGTCTCCCGTTCCTGCTGGCCGTCGACCGAGACGTAGAGACTGATCACCTCGATCCCCCGCTCCTCGACCAGCGAGGCGGGGAGGTAGCAGGTGCTGTCGCAGACGACGGCGGTCTCGGCGCTCGCGTTCAAGAGCTCGATTCTATGCCGCGGCCGCGAAGCTGACGCCTGTGGCCCGCTACACTTTGTGAAGTGAGTGATACGCCCCAAGCCGCAATCACCCTGACCGACAAGGCCGCCGGCAAGATCGGTGAGCTGCTCTCGGGTCAGGAGGAAGGCGCCGGTCAGGCGCTGCGAGTCGCCGTTCGCGGCGGCGGCTGCTCCGGCTTCCAGTACGCGCTCGCGTTCGACAAGCCGAAGGACGACGACCACGTCTTCGAGGTCGACGGCGTCGCCGTCATCGTCGACAAGGTCAGCATGCAGTTCGTGTTCGGCTCCGAGGTCGACTACGTCGAAGGCCTCCAGGGCGCCGGGTTCCAGGTCAACAACCCGAACGTCGTCGCCGCATGCGGCTGCGGTTCGTCTTTCCAAGTGAAAGACGACGCCGCGGCATCAGCTGCCGTCTAGCCGCCCCGGCTGGACTATTCGATCTGCAAAGGTGGCGACTGCGCCGGAGGCGCGGCTGCGGGCACCGCGGCCTCGGCCGGTTGCTCGACGCCGAGGGCTTCGGCCAGCTCGCCGGACTCGAACATCTCCTCGACGATGTCGGCGCCGCCGAGCAGCTCGCCGTTGACGTAGAGCTGGGGAAAGGTCTGCCAGTCGGCGATCTCGGCGGTCACTTCGCGCAGCGGCTGCAGCGCGGGGAGGACGTCGATCGCGCCGTACTCGACGTCGATCTGGTCGAGCACCTGGACCACGCGCATCGAGAAGCCGCAGCGGGGCATGTCCGGGGTGCCTTTCATGAACAGCAGCACCGGGTTGGCTGCGATCAGCTCTTCGACTTTGGACTTCAGCTCTGGGTCGGCCATGGCAGGCATCGTAGCGAGGCCGGTTCGCCGGCCTCGTCGACTACCTACACAACCGGCGCACGAGAGTGTAACTTTTTGTCTGCGCGGCGGGTTTTTTCAGCGAGCTGTCGCGTAGGAGGCCGGCGCGCTCCCCTGTCCAAGACAATCGCGCGCCGGCCTCTGTTAGCTCGGGACGCTGGTCCTGACCGAGAGGGCGTGGACCGTGCCGTCGTCGAAGCGCGGTTTGACCGCGGCCTTGACCAGCCGGTGCTGGTCGATTCGCGAGAGGCCCTCGAACTGGGGCGCGGAGACGACCGCCAGCAGGTGCTGGCCGCCGCCGTCTTCGTCGGTGACCTCGACCGCGGCGCCGGGCAGCGCCGCCTCGATCATCGCCTTCAGCTCTGCAAGGTCTACCGGCACAGCCTCGCCTCAGCCCGGCAGCTTCTCGCCGAGGGTGCCGAGCATCTCCTCGACCTTGACGAACTTGACCCGCGGCCGGCCGTGCGGCTCGCCGCGGCCGACCTCGGCCTGGTCGATCGCCTGCCAGTCCTCGAAGCTGACATAGCGCACGCCGCGCTCGCGCAGCATGTCCTCGATCGCCGTCGGCGAGGGGTCCTCTGGTGCCAGCAGGGTGCCCGTCTCGACGTCGGCGAGCAGGTGCCCGACCGTCTCCAGGGCATCTTTCTTGTTGGTCCCGATCACCCCCGAGGGGCCGCGCTTGATCCAGCCCGCGGTGTAGTGGCCGACCTTGTGGCCGGCGTCGTGGGAGTCGAGGACGCGACCGCCCTCGTTGAGGATCAGGCCCCGCTTCTCGTCGAAGGGAACCCCCTCGATCGGGATCCCGGTGTAGCCGACCGAGCGCAGGACGAGGCCGCACTCGAGCTCTTCGCGCTCGCCGCTGTCTTTGGCGCGCAGGCTGCCGTTCTCCTCGACCAGCTCGTTGCGGCCGACGACGATCGATTCGACCCTGCCCTCGCCCTTGATCTCGATCGGCGAGGCGAGGAAGCGGAGCACGATCCGCTGCTTCTTGCCCTCCGGCGCTCGCTCGGAGAACTCCTGCAGGGTCTCGACGTTGACCCGGGTGGTCTTGTCGGCCTCCTCGGAGGCGAGGAAGGCGGCGCTGGCCGGGTCGAGCTCCATGTCCGCTGGGTCGACGACGACGTCGGCGTCCTCCATCTCGCCCAGCTCCTTGATCTCCGGGTTGGTGAAGGCGGCCTGGGCCGGCCCGCGGCGGCCGAGGACGACGATCTCGCGGATCCCCTTGCGGTCGAGCAGCTTGATCGCGTGGTCGGCGGTGTCGGTCTGGCGCAGCTCGTGGTCGGTCAGCGCCAGCATCCGGGCGACGTCCATCGCGACGTTGCCGTTGCCGATCACGACCGCGCGTTCGGCCGAGAGATCGAAGTCGTGGTCGGCGTAGTCGGGGTGGGCGTTGTACCAGCCGACGAAGGCGGTCGCGGCGTAGCTGCCGGGCAGGTCCTCGCCGGGGACGCCGAGGGCGCGGTCGGTCTCGCAGCCGACCGTGAAGACGATCGCGTGGTAGAGCCGCTCGAGGTCTTCGACCTCGACGTCGTGGCCGATCTTGACGTTGCCGAAGAAGCGGAAGCCCTCGCGGGCGGCGGTTTTCTCGTAGACCCGAGTCACCGACTTGATCTTCGGGTGGTCGGGAGCGACGCCGCCGCGGACCAGCCCGTAGGGAGTCGGCAGGCGGTCGAAGAGGTCGACCTGGGCGTGCAGGTCGCCGTCTTTGAGGATGTGCTCGGCGGCGTAGAAGCCGGACGGTCCGGCGCCGACGATGGCGACTCGAAGTGGGTTGTCTGGGCTACCGACGTTGCTCATGGCGTCTCCTGCTGGCGGTTCTGGCGAGCGCGAAAGAATAGGGAAGTCGCGTCGCTCAGCCGAGCGAGGGGGCTGCGGCGGGCACCGCGCTCGGGGTGCCGTCGAGCGCGTCGAGCGCCTTCGCCACCGACATCGCGACGCAGGTGAAGATCGGCGTCTCCAGCTCGGTGTACTCGCTCGACTCGGTCGGGCGCAGCTCGTTGACGAGTTCGAGGAACATGCCCGGGTCGTCGCCCTCGAAGCAGACGACGAACTCCTGGTCGTCGATCCCGTAGGAGTAGGTCGTGTTGATCGTGATCTCGGGGTAGCGGCGGCCGACCTCGATGTGACTTTTCATGATCCGGCCGCGCTCCTCGGGCGGCAGCCCATACCAGCGCCGCTGCTTGACCATCGGGTAGAGGAAGAGGTACTTGCGCTCGGAGGTGCAGATCTCCGGCCGCGCCCCCTCCTCGGAGTAGGGCGAGGGTTTCGTCATCGAGAGGAACGAGTACGGCGTCTCCGCCCATTTGGCCAGTCCGCTCTGGCCGAGAACGACGTGGAAGGTGTGGATGTCGGCCAGGTTCGGGCTCTGGCTGAGCAGGACGAGGTCGACGTCGCCCCGCGTTCCTATGGTTGAGTAGGCGCGCAGCGAGCGGTCGACGCCGAAGTCCTCGCAGGCAGCGAGGAACTCCTGCTTGTCGGCGGCCCGCAGCTCGGCGTCGCGACGACGCCAGGCAGGATCCACCTTGAAGAAACTGAATTTCGCGAAAGTGCGGTCTGCCATCGGGGCCACGATAGCGCTCGGCTTGCTTGTGGCTGTGGCCGGGATTGCGCCTGGCTTCGGTGGTGTGGCCGCAGCCGCCCGACGCGAACCGCCGCGGGTAACGATCGCCTGGCTGCCGAGCTCGGTCAGCGTCGCCGAACTGGCCAAGGCAGGGTTCTCGCCCGGGCTGATGAGCGCCGGGCTGGGGACCGTGCCCGCGCAGCAGACCTACCTCGACGTCGGTCAGGGCAACCGCGTCTTCGACTCGCTCTACGACGAGCCCTTGCCCTCTCTCTATCGCAATTGCTACCGCTGGGAACGGGAAGTGAGGAAGCGAGCGGAATCAGCTCCAGCGGAAATCGTCCCAGCGTTGCTGTTCTCGACCTTGCGAGGCAACGGGGTCCAGTTCTTCTCCCTGGGCCCATGGTCGTGCGCCTTCGGCGCCGGACCGGGCGGCGGGTTCGGGGGAGGGAACCGCGGCAGTTTTTGGGCCGAACCGGGATCGTTGGCTCTCGCGGCGAAACTGGCCGATGAGCTGAGGCCGGGCGAACTCCTGATCGCGATCGCCCGGCCGACCGGGCGCGACGACGATCCGCTGCCGATCGGGATCGCAGGCCGCGGCTTCGACGGCGACCTCACCTCCGACAGCACCCGCACCAACGGTTACGTGCTCTCGACCGACGTCGCGCCGACGATCCTCGATCGCTTCGGCATCGACGTCCCCTCCGAAATGTCCGGCCAGCCGATCCGCAGTGAGGGCTCCGTCGACCCCGCCGCGATCGAAACGCTCGGGGCGCGGATGGACGTGATCTCGCAGCGGCGCGGGCCGGTGATCGGCTACAGCCTGCTGATCTGGCTGGGATTGCTTGGCCTCGCCGCGCTGCTCAGCCGCGGCGCGCTCGCTCGTCCTGGCGTTCGCCTCGTCGGCCTCGCCGTCGTCTACCTGCCGCTGGTCCTGCTCCTGGGAGCGGCGCTGGAACCGAGCGAGAGCGCGGAAGCGATCCTGGTCGCTGCCGGCGCTCCGGTGCTGGCGGCACTGACGCTGGCACTGCTGCGCGGCTACCGGGCGCTGGCCGCCGCCGCTGCGCTCACGGTCCTCGCCTACGCGGTCGACGTGATCGTCGGCTCGCCGCTGACGGCGCTCTCGCTGCTCGGGCCCAACCCGGGCCTCGGCGTCCGCTTCTACGGAATCGGCAACGAGCTCGAGGCGCTGCTCGGCGTGCTCGTGGTCGCCGGCACCGGTGCCGGTCTCGCTGGCTTTCGGCCCGCCCTGTCGCCCTCGCGGCGCGCAGTCGCCTTCCTCGCGATCGGCCTCTGTTGCGCGATCGTCTTCGCCGCCGGCCGCTTCGGCGCCGACGTCGGGGCGGCGATCGTCTTCCCGGTCGGCGCCGCCGTCGCTGCCGCCGTCACCGCCGGGCGCGGCCGCCGCGGCCTGCTGCTCGCGATCGCCTTGCCCTTCGCCGTCCTCGCCTTACTGGTGCTGATCGACCTCGTCTCGGGCGCCAACGCGCATCTCACCCGCTCGGTCCTCGACGCCGGTGGGCTCGGTGCGCTCGGCGACGTCGCCCAGCGCCGCCTGCAGCTCTCGGTCCACAGCTTCGGGCGCCCGGTCCTGCTCTATCTCCTGCCGCTCGTCGTTGCGTTCGCCGCGCTCGCGATTTGGCGCCGCGAGCTGTTGCAAGCGTGGCTGAGGGGATTTCCCGCAGTCCGCGCTGGCCTGCTCGGGGCGGTCGCGGCCACCGCGATCGGCACCCTCGCCAACGACTCCGGCGCGCTCCTGCTGGTGATCGGCGCCGCGTATTTGCTGGTATTCGTCGGCTACGCCTGGAGCGAATCCGCAAGCAACGCCTAAACGTGCGTCTGCATCGTGCGCCTGGTCACTAACTAGGACCGGGCGATGCCTTACCCTTTGGAGTTCGTGCGCATCGGTCTCGTCACGCCATATTCCTGGTCTTATCGGGGCGGTGTGAACCAGCACGTCGAGGCTCTGGCCGAGGAGTTCCTCGGTCGCGGTCATGACGTCCGCGTTCTCGCTCCCTATGACCCGCCTGGGCGGGTCAGCCGAGTCCTGCACCGGACGGCCGCCGAACCGCGTCAGCTTGCCGACTACGTGACCCCACTCGGGCGCACGGCCGCGTTTGGCGCCAACGGCGCGATCTCCAACCTCGCGCCCTTCCCGGCGGGCGGCGTAGTCGCGCCCCGCCGGGCAGTACGGGCTGGCGAGTTCGACGTGCTCCACGTGCACGAGCCGCTGGTGCCGCTGGTCGGCTGGAACGCGACCCTGGGAGCGGGGCGGACGCCGGTCGTCGGCACCTTCCACACCTACGCGACCAAGCCGATCCCCAACTACATCGCCACTGCGGTCGGCGCGCGCCGTCTCTTCAATCGCCTCTCGGCCCGGATCGCGGTCTCCCAGGCAGCCGCCTGGACCGGCCGCCGCTGGTACGGCGGCGACTACACGATCATCCCCAACGGCGTCGACGTCGAGGCGCCGCCGACAACGCCGCGCGCGCCGGGCGAGGAGCTGCGCATCCTCTTCGTCGGTCGCCCTGAGGAGCGCAAGGGCCTGCCGATCCTGCTGACGGCCTTCGGGGCCTTGGTCGAGCACGTCCCCAGCCGCCTGACCGTGATCGGCGCCGAGCGCGAGGACGTCCTGCGCTACCTCGCCGACCCCGAGCTGATCGAGTCGATCGACGTCGAAGGGCGGGTCGCCGGGGCCGAGCTCTGGCGCCAGTTGCACGAGGCCGACGTGCTCTGCGCCCCCTCCCTCTCGGGCGAGAGCTTCGGCATGGTCCTGACCGAGGCGTTCGCTGCCGGGACGCCCGTGATCGCCTCCGAGATCGCCGGCTACAGCGACGTCGTCAGCGACGGCGTCGACGGGATCCTGGTTCCGCCCGGCGACCCGCAGCGACTGGCCGAGGAGCTGCAGCGGATCCACCACGAGCCCCAGCGCCTGGCGGCGATGGGGGAGGCCGCCCGCAAGAGCGCCCAGCGCTACGCCTGGCCGCGCGTCGCCGACGAAGTCACCGAGGTCTACGAGCGAGCGATGGCGGTGCCGCAGCCGGCCGGCAGCGGTGAGCGGATCGCCCATTGGGCCGGGCTGCGCCCGGCCGACGGCGGCCCCCGGCGGCCGGCGGAAAAGCTCCCCTCGCTCGATCCGCCGCTGGCCCGCGACGGCAAGCGAGGGCGCCGCGTCGCCCGCCGCGTCGGCCTTGGCGTCGCCGGCGTCCTCGGTGTTGGGCTCTCCCTTCTGGCGGCGGAAAAGATCGGCGTCGACAAGGTCGTCGAAAGCATCGTCCGCTCGGACTTCACCCTCGTCGTCGTCGCCTGCGCGCTGATGGCGATCTCACTCTTCTTCCGTGCCGCTTCCTGGTACTGGATCGTGCGCGCGGCGCTGCCCAACCGGCCCGTTCGCCGCCGTGACGTCACCTCGGCGACGATGGTCGGGGTGCTGATGTCGGCAACCCTGCCGGCGCGCCTCGGCGAGCCGGCGCGCGCCCTGACCCTGGCCCGTCGCACCGGCCGCATGCGCGAGACCTTCCCGGTCATCCTCGGCACCCTGGTCTCGCAAACGATGCTGAACCTCGTCGCGCTGGTCCTGCTTGGCGTGATCATCGTCTCGACCACGCCGCTCTTCCACTCCGGCACCAAGCAGCTCTTCCTCTTCAGTCTGGTGCCGCTGATCATCCTCCTGGTCGTCCTTCTGGCGCCGCTCGTGATGCGCCGCAACGGCGACGGGCGCTTGGCGCGAATCGGTGCCGCCGTGCACCGTGCCCTGGTTCAGGTCCGCGCCGGCCTCGCGGTCTTTCGCAACCCGCGCCGCGGCGCGCTCGCCGCCTCCGCGCAGCTCCTCGCCTGGGCGATCCAGCTCTCCGCCTGCTGGGCGTTGCTCTACGCGCTCGGGCTCGACGGCAAGGCCGGGATCGGTGCCGCCGCCGCCGTTCTCTTCGCCGTCAACGTCACCGCCGTCGTCCCGGCGACGCCCTCGAACATCGGCGTCTTCCAGCTCGCGGTGATCAGCGTCCTCCACACCGGCTTCGGCGTCAGTACCGCCGACGCGCTCGCCTACGGCGTGATCCTGCAGGCGGTCGAGATTGCGACCGCCGTCGCCCTCGGCCTGCCGGCGCTGGTCCGGGAGGGCCTGACCTGGAGCGACCTGCGGGTTCAGGCGCTGTCGACGGCGCCGGTCCGACTCGAGCCGATGCCGCGCTCGCGGAGTGGGGAATCGCGCCGCGAGAACGTTGCTTGAGCATTAATACTGTCTGATATATAAAAAACTCTCGTGTATTGAACTACGATTGTCGTGAGGCGTGCCGCCACCATTCCCAGGCCGGCACTCCTGGCTACGAGGAGGTCTTGGGCTGGCGCTGAATCCATCCAGCCGGCGCCAGCCCGCCTTCTCGCCGGGGATGCCCAAGCGTCCTTCCCAGACGAAACGCTCTTGGCAATAATCAGGGACTTCCCTAAAGTCTTATCGGTACGGGAGGCTTGAACGGCAACCTGTTGGGGGGCGCGACATGGAGTTCGATTCGGCCAGGCTCGAGATGGTCTCGCAGCGGTTTCGGCGCGAGATGTGGACGTCGGTCGTTCCCGAGGCGGTTTCGGAATCCGGGGTCGAAGTCGAGCGCTTCGGCCCGGTCCAGGCGACCGCCTTCGGCGACCTGCCCGAGATCCTCGACCTCAACCAGATCCAGGGCGCCGCCGAGCCGGGCGCGATCGAGGACGGCCATCTCGCGGCGGCGATCGAATGGATGCGGCAGCGTGAAGTTCATTTCTGCGTGCCGGTTTCCGAGGCGCGGCCCGGTGCCGGGGCTGCCCACGCCTGGCTCGGCGCCCGCGGCTACGAACAGGCCACGGGATGGCTCAAGTTCATCCGCGACCTCTCGCCGCCCGAGTTCGAGGTCGACCACGGGATTGCGATCTACCAGCTTGGCGGCGAGGAGATCGACGGCGAAGCGCTGAGCGCGATCATCGCCGAGGCGATGAACCTGCCGGCGCCGGCGGGCACGCTCTTCTTCTCGCTCCCCCAGCAGCGGGACTGGCGCTGCTACACGGCAGCGCTGGCCGCGGGGGAGCTGGTCGTCTCGACCGCTTCGATGATGCTGGACGGCGACGTCGTCCAGCTCGGCCCGGGCAATACCGTCGAGCGGGCCCGCGGGCACGGCTGCCACCTGGCGCTGCTGCGGCGGCGACTGATCGACGCCGCCGCCAACGGCTGTCGCACCGCGGTCGTCGAGCTGCTGGGCTGCGACCCCGACAACCTCTCCAGCGCCGGCCGCAACCTCTGCCGTGCGGGCTTCGAGCTGGCTTATGCGGGCCGCGTCTGGCAGCGGCCGGCGCTTCACCCAGCCGTGTACTGAGCGGGGGCCGGCGACTCCTCGTCGGGCTCGGCCTCCGGCGGCAGGTCGCCGCCGCGCTCGGTGCCGGCGATCAGCTCGTCGGGCACGGGGTCGGCGGGGATGAAGCCGGACTTCATGCCGAAGTAGACCGCCTGCGGGTGGTGGGCGACGATCGCCACCGTCGACTGCTCGGGCATCACGGCAAAGCCGTCGGAGAGGGTCATCCCGATCCGCTCGAGGTCGAGCAGGCGCCAGACCTTGGCGTGCTCGGACTGGTCGGGGCAGGCGGGGTAGCCCCAGGAGTAGCGGCGACCCTGGTCGAGGCCGATCCCGAGGCCGCGCCGGACCTGGGAGTGCAGCCACTCGGCCAGGCCCTCGGCCGCCTGCACGCCGAGGCCGTGGACGTAGAGCTGCTCGGCGAACTCGCCGTCGGCCTCCAGACGCTCGATCAGCTCGGTCACCTCGGGGCCGACCGTGACGCCCTGCAGGGCGACGACGTCGCGCTCACCGGAATCGAGCGGCCGGTAGAAGTCGGTCAGGCAGATGCGGTCGTGGCGGGGCTGGCGCGGGAAGACGAGGCGCTCGAGCTCGCGCTCGGGGTCCTCGGGGTCGAAGACGACTAGCTCGTTGCCGTCGGCGTTGCAGGGGAAGTAGCCGAGCCGTGCCCGCGGGTGCAGGTAGTCCTGCTGGCGCCACATCCGCTCCAGGCGCGGGGCGAAGCCCTCGTCCTCGCCATCACCTTCGACCAGGGCTCGCCAGGCCTCTCCCTTGATGCCTTTGCCGCCCCAGTGCAGCTTGAAGAGCACATGGCGGTCGAGATAGGGGTAGACGTCGTCGTTGGCGGGATCGCGGTCGAACTCGACCTCGACGTCGCGTGCGCCCCAGTAGGGCGGGCTCGGGATCAGCACGTCGGTGCGCGCCGCGGAGCGAACGCTGGCGTCGGTGGTCGGCGGCGCGTCGTCCTCGACCACCGGCTTCTCGCGCAGCTGCTTGGCCTCCGCCCGGATCCTCTCGACCAGCGCCGCCCGCGCCTCGGCGTCGACCAGGGCGTCCATCGTGTCGAGGCCCTGGAAGGCGTCCTTGCAGTAGAAGACGCCGGGCTCGTAGATCTCATCCGACTCGCGGCCCTTCGGATAGAGCGTGCGGCGACCGAAGTCGCGGTTGATCGCAGCGCCGCCGATCAGCACCGGGAAGCCGAGCCCGCGCTGGTGCAGCTCGGCGACGCAGGTCGGCATCTGCTTCGAGGTCGACACCAGCAGCGCCGAGAGCCCGATCGCGTCCGCCTCGTTCTCCACCGCCGCTTCGATGATCGCGTCGACGGGGACCTGCTTGCCGAGATCGATCACGGTGTAGCCGTTGTTGGTGAGGATCGTGTTGACGAGCGACTTGCCGATGTCGTGCACGTCGCCGAACACGGTCGCGATCACGACCTTGCCCTTGGTGTGGCCCTCGATCCGGTCGAGGTAGTTTTCGAGCTGGGCGACGGCGCGCTTCATCACTTCCGCCGACTGCAGGACGAAGGGGAGGATCAGTTCGCCGGCGCCGAACTTGTCGCCGACCTCCTTCATCGCTGGCAGCAGCACCTCGTTCAGGGTCGGGACGGCGCCGATCTTCTCCACCGAGCGGTCGATCCAGGCCTCGACCCCGTCCTTCTTGCGGCGCAGGATGTGCCAGTGCAGCGCCTCCTCGGGCTCCATGCCCTCGGTCGGGTCTGCGGCCTCGCTCTCGGCCTCCTCGCCCTTGGACTCGAAGTAGGAGATGAAGCGCTCCAGCGCGTCCGGCCGGCGGTTGAAGACGAGGTCGTCGGTCAGCTCGCGCTCGGAGTCGGGGATCTCGGAGTAGGGGGTGATGTGGTTCGGGTTGACCATCGCCAGGTCGAGCCCGGCCTCGACGCAGTGGTGGAGGAAGACCGAGTTGAGCACCGCGCGCGGCCGGGGCGAGACGCCGAAGGAGACGTTGGAGACGCCGAGCGAGGTCTTGACCCCGGGGATCTCGGCCTTGATCCGGCGGATCCCCTCGATCGTCTCCACCGCCGAGGGCTTCCACTCCTCGTCGCCGGTCGTGAGGGTGAAGGTGAGTGCGTCGAAGATCAGCGCCTCAGGGTCGAGCCCGTGCTCGTCGCAGGCAATTTCCTTCAGCCGCCTGGCGATCTCGACCTTGCGCTCCGCCGTCTTCGCCATCCCGACCTCGTCGATCGTCAGCGCGATCAGCGCCGCCCCGTGGGCCTTGGCCAGCGGCACGACGACGTCGGCCTTATCGCGGCCGGCCTCGAGGTTGATCGAGTTGACGATCGCCCGGCCCGGGATCTGCTCGAGCGCGGCCTTGATCACCTCCGGTTCGGTCGAGTCGACCTGGATCGGCGCCGGCTGGGTCAGCGAGATCCGCTTCACCACCGCTTTCATCTGCTCGTCCTCGTCCTGGCGCTCGGTCAGCGCGACGCAGACGTCGAGCACGTGGGCGCCGCCCTCGACCTGGTCTTCGGCGACGGTGACGAGGCCGTCGTAGTCGTCGGCCAGCAGCATTTCCTTGGCTTTTTTCGAGCCCTGCGAGTTGACCCGCTCGCCGACCAGGGTCGGCCGCGGCTCCTGCACCAGACCGGTCGAGGTCATCATCGAGGAGACCTCGATCGGGCCGGCGGCCGGGCGTGGGGCCGGGGTGCGGCCGTCGACCTGGGCGCGGATCGCGGCGATGTGCTCGGGGGTGGTCCCGCAGCAGCCGCCGACGATGCCGACGCCGTAGCGTTCGACGAACTCGCCCAGCGTCGCCGCCAGCGGCTCGGGCTCTTCGGGGAAGATCGTCTCGCCGTCGGGTCCCTGCAGCGGCAGGCCAGCGTTGGGGATGCAGTGGACCGGCAGCGGACTCGCCTCGCCGAGGAAGCGGATCGCGTCGCGCATGTCCTCGGGACCGGTCGAGCAGTTGAGGCCGACGACGTCGACGTCGAGCGCGGTCAGCGTCGTCAGCACCGACTGGACGTCGGTGCCGAGCAGCATCTTGCCGCCGTTGGGGAGGAGTGAGACGCTGATCTGCAGCGGCAGTTTGCGGCCAGTCAGGGCGAAGGCCTCGCGGGCGCCGAAGATCGCCGCCTTGACCTCGAGGATGTCCTGTGCGGTCTCGATGATGATCAGGTCGGCGCCGCCCTCGACCAGGCCGCGGGCCTGCTCGGCGAAGACCTCGACCAGGCGGCCGAAGGAGATGTCGCCGAGGGTCGGGTCGGTCGAGGCGGGGAGGAATCCGGTCGGACCGATCGAGCCGGCGACGAAGCGCTCCTCGCCGGCCGCCCTGCGGGCGATTTCGGCGGCCTTGGTGTTGATCTCGAGCGTGTGCTCGCCGAGCCCCCACTCGTCGAGCTTCAGCCGCGAGCCCTGGAAGGTGTCGGTCTCGACCACCTCGGCGCCGGCCTCGAGCATCGAGGCGTGGACGCCCTCGATCACGTCCGGGCGGTTGAGCACCAGCGCCTCGTGGCATTTGCCGAGCAGGCCGCCGTAGTCCTCCTGGGTGAGGTCGAACATCTCCAGCGTCGCGCCCATGCCGCCGTCGAAGACGACGACGTGGTCACGAACTGCCGCTATGTAGTCACGCTCAGGCATAGATCTAGAGAGGCTACCGAGGGGGCTTGGGTTTCAGGTTTGGCGAGGGCAGTCGGGGTGACCCTCTGCCGAAAACCGTCGCGCAGCTGAAGCCGGGGCGAGGGTTCAAACGGCCGCACTGGAGCTTTCGTCAGAGGGTCACCCCGACTGCCCCCACGAAGCCATGGCCACAGCTCGGAAGCGCACTCGAGCGGCGCCGACCGTCCCCAGCGAAAGCTCCCGTCCCTCGGAAGCTCCACGAGAGATGGTCGCCTCCCTTCTCTGAAGCTCAGCGTGAGACGGGGCGCTTCGTCCCTGGGGAGCTACGCGACAACGAAAGCTGCCGACGTTGTGGCGCTTGCCGGGTTTCGGGAGGAGGGGTGGGGTGACCCCCTGAACGTTTTGTGCCGCTACGCCAGAGCGCGCAACTCGGAAGGCGGCAGCCGATTCACGTAGGTAGGCAAGTGAAGGGGGTCACCCCACCCCTCCACGCAAAACCCCTACCCCCGCAACCCCAACCGCCGCTTCAGCCCTCGCGCGTTGACTGCCTGGGCGATGCGGCTCACCATCCCACGACGGCCCTTCGTGTAGGGGTACCAGGTCGGCTCGCGCTTGGCCGCGAAGCGGGTGATCACGACCGACTCGGTGCGGCAGTACTTCTTGATCCCCGGTTCGCCGTGGCGGTAGCCGATCCCCGACTCCTTCCAGCCGCCCATCGGCACGTCGGAGGCGAAGTAGTTGACTAGCACGTCGTTGACGTTGACGGCGCCGCACTCGACCCGGCGGGCGACCTGCTCGGCCCGCTCCTTCTCGCCGAAGACCGAGCCGGAGAGGCCGTAGCGGCTGTCGTTGGCGAGGCGCAGGGCCTCCTCGGCGTCGCGCACCTTCATCACCCCGACGACCGGGCCGAAGGTCTCGTCGCGCATCACCTTCATCGAGTGGTCGACGTCGACCAGCACCGTCGGCTCGAAGTAGTCGCCCGGGCCAGGGCCCCGCTTGCCGCCGGTCAGCGCCCGGGCGCCAGCGCCGAGCGCGTCGTCGACGTGGTCCTCGACGATCCCGATCTGGTTGGGCGAGGTCATCGCGCCGACGTCGGCGTCGTGGCCGCTGCGGTCGGGACCCTGGCGCAGCTTGCCGACTTCGGTCGTGAGCTTGGCGACGAACTCGTCGTAGGCCGGCTCCTCGACGTAGATCCGCTCGACCGACATGCAGATCTGGCCGCTGTTCATCATCCCGCCCCAGGCCGCGGCGTTGGCGGCGCGGTCGAGGTCGGCGTCGGCGAGGACGATCATCGCGTCCTTGCCGCCGAGCTCGAGGCTGACGGGGGTCAGCGTCTGCGCAGCGCGCGCCATCACTTTGCGGCCGGTCCGGTCGGAGCCGGTGAACTGGACGAAGTCGGCCTCGTCGACGAGGGCGCCGCCGGTCTCGCCGATTCCCTGCACGCAGTCGAAGACGTCGGGTGCGCCGATCTCGTGCTTCCAGGCTTCGACCAGCTCGGCGAGGCCGAGCGGGGTGAACTCGGAGGGCTTGACGACGACCGCGGCGCCGGCCTGCAGGGCGGGGACGGCGTCGCCGAGCGAGAGGATCAGGGGGAAGTTCCAGGGGCTGATGATGCCGACCACAGGATGCGGCCGGTACTGGACGCGCAGCCTCTTCGAGGCGAGCAGCGGCGAGTGGGCGCGGACCGCCTCCTCGCCGATGAACTTAGCCGCCTTGGCGCCGTAGAAGTTGATGATCGAGGCGAGGTAGACGGGCTCGTTGGCGGCGTCGGCGCGGACCTTGCCGGTCTCGCGCTGCATCGTGTCGAGGATCCGCTCCTGGTTGTCGAAGATCCAGTCGCGCAGCTTGCCGAGCCAGTAGTAGCGGCCCTCGATTCCCATCGCCTCCCAGTCGGCCTGGTTGGCGCGGACGCGGGCGACCGTGGCGGCGACCTCGGCTGGCGAGCTGATCGGCACCTGCTCGATCGTCTCCCCGGTCGCCGGGTTGCGAACGGCGATCGTCTCCGCCGCCGGGGGCGCGCCGTTGCCGCTCGCCGTCGTCTCGGTCTCGGTCCTCGCTGCCGTGCCGCTCTCCACCGGATGCTCCCTTCGTCGCCCTTCAGCCGCTTTGGCTGCTCAGCCAAGAGTAGCCGGAGCCGGAGCCTCAGACCACCTTGTCGACGATGAATCCGAGAACGAGGATCAGCAGGGCGGAGATCATCAGCCGCTGCATCGCGTCGAAGCGCGCGTTGAGTGCGTCGAACTTGGAATCGAACTTGGCATCGAGGGCGTCGAACTTGGCGTTCATTTCAGAGCGCAGGTCCTGGATCTCATCCCGCAGCCCCTGCATCTCGCCCCGTAACCCCTGCATCTCGGCCCGAACCGCACGGATCTCCTCGCGCCCTTCGCGAAAGCCATCGCTGACCCGCCCGTTGAGGTCGTCGAGGCGCTCGTCGGTCCACGCTTCCCTTGCCATGATTGCCATGTTGGCAATGTAGACGGAAGGTTTCAACGAGATGCGCGCAGCGTGTGCCGATCCGCGGGCAGAACCGGGCCGCAACTCAGCGTTCGACGATGCGGTAGACCGGGCCTTCGAGAGAGGCGACGTAGAGATGGTGATGGTCGTCTTCGCCGAAGGAGGTGGGCGAGTCGACGTGGAGGCCGATGCGGTGGTCGTGGGCGGCTCGTTTCAGGTGGGGTACGAGACTGCGGATCTGGCCCTCGCAGAGGTCGGCGTAGACGTAGCGCCGGTAGAGCGAGCGCAGCTTCGGGTCGGCAACGACGTAGCCACCGATGATCGAGCAGCTGCCGCCGCCGCGGCTGTGGGAGTAGGCGAAGATCGGTTTGGTCGTGCCGCCGGGATCGGGCGTGCCGCTGTTTTCGTCTTCGTAGGGGTGGAAGCCCTCGAACGCGTCCCAGCCGAAGTTGGCCCCCGAGGCGGCGCCGACCGTCGTGTAGTCGACCTCCTCGTATCGGTTTTGGCCGACGTCGCCGATCGCGAGCCGGGGCCGGCCGCCGCTGACCCTGTCGAAGGAGAAGCGGAACGGGTTGCGCAGGCCGTAGCTGTAGATCTCGTCGCGCCCGGGCTTGCCGACGAAGGGGTTGGAGGCGGGGATCGTGTAGGGCCGGTCGCCGTTCTGCCTCGGGTCGATGCGCAGCAGCTTGCCGAGCAGCACCTCCTTGTTCTGGGCGTTGTTCGGCGGGTCGCCGCCGGAGCCGCCGTCGCCAGTGCCGAAGTAAAGGAGGTTGCCGAGGAACTGCATCTGGCCGCCGTTGTGGTTGGCGTTGACGGGGTGGGGGATGCGGATCACGGTGCGCGCCGAGCGCGGGTCGGCGCGGATCGGGCTGCGACGGTGGATTTCGTCGATCCGGATGTTGCCCGCGTTGTCGACGAGGTAGACGTAGAAGCGGCCGCTGCGGCGATAGTCGGGCGGGAAGGCAATCGAGAGCAAGCCGCGCTCGCCGCCGTCGTTGCTGACCAGGGGGTCGATGTTGAGGAACGGTCGCGGCAGGCGATGGCCGCCGCGGAGGACGGCGACTCGGCCCGCTTGTTCGACGACGAAGACCAGCCGTGGGTAGCCGGGCGCGGCGGCGACGTCGACCGGGCTGTCGAAGTTGCCGATCCTCTGCAGCTCCAGCTTGTGATCCGCGCGCTGCTCTGCGGCGCCGCACGCCGGGAGGGCGAGCGCAAGGGCGAGGACGAGCGCTGTGGTCAGGCGCAACCGCATCGGCCCAACGCTACCCGCGGCCGCCGGTCGCTATTCGCTGCTGCGCTTGCCCCGCTTGATTTCGACCACTTCTCCGTTGTCCAGGACTTCGGTTTCGGGCAGTTCGCTGGTGATCTCGGCGACGAAGGAGCCGCCGGGGGCGACGCCCTTGCCGGTCACCGCCTTGACTTCGTCGCCGAGACCGGCGCCGACCCGGTAGAGCAGCGTGTACTTGCCGGCGCGCACCGCGCTCAGCTTCCACACCGCCGAGGTCGTTTCGCCCGGCTTCAGCGGCCCGAAGGCAAAGGTCTTGCGGTTCGAGGTGGTGGCGCCCCCCGGTTGCGAGGATCCGGCCAGGCGGGGATAGGTCTGGGCGAGGACCCAAACCGGGCGTTCGGACTGGGCGAGGCCGGCGGTCGGATCGTGGATCGCGAAAGGCAGGGAGGAGCCGGCGCCGGCCTTGCCGGCGATCGTCACCGTCACCGTCAGCGCCGGCAGCGTCTTCTTGCCGCTGTTGCGGATGCCGAGCTGCAGCAGCGAGGTCTGCCCGAGCCGCTGCTCGGTCGGGAAGCTCGCTTCGGTCACCTTCACCCGGTAGGTGCCGGCGGCCTCGTTGGAGTCCGAGGAAGATTCGCCGCAACCGGCGAGCAGCAGCGCCGCCACCGCCACCAGCGCTGACCCGGACGCGATGGAACGGCGACGGGTGCGCCGGGAATGTCGTCCGGTCCCCCGCAAAGCGGGCCGAACATACCATGGAGATTCCCCGCTTCCGCCGCCTTTTCGGGCTGGGCCCGAGGGTTAGCCGGATCTCAACACTGGGCTAATGGAAGGCGCTGACCCATCCCCTAGTATCC
Source organism: Solirubrobacterales bacterium (assembly GCA_035542315.1). Lineage (GTDB taxonomy): Bacteria > Actinomycetota > Thermoleophilia > Solirubrobacterales > 70-9 > VAYN01. Next base: position 26,023 of record DATKLT010000044.1, on the reverse strand, counting down.
GACCAGCGAGAGGGGCGCCGCAGTGGGTGGCGCGCCTCGTTGGAGGAGCGAATGGTCGGATCCGCGGTCAACAGGGCATTCCTGCCCGCAAAGTCTGTGTTCGAACAGGTGGGGGAGATGATGCTCCTCACCGCCCGCACGATCGTCTCCGCGGTGCGGCCTCCTTACCCCTACGGCGAGGAGTTCATCGGCCAGTTCCTCTTCGCCCTGCAACTGTGCTGGTTCCCGCTGCTGGTCTCGACCGTCGCCTTCGGCTTCGGTGCACCGGGCCTGCAGGCGGCCAACTTCCTCTCGCTGTTCGGCGCGCTGGACCGGCTCGGCGGCTTCTTCGTACTCGCCTCGATCCGCGAGTTCGCGCCGTTCGTGACCGCCGTCGTCGTCGCCGGCGTCGCCGGCACCGCGATCACGGCAGACCTCGGCGCCCGCAAGATCCGCGAGGAGCTCGACGCCCTGCAGGTGCTCGGCGTCGACCCGATCAAGAACCTGGTCGTGCCGCGCTTCCTGGCGCTGATGCTGATCACCGGCCTGCTCGACATCTACGCCCTCGTCTTCGGGATCAGCGGCGGCATCCTCACCGAGCTCCTCTACAACCAGCCGCTCGGCGGCTTCTTCGCGACGCTCTTCTCCAACGCCTCGATCACCGACCTCTGGGGCTCGGTGATCAAGTGCACGCTGTTCGGGGCGATGATCGCCGTCGTCTGCTGTTACAAAGGGATGACCGCCTCCGGCGGCGCCGCCGGCGTCGGCAAGGCGGTCAACGAGGCGGTGGTGATCTCGTTCATGGCGGTCTTCGCCTTCAACTACGTCTTCACCCAGACGCTGCTGGCGACCAACCCGGAGCTGCAGACGATTCGATGAACGCCTGGTTGGAGATCCCTCGCGGCTGGCTCGACTCGTTCGGCGAGATCGCCCGCTTCGGCAGCCGCGTCGCCGGTCTCGTCTACTCCGGCCGCGTCTTCCGCTTCTTCGGCGAGGCGCTGCGCCAGGCCGGGATCCTGATCCTCGGCTCGGCGCTGATCATCTGGGGCCTCGTCTTCACCCTCGGCCTGCAGTGCGGGATCGAGGGTGCCTACCTGCTGCGCGCCCAGGGCGCGCCGGCCTACGCCGGCGTCTTCTCGGCCTGGTGCGACCTGCGCGAGATCATGCCCTACGCCTTCGGCTACATGCTCGCGGCCAAGGTCGGGACCGGGATCGTCGCCGAGCTTGGTGCGATGAGGATCTCCGACGAGATCGACGCGCTCGAGGTGATGGGCGTGCCGCCGGTCACCTTCCTCTGCGCGACCCGCCTGCTCGCCGCCTGGATCACCTTCCCGTTCATGTACCTGGTCGGGATCGGAATCATGTACCTGGCCAGCTACCTGGCGGTGGTGAAGCAGATCGGCGACGTTTCCTCGGGCGGCTATTTCCTCATCTTCTGGATGTTCCAGAACCCACCCGACCTCATATTCAGCCTGATCAAGGGCATGGTGATGGCGACGGCGATCGTCTTAGTCGGCTGTTACTACGGCTACACCGCATCGGGCGGACCGGTGGGGGTGGGGACCGCGACGGCGAAGTCGATGGTCCTGAACATCGTCTTAGTCCACATCATCGGGATGTTGGGGACCCTGGTCTTCTGGGGGGCCAACCCGAGGGCGCCGATAGGAGGCTGACGTGCCGAACGAGGAGGACAAACGCTTCGAGGATGCCGAGGAGGAGGCGCGGCTGGAGCCGGAGGCCGAGACCAGTGCCGAGCTGGCCGGGGCCAGCCACCCGGGCGGCAACGGCGAAGGCCCCTACGTCAGCGAGGACGGGGCGGTGATGGGGCGCGACTTCGTCATCCCCGGCGTCGATCCGGCCGAGCACGATCCCTACCGCTTCCACACCGGCCGCAAGCGCGACCACGGCGGCGAGGACGCGATCGAGATCATCGACCTGGTCAAACAGTTCGGTCGCGCGCGGATCCTCAACGGCCTCAACCTCGGCCTGCCCGAAGACCAGGTCTCGATGGTGCTGGGGCCGTCAGGCACCGGCAAGAGCGTCCTGATCAAGCACATCGTCGGCTTGCTCTACCCGGATTCCGGCGACGTCCTCGTCCACGGCGAGTCGATCCCGAACATGACCGACGACGAACTCTTCGAGGTGCGGAAAAAGTTCGGCCTCCTGTTCCAGGACGGCGCCCTCTTCGGCTCGATGAACATCTACGACAACGTCGCCTTCCCGCTGCGCCAGCACACCGACAAAGGCGAGGAGGAGATCGGCGAGATCGTCAACCGGCGGCTGAAAGAGGTCGGCCTCACCGAGGCGACCTACAAGATGCCGAACGAGCTCTCGGGCGGGATGCGCAAGCGCGCCGGCTTCGCCCGCGCCCTGGTGCTGGAACCGGCGATCGTGATGTTCGACGAGCCCGACTCCGGGCTCGACCCCGTGCGCACCGCGCTGCTCTGCGAGCTGATCCGCGAGGTCCACGCCGAGAACGGCGGCTGCTATCTGGTGATCAGCCACGACCTCGGCACCGCGCGCCGGATCGCCGACTTCATCGCCGTCCTCTGGAGCGGAAAGATCGTCGAGTCCGGCCCGAAAGAGGAGGTCTTCGACTCCAGTAACCCGTTCGTCAGCCAGTTCCTCCACGCGGACATCAGCGGCCCGCTGTCGATGGACTGAGCCCAGCTTTGGTCGGCATTGGACGTTCCTAGCGGCTTCGGCAGGGTCGCCGCCTGGGCCGCGCGCCACGCCAGGCCGCTGCTGGCGGTTTGTCTCCTCGTCGCCGTCGCCGCGGGAGTCGGCGCCACCCAGGTGCCGACCGACGCCGGGGTCGGCACCCTGGTCGACTCCGACACCGCCAGCTACCGGGCGACGCAGCAGGTCCGCGAGGACTTCGGCGAAGAACCGGTCGTCGTCCTCGCCAAGGGCGACCTGCAGCGGCTGATCCTGACCGACAACGTCTTCCGCCTGCTGCGGCTCGAGGGTTGCCTCTCGGGCAAGGTGCCGAAGGGGGCAAAGCCGCTTCCCGGCGCCTGCACCGAACTGGCGGAACTGGACCCGGTCGAGTTCCTCGCCGGGCCGGCGACGTTCCTCAACGAGGCGGTCGTCCAGATCGACGACCAGCTGCGCAAGCTGGCCGAACACGTGCCGGCAGCGCAGCTGCGGGAATACCTGCTCGCGGTCGCGACCAAGTACGGGATCACCAGCGCGCCGGCGATCGACAACGAAGAATTCGTCGCCACCGTCGTCTTCGACCTGAGCCGGGCGCGGGGGACGCCGAAGGCGCGCCTCTCCTATCTCTTTCCCAACAGCCACTCGGCGCAGATCGTGATCCGGCTGAAGCCGGGCCTGAGCGATTCCGAACGGCGGCGAGCGATCGAGCTGATCGAAGCGGCGGTGGCGGAAACGACGCCGCGCAAGGCCTGCGCCGAGAACGGCAAGCCGGCGCCCTGCTTCGCGCTCAAGGGCGGCAGCTACGTCGTCTCAGGCGTGCCGGTCGTCGTCGACGGGGTGGCGAGCGCCCTGAAGGACGCCCTCCTCGTCCTCGTCGGCGTCGCTCTCGTGGTCATGGCGTTGGTCCTGCTGGCCGCCTTCCGCTCCCGCTTCCGCCTGCTGCCGCTCGCCCTCTCCTTGGCTGCCGTTGCGATCGCCTTCGGCCTGCTGGCGCTCGTCGGCGGGTCCCTGACGATGGCCTCGGTAGCGGCCCTCCCGATCCTGATCGGCCTCGGCGTCGACTACGCGATCCAGTTCCAAGCCCGCTTCGACGAGGCGGAGGAAACCGGCCTGCAGGGAGTTGACGCCGCCCGGGCCGCAGCAACCGCCGGCGGCCCCACCATCGCCATTGCCTGCCTAGCAACGACCGCCGGCTTTCTGGCCCTCCTGATCTCGCCCACGCCGATGGTCCGCAGCTTTGCGCTGCTACTCGTCGCCGGCGTCCTGATCGCCTTCGCCCTTGCCTTGACCGCCGGCTTCGCCGCCCTCAGCTTCCGGCAGCGAGTGCCCATTCGATTCCCGAGCTTCGGCCGGAACCCAAACCGTGAGCGCAAATCGCGCCCGCTGGTGCGCTTGGTCTCATGGTCTGTATCTCGCCCGCGCACGATCCTTGGAATCGGCCTGGCCCTCGCCGTAATCGGTTGGGCTCTCGGAACCCAGGTGGACACCGTCTCCGACGTCCGCAAGCTCGCCCCTCAGAACATCGCTGCGATCGAAAACCTGAACACGCTGCAGGAAACCACCGGGGTCTCCGGTGAGCTCGACACCTCGATCGAAGCCCCCGACCTGACCGACCCGGCGACGATCGAGTGGATGGCTGCCTTCAAGCGGCGGGCACTTGCGGCCGGCGGCTTCAGCGGCGAAGACCCGAGCTGCCTGGAAGCGGAAATCTGCCCCGGCCCGGCGCTCTCGGACTTCATCGTCCGTGGCGGCGAAAAGGTCACCCGCAGCGCCGTCGAAGCGACGCTTGCGGCGCTCTCCCCCTACGCCCTGCGGCAGGTCGCGCCGCTCGATCCGAAGACCGGCAAGGTCGGCCGCCAGGCGCTGATCTCGTTTGGGATCCGGGCCCAGTCGCTGGAGGACCAGGAGGCGCTGATCGATCGGGTGCGCGCCGCGGTCGGCACTCCGGGTGCGCCGGGCGGGCCGCCGTCCGGGGTCGTCGTCCGCCTCGCCGGGCTGCCGGTGATTGCCGCCGCCGCGGCCGACAACCTTTCCTCGACCCGCTACTGGCTGACCCTGGCCGGGCTGCTCGCGGTCGCGCTCGTCCTGCTCGTCGCCTACCGCTCGCTGCCGCGGGTGCTGGTGCGCCTCGCGCCGACCGTGCTGGCGACCGGGTGGGCGGCGCTGCTGCTTTGGATCAGCGGCATCCCGCTCAACCCGATGTCGGCGACGCTGGGGGCGCTGACGATCGCGATCGCGACCGAGTTCGCCGTCATCTTCGCCGGCCGCTTCGACTCCGAGCGCGGCGGCGAGGGCGGGGTGGAGGGGGCGCTGGAGCGCGCCTACGCGCGCTCGGGTGGCGCCGTGCTCGCATCGGCGCTGACCGCTATCGCCGGCTTCGCCGTCCTCGTCGTCAGCGAAATCCAGATGCTGCGCGATTTCGGTCTCGTCACCGTCTTCGACCTGATCGCCGCGCTGGCCGGCGTGATGCTGGTGCTGCCGGCGGTGCTGGTCTGGCTGGAGGAGCGATGAAGGATCGCTACTCGATCGCGGTCGGCCTCGTTTTCCTCGCCCTCGTCGCGGTTGCGGCGCTGCACACGCTGAACGGTGGCGAGCCGCCGACGCTCGGGCTCGACAAGCTGCCCGCCCGCTGGGCACTGCCGGAGTTCGCCGTGCCGGAAGCTGCCGGTCGGCTCGAAGGCGATGCCAACGTCGCCCAGGACGACTGCGAATCTGGTGCGCTGCCCTGTCCGCAGGGGTCTCAGCGCGATCCCGCCTGCGAGATCTCGACCAGGGAAGCGATTCGCGTCTGCGACCTCTTCGACCGGCCGCTCGTTCTCTCGTTCTGGTTCACCAAGGGCGGCGACTGCGCCGAACAGCAGGACGTGGTCGACGCCGTCTACCGGCGCTACCGTGGAAGGGTGAACTTCCTCTCGATCGACATCCGGGACGATCGCGAAACGGTTCGCGAACTGATTCGCAGCAACGGCTGGCAGATGCCGGTCGGCTACGACCACGACGGCGCCGTCGGCGCGCTCTACCGGGTCGGCGGCTGCCCTACCCTCGCCTACGTCTACCCCGGCGGCACCCTGCAGAGCGCTGAGATCGGCGAACTGCGCCAGGGCGAGGTCGAAGCGAGGGTGCGGCAGCTGCTGGCGGCGACGGCGGCGGCCGAGGCAGGATGAGATGGAGGCAGGGCGGAGCGAGCCGCGGCTGGGTTGGGATCCGGCGCCGCAGCGCGGCTGGGTCTCCCCCCACATCGCCGCCGAGTTCCCCGGCCTCGGCGTCGCCTGGGTCGAGGTCGAGGCCCGGCCCGGCCGCAGTGGCGAGACGATTCAGCGCCGCCTGCGGGTCCTCTCCGACCGCTTCTTCGGCTCGCACGCGATCCGCATGCGGGAACGTCCGATCCCCTGGGCCTATCGCGTCTTCTTCCGCCAGATCGGCCTCGACCCCGATCGCACCCGGACCCCGGTCGAGCAGCTCGCCCTCGACCGGCTCCACGACGGCGCCTTCCGCAGCCGCGGCCTGCCCGGCGACGCGCTGACGATCGCCACCGTCGAGACCGGCGTCGCCCTGCGCGCCTTCGACGCGGACCGGCTGGAGGGTCGCCTCTGCATCCGAGACTCCGCCCCCGGCGAGTCGCTGGCCGGCAAGCCGGGCGAGCTGGCGCAGGGGACGCTGACCCTCGCCGACGACTCCGAGCCAGTCGGCCTCCTCTTCGGCGAGACCGCCGAGGGTTTCGCGGTGAGCCCCACGAGCCGGCGCATCGCCGTGGCCGCAATCGAGGTCCAGGGTGTCCCCCAGATCGCGGTCGAGGAGGCCCTCTGGATGGCCGCCGCCGAACTGTCGCACGGGTAGTGCCGGCGAGCGTGGTTCCTGGGTTAGCTCGGGAGGGTCACCCGACCCCTCCACGCTTAACCATTTGCACGTTGCCACCGCGGATTGGTCATCTACACTCGGACCAAGCCGATGCAGGATCTGATGACTAGAAACAGCCTCGGTACTCCGGGGGTGGAAGTTGATGAGCGGCTCGCGCGGCGCGAGCTGCGGCGGCAGATCGGCCGGCTGGAGCGCCGGCTCGCCGCTCTCGTCGGCGAGGGTTTCGGCCGGGTTGCGGTCGAGCATCGGCTGGCGCCGCGGCCGCAGGTGCCGCACCTGCTCGACCTCGGCGAGCTCGAGCGCTTGCGCGACGAGCTCGCCGAGCGGGTTGGCGGCGCCGAGGTCACCCTGGCGCGCCGGGCCGAGGTCGAGACCGCCAACCGCGAGCTGCTCGAGCGGATGCTCGAGGACCCCGCGGCCTACCGCTGGGTGCGGATCTCCCGCGCCGACGTCGGCGAGCCCGGCTGCGGCGGCTGGCACTCGCAACCGCGCCTCGGGCCGCTGGGGATGCTGATGGGCTGGTGGCGGGTCAAGGTCTCCTCTGGATGCCCGTTAGCCGAGCGGCTGGCGGCCGTTGAGCAGGAAGCGCAAGCGCCGGGCACCGCGCCCGCGGCCGGCGGCCGCGACGACGGCGACCAAGCAGGCGCCGCCCCCGAAGCCCGCGCCGGCGAAGCCGCGGCGCAGCGGCGACGACCGTCCGCCCGCCCCCTGGGGCAAGGCGCCCCTGGCGGAGCTGGCGATCCTCGCCGGGATCGTCTCGCTCGCCTTCGGCGTGATCGCCGGGGAGGAGCTGTGGATCGGCCTCGGCGTCGCCCTCGCCGGGCTCGGCGGCATGGAGGTGGCGATCCGCGAGCACTTCGCCGGCTATCGCTCGCACACGACGCTGCTCGCCGGAGCGGCGTTCGTCTTCACCGTCGGCGGGATGTACTACGTCGCCCACGAGATCCTCGCCGTCGCGCTCGCGGTCGGGGCGGTCGCCTTCGCGATCGCCTTCTACCTGGCGCGCCGCGCATTCCAGCGAGCTTCCGGCGGTCTCAGCTACCGGATCGGTGGAATGCGCGGCTGACGCCGGCGTGAGGTCTAGACGAGTGCCTCGTCCCGCGTGGACGTGCGCTGGGCGAGCTCGGTGGAGAGAAGCCGGCGCTGGCGTGAGGTGAGCGTTCCCAGCTGCTTGTTCTCGTTCAGAGAGAGCGGCATCAGGAACTTACGGGCCCGAGTGCGCCCCCAGCGGCGCTGGCTGGTGAGCAGCTCGGAAATCGTCATGCTCTCGGTCTCCCAAGGGCAGTCGCGCACTACGTCCGCGGCCTCCATGTCGCCCCGCGCGACCGCGCGCTTCAGCTCCGCCCGGGCCAGTCGCACCAGGTTGGCGCGTTCCAGCGCCCTCATGTGCTGAGGGGGTTGGTTCGGAGATGCGATCGTCGTTGCGGGTGCCGTTGAGGCAGCGTCCACTGGACTCCTCCCTTCAAGGAATCGGTTAACTGGGTCTCTCGCCGCGTCCGGATGGCTCTTGGGCCGTCGCCGGAGAATCGTCTCGATGACTGTCTCCGAGCGCCCCGCCCGGGTCGAATCGGCGAGGAGGCCACGCTACGTCTCCGGGGTGCCGCCAGTCAACCCGGGATGGACGAAGAGAAGCGTGAGCCGGTCGCTAAGAGCAACAATTTCGACACAACTCCCGCCTTGTCCCGATCCGGACAAGCCTGAAACTACCCAGGCCGGGGGATGTCAAGGTCTCGTTATCGAGACCTGAGAGCCCGGAAGCACCGGGGAGGGCCGGGGGGAGAATCCGTCCGCGGGCGGAGCTACCGAACTAGGCGCGCGGCAGGTCGGGGAACTGGGCGATCGTGCGGGCGATCGTCCCTAGCGCGCCGTCGAGGTGCTCGCGCTCGTGGGTCGCCATCAGGCTGGTCCGCAGCAGCGCCCCTCCCGGCGGCACCGCCGGGTGGATCGCGACGTTGGTGTAGACGCCGGCGTCGAACAGGGCCTTCCAGAGCAGCACCGCCTGCCAGTCGTCGCCGACCATCACCGGCACCACCGGCGTCGTCGCCACGGTGCCGTCGGGCAGCGTCCCTGGCTCGATCACCTCGAGGCCGAGCGTGCGCAGGCCCTCGCGCAGGTACTCGGCGTTGGCCAGCAGCCGCTCGAACAGCTCCAGGCCCTCGTCGCGGATCACGCGCAGGGCGGCGAGCGCAGCCCCGACCGCGGCGGGGACGGCGGAGGCGCTGAAGATGAAGGAGCGCGAGGAGATCCGCAGGTACTCGATCACGTCGGCCGGGCCGGCGATGAAGCCGCCACAGGAGGCGAGGCTCTTGGAGAAGGTCCCCATCCGCAGGTCGACCTGGTCCTCGAGCCCGAAGAGCTCGGCGGCGCCGGCGCCGCGGGCGCCGAGGACGCCGGCGCCATGCGCCTCGTCGACCATCAGCCGCGCGCCGTAGGCCTGGCAGAGCTCGACGATCCGGGGCAGGTCGCAGACGTCGCCCTCCATCGAGAAGACGCCGTCGACGATGACGAGGACGCCGCCGCCGTCCTCGGCCGCGCGCTGCAGCATCTTCTCCAGCTTGTCCATCCGGTTGTGGCGGAAGGGGCGGAGCTTGGCGCCGGCGAGCCGGCAGCCGTCGAGGATCGAGGCGTGGTCGCCGGAGTCGCAGACGACGGTGTCGCCGGGGCCGAGGATGGTGCCGATGCAGCCGACGTTCGACTGGTACCCGGTGGTGTAGACGATCGCCTCCTCGGTCCTCATCCACTCGGCCAGCTCGCGCTCGAGCTCGAGGTGCAGCGGGGTGGTGCCGTTGAGCAGGCGGGAACCGGTGACCCCGGTGCCGTAGGTCTCCAGCGCGTCGCGGGCGGCCTGCTTGACCCGCTCGTCGCCGGTCAGCCCGAGGTAGTTGTTGGAGCCGAGCATGATCGTCTCCCGCCCCTCCATCTCGACCACCGGGCCGGCCTGCGAGGTGAGCAGGCGGAAGTAGGGGAGCAGGTCATGCTCTTTGGCGGCTTCGAGCTGCTCGAGCCGATCGTGGTTGCGGGCCTTGTCGAAGACGTCGACGGGGGCCTTCGCCGTCTCGCTCATCTACGGAAAGTGTAGGTTGCCGCCTGATGGGAAGCGTGACGATCCGGCCGGTGCGCTCGCGTAGGGACCGCAAGCGCTTCGTCAAGGTGCCCTTTGCGGTGCATCGCGACCACCCGCTCTGGGTGGCGCCGCTGGTCTTCGAGCGGATGGAGTTTCTCGACCCGGGCAAGAACCCGTGGTTCGAGCACGGCGAGGCCGAGCTGCTGATCGCCGAGCGCGACGGCGAGCCGGTGGGGCGGATCAGCGCCCACCTCGACCACCGCTGGGACGAGTACCAGGGGGGCAAGGACGCGATGTTCGGCTTCTTCGAGACCGTCGACGATGCCGAGGTGAGCAAAGCGCTGCTCGACGCGGCCAGCCAGTGGGCCGCGGACAAGGGGCGCGAGCGCGTGCTCGGTCCGATGGACTTCACCACCAACGACGAGATCGGGATCCTGATCGAGGGCTTCGACCGCCGCCCGATGATCCTCGAGCCCTGGCACCCGCCCTACTACCAGGGGCTGGTTGAAGCCGAGGGCTTCGCCAAGACGATGGACGTGCTGATGTGGGAACTGCAGTTCGGCAGCCTCAAACAGGGCGAAGCCTTCGACCCCTCGATCCACGAGGCGGCGAAGAAGGCGCTGGAGGACGAAGGCATCGTCATCCGCAACATGAACAAGCGCGACATGGCGGGTGAGGTGGCGAAGTTCATGGACGTCTACAACGAGGCCTGGGGGAACAACTGGGGCTTCGTCCCGATCACCGACGCCGAGGTCGAGTTCCAGGCCAAGAACCTGAAGCAGGTGCTCGACGAGAACTGGGCCTACATGGCGGTAAAGGGCGACGAGGTCGTCGGCGCCGCCCTCACCCTGCCCGACATCAATCAGGTGATGGCCCAGCTCGACGGTCGCCTGCTCCCCTTCGGCTGGCTCAAGTTCCTACGCGAGAAACGCAAGATCGACCAGCTCCGTGTCTTCGCCCTCGGCGTCAAGCACGCCTACCGCCACACTGGCGTCGCCGCTGGCCTCTACCTGCGCCACCTCGAGGAGGCCGCCAAACCGGGCGCGATCAAGGGCGGCGACATGGGCTGGATCCTCGAGACCAACGAGCCGATGAACCGCGCCATGGAGGGCATGGGAGGCGAGGTCGTGAAGCGCTACCGGTTGTTCGAGCGGGGGCTTTAGGAAGCGAGAGCCCCACCCCTGATTGCACCCCCACGGGCAGGTAGGGGTGCAATCAGGGGTGGGTCCGCGTTGGGGGGAGGGTCGAACGCCGCTCGCCACTTTGTACGTGCAATAGGCCGTACAAAGTGACGAGCGGCGAAAAGGAGACGGACTCTGTCTCTCAAACACCAGGCCCATCGTGCGCTTCGTCCCTGGCCTCAACTCCGCAACGTCCGCGCTTTCCGCGCAGTCCCTCTGGAGGCGACGGGGGGCGTCGCTAGAGTCGGCGCGGTGAGTGAGCTCGACGTAGACGGCGAGATCCTGGCCGAGGAAGACGCCACCGGCGACGCCACCGATCCGGTGCGTCCCTTGCCGCTGGCCTATGACGAGCAGCAGCGGGCGGGGCTGCCGGTGCTGCGCTCGGAGGTGAGGACGGCGGCGCTCGCTGCTGCCGGCGGGGTGCTCGCCGGGGCCGCGACCGTTGCCGCGGTGCGGGCCGTCACCGCCGTCGGCTCGCGGGCGGGCAGCCCGCGGCGCCTGTCGCGTCGCGGTGGACGGCCGGCCAAGGTCGTCGCCAGTCGCTCCTTCCTGGTCGACGTCCACCTGCTCGGCCGCTGACCGCTCCGCTGCAGTTGGAGGTGCGGACGCCGGGGCCCTTCCGGATGCCGCGCTCCAGCAGCGACCGCACCCTTCGCGTTTGGAAAGGCGTTGCGCGCCGGTTGCTTCACGTCGGCGCCAGCCCGGTCTTGGTTCGGGCCTGGCAGCCGGCACGGGAACGGGTCGTCCTCCGCGCCGAGGCGGTCGACCCGCGGGCGGTGGCCTGGCCGCCGCTGGGACCGCCGCAGCCGCCGGTCGCCGCAGGTCCCGAGCAGCTCGAGCTGGCGATCGAGCGGATGCGCTTCGCGCTCGGCGTCGACGTCGACCTGAGCGAGTTCCAGCAGAGATTCCGCCGCGATTCGCTGCTCGGGCCGCTGATCCGCCGGATGCCGGACTTCCGCCCGAAGCGGACGCCGTGGCCGTGGGAAGCGCTTGCCTCCGCGGTCTGCGGCCAGCTGATCGAGGCCGAGCGGGCGGCGCTGATCGAGCGCCGCATCGCCGGTCGCTGGGGGGCGCGTCTGGGGGAGGGGCGAGCGATGCTGCGCGACGTGCCGCCGCCGGCGACGATCGCCGGCCGGGCACCGGCCGAACTGCAGTCGATGGACCTCTCCGGGCCGCGCTCGATCGCGCTGCGGCGGCTGGCTGCCGACGTCGTCTCGGGCCGCTCCCGACTGGACAGCGCCGACTCCGACCGGCGCCTGCTGGCGACGCCCGAAATCGGGCCCTGGACCGTCCAGCGCCTCGCCCTCTTCGGCCGCGGAGACATGGACTCGCTGCCTGCCGGCGACCTCGCCTACATCAAGGTCGTCGGTCGCGTCGCCGGCCTCGGCCGCCGCGCCACCATCCCGGAGGTCGAAGAGTTCTACGCCCCCTACGAGCCCTTCCGTGGCCTCGCCGGCTGTCTCACGATCGCCGGCCTCCACCGCACCGTCGCCCAGGGCCCGCCCCTGCGAATGGCGGCCTAAACGCCTATGCCCTCGCAGTTTGTCGCCCAGAGGGCGACAAACTGCGAGGGCAAGCTGAGTTCCGGGCTAGGCGGTGCGCTCGAGGGTGGGGGTTGGGGTGCCGGCGTAGGCGCCGGCCGCTTCGCGGCCGGCGCCTACGCGCTCCAGCTCTGTGCGGGTGGCGGCGAGGCGGCTACCGAGCCGGGCGCTGAGTCGCTCCTGGCTGGTGACGGCGCGGGCGAGCGCCGCGCGGGCGGAGGGCGGCGGCCGCTCGGGCAGCTCTGCCGCCAGCGCCTCGCCGCGGGCGAGCACCTCGTTCAGCTCCTCGAGCTGGTCCGTCTCGGCCAGGGTCAGCGCCTCTTCGGCGAGGTCGGCGAGCCGTTCGTAGGGGCTCAAGCCAGGTCTCCGGCCGGGCCCCCCGATCCGGCGCCGTCGGCCACCTGCGACCAGGCGTCGCGGAGGACGGCGAGCAGCGAGGCGACGCGCTCGATCGGCTCCGGATCCCGCGCCAGCTGGGCTTCGGTCAGCGTCCGTTTGCTGAACAGGTAGATCGATTCGAGACGTTCGGTCAGCGGCCCTGCGGCAGGGTCGAGGGTGACCAGCAACTCGTCGAGGATCGCCTGCGCGCGCTGCAGCGGTTCCATCGCGGCGCCGCTGTCGCCTAGGCGGTAGGCCGCGGCGGCGCGGGCAAGGAAGCGACCGGCACCGTCGTAGAGCATCACCACCAGGCGCTCGGGCGGAGCGCTGAGGACGCTGTCCTGGGTGTAGGCGGCGGCAGCCGTCGCGTAGCCGGTCATCAGAGCTGGGCGAGCTGTCCGCTCAGCCACGAGGATTGGGTTTGGCTGTGCAGCAGTGCCGATTCGAGCGCCGCGTACTGCAGGTGGAGTCGTTCTTCGCGCTGGGCGAGGCGCGTGTTGAGGGCGGTCATCGTTTCGTTCAGCCGCCGCGTTTCGGAGCCGGCGGCTTCGAGCCGGCCGGGGATCGAGCCGGCGGCGCCGACCGCGGAGCCGACGACGCCCTGCAGCGCTTCGCCGAAGCCGGCCATCAGTTTGCGCGCCGCGGCCGGTTCGCCGTCGAGGGCTTCGCCGAGCTTGCTCGAGTCGAGCGAGAGGTGACCGATGACCGAGTCCGAGTCGGCGCTGACCGAGGCGCCGGGGGCGCCGGTGCTGACCCCGAGCGCGCCGAGGCCGGTTTCGGAGACGGTTTCGCGCAGTCGCGAGAGCAGTCCGCTGAGCTGGCTGTCGCCGAAGAGGATGCCGTGGTTGTAGTCGGCCTGGGTGCTGGGGTTGGTGACGCGGGGGTCGGTGAGGCGGGCGCGGATCGCGTCGACCGCGGTGTTGTAGGCGGAGACGAAGGTCTTGACCTTGGCGGCGATCGCGTCGCCGTCGGGTTCGGGGTTGCCGACGGTGACCGCGACGGCTTCGGCGCTGGTCGCCTTCAGCGTCAGCTCCAGTCCCGGCACCGCTTCGGTGAGGACGTTGGAGGCCGAGGTCCCGGCGACGCCGTCGATTTCGAAGCTGGCGTCGAGGCCGGCCTTCAGCTTGCTCGGGTCTTCGGCGATGCCGGCACCGGCGGCGGTGATCGTGTGGGCGGCGCCGGTGCTGCGGCTGGAGAGGACGAGGCGGCCGCCGGATGCGACCGCGTAGACCCCGGTTTCCGGGTTGCCGTTGATCGCGCTGACCGCGTCGGCGAGCGTCGCCCCGCCACCCAGCGTGACCGTGACCCCGTTCACTTCGATCTGACTCGGGCTCGGGCTGGAGGCGAAGTCGAAGCTGCGCTGCTCGGCGCGGGCAAGCTGGGTGACCTTGACTTCGTAGCCGCCGGGGCCGGTGCCCGAGAGGAGCTTGGCGGAGACCGCGGAGGAGCCCGATTCGACCGTCTGCACGTCGGCCCAGAGCGCCGGCGAGCGCAGGTCGGCGGCGGCATCGGAGACCGCCTGCAGCTTGGTGGAGATGTCGCGTAGCGCTTCTTCGCGGGCCTTGACCTGGCCCTGGCGCACTTCCAGCCGGATCTTCGGCTGGCTTTCGATCTGCATCAGCTTGGCGATGATCCCTTCGGTGTCGAGGCTCGAGGCGAGGCCGCTGATCGAGATCCCGGCCATCAGTCCACCGTCCTGCCGCTGGCGAAGTCGAAGACCTCGCTGGGGGGGACGCGGCGCAGCACGTTGCCGTCGAGGTCGCGGACCTCGATCGTGATGTCGCCGCTCTCGGGGTCGCGCTCGAAGCGCAGCTCGCGGCCGAGCTCGTGGAGGCGGTCGGCGGCGCGTGCGGCGGCTTTGACCTCGGCCTGCACCTCGGGCGGTGGGCCTGCTTCCCCGGCGGCGCCGAGGCGCTCGGCGAAGCTGCCTTGGTCGGGGGCGGGGGAGTCTGGGAGCGACGGCAGCACGGCGAGCGGGCGCTGCGTGCCGCCCGTGCCTCCGACGATCGAAATTCCTGCGCTCATGGCGTTACTCCGTTCCTCCTGGAAATTGGCTCCATCCTTGGATGCCCGCCTCCGCCATCGCTACCGGCGGCGCGGTCTGCCCCGGTCATCGGCAGGCGATCTCCGAACTTGACGCGAGTTCCCGTGCCTGCTCGCTGAGCAGCGCCGCGTCCTCGTCGAGGCCGCGCACGGTGGCGACGCGGGCGAGGCCGTCGAGCGCGGCGGCGTCGGCGCCGTGCTGCTCGCAGGCGGCGATCCACTCGTCGGCGGCCGATTCGAGGAAGCCGCGGCGCAGGTAGATCTCGGCGAGCTGCTGGTGGCGGTCGCGTGGATCGACGCCGGTCGCGGCCAGCGCCGGCAGCAGCGTTTCGAAGGCCTCGAACTCCTCGACCCGCAGCAGCGCCTCCAGCAGGGTCGGCAGCAGCTCGGCGCAACTGGGATCGAGGGGCGGGAAGTCGGTGCCTCCGCGGGCGGCGGCCCAGGCCTCGAACAGGGCCAGCTCCGCTGCGGGCAGCGCCCGCCGCCGCGCCCGTGCCGTTGCCGCGCTCGATAGTTCGCCGGCGACGAGCTGCGAGAAGAGCTCGCTGCGCGAGGCGGCCGCGGCGCAGGGGGCGTCGTCGGCGACCGCGACCGCGCTCGCCGCCGCCTCGGCGTAGCGCCGCTGGGAGAGGAGCGCTTCGGCGAGCGCGAGCTGGGCGGAGCCGTTGCCGGGCTGGGCGGCGACGACGGCGCGGTAGTGCGGCTCCGCGGCCTCGGCCGCGCCGCCCTCATACAGCGCCGTCGCCAGCATGAAGTGAACCGAGGGCGTGATCTCGGCGACACCCTCTTCGACCGTCGCCACGACCTCCGCCGGCTCGGCACCGCGGTGCAGCATCGCCTCCGCCAGCGGCAGCACGGCGCCGAGGTAGCCGGGATGCTCGGCCAGGCAGCGGCGCAGCAGCTCCTCGGCGCGGGCCGGGCGGCGCCCCTCGCTCTCCAGCGCCGCCAGCTCGACCAGCGCCAGGTAGCTGCCGCAACCGACGGTTGGCGAGAAGCGGCTGGGGGCGTCGCCGCGGCGCAGGCAGTCCTCGAGCAGCGCCGCCGCGCCCCCAGGGTCGCCCGCGGCGCGGGCCAGCTTCGCCCGCTCGAAGACGAGGTCGGTGAGATCTGGGAAGAGCGCCAGCCCCTCCTCGGCGCGGGCCGCGGCCTCGGCACGGCGGCCGGTCACCCGCAGGCTCTTGACCAGGCGCACGGTGAGCGAGGGGACGTAGCCGAGCTCGGTTCGGCGCGGGTCGGAGCCGAGCATCCGCCAGGCTGCCTCGAACTGGTCCCGGGCGGCTTCGGCGTCGCCTGCGGCGGCCAGCTCGGAGCCGAGGTTGAAGCAGATGAACGGGGTCGGCTCGGTTTCAGCGAGCTGGCGGCGCAGCAGCTCGATGTTGCGGCGCGACTTCTCGCGCCGGTCGCGGACGGCGCCGAGGTAGCCGTAGTGGTCGAGGCGGACCCGGCTCTGCTCGACGCGCTCGGGCTGGCTGGCGGGCAGGCGGTGGGCGACCTGCTCGTGGAGGCGACCCTCGAAGCGGTACTCGGGGCGGTTGCGGAAGAGGCGGAGGGCATTGTGGGTGACGGCGGTGCCGTCGCCGAGCTCGCCGGTGTGGTGGGTCTCGACCAGGTAGAAGGCCTCGCGCCAGGTGCGGCCGGTCAGCTCGCGCAGGGCCGGCGCGTCCTCGCCGACGAGGACCTCGTCGGCGTCGAGGTAGAGCAGCCAGTCGCCGCTGGCGGCGTCGAAGCTGACGTTGCGCGCCTCGGCGAAGGAGCCGCTCCACTCGCGCTCGATCACGCGGGCGCCGAAGGAGCGGGCGATCTCGACCGTGCGGTCGCGCGAGCCGGTGTCGACGACGACGATCTCGTCGACGGCTGCTCGAGCGGCGCCCAAGCAGCGCGGCAGCATCTCCTCCTCGTCGCGGACGATCATGCAGAGGCTGAGGGTGAGGCCGCTCTCCGGACCGGCGGCCGCGGCGGCGCGGCGGCCGTCCCGCTCCAGCTCAGGCATCCGCGCGCGCACGGCCGCCGGCAGCGGCAGCGGGCTGCCACCGCGGCGGATCTCGGCGGCGGCCAGGTTGGCGGCGGCGTGGGGCAGCTCGGGGTCGAGACGCAGGGCTGCGCGGAAGAGGTCGGCGGCGGCGTCGACCGCGCCCAGCTCGTAGAGGGCGACGCCGGCGTAATCGAGCAGCAGCGGCTGGCTCGGGTCCTCGGCGAGCGCGGCGAGCGCCTCGGCCCCGGTGCGGACGAACAGCGCCGGCAGGTCGCGCGCCTGGGCCGAGGCCGCCGCCCCCAGCCCGGCCTCGATCCGGTCGCGGCGCTCGCGGTAGCGGCGCAGCTCGGCGGCGGCTTGGGCCTGGTCGGGCTCGGCGATGCGCAGTGCCATCGCCCCGGCTGATCGACCGCGGGCGGCCGAGACGGAGCAATTGGACGTTCGTCCGACCTAGGAACCCCGCAAATACCTCAATCCGGCGATTGAGGCGCCCCCCAGGCCGTCGAGACAACCGGCGACAACCCAACGGGAGGCGAGATGGAAGCGATCAGCGATAGGTCCGAAGACACGATGGGGCTCTGGCGCCAGTACCGGGCCAGCGGCGACCCCGCCCTCCGCGACCGCCTGGTCCTGGCCTACGTGCCGCTGGTCCGCCACATCGTCTACCGCAAGGCGCGCGAGCTGCCGGCCTGGTGCGAGGTCGACGACCTGATCTCGACCGGGATCGAGGGGCTGATCGGCGCCCTCGACCGCTACGACCCTGAGAAAGGGGCCCCGCTGGAGCAGTTCGTCTGGACCAGGATCCAGGGCTCGGTGCTCGACAGTCTGCGCCGGCTCGACTGGGCGCCGCGCTCGCTGCGGCGCTGGGAGCGCGACCTCGACCGCGCCCGCGAGTCGTTCGTCGCCGCCACCGGCCGCCAGCCGAGCCAGAGCGAGCTGGCCGCGGCGCTGGGGATCGAGGAGGGCGAGCTGCGCGACCGGGTCCGCGACCTCGCCAGCGCCGACCTTGCCTCGCTCGACAGCCTCACCGTCAGCGAGGAGGACGGCAACGTCGCCGTGATCGAGACCGTGCGCGCGGTCGACCCCGAGACCGACCCGGAGACCGAGGTGACGCGGACGCTCGCCCGCGAGCGTTTCCGCCGTGCCTTCTCCCACCTCTCCGAGCGCGAGCGCAAGGTCGCGGTGATGCTCTACACCAAGGAAGCGACGCTGAGCGAGATCGGCGAGGAGATCGGCGTCTCCGAGAGTCGCGTCTGCCAGATCCACGGCGAACTGAAGACCCGCCTGCGCTCCTCCCTGCGCCGCGAGTCGGAGATGTTCAGCGCGACCGCCTAAGGCGCCTAAAGACCGGGCCGGCGCGGCCGAATACCGGGGGCGAATGGATCGTGGCCTCTACATCGCCGCCTCGGGAATGCTCGCCGAGATGGTCCGCCAGGACCAGATCGCCAACGACCTCGCCAACGCGACGACCCCCGGCTACAAGGCCGACCGCTCGGCCCAGTCGGGCTTCGGCCAGCTCCTCCTCCACAACACCTCCGACGGGCAGACGATCGGCAGCATCGGGCTCGGCGTGCAGATCGACGAAGTCCGCACCGACCTGGCGCCGGGGCCGATCCACGAAACCGGCGAGCCGCTCGACTTCGCGATCGAAGGCGAAGGCTTCTTCGCCGTCCAGACCTCGGCAGGCGTCCGCTACACGCGCAACGGCCAGTTCGGCGTCTCCGCCTCGGGCACCCTCGTCGACGCCTTCGGCAACCAGGTCCTCGGCGCCGACGGCAACCCCGTGCAGGTGCGACGCGACGGCACGGCGCGCGCCTCCGACGTCGGCGTCTTCGCCGTCACCGGTGCCGCCAAGCAGGGCGAATCGCTCTTCACCGGGACCGCCGCCGGGACCGCCAGCGGCAAGGTCCGAGCCGGCGCGCTGGAGGAATCGGCGGCCAACCCGGCCCGCTCGATGGTCGACATGATCTCCTCCTTCCGCTCGCTCGAAGCCGACCAGAAAGCGCTGCAGACGATCGATCAGACGCTCGGCGAATTCGCCGGCCAGGTCGGGTCGGTGTCCTGATGGTGAGCGCGCTCTACACCGCGGCGGCGGGGATGGAAGCCCAGCAGAACCACCTCGACCAGGTCGCCAACGACCTCGCCAACGTCTCGACCACCGGCTACAAGAGCCTGCGGGTCGGCTTCCACGACCTCGTCTACCAGCTCGAGGGCCGGGGGGCGGGGCCCGGTGTGATGACCGGCGCCGGCGCCGCCTCCGGGGTGATCGGCCGCAACCCGACCCAGGGCGCCCTGATCCCGACCGAACGGCCGCTCGACGTCGCCCTCGAGGGGCCGGGGTTCATCCAGGTCCGTGGCCCCGGGGGAGAAGTGGCGCTGACCCGCGACGGCGACCTCCAGGTCAACGCCGACGGCTACCTGCAGACCTCGAGCGGGCAGCTGCTGCAGCCGCCGATCAAGGTCCCGAAGGGGGTCGAGGAAGGCGAAATCTCGATCGCCTCCAACGGCACGGTGAGCGCCGCCGGGCGGCGCCTCGGCCAGATCTCGGTCGTCGCCGTGACCAACCCCGATGGCCTGCAGCCGGTCGGCGAAAACGTCTTTCGCCCGACCGCCGCCAGCGGACCGGTTGGCGCTGCCGGCGGCACTGCCCTGCAGCAGGGCGCGCTCGAGGCCTCCAACGTCGACATGGCCGACGCGAGCGTCGAAATGATGAACGCGCAGCGCGGCTACGAGCTCGACAGCCGGGTGATCCAGACCCAGGACGAAGTGCTCGCCGTCGCCAACGGGATCAAGCAATGAGCGGGGCGGTGCCGCCTCTGGGCGGCGCGGGGAGGGGCCTCGAAAAAGTCCTGCTCGAGAAACTGCTGACCGCGGCACTGCCGGAAGAAGGCGAAGACGAAGAAGCTGGGATGGGGCCGCAGGTGGCCTCGATGCCGGAAACGTTCGCCGACGCGATCGTCGCCGCCGGCGGGGTCGGCCTCGCTGCCTCGCTGGGGGCCGGGACGGGGGCCCGGTGAGCGCCGCCGTCCTCAGCCGCGACCCGGGCCTCGTCGCCGCGGTCGACCGCCACCTCGATCTCCAGGTCGAGTCGGCCCGGCGCCTGCTCGAGCTCGTTCTGCGCCAGGGCTCGGCGATCCGCGAGCGCGACACCGAGGCGGTGCTCGCCCGGCTCGCCGAGATCAAGACCGAGATGGCCGCCCGCGAGAACCTCGAGCGCGAACGCAGCGGCCTGATCGCCACCGCGGCCGCGCGCCTCGGAACCGGCGCCGACGGCGTCACCCTCTCGGCGCTGGCCGGGCTGATGTCCGAGGGGGAGGCGGCGGAGCTGGAGGCGCGCAGCGCCGAGCTGCGCGGCCTGCTCGGCGAGATCGGCCGCGAGCACGGGATCAACCGGGCGTTGATGCGCCAGGAGCTGACCTTCCTCGACCACCTGCTCCGGCTCGTCGGCGAGCCCGACGCCGGCGGCGGCAACCGACTGATGGACGTGGAGGCCTGATGGGCATCTCGACCTTCGGCGGGCTGCAGACGGCGCTGAAAGGGCTGCTCGCCCAGCAGCGCTCGCTCGACGTCGCCTCCCACAACGTCGCCAACGCCAATACCGTCGGCTACTCGCGCCAGGAAGCGGTGCTGGCGGCCTCGCCGGCGCTGAAGATCGCCGCCGGGGCGACCCAGGACGGCCACCCCGCCGAACTCGGCACCGGCGTCGACGTCGAGGCCTACCGGCGCGTGCGCGACGGCTTCCTCGACCTCCAGTACCGCGCCCAGGCGATGCGGCTGGGCGGCCTGGCGGCGCAGGTGCGGGGGCTGGAAGGGGTCGAAGTGGCGCTCGCCGAGCCCGGCGAAAACGGGATCGCCGCCCAGCTCGCCAAGTTCTGGTCGGGTTGGGAAGACCTCGCCAACGCGCCCGAGAACCAGGCCACCCGCCAGGCGCTGATCGAGAGCGGCGCCGGCCTCGCCACCAGCGTCGCCGAACTCGACCGCCAGCTCGCCACCTCCTCCGAACAGGCCACCGCCGAGTACACGTCGATCACCGCCGCCGGCGGCGAAGTCGGCCAGATGGCGAACGAAATCGCGCAGCTGAACGAAGCGATTCGCAGCTCGGTCAGCTCCGGCGCCACCCCCAACGACCTGCTCGACCGCCGCGACCTGCTGCTCGACAAGCTCTCCGGCCTCGGCCAGGTATCGGTCACCGACCTCGGCAACGGCGCGATCGACGTCGACTTCGGCGACGCGGCGGTGCCGCTGGTCGCTTCGACCACGGTCACCTGGCCGCAGGCCCTGACCGAACCGGGTGGCAAGCTCGGCGCCCTGCTCGCGATCTCGAGCCCGACCGGGACGATCGCCTCCTACCGCGAAGAACTCGACGCCTTCGCCCAGCAGCTGGCCGAATCGGTCAACGCGATCCACACCAGCGGCGGCGGGCCCGCCTTCTTCACCTTCACCCCGGGCGCCGCCGCTTCGACCCTTTCCGTCGCGGTTTCCGCCGCCGAAGTGCAGACCTCCGTCACCGCCGCGAGCGGCGCCAACGACGTCGCGATCGGGATCGGCGGCCTGCGCGGCGCCGCCGCCGACCAGGCCTACGCCAGCCTCGTCAGCCGGGTCGGCACCGACATGGCCAACGCGCGGCGCTCGGAAGAAAACTCAACGGCGCTGGTGGGGGCGATCGACGAACGACGGGAAGCGACGGCCGGCGTCTCCCTCGACGAAGAAATGACCAACCTGATCCGCTTTCAGCGCGCCTACCAGGCCTCGGCCCGGGCGATGACGAGCTTCGACGAAGCGCTCGACGTGCTGATCAACCGCACCGGCAAGGTCGGGCTCTGAGGAGGGCTGGACGATGTCGACGCGGATCACCCAGGGGATGGCGCAGCGCTCGGTCCTGCGCGACCTCAACCTCGCCGACTCGAACCTGGCGCTGACCCAGCGCCGGCTCTCCTCCGGCAAACAGCTGACCAGGCCCTCCGACGACCCCTTCGCCGTCAACCGTGCGATCTCGCTGCGCGACGAACTAGAGGGCACCCGCCAGTACCGCAAAAACGTCAACGAGGGGATCGGCTGGACGACGGCGACCGAAGCGGCGCTCTCGCGGGTCGCCGATGTCCTCCAGCGCGCCCGCGAACTGCTCGTCGACGGCGGCAACGACTCCAACGGGCCGGTCGCCCGTGAAGCGATCGCGACCGAGATCGACGCCCTCACCGAATCGCTCAAGCAGGAGGCGAACGCGACCTACGAGGGACGCCACGTCTTCGCCGGTACGGCGACCGAAACCGCCCCCTACGCGCTCGGCCCGATCGACAGCTATGCCGGCGACAGCGGCTCGGTGGCGCGGGTGATCGGGGTCGGGGTCTCGGTCAACGTCAACGTCAGCGCCCAGGGCCTGCTCGGGGAAGGGCAGGGCGCGGCCGACAACAAGCTGCTCGACGTGATGCGCGACATGGCCGAAGACCTGCGGGCCGGCACCCCGGCTGCGGCGGAAGCGCTGCGCAACACCGACCTCGCCCGGCTCGATACGAACATCGACGAGCTCTCGCGGGTGCGGGCAGTCGTCGGCGCCACCCAGAACCGGCTGACCTCGGCCTCGACCCGGCTCGACGAGCTTGAAGAATCGGGCCTCGACCTGCTCTCGAAAACCGAGGACGCCGACATGGCGGAAACCATGGTCCATTACTCGACCCAGCACGCCGCCTACGAAGCGGCGCTGAAGGCGGGCGCCGGCATCGTCCAGGTGTCGCTGCTCGACTTCCTGCGCTAGCGCCGCGGCCGGAAGGAGACCGATGCAGCAGACGATCGTCAACAGCACCCGGTTCGGCGACCTCGAGGTGCCCGAGGAGGCGCTGATCGAGTTCCCCGACGGCCTGATCGGCGTCGGCGGTCGCCGCTTCGCCCTGCTCGCCCGCGAGGAGAGCGGCGCCTTCAGGTGGCTGCAGGAGGTCGAGCGCGGCGAGCTGGCCCTGCCGGTCACCGACCCCTTCCCGTTCTTCCCCGACTACGAAGTGCGGATCTCCGACGCCGAGGCGGCGCGGATCGGCGTCTCCGACCCGGCCGAGGCCGACGTCCTCGTCATCGTCCGCGCCGCTGAGGCGCTGGAGGACTTCAGCGTCAACTTGCTGGCCCCGATCCTGGTCTGCCGCGGTTTCGGCCACCAGGTGATCAACGAAGCGCCGGCGCCGGTCCGGGTTCCGCTCCTGGCGGGACTCAAGGATTCCGCCTGAGCGACGAAGAACCTAGGGCGATGCTGACCATCACCCGCCGCCCCGGCGAGAAGATCATGATCGGCGACGACGTCGTCGTCGAGGTCGTCGAGGTGACCGGCTCAACCGTCCGCCTCGGCATCACCGCCCCACGCGAGAAGCAGATCTACCGCGAGGAGCTCTGGGAGCGGGTCAAGGCCGAGAACGAGGCCGCCGCCGAGGCCGACCCCGCCCAGCTCCGCGGCATCGAGCCACCGGGTCGCTGACGACACGGGACCAGGGTCTTCAAAGGAGGGGGTCCGCACACCCTCCGTTCGAACCGGGTCGCGCCCTATGTCGGGCTGCGACCGCAGGTTGGAGCCCGCCTATGGCGGGCCCAGAGACAGATGACATTGGGGCCTTCGGCAGGTTCGCCCGGAGGGTGCGCGGACCCCCTCCCATCGAAGTCAGCTCCCGCGAGACGGCGAGCACCGAAGCGCGCCTAAAGCTTCGCGAGCTTCCGAGGGACGAAAGCTCCTCCGCGGGACGGGGTTGTCTCGAGGCCAACGCTGCGTTGGGAGGGACGCGGGTACCCCTCCGCGGGAATGTGCCGAAGGCCCTAAATGCCGATCTGATTAGAAGCCCGCCATAGGCGGGCTCCAACATGACGTCGCTGTCCCGATAGGGACGCGACTGAATTCACGCGGAGGGGTACCCGCGGCGCTCCCCTCGAAGCCCTTGGTCCCGAGCGTCAGGCGCTGGCGCCTGGGGGTATCACGAGGCCCATGGTGATCGCCAGGGCGACGGCTTGAGCGAGGGTGCGGGCGCCGAGTTTGCGCTTGATGTTGCGGACGTGGGTGCGGGCGGTGTGGGGGCTGATGCAGAGGGCCTCGGCGATCTCCTCGCTGCCGGCGCCGCGGGCCAGCTCGAGGGCGACGGCGCGCTCGCGGTCGGAGAGGATCGGGGGCGGGGGAGGGGCGGCGCTGGGCTGGTGCAGGCACTCGAAGAACATGCCGCCGGCGGCGACGGCGCGGATCGCGCGGAGGACGCGGTCGGGTGGGCACTGGCGGCAGACGGCGCCGCTGGCGCCGGTCGCGGCGACGGCGAGGAGGCGGTCGCCGTCGGGCGGGGCGACGAGCTTGAGCAGGACTCGGGAGCGACGTTCGCGGCCGAGGCGGTGGGCCATCGCGATGCCCTGGCCCGAGACCGAGACGAGGGCGACGTCGGGGGCGTCTCCCTCCGGTCCGCTGAGCACGTCTTCGACGTCGATCGCCGCCGCCGCGACGACGTCGATCCCGTTCTCGTGCAGGAGCGCCGCCAGCGCCGCCCGCGACAGCGCCTGGTCGTGGTAGATCGCGACCGTGGGCTGGCGCTCGGCGCCGATCCCGGCCGGCTCGGCGACGCCAGTGCGGCGGGTCGCCGGGACGGCGAGGCCGGGGCTGGAGACGAAGAGGCTCATCCGAGCCGCACGTATCCCGTCGCGCCGCCGCCATCGGGGCCGTAGGTCCGCTGCGAGACGCGGTCGGAGGAGTTGCCCTCGATCGTGCGGATGCTGCCGTCGGGGAGGACGGCTTCGACGATGCCGACGTGCTCGCCGCCCCAGAGGATCAGGTCGCCGGGCTGGGGCGGGCCGCTGCTGGCCGGGACCGCGCGGCCGTTGGCCTGCGCCCATTCCCAGATCGCGCTGACCGACTGGAAGCCTTCACCGTTGTCGCCGAGCGGGGCGCCGGCCTGGCGGGCTGCCCAGGAGACGAAGTCCGCGCACCAGGGGCCGACGCCGGCACCGGCGACCGCTTCCCGGTACTGGGCGATCCGCGGCGAGTCGTTGGAGCCGGGCGGCTGCTCGGCCTGACCGACCTCTCCGCGGGCGAACTGGACTGCCCTCATCCCCGCTTCGCTGGCGCCGCCGACGGTGGAGGTGCCGCCGAGCACCCGGGCGAAGCGGCTGCCGGCGCTCGCTTCCGCGCCGCCAGTCGTCGGTGCTGGGGGGACCAGCGCGGTTTCGATCTCGGCGATCCGGGAGAGGGTGGTTCCCACGCTCATTGGCCCGGTAATCGGCCCGCTTTCACTCGTCTTTAGAAAGCGAACGCTTTCCGGTTACCCGTCCACGCTTTGTAGGAGAAAAATAGGTATTTCGCATGAAACGCCGAAAATCAGGCACGTAAGCCGGGGAGGCGCTTCATACGGGTCGGAGAGGCGGGCGGCCCGTTGGAAGCCGCCCGCCTCTGACCCCGGCCCCTAACGGAGCAGCGTCAGTACCGACTGGCCCGACTGCTGGGCCTGGGCGAGCATCGCGGTGCCCGCCTGCTGCAGGATCTGCAGCTTGGTGAATTCGACCATTTCGGAGGCCATGTCCACGTCGCGGATCCGGCTTTCCGAGGCGGTCAGGTTTTCCTGGTAGACCGCCAGGTTGTTGAGGGTGTGTTCGAGGCGGTTCTGGACCGCGCCGAACTGAGCCCGCTGGGTCGAGACGGCGCCGATCGCGGCGTCGATCTCGGAGATGTCGGTTTCGGCGCCCAATTCGAACGCTTCCGCGCCGACGGCTTCGCCGAGGCTGATCGTCGAGACGGTGATCACCTCGCCGTCGTTGGCGCCGACCTGGAAGGTGACCGTGGCGCCTTCGTTCAGCAGTTTGATGCCGTTGAATTCGGTGCTGGTCCCGATCCGCTCGACCTCACTGGCGAGCTGGTTGACCTCGGACTGGATCGATTCGCGGTCGGCTTCCGACAGCGAGCCGTTCTTGTACTGGACCGCGAGTTCGCGGACGCGCTGCAGCATCGAGTGGACCTCGTCCAGCGAACCCTCCGAGGTCTGCACGAGGCTGACCGCGTCTTGGGCGTTGCGCTGGGCTTGGCCGATGCCTTTGACCTGGGCGCGCAGCCGTTCGCTGATCGCCAGGCCGGCGGCGTCGTCGGCGGCGCGGTTGATCCGGTAGCCGGAAGACAGCCGCTCCATCGACTTGCCGAGGGCGTCGCTGGTGGACACCAGGTTGCGGTGCGCGTTGAACGCCTCGACGTTGGTCTGAATACGAAGGGACATTTCGATCGCTCTCCTTGGATCGGTTGGTTGACAGTCCCGGGACGACGTCCGTGTCGCCCCTCTATTTACGCCCCGGTAATCGCCGCCACCGCCTCGCCCTTTAGCCCGATTCCGCCGAGGTTGCGTTTTGGCCGTTCATA
>DATKLT010000043.1:0-54825 GCA_035542315.1 Solirubrobacterales bacterium | reverse complement strand
ACACTCAAAAGCGAGCCGAAGGCGAGCGTTTTCAGAAGGGGTACCGGACCCCTCCCCCGCCCCGTCAGCCGGCCTTAACGACCTTGTTGGCCTTCAGGCAGCGAGTGCAGACGTAGGTTCGCAGCGGGCGGCCGTTCTCCGTGATCCGGACCTTCTGCAGGTTGGGGTCGAAGCGGCGCTTGGTGGCGACCATCGAGTGGCTGCGCGACTGTCCAAACGCCGGCTTCTTGCCGCAGCTGTGGCATACCTTGGCCATCGGGTCGTGGATGGTAGAGGATCGGGCCGGTCAGGCGTCTTATGCGTCGGCGGCGATCGCGCGCTTGTGCAGGGCCATGCGGGCGACGGTGAGGGCGGCGTTGCGGCCCTGGTCGCGCTTGTCGCCGCCGGCACGGGCCAGCGCCTGCTCCATCGTGTCGCAGGTGATGACGCCGAAGGCGCAGGGGACGCCGGTGGCGAGCTGGACGTCCTGGATGCCACGGGCGGACTCCGAGCAGACGAAGTCGAAGTGGTCGGTCTCGCCGCGAATGACGACGCCGAGGCAGGCGACCCCGGCGAACTCTCCCGTCTCGGCGTGCAGCTTGGCGGCGAAGGGCAGCTCGTAGGCGCCGGGGACGGAGACGTGGCTGACCTGGGTCGCCGGCACCCCGGCCATCGCGAAGCCGGAGTCGGCGCCGTCGAGCAGGCGATTGGCGAGGTCCTCGTAGAAGCGGCCGACGCAGACCGCGAAGCGCAGCGGCGCCAGCTCGGCCTTCTCCTCCTCGCTGAAGGTTTCGAGGAACTGGCCTTCGGCTTCAGCCATCCTCGCCCCTCGCGTCGCGCTCCTCCTCGTCGTGGATCATCTCCTCGTCGAGCGCCAGGCCCTGGTGGTGCAGCGAGTGGCCCATCTTGTCGCGCTTGGCGCGCAGGTAGGCCTCGTTGTGGGCGTTGGCCTTGAACTCGATCGGGACCTGCTCGGAGACCGAGAGCCCATAGCCCTCGAGGCCGACGATCTTTTTCGGGTTGTTGGTCAGCAGACGGATGCTGGAGAGACCGAGGTCGACCAGGATCTGAGCGCCGATGCCGTAGTCGCGGAGGTCGGCGGGCAGGCCGAGCTTGAGGTTGGCCTCGACCGTGTCGGCGCCCTCCTCCTGCAGCTTGTAGGCGCGCAGCTTGTTGAGCAACCCGATCCCGCGGCCCTCCTGGGAGAGGTAGAGCAGGACACCCCTCCCCTCCACCTCGATCTGCGACAGCGCCGCCTCGAGCTGCTCGCCGCAGTCGCAGCGCAGGCTGTGGAAGACGTCGCCGGTGAGGCACTCGGAGTGGACGCGGACGAGCACGTCCTCCACCCCGTCGACCTCGCCCTTGACCATCGCAACATGGTGTTTGTCGTCGACAAGGGAGCGGTAGCCGACCGCGGTGAAGTCGCCGAGGGCGGTAGGCAGCGCCGTGTCAACGACCCTCTCGACCAGCTTCTCGGTGCGGCGACGGTAGGCGATCAGGTCGGCGACGGTGACCATCTTCAGCCCGTGCCGCTCGCAGTAGGGGACGAGGTCGGGGACGCGGGCCATCGAGCCGTCGTCGTTCATCACCTCGCAGATGACGCCGGCCGGGATCAGGCCAGCGAGGCGGGCGAGGTCGACCGAGGCCTCGGTGTGGCCAGTGCGCTCCAGCACGCCGCCGTCTTTGGCCCGCAGCGGGAACATGTGGCCGGGGACGACGATGTCGCGCGGGCCCGAGTCGGGGTCGATCGCGACCTGGATCGTGTGGGCGCGGTCGTGGGCAGAGATCCCGGTGCTGACCCCGCCGGCGGCCTCGATCGTGACCGTGAAGGCGGTCTGCAGCGGCGCCTCGTTCTTCGCCGCCATCAGGTTGAGGCCGAGCCGCTCGCAGCGCTCGGCGGTCAGGGCCAGACAGATCAGCCCGCGTGCCTCCTTGGCCATGAAGTTGACCGCCTCCGGCGTCGCGAACTGCGCCGCCATCACCAGGTCGCCCTCGTTCTCGCGGTCCTCGCCATCGCAGACGACGACCATGCGGCCACGGCGGATCTCCTCGATCGCTTCCTCGATCGTCGCGAACGGGCTCTCGCCGGCGACGCCGGCGCCGGCCTTGCCCTGGGTGTCGGTCATCTCGCTCAAGCTCGGTCCTTTCCGGCGAATGGTGCCACCAACCGCTCCACGTACTTGGCGACCACGTCGCTCTCGACGTTCACTTTGTCATCTCGGCCGAGTCGACCGAGGTTCGTCCGCGCCAAGGTCTCGGGGATCAGCGACACGGAAACCCAGGAATCGCCCAGATCGGCGACCGTGAGACTGACTCCGTTGAGGGTGATCGAGCCCTTGTCGATCGCGTAGCGCAGCAGCTCGGAAGGGACCTCGACGCGGACCCGGCGCGCGAAGCCGTCCTCCGCGACCTCGGCGACCGTCCCGACCCCATCGACGTGCCCCTGGACGATGTGGCCGCCGAGCCGGTCGGAGGCCAGCATCGCCAGCTCGAGGTTGACCGCGGCACCCGCCTCGACCGTGCCCAGCGCGGTGACCCGCAGCGTCTGGTTCATCGCCTCGGTCTCGAAGGCGCCGTCGTCGACGGCGGTCGCGGTCAGGCAGATGCCGTCGACGGCGATCGAGTCACCGAGGGCGATCTCGGGGGCGAGAGTCGTGGAGATGCGCAGGCGTGCGCCGTCGGTGCCCGCCGCGATCGACTCGACGGTGCCTACGTCCTGGATCAGGCCCGTGAACACGCTCGTCACCACTCCCTGAATCTGGCGGTCACCAGGACATCGTCTCCGATCGCCCGCTGGGACGACTCGAGGGCGCTCCGGCGCGGCGGGTCCTGTCCCGCGAGGGGCGGGTTCGATTGGCCCAGAAGGACGGGGGCGATGAAGGTCTCGGATACGTCGATTTGGTCGGCTGCGAGGAAAGCTGAGGCCAGGGTTCTGCCGCCCTCGAGAAAGAGCGAGGTGATGTTGCGGCGACCCAGATCCGTAAGGGCTGCGGTGATGCGGTCGGCCGGGCTCGGGCCGCTGATGGTGAGGACCTCGGCGCCGGCCTGCTGCAGGGCTGAGACGCGGGACGGATCTGCTCCGGGGGAAACCACGACGAACACCGGCGAGAGGTCGAGGGTCGACAGCAGCTGGGACTCCAACGGAAGCCGCGCCTGGGAGTCGAAGACGACGCGGATCGGCTGGCGCGGGTTCTCGACACCCTCGGGACGGGCGCTCAGCAAGGGGTCGTCGCCGAGGACGGTGCCGATGCCGGCGGCGATCGCGTCGGATTCGGTGCGCCAGCGGTGGACGAGGGCGCGGCTGCGCTCGCCGGAGATCCAGGGGCTGTCTCCAGGCGCCGTCCGGGTTTGGCCGTCGAGCGAGATCGCCAGCTTCAGCGTCACCAGCGGCAGGCCCGTGCGCGAGTGCTTGCGGAAGGGCTGGTTGAGGCGGCGGGCCGCGGCGGCCGCGGCGCCGGCGGCGAAATCGACCTCGACGCCGCCGTCGCGGAGGATCCCCGGGCCGCGCCCGGCGGCCTTCTCGCTCGGGTCATCCGAGGCGATCACGACGCGGCCGATTCCGGCCTCGAGGATCGCCTCGACGCAGGGCGGCTGGCGGCCGTGGTGCGCGCAGGGCTCCAGGGTCACATACAGCGTCGCCCCGGCCGGGTCCTCGCCGCGCGCCGCACAGTCGGCCAGTGCAGCCCGCTCTGCGTGCAGCCCGCCGAGCTCGGCGTGGAAGCCCTCGCCGATAACCTGTCCGCGCTGGACGATCACCGCCCCAACCAGCGGATTCGGGCTGACCCGCCCCCGTCCGCCCTCCGCAAGCTCCAGCGCCCGCGCGAGGTAGGCCTGATCCACGCTTGTCACCTGGGAGTTCATGAGCACATTGATTGACTCGTCAGTCAACGACAATCTTACGCCCCTCGCGCCGCGGCACAGGAACGACGCGCCGAGGACGCGAATACCCTGACCGACCGCCTTATGAAGCTCGTGATCCAGATCCCCTGCCTCAACGAGGAGCAGACCCTGCCGGCGACGATCTCCGACCTGCCGCGCAGCGTCGACGGCTTCGACGCAGTCGAGCTGCTGGTGATCGACGACGGCTCCACCGACCGCACGGTCGCGGTCGCGCGTGAGGCGGGCGTCGACCACATCGTCCGCCTCACCAACAACAAGGGGCTCGCCGCCGGCTTCCAGGCGGGCCTGGATGCATGCCTGAAGCTCGGCGCCGACGTCGTCGTCAACACCGACGCCGACAACCAGTACAGCGGCGCCGACGTCGCCAAGCTGGTGGCGCCGATCCTCGCCGGCGAGGCCGACATGGTCGTCGGCGACCGCCAGGTGACGACGATCGACCACTTCTCCGATTCGAAGAAAGGGCTGCAGAGGCTCGGCAGCTGGGTCGTGCGGCGGCTCTCGGGGACCGAGGTGACCGACGCCACCTCCGGCTTCCGCGCCTACAACCGCGAGGCGGCGCTGCAGCTCTCGGTCGTCGACAACTACACCTACACGCTGGAGAGCCTGATCCAGGCCGGCAAGATGCTGGTCGCGGTCGAGGAGGTGCCGGTCGCGACCAACGCGAAGACGCGCGACTCCCGCCTCTTCTCCTCAACCGGCGCCTACGTGCGCCGCAACGGGCTCTCGATCCTCCGCATCTACGCCCGCTACGAGCCGCTGCGCGCCTTCGTCACCGCGGCGTTGGTGGTGCTGGCGCTCGCCTTCCTCGCCTGGCTCCCGTTCCTGATCGACTGGATCTTCAACGGCGACTCGACCGGCCACATCCAGTCGCTGATCCTCGGCGCCGTCCTCTTCATCGCCGCCGTGCAGCTCTTCGCCCTCGGCGTGATCGGCGACCTGCTCGCCAGCCAGCGGGTGATGACCCAGCGCGTCTTCGAGCGGGTGCGCCGGGTCGAGCTGGCGCTCGGGGTCGAGCCCTCCCACTATGAACAGGGGGCTGGGGAGCCCGGGCAGAGAGACGGCGAGTGAGCGCCGACGGCGCCCGCGGCGATGGCGCCACGCCAGTCGCCGCGAAACCCGAGAGCGGCGCCGAATACGGCAAGACCGCGAGCTTCCTCGCGGTCGGCGTCGGCCTCACCGGGGTCATCACCTACGCCTACTTCCTGATCGCCTCCCACGTCCTCTCCAAGGCCGACTACGGGCAGATCACGGTGCTCTGGTCGGCGGTCTTCATCACGATCTCGACCTTCTACCGACCGATCGAACAGCTGCTCTCGCGGCACATCTCCGAACGGCGGGTGAAGGGGGAACCGATCGGGCAGCCGATGCGGGTCGCCTCGACGATCCAATTCGGCCTCTCGCTCTTCTTCGCGGTCCTCGCGCTCGCCCTGCGCAGCCCGATCCAGAACGACCTACTGGAAGGCAACGAAGCGCTCTACTGGGTCTTCTTCACCTCGGTCCTCTTCTACGCCGCCAGCTACTTCGCCCGCGGCTTCCTCGCCGGCGAGCAGCGCTTCGGCCTCTTCGTCGCCCTGATCCTCTCCGAATCCTGTTTCCGCACGATCTTCGCGGTGATGGTCGCGATCGGCATCCTCAGCGGCCAGTCAGCGGTCGCGATCGGGATCACCGCCGCGCCGGCCCTCTCGCTACTCGTCGTCCCCTTCGCGTTTGCGCGGCGAGCGCAGAAAGAGCGCGAAGGAAGCGTCGAACCCTCACGCGGCATGCCCGGACGCGAAGCGGAGGACATGTCGCAGGAAAAGTCCTCACCCGACGCCGATCGCAATCTGACTCAGTCGGGGGCGGGTGAGGACTTTTCCCTTATGAAAGGCGGGGGGTTCGCCGCGGCCGTACTTCTCATCATGTTCAGCGAACAGGCCTTCCTCAACGCCGGGCCGCTCGTCACCCGCAGCCTGCAGGGAGCCGAGGCCGCCGGCTTCATCTTCAACGTGCTGATGCTGGCGCGGGCGCCGCTGCAGCTCTTCCAGTCGGTCTCGACCAGCATCCTGCCCCACCTCACCACCCTGCACGCCTCGAAGGAGTCAAGCGCCGAGCAGGAGTTCCGCAAGACGGTGCGGATGGTGCTGCTGGGGATCCTCGCCTTCACCGCGCTGGTCGTCGTCGTCGTCCTCATCGCCGGGCCGAAACTGATGCAGATCGCCTTCAGCAAGAAGTTCACCTACGACCGCGAGGGGCTGCTGCTGATCGCGGTCGGCATGGGGCTCTACCTCTCCTCGGTCACCGTCAACCAGGCCTGTATCGCTCAGGGCCAGGTGCGGCGGGCGGCGGTGCGCTGGATCGCCTGCGCGGCGGCCTTCATCGCCTGGAACTTCATCCCCCTGGTCAGCAACGAGTTCCGTCGCGTCGAGATCGGCTTCCTGCTCGCCGCCGGCCTCCTCTTCTCGTTGCTCTATTACGTCTACCGTCGCCCGCACGAGCGGGCCGAGGACGTGCCGACGCCGGGCTCGGGCGAGGAGCTCGAGGCGAGGCTGGCGATGCTCGACGAGCAGGTCTGAGTTGTGTAACGGTTCGGGTCAAGTGTCCGGGCCGGTTCTCTAGGGTCCACCGATGGGTGGACATGACGCCGAGCTGATTCTGATCGGCGGTGCCCTGCTCGCTGCCGGGATCGCCGGAGCGCTGCTCGCTGACCGGATCCGGATCCCCGGCCTGCTCCTCTTCCTCGGCCTCGGCATGCTCGCCGGCTCGGAAGGGATCGGCGGCATCGACTTCAACAACGTCGAGCTGACCCGGACGCTGGGAACCGTGGCGCTGGTCCTGATCCTGTTCGAGGGCGGCCTCACCTCGGGCTGGTCGGACATCCGGCCGGTGCTGGGAACCGCGGCCTCGCTGGCGACGATCGGGACGGCGCTGACCGCGGTGATCGCCGGGGTCTCGGCGAAGCTGATCTTCGGCTTCAGCACCCTGGAAGGGATGCTGGTCGGGGCGGCGATCGCGGCGACCGACTCGGCCGCGATCTTCGCCGTCCTGCGCCGCTCGACGCTGCGCAAGCGGCTGGCGCGCTCGCTGGAGGGGGAGTCGGGGATGAACGACCCGGTGGCGCTGCTGCTGGTGATCGGGTTCATCGAATGGATCCAGCAGCCGGGCTACGGACTCGCCGACATGGCCGGTCTGCTGGCGCTGAAGCTGGGGCTGGGGATCGCGATCGGGATCGCGATCGGCTGGCTCGCAGTGCGGGCCCTGGAGCGGGTGCCGCTGCCGGCCGACGGCATCTACCCGGTGGCGACGGTCGCCGTCGCCGGCCTCGCCTACGGCCTCTCCGAGGTCGCCCACGGTTCCGGCCTGCTCGCCGTCTACCTGACCGCGCTGGCGCTCGGCTCGGCCCCGATCCCCGCCAAGCGGACGCTGGTCTCCTTCCACGAGGGGCTCGGCTGGGTCTCGCAGATCGCCCTCTTCATCCTCCTCGGCCTGCTCGTCTTCCCCAGTCAGCTCGGCGACGTCGCCCTGGAGGCGATCGCCCTTTCGGCGGTGCTGATCTTCATCGCCCGCCCGATCGCCGCCTTCGTCGCCACTGCCCTGGCGCCGTTCGACACGCGCGAGCGGCTGATGCTCGGCTGGGCCGGGCTGCGCGGGGCGACGCCGATCTGGCTTGCGACGTTTCCCGTCGTCGCCGGAATCCGCAGCGGCGACGAAGAGTTCGCGATCGTCTTCTTCGTCGTCGTCAGCTCGACCCTGGTCCAGGGCGCCAGCTTCGAGCCGCTGGCGCGGCGGCTGGGGCTGACCACCGACGAGCCGGCGCTGCCGCGGCGGCTGCTCGAGTCGGGCCGGATCCGCGAGATGGGCGGCGACGTGATCCGCTTCCGCCTCCCCGAGGGTGCCGCTGCCACGGGCCACCGGGTGCGCGAACTGGAGCTGCCGCGCGAGGCGCTGGTCAACGTCATCGTTCGCGACGGACACGCGATCCCGCCCCGCGGCTCGACCGAGCTGCGCGAGGGCGATGAGCTCCACATCCTCGTCCGCGGCGAGCGCCGCGACGAGGTCGAGGCGCTGACCGGGCGCTGGGTCGAGGGCCCGATCGGCAAGCCGGCGCCGCCTCCCCTGCCCCGCCGCGCCGCCTCCCAGGTCTTCTCGGTCCGCCCGGTCCGGCCAGCCGACGACCTCGTCGCGCTGAGCGAGATCGACGGGATCCCCGTCCTCGCCGTGCTGCGCACCCGCGAAGAGGGCGAGGCGGCAATGGTCGCCCTCGCCGACGGCCGCTACGCGGTCACCGGCAGCGGCCTGGTCGCGATCGGCGGCCGCCGCGCTCTGGCCGGCTGGTGCGAGGAGCGCGCCGAACGCGAGGGTGTGGTCGGGGCGGAGCGCGCCTGGTGGCAGGAGGTGACGGGCGCCCTGATCGCGCGGGGTCGGCCGGACTAGATGGCGCCAGCCGCCGCGGCGATGTCGCGGTAGGCCTGTGCTGGGTCCGGGGCGCCGAAGATGGCGGAGCCGGCGACGAAGAGGCTGGCGCCGGCGGCGGCAAGGGAGCCGGCAGTGGTCGCGTCGACGCCGCCGTCGACCTCGATCCGGGCCTCGCCGACCAGCGGGCGCAGGCGCTCGACCTTGTCCGGCGAGGCGGGGATGAACGCTTGCCCTCCCCAGCCGGGGTTGACGCTCATGCAGAGGACCACGTCGGCGCAGTCGCGCAGCTCGGACAGTGCCTCGACCGGCGTGCCGGGGTTGATCGCGATCCCGGCCAGGCAGCCGAGCTCGCGGATCGCGTGCAGGGTGCGGTTGGCGTGCGGGGTCGCCTCCTCGTGGAAGGTGATCGAGTCGGCGCCTGCCTTGGCAAAGGCCTCGATATGGCGCTCGGGGGCCTCGATCATCAGGTGGACGTCGACGGCGCCGCCGGCGTCGTGGACCTGGTCGGCGATGCCGGCGAGGACGAGCGGCCCGATCGTAATCGGCGGCACGAAATGGCCGTCCATCACGTCGAAGTGGATGACCCGGGCGCCAGCGTCCATCACCTCGCCGACCTGGGCGCCGAGCTTGCCGAAGTCAGCCGAGAGGATCGACGGCAGCACCCGCGGCGCTCCGACCAGCTCGAACATCCTCTCGCTCATGGCGCGCAGACTAAGCGACCCGCAACATGGAAGCGCCGCACTGCTGGCACTGCAGGTCCTCGGTCTGGCTCATCCGGGCGATCGTGCCGTGTTCGCCGCAGTTGGGGCACTGGGAGACGAGTTCGAAGCGGCTGAGGCAGTTGACGCAGCGCAGGCGGCCGGGGAGCTGGGTTGGGCGCAGCCAGGGCTCGCCGCAGTTGGGACAGGGGGCGCGGTTGAGGACGCTGCCGGCGCCGAAGCCGGCGTCTGCTGACTCACTCATCGACTAATCATTGCGTTTCAGCCGGGCGAGGAAGAATCCGGTGGTCCGATCGCGGTCCGGGCGCAGCTGCAGGCAGCGCGGCTCCAGCGGCGAGGCGAGGGCGGGTGCGAGGGTCCCGAGGTCGTCCAGTTCAAGGCCTGGGAAGCCCGGATCGTCGCCAGCGGCACCGATCAGGCCCGCAATCTGGTCCTCGTTCTCGCGGCGCGAGATCGTGCAGGTGGCGTAGACGAGGGTGCCGCCCGGCTTCAGCAGCCGGGCCGCCTGCCGCAGCGCCGCGGCCTGGACCTCTGCGAGCCGGGCGATCGTCTTCGGGCTCTTGCGCCAGCGGGCGTCGGGACGCGAAGCGAGCGCGCCGAGATCCGAGCAGGGCGCATCGAGCAGGACGCGGTCAAAGCGCGGGCCCATCTCGCCGATCGCGGTCGCGTCGGCCTCGAGCACGGTGACGCCGCGAAGGCCGAGGCGGGCGGCCTGGGCGGCGATCTCCGCCGCCCGCTCGGAGTCGAGCTCGACCGAGATGATCTCGCCGCGCTCGGCCATGCGGGCGGCGATCTGGCCGGTCTTGATCCCCGGTCCCGCGCAGAGGTCCATGATCAGCTCGCCGGGCTGCGGGTCGAGCACCTCGACGACGGCCGCCGACCCCCGGCTCTGCGGCGTCAGCCGGCCAGCGGCAACCAGCTCCGCCAGCGCCGGGCCGGTGCGGCCACGGACGACGATCGACTCGGGCGCCGCCAGCGGCCAGTCGCCCGCCGCTGGCTCGGCTTCCACTCCAGCCTCGCGCAGCGTCGCCAGCACCGCCTCACGCTCGCCGTCGGCTCGCAGGGCGACCTCGGCCGGCTCGTTGCAGGCCGCGAGCAGCGCCCGCGCCGCCTCCTCCCCCAGCTCCTCCCACCACATCCGCGCCAGCCACTCCGGGGCCGAGTCGGCGACGGCAGCGGCATCGGGGGTCGAATCGTCGGCGAGGCGCTGGCGCAAGCGATCGCGCTCGCGCGCCGCCCTGCGCAGGACCGCGTTGGCGAAGCCCGAGGCGTGACCGGCGCCGGCGCCCTTGACCAGCTCGACCGCCTGGTCGACGGCGGCGTGGTCGGGCGTCCCGTCGGCGAAGAGCAGCTCGTAGAGACCGAGGCGAAGCGCGCCGAGGACAGGCGGATCGAGCAGCCGGGTCGAGCGGCCGGCGAGCTCCTCGATCGCGGCGTCGGAGCTGCCGCGGCGCTGCACCGCACCGTAGGCGAGGCGCTGCGCCTGCGCCCGCTCGCGGCCGTCGAGCCCGGTGCGCTCGGCGCCGGCGCGGAAGGCGACCTCGGTGTGGGCGCCGTCCTCGAAGGTCTCGCGCAGGACGGCGAAGGCCAGCGCCCGGGCGGGGGCAACCCGGCTGGCGGCGCTCATGCCAGCCGCGGCAGCTCGTGGCCGCGGAGGAAGGCGTCGGCGGGCATCGGCCTGCCGCCGGGCGGCTGGACCACTTCGAGTCGCAGGACGCCGGGGGCGCAGCCGAGCAGCAGATCGCCGTCGATGCCACCGAGCCGACCGGGGGCCGGGGTCTGCGCACCGCTCCCATCCTCGACGAGGCTGGCGGCGCGCACCCCGAGCCGCTCGCCCCCGACCGTGTCCAGATAGGTGCCGACGTGCGGGTTCAGCGCCCGCACCTTCGCCGCCAGCTCGGCCGCCGGCCGCGCCGGGTCGAGGCGGCGCTCGGCGGGATCGATCTTCTCGGCGTAGGTGGCAGTCGCGTCATCCTGCTCGACGAACTCGAGCGTCCCCGCGGCGGCGGCGTCGAAGGCGCGGACGAGCAGATCGCCGCCGCGCTTCGCGAGCGTCGCAGAGAGCTCCTCGAAGCCCTCCTCGGCGCCGACCGGCACCTCCTCGCACAGCGCCACCGGCCCCGAGTCCAGGCCCGCGGTGAGGCGCATGATGCAGACGCCGGTGCGCTCGTCCCCGGCCATGATCGCGCGCTCGATCGG
The DNA here is from genome assembly GCA_035542315.1 of Solirubrobacterales bacterium. GTDB lineage: Bacteria > Actinomycetota > Thermoleophilia > Solirubrobacterales > 70-9 > VAYN01. The sequence continues at coordinate 43,636 of DATKLT010000043.1, read as the reverse complement.
CGCCGCCCCGCGCCAGCGCGGCAGCAGCGAAGGATGGACGTTGAGGATCTCGAGCTCGCTCAGCAGGGGCTCGCGGATCAGCTGCCCGAAGGCGCAAACGGCAAGCGCCTCCGGCGCGGCGGCGCGGATTCGCTCCAGCGCCTCGCCTTCGTTCACGTTCTCGCTCTGGCAGAGCTCGAGCCCGATCTTCGTGGCGAGCGCCGCGGCGGGCGGCGGCTGCTCGCGGCGCCCACGGCCGCGACGGCTGTCGGGCGGGGTGAGGACGAGCTGGGGCCGGTGCGGGGAATCGGCCAGTCGGCCGAGGACGGTCGCCGCGAACTCGGAGGTCCCGAGATAGACGGTCCTCACGCGTCGGTGCGCGGCTCGCGGAACTCGCCGTCGTCGTCGCCGAGCGGCTCGTCGTCGCATGGCGGGTGGTAGCTGCCACCCTCGCGCAGCGCCCGCAGCGCCCCCTTGCGCTGGGCGCGGCTGGTGCGATCGAGGATCAGCACCCCGTCGAGGTGGTCGATCTCGTGCTGCAGCACCCGCGCCTCCAAGCCGGAGGCCTCGATCACGATCGGCGCGCCGTCGGCGTCGAGGCCGCGGACCCGCGCGTGCAGCGGGCGCTCGACGTCGACCGAGACCCGCGGCAGGCTGAGGCAACCCTCCTCGGCGAGGACGACCTCGTCGGAGAGCCACTCGAACTCGGGATTGACGATCGCGCTCGGCTCGCCGTCGGAGCCGGCCTGGAAGACGAGCAGGCGGCGCAGGATGCCGAGCTGGGTCGCGGCGAGGCCGACCCCGAGCCCGTCGCGCATGATCGCGACCATGCGCTCGACCTCGGCCCGCAGCTCGGGCCCGAAGCTGGCCACCGGCGAGGCCTTGCTCTTCAGCACCGGGTCGCCGAACTTGACGACATGGGCGAGCGCCGCTTCCCGCCGCGCCAGCAGCTCCGATTCGAAGCGCTCGCGCTCCTCCTCGCGCCCCGCCTCCTCAGCACCGGTGTCGACCTGATCGCTCATCGCATTTGAGTCTAAGCGGTGAGAGGTAGGCCCGCGACGCCTCACTGCGGGTCGACGTCGACGCCGATCGCGACCTCGCGCAGGGTGCGGTCGGCGGCGCGCGACTCGACCGCGGCGCGGACCGCGGCGACCGTCCCGGCGCGGTCGTCGGCCTTGATCAGGATGCGGCGGCGGTGGCGGTTGCGGACGCGGAACATCGGCGCCGGGCCGAGCAGCTCCGAGCCCTCCGGCAGGGCCTGGCGCAGCTCGGCGGCGAGCGCGGCCGCGGCGGTGTCGAGGCGCGCCTCCTGCTCGGAAGCGAAGTTGATCCGGACCAGGTGCGAGAAGGGCGGGTAGTGGAGACGGCGGCGGCGCTCGATCTCGCCGGCGAGGAAGCCAGCGGCGTCGTGGCGGGCGGCGTGCTCGATACTGGCGGCGTGGGGCGCGAGGGTCTGCACGATCACCTCCCCCCCGGCCTCGCCGCGGCCCGAGCGGCCGGCGAGCTGGGCGACCATCGCGAAGGTGCGCTCCTCGGCGCGGAAGTCGGGGAAGCGCAGGGTCGCGTCGGCGTCGAGGATCGCGCTCAGCGTGACCTCGGGGAAGTCGTGGCCCTTGGCGACCATCTGGGTGCCGACGAGGACGGCGCTCGGCGCCTCGCCGAAGGCGGCGAGGATGCGGGCGTGGGCGCCGCGCTCGGCGGCGGTGTCGGAGTCGAGGCGGAAGACCGGCATCGGCGCCAGCCGCTCGCTCAGCAGAGCCTCGATCCGCTCGGTGCCGGCGCCGGCCTGGGAGAGCGTGGTCGAAGCGCACTCCGGGCAGGCGCGCGGGGCGCGCTCGGCGTGGGCGCAGTGGTGGCAGACGAGGCGGCCGCTGTGGCGGTGGACGATCAGCGAGACGTCGCAGTTGGGGCAGCTCCAGTGGTGCCCGCAGGAGCGGCAGGTGAGCCAGGGGGCAAAGCCGCGGCGGTTGATCATCACGATCGCCTTGGCGCCGGCGGCGCGGACCGCCTCCAGCTGCTCCCAGGTCTCGCCGTGCAGCGGTCCCGAGCGAGGGTCCGCCTCGCGCATGTCGAGGAGCTGGACCGGCGGCAATCGCAGGCCATCGACCCGGTTGGGCAGCTCCAGCCGGGGCAGCGCCAGCCAGGACTCCGGCCGTGGCGTCGCCGTGCCGGCGACGAGCACGGCGTCCGCTTCCTCGGCGCGACGGGCGGCGACGGCGCGGGCATCGTAGGTCGGGTCCCCCTCCTGCTTGTAGGCGGGGTCGTGCTCCTCGTCGACGACGATCAGGCCGAGGTCGCGGACCGGGGCGAAGACGGCGGATCGCGGACCGACGCAGACCTGCGCCTCGCCGCTGCGCAGGCGCTGCCACTCGTCGAAGCGCTCGCCGGCCGAGAGCGCTGAGTGGAGGACCGCGAAGCGGTCGCCGAGACGGGCGCGAAAGCGAGCGACCGCCTGCGGCGCCAGCCCGATCTCCGGCACCAGCACGATCGCCCCCCGCCCACGGGCCAGAGCCGCCTCCACAGCCGCGAGGTAGACCTCGGTCTTGCCCGAACCGGTGACGCCATGCAGGAGGTGGCTGCGCGGGGCTCCGGCGGCGCCGTCGAGCGAGGCCACGATCGCCTCGACCGCAGCCTCCTGCTCTGGCAGCAGGCGTGGGCGCGCGGCGCCGGCGGCGAGCGCCGGGCCGCTGGGGGCGCGGCGGCGCTTGGAGGTGCGGGTCGCGATCAGATCGCGGCTCTCGAGGCGGCGCAGGGTGGCGCGGTCCGAGCCGACCGCGGCGGCCAGCTGCGGCGCCGACATCTCGCCCTCGCGCAGCGCCTCCAGCACGGCGCGCTGTCTCACCCCGAGCCGCTCGCCGCCGCTCAGCGCCGCCTCGCCGGCGGGCAGGATCTCCGCCCGCAGCTCGACCTTTGCGCGCACCGTCCGGCCGCCGGCGCCGGCGCCCGTCCCCGGCGGCAGCACCAGCTGCAGCCCGCGCGAGGGCGTCGAGCAGTACTCGCGGGCGACCCAGAGGCCGAGCTGCACCAGCTCCGGCGGGGCGCCGGCCTCGAGCGCCTCGATCGGCTCGGCGAGCCGCTCGGACGGCAGCTCGGAGGCCTCGGCGGTGTCGACGACGACGCCGAGCAGGCGCCGCGGCCCGAAGGGGACGCGGACGACGCTGCCGACCCCGAGGCCCTCCATCGCCGCCGGCCGGCGGTAGTCGAAGGGGCCGCGCAGAGCACGGGCGGTGGTCAGCGGCTCGACCTTGAGGATGCTCACCGCCCGAGGGTATGGCGCGGCGGGGACGACGTGCGTCCAGTCCTGCCACGGCCGGGGGTGGCGGAGCGCCGGCCCAGCGCTTATGCTGCCGCCCGTGAGCGTCAACCTCAGCTCCGGGGAGACGGTGATCTTCGAGGGTCACCCGTCCTGGCGGGCGATCATCGGCTTCTACCTGAAAGGCCTGCTGGTCGCGATCGTCCTCGGCGTCATCGCCAAGCTCGTCTCGGGCAACGGCGCCACCGTCGGGGTCGTCGTCGTGGTCTTCGGGCTGACGGTCCTGATCGGGTTCATCAAGCGGATGGCGACCGTCTACACGATCACGACCCGCCGCCTCAACATCAAGAAAGGGATCTTCTCGCGCGAGATCCAGGAGACGCGGCTGGAGCGGGTTCAGAACGTCAACTACAGCCAGTCGGTCTACCAGCGGATCATGCAGATCGGCGACGTCGACTTCGACACTGCCGCGAGCGGCGACTACGACTTCATCTTCTTCGGCGTCGCCAACCCCGCCGAGGTCGTCCACCGCGTCGACCAGGCGACGGGCGCGAACGCCGCGGGCACGCATGGGTTGGGCGAGGCGCAGCCGCCGGCCGGGCCGTCGGAACCCACCGCTTAGCTCTGGGCGATACCCGCCGCCCAGGCGCGAGACGCTTCGGGGGCGGGTTCATCGATGTCGAGTTTTCCCGTGCTATGGGCCGGGAAAAGTCGACAACGGCGACCGTTTCGCCCCCTCCCGCCCTCTTTCAGTGGTCCCGATGTGCTCTTACGCTGTTTGGCGCCACTACGCAGCGCTGGGAGCGCCCAACCCCGCAGCCTCGCGCAGCGCCTCAGCCCGGTCCGTCTTCTCCCAGGTGAAGTCGTCGTCCTCGCGGCCGAAGTGACCGTAGGCGGAGGTCTTCTGGAAGACGGGACGGTGCAGATCGAGGTACTGGCGGAAGGCGCCGGGGCGCATGTCGAACTCGGCCTCGACCAGCTGCGAGATGCGGGAGTCGGGGAGAGCACCGGTGCCGAAGGTCTCGACCATCAGCGAGACCGGGTGGGCAACGCCGATCGCGTAGGCGACCTGGACCTCGCAGCGCTGCGCGAGGCCGGCGGCGACGACGTTCTTGGCGACGTAGCGTGCGGCGTAGGCAGCGGAGCGGTCGACCTTGGACGGGTCCTTGCCGGAGAAGGCGCCGCCGCCGTGGCGGGCCATGCCGCCGTAGGTGTCGACGATGATCTTGCGGCCGGTGAGGCCGGCGTCGCCGACCGGGCCGCCGATCACGAACTTGCCGGTCGGGTTGACGAGGAAGCTCTCGCGCAGTTCGGCCTCGTCGTAGCGGGCGGGCACCTCGGCGCTGAGGACCGGGAGGACGACGTGCTCCCAGAGGTCGGGCTTGATCTGGCTCTCGGACTCGACACCCTCGGCGTGCTGGGTCGAGATCAGCAGCTTGTCGATCGAGACCGGCAGGCCTTCGGCGTAGCGCACCGTCACCTGGGTCTTGCCGTCCGGGCCGAGGTAGTCGAGGGTGCCGTCCTTGCGCACCGCCGCCAGCCGTTCGGCCAGCCGGTGGGCGATGTGGATCGGCATCGGCATCAGCGCCTCGGTCTCGTCGGAGGCGTAGCCGAACATCATTCCCTGGTCGCCCGCGCCGGCGATCAGCAGATCGTCGTCGCCGGCCCCCGAGCGCACCTCGTGCGAGGCGTCGACGCCCTGGGCGATGTCGGGCGACTGCTTGTCGAGCGAGACGAGGACCGAGATGTGGTCGCAGTTGTAGCCGTAGTCGCCGTGGTCGTAGCCGATCTCGCGGATCGTCTCGCGGACGATCTCGGGGATGTCGAGGTGGACGTCGGTCGAGATCTCTCCCGAGACCACCGCCATCCCGGTATTGACGAGCGTCTCGCAGGCGACGCGCCCGGTCGGGTCGCCGGCGAGGACGGCGTCGAGGACGCCGTCGGAGATCGCGTCCGCGACCTTGTCGGGGTGGCCCTCGGTGACGGACTCGGACGTGAAGAGATGCTCGTTCTCGGCGAGCGGCTTGGTGATCGGCATTCGCGGAAGACTAGAGGAATCCCGGGCGAGCCCCGCCTCACTCCTCGCGGCCGCGATATCCCGTTCTGGGCACGAAATCGATGATCAGCGGCACGCCCTCCAGCTCGTAGCGCTCGCGCATCCGGTTCTCCAGGTGGTAGGCCCAGTCGCGGCTGATCAGCTTGCGGTCGTTGACCTGGATCGCGACCCGCGGCGGGCTCTCCCCGACCTGCGCCGCGTAGAGCAGCTTGAGGCGGCGGCCGCGCTTGGCCGGCGGCGGCGTGCGACCGACGACGTCGCTGACGAAGCGGTTCAGCTCCGAGGTCGGGATTCGCTCGGCGGCCTTGTCGGCGAGCTGCAGTGCCCGCGGCAGCAGGCTGGGGACGTTGCGCCCCCTGGTCGCCGAGCAGGTGATCACCGCCGGCCGCAGCCGCAGCTTGCGCTCGACCCGGGCCCGGGCGTCGTCGATGTCGGTCTCGGTCAGGTCCCACTTGTTCATCGCCAGCAGCACCGCGCAACCGCCCTTCATCGCCAGCTCGGCAACCCGCAGGTCCTCGCTGGTCACGCCCTCGGAGGCGTCGCAGACGACGATCGCGACGTCGGCCCGGTCGACCGCCCGTTCCGAGCGCAGCTGCGCGTAGTAGTCGACGCTGCCGGCGACCTTCGAGCGCCGCCGCAGCCCGGCGGTGTCGACCAGGATCACCCGCCTTCCCTCGACCTCGACCTCGGTGTCGATCGCGTCGCGGGTGGTGCCGGCGAGGTCGGAGACGATCACCCGGTCGGCGCCGAGGAAGGCGTTGACGAGCGAGGACTTGCCGACGTTGGGGCGGCCGATGACGGCGACTCGGGCCGCGTCGGGCTCCTCCGGGCGCGGCTCGCGCTCGCCGAGCGCGGCCGTGATCGCGTCGAGCAGGTCGCCGGTGCCGAGGCCGTGGGTGGCGGAGACGGCAAGCGGCTCGCCGAGCCCGAGCGCGTGGAACTCGGCGGCGATCGAGTGGTCGTCGGGGCGGTCGGCTTTGTTGACGACGACGAGGACGGGGACGGCGCCGCCGCGCAGCGTCTTCGCCAGCTCGGCGTCGCCGGCCCGCAGCCCGGCGCGGCCGTCGACGATCATCAGCACCAGGTCGGCCTCGCCGATCGCCAGCCGCGCCTGCGCCTGCACGTCGCGGGCCAGCTCCGCCTCGTCCTCGAGGTCGATGCCGCCGGTGTCGACCAGCTCGAAGGCGACCCCGTTCCATTCGGTCGCCAGCCGCTTGCGGTCGCGGGTGACGCCGGGCTCGGCCGCGGTCACCGCCTCGGTGCCGCCAACGAGACGGTTGACCAGGGTGCTCTTGCCGACGTTGGGAAAGCCGACGATCGCGACGGTGGGCACGCTCATGGCAGGCCTCGTTCGTGGGCGAGAGCGACGACGCGGGCGACGACCTGTTCGAGGCTCAATCCCGTCGTGTCGAGCTCGACCGCGTCCTCAGCGGGGCGCAGGGCGCCGTGCTCGCGGTCGCGGTCGCGGGCATCGCGGCGGCGCTGGGCCTCCAGCACCGACCCGAGGTCCTCCCCTGTCTCGGCGGCACGGCGCCGCGCCCGCTCCTCGTCGGAGGCGGTGAGGAAGACCTTCAGCGGCGAGTCGGGGCTGACGACGGTGCCGATGTCACGGCCCTCGGCGACGTAGTCGGCGGCGGCGATCAACGCCCGCTGGCGGGCGACCATCGCCTCCCGTACACCAGCGTGGACGGAGACCCGCGAGGCCGCCGCGGTCACCCCCGGGGCGCGGATCGCGTCGCTGACGTCGACGCCGTCGAGCAGAACCTGTCGCCCCTCGAACGCGATCGCCAGGCCACCGGCCAGCCCCGCCAATCCCCCGCCGTCGTCGAGGTCGAGCCGCCGCTCCAGCGCCGCCAGCGCCACGCAGCGGTACATCGCCCCCGAGTCGAGGTAGGTGATGCCGAGCTCGGCCGCGACGGCGCGCGCGACGGATGACTTGCCGGCCCCGGCGGGACCGTCGATGGCGATGACCATGAGCGGCAGCGTATTCAGCCGAGGAGCGAAGCGAGGTCGGCCTCGAAGCCCGGGAAGCTGACCGCCGCCGCGTCCATACCCTCGACCTCGACCCCCTCGGCGCTGGCGAGGCCGGCGACGGCACCGAGCATCGCGATCCGGTGGTCGCCGTGAGAGTCGATCGCGCCGCCGCGCAGGCCGCCGCTGCCGGTCACCACCATGCCGTCGGGCGCCGGCTCAACGACCCCCCCGAGCGCGCGCAGGGCGGCGCTCACGGTCTCGACCCGGTCGGACTCCTTGCGCCGCAGCTCGGCGGCATCGCGGATCTTCGTCTCGCCCTCGGCGAAGCAGGCAGCAAGCGCGACCAGCGGCAGCTCGTCGATCGCCAGCGGTATCTCGGCGCCGCCGACCTCGGTGCCCTGGAGCGGCGCCGCGCGGACCCGCAGGTCGGCGATCGGCTCGCCGCCCTCCTCGCGGTCGTTCTCACGCTCGACCTCCGCCCCCATCCGCTCGAGGATCGTGAGGATGCCGGTGCGGGTGGGGTTGACGCCGACACCGAGCAGCTCGACCTCGCTGCCCTTCACCAGGGTCGCGGCGACGATGAAGAAGGCGGCCGAGGAGATGTCCGAAGGGACGACGATCGGGCCCGGTTCGAGTCGCTCCGCCGGCTGCACGGTTACCACCCGGGCGCCGGCGTCCTCCTCGCCGCTGCCCGGCGCCCGCGAGCCGACCTTGCGGCCGATCTCGGCGCCGGCGGCAATCAGCATCCGCTCCGTGTGATCGCGGCTCGGGACCGGCTCGACCACACGCGTCTCCCCCGCCGCCAGCAGCCCGGCGAAGAGCAGGCACGACTTGACCTGGGCGCTGGCGACCGGCAGCTGATAGTCGATCCCGTGCAGTTGCGCGCCGCGGACCTCGAGCGGCGGCAGTCGCCCCTCGCGGGCGTCGAGGTCGGCGCCCATCTCGCGCAGCGGCTCCGCGATCCGGTCGACCGGGCGGCGGCGGATCGAGTCGTCGCCGTCCAGCGTCCAGCTCCCCCCCGCCTGCCCGGCGAGCCAGCCCGGCAGCAGCCGCAGCAGGGTGCCGGCGTTGCCGACGTCGATCGAGGCCGGGCCGGCGCCGCGCAGGCCGACCCCCTCGATCGTCAGCTCGCTGCCGATCGTCGCTGCGCCGGCGCCGCTGACCCGCGCCCCGACCGCCTCGACGGCAGCCAGGGTCGAGCGAGTGTCGGCAGCGTCGAGATAGCCGCGCACGGTGGTCTCGCCCTCGCCCATCGCCGCGATCAGCGCCGCGCGATGGGAGATCGACTTGTCGGCCGGCGGGCGCAGCCCACCGCGCAGCGGGCCTGAGGGGTCGAAGCGGACGCTGCTCATGGGCGTCTTCTATTCGTCGCCGACGACGCTGACCGAGTGGCCGAGGCCGCGAACCAGCTCCGCGGCGCGCGCCGCGCCTGCCTCGCCGGCGACCCACAGCGTCACCGCGCCTGAGGTCATGTCGGGGGCCGGGTAGAGCGCCATGTCCTCGATGTTGACACCGGCCTCGCCGAGGGCGAGCGCCAGCTCGGCGATCGTCCCCGGCCGATTGGCGACGATCACCCGCAGCTCGCGCAGCGGCCCAGCGCCGGCATCGGCCTCGAGCAGACGGCGGCGGCTCTCGCCGGCGGCGGCGTGCCAGGCGGCGAGCGCCTCGCGGTCGCCGGCACGCAGCAGCTCAGCGGCTTCACCGAGGCGCCGTGCGACCGACTCGACCGAGTCGGCGACCGCGTCGCGGTTGCTGGCGAAGATGTCGCCCCAGATCTCGGGATTGGAGCCGGCGACCCGGGTCGCGTCGCGGAAACTCGGCCCGACCTCGGGAAGGCGCTCGCTGCCCTCGGTCAGCGCCTGCGCCGCCTCGGCGGCGAGGGCGTTGGCGACGGCGTGTGGCATGTGGCTGACGGTCGCCATCAGGCGGTCGTGCGAAGCGGGGTCGATCGCCTGCGGCCGTGCCCCGAGTCCGGTGAGGAAGCGCTGCAGGCGGTCGTAGCCGAGGCCGCTGGAGCGGTCTGTCGGGGTCAGGTACCAGCGGGCGCCCTCGAACAGGTCCTCACGGGCGTTCTCGACCCCAGCCGTCTCCGCCCCGGCCAGCGGGTGGCCGCCGATGAAGCGCTCGTCCTCGCCGCAGGCGGCAACCAGCTCGCCCTTGGTCGAGCCGACGTCGCTGACGACCGCGTCCGCGCCGCAGGCGGCGAGCGCCGCGCGCACCTGCTCGGCGAGAACCGCGACCGGCGCCGCGCAGAAGACGAGGTCGGCCCCCTCGCAGGCAGCCGCCGCGGACTCGGCCCCCCGGTCCAGGGCACCAAGCGCGACCGCCCGCTCGACGCTCGACGCCGTGCGGCTGTGGCCGACGACCTCGGCGCCGAGGCGGCGCTTGGCGGCGAGCCCGATCGAGCCTCCGATCAGACCGACGCCGAGCACCGCGACCTGGGGCGCCTCGCTCAACCGTTCCGCGCCTCGACCGCGGCCGCGAGCCGCTCCAGCGCGACGACCGTGTCCTCCCAGTCGAGGCAGGGGTCGGTGATCGACTGGCCGTAGGTCAGCGGCTCGCCGGGCCGCAGGTCCTGGCGGCCTTCGACCAGGAACGACTCCAGCATCACGCCGACGATCGCCTTGTTGCCGTCGGCGATCTGGTCGGCGATTTCGCCGCTCGCGAAGAACTGGGCTTCGGGGTCCTTGCCGCTGTTGTCGTGCGAGGCGTCGATCACCAGCCGCTCCGGCAGGCCGGCGATGCCGAGCGTGACCAGGGCGTCCTCGACCTCAGGCACGTGGTAGTTGGGCACGCCGTGACCGCCGCGCAGGATGATGTGGCAGTCGGGATTTCCGGTCGTGTGCAGGATCGCCGGCTGCCCGGCGTCGTCGATGCCGGCGAAAGCGTGGCTGGCCGCGGCGGCGCGGCAGGCGTCGACCGCGACCTGGACGTTGCCGTCGGTCCGGTTCTTGAACCCGATCGGCATCGAGAGGCCGGAGCCGAGCTGACGGTGCGTCTGGCTCTCGGTCGTCCGCGCCCCGATCGCCCCCCAGGCAACCGCATCGGCAATGTACTGCGGCGTGATCGGGTCGAGGAACTCGGTCCCGATTGGCAGTCCGAGGTCGACGACTTCGAGCAGCAGCTTGCGAGCGACCCGCAGCCCGGCGTTGACGTCGCCGGAGCCGTCCAGGTGCGGGTCGTTGATCAGGCCCTTCCAGCCCGTCGTCGTCCGTGGCTTCTCGAAGTAGACCCGCATCACGATCAGCAGCTGCTCGCGCAGCTGGCGCGAGAGCGCCGCCAGGCGGCTGGCGTAGTCGAGCGCGGCCTTTGGGTCGTGGACGCTGCACGGACCGACGACGACCATCAGCCGCGGATCGCGCCCCTGCAGGACCTCGACGACCTGCCCGCGCGCGCGCACGACCTCCTTCTCCCTCTCCGTCCCGAGCGGTAGCTCGGCCAGCAGCCGTTCCGGCGGTACCAGCTCGACCACTTTCGCGATCCGCTGATCGCGGACGAGATCCCTTTTGGCGCCCTCCTGCATCCCGATGAACATTTTGCCTTCGCCTTTCTCCAAAGCAGTTAGATCGTACTTTCTGGTCGCTTGCCGCCAATGCGCGACGGCGAGCTTCGCCTCGTGGGGTTCCGGCGCCCGGGCCGAAAAGGAGGATTTCGTGGCGGCATGGGGCAGCCGCCAGGCCGGACGCCTAACTAAATCGCCAATACCAGCGGGTGGACGAGCAGGGGACGACAGCGGCGCCGGGGGCGCTAGTGCCGTGCCTGGATGTGTGCTTGTCCATCACCCTGCCGTCTGTTGTAGCACGGTCAGGCGATCGGGTCTACAGCGGCAGCGCTTGCGAGGCGGCGGTCAGCCGAGCAGCTCGCCGATTGCCTCGAGGAAGCGGCCGTCCTCGGCCGGCGTCCCATAGCTGACCCGGATGTGGCCGGGTTCGCCGAGCGGGGCGCCGGCGCGGACCGCGATCTGCCGTTCGGCGAGGCCGGCGACGATCTCGCCCTCGTCCGCCTCGCCGAGGTCGACCCAGGAGAAGTTCGCCTGCGACTCGGTGGTCGCCAGACCGAGGTCGTGCAGGCCCTCCTCCACCCGCAGCCGCTCGGCGACGGTGCGCTCGACCCGATTCAGGACGTCGTCCTGATGCAGGACCGCCTCCGCCCCGGCCGCCTGGGCGAGGGCGTTGACGCTGAACGGCTGGCGCACCGCGTCGACCGCGGCGCGGAACTCCGAGGAGCCGACCGCGTAGCCGACCCGCAGGCCGGCGAGGCCATAGGCCTTGCTGAAGGTGCGGAGGACGACCAGGTTCGGGAAGTCGGCGAGCAGGTCAAGCGTGGCGTCGGGATCGTCGTCGGTCTGGAACTCGACGTAGGCCTCATCGAGGAGCACCGTTACGTGCGAGGGGATCGACTCGAGGAAGTCGGCGACCTCGGCGGCGGGTATGTGGGTCGCACTCGGGTTGTTCGGGTTGCAGACCAGCAGCAGCTGGGTCGCCGCGGTGACCTCGGTCGCCATCGCCTCGAGGTCGTGGACCCCGTCCTCGGTCAGCGGCACTTTGATCTCGCGGGCGCCGGTCAGCGCCGGCAGGTACGGGTACATCGAGAACGAGGGCCAGGCAAAGACGATCTCCGCCCCCGGCTCGCAGAGCGCCAGAGCGGCCGCGAGCAGGATCTCGCAGGAGCCGTTGGCAACGGCGACCCGCCCGGGCTGGGTCTCGCAGCGCTCGGCGATGCGGCGCCGCAGCAGGGTCGCGTCGGGGTCGGGGTAGCGGTTCATCGCCACGGCGGTGCGCTGGATCGCCTCGACCACCGCCGGGTGCGGCGGGAAGGGCGACTCGTTCGAGGCGAGCTGGGCGATACCGCCAGTGGCGACGTCCTCAGACGACTGGCCGGTCGGGACGCCGGCCTGGTAGCCCGGCATCCGGGCGAGCTTCTCGGCAAAGGTGATCGTCATCGCGCGACTGATTCTGACGCAGGCGCCGCTACTGAGCGGCGGAGAGGTCTTCGCGCAGCTTCTGCGCCTCGCCGACGTAGGCGTGGACCGGGGTCAGCTCCTGCGGCCCGTAGAAGTGGAGCAGCACCCGGATCACCCGCGGCATCGATCCGGGAACGGGGATCTCGCGGCAGCAGAGCAGCGGCACCATTGTCAGCCCGAGACGGCGAGCGGCGGCGGCGGGGAACTCGGCGTCGAGGTCCTCGGTCGTCGTGAACAGGCAGCTGACCATCTCCTCGGGCTCGATCTGGTTGCGGCCGATCAGCTCGCGCATCAGCTCCTCGGTCGCGTCGAGGATCGCGTCGGCCTCGTTGGCCTCCGCCTGGGCGGCGCCGCGCACGGCAAAGAGGCGCCGCTGGGGTGGCTCGTAGCGACCTTGCTCCATCACCGCCCAGCATCTTCCCAGAGCCGGGCGATCTGTTTCTCGTCGAGGCGCCGGGAGCGACCCTCAGGCAGGTCGCCGAGCGCCAACGAGCCGAAGCGGACGCGGCGCAGGGAAACAACCCGGTTGCCGACCGCGTCGAGCATGCGGCGGACCTGGCGGTTGCGACCTTCGCGCAGGACGATCTCGACCTCGCGCGGGCCGCGGCGGCTGACCTGCGCCGGCGAAGTCGGCCCGTCGTCGAGCTCGACCCCGTCCCGCAGGCGCTGCAGCTCGGCATCGCCGAGCGGTTTGCGCAGCATCGCCCGGTAGGCCTTGGCGACCTCGTAGCGGGGATGGGTGAGCCGGTTGGCGAGCTCGCCGTCGTTGGTCAGCAGCAGCAGCCCAGTCGAATCGGCGTCGAGCCGCCCCACCGGGTACAGCCGCGCCGCCGAATCGACCAGCTCGACGACCGCCGGCCGCGCCCCCGGCTCCCGCGCCGTCGAAACAACCCCCGCCGGCTTGTTCACCGCCCAAACCTCCGTCACCTCAGCCGCCACCGGAGCGCCGTTGACCCTCACGTCATCGCCAGCTATGACATCCCGCGCCGGGTCGGTCACCACCTCTCCACCGACAGTGACGACCCCCTTGGCGATGATCGCCTCAGCTTTTCGCCGGGAGGCAACTCCTCCATGAGCGAGGTATTTCGCCAGCCTCATGAGCGGAGATGGCGCGCGTGAGGCGTTGGGGGATGTCCCGGGCCAGCCTCCCCGCTGTTGCTGGACCGGGACATCCCCCAACGCCTCCCCCGGGCCCTCCTCTTCATGGCTCTGCGCGCTGTTCCCCAGCCTTGAGAAGTCGCTCCCGCAGCTCGCGCTCGTCATCCGGCGACGGATCGAACTGCGCCGGATCGGGCAGCTGCTCGAGCCCGGCGAGCCCGAAGAGCCGCTCGAACAGCTCGCTCGTCTTGAAGATCGCAGCGCCGAAGCGCGAGCGCCCCGACTCTTCGATCAGCCCGCGCTCGGCCAGCGTCTGCACCGCCGACTCGCCGCTGACGCCGCGGATGCGGGCGATCTCCGGCCGCGAGACTGGCTGCAGATAGGCGACGATCGCCAGCGTCTCCGCCTGCGCCTGGGTCAGCGGCGGCGTCCGCGGCTTCGCCAGCAGGCGGCGGGCAGAGTCCTCGCTGGCCGGGTCGCTTGCCAGGCTGAAGCCGCCGGCGACCTCGCGCAGGACCACCCCCCGCTTGCCCTCGGCGAGGTCCTCGCGCAGCAGCTCGATCGCCTCCTCGACCTGGCCCTCGCTGGCCTCGGTCGCCATCGCCAGGTCGGCGGCGCTGACCGGCTGCGGCGAGAGGAAGAGCAGCGCCTCGACCGTGCGCGAGAGGTCGCTCACGCGGGAGCTCCTGGTGTCGTCTTCCTCACCGTGATCGGGCCGAAGGCTTCCTTCTGCTCCCAGGTGACCTCGCCTTTGCGGTACATCTCGAGCAGGGCGAAGACGGTAACCGCCTGGGTCAGCCTGTCCTCGCCGCCGAACTCGTCGTCGAAGTCGAAGCTGGAGCGGCGGCCCAGTGCGTCGCGCAGAGCCCGCAGGCGGCGCTCGAGCGAGACGGTCGGGCGGATGTGGCTGAGGTCGACGTCGGGCGGCTCGGTCAGCAGGTCGCCGATCGCGCTGGCGAGGGTGTCGGGGTCGTAGACGGCAACGGCGGCGTCGGTCGCGACCCGGCGCAGCTCGGCCGGCAGCGACGCCGAGCGGTAGAGGTACCCGCGCTGGGACTCGAAGCGCTCGGCGAGCACGGTCGAGGCGTCGCGGTAGCGGCGGTACTCGAGCATCCGCGCCAGCAGCTCCTCGACCGCCTCCTCCGGCGCCAGCTCCTCGAGCCCGTCGTCGGGACCGGGCAACATCAGCCGCGACTTCAGCTCCAGCAGCGCCGCGATCAGGACGAGGAACTCGGTCGCCACCTCCAGCTCCAGCTCGCCCTCGCTCTCGAGGTGCTCGACGTAGGCGACGACGACCTCGCCGAGCTGCAGCTCGAGCAGGCTGACCTCTTCACGCAGGACGATCGCCAGCAGCAGGTCGAAGGGCCCGGCGAAGACGTCGAGCTCGAGGTCTAGGTCCGCTACTGCCACATGCAGAGCCTAAAACCCCATGCGGTCGCGCACGTCGGCGAGGACCGGGGCGGCGATCGCGCGCGCCTTCTCGGCACCGACCGCGAAGACGCGCTCCAGCTCCGCCTCGTCGGGGCGCAGCTCGGCGTAGCGATCGCGGATCGGGGTCAGCAGCTCGACCACGCCCTCGGCGACCGCCTGCTTGAAGTCTCCGTAGCCGGCGCCGGCGAACTCGCTCTCGATCGCCTCCGGCGAGGCGCCGCGGGCGACGGCGAGGATGTCGATCAGGTTCGTCACCCCGGGCTTGTCGGGGGCGCGGAGCACCTCGCGGCCGGAGTCGGTGACGGCGCTGGCGAACTTCTTGCGGATCGCCGCCTCCTCGTCGAGTACGAGCACGGTGCCCGCCTCGGTGCCTCCGGTCGTCGACATCTTCGTCTGCGGCTCCTGCAGGTCCATGATCCGGGCGCCGACCTCGGGGATCTTCAGCTCGGGCACGACCAGGGCGTTGCCGAAGCGAGCGTTGAAGCGACGGGCGATCTCGCGCATCAGCTCGACGTGCTGGCGCTGGTCGTCGCCGACCGGAACCTCGGTCGCGCGGTAGGCAAGCACGTCGGCCGCCATCAGCACTGGGTAGTAGAAGAGCGCGGCCGAGGCCAGCTCCCGTGCCTTCCCGGACTTTTCCTTGAACTGGTGCATGCGGTCGAGGTCGCCGTGCGCGGTGACCGAGGAGAGCAGCCAGGTCAGCTCGGTGTGCTCGCGGACGTCGGACTGGCGGAAGAGGATGCAGCGCTCGGGGTCGAGGCCGGCGGCGAGCAGGATCGCCGCCGTGTCGTAGACCCGCTCGCGCAGTTCGACCGGGTCGTAGGCGACCGAGATCGCGTGCAGGTCGACGATGCAGAAGATCGCCGGCTCGCCCCGCTCCTGGCCCTCGACGTACTGGCGGATCGCGCCGATGTAGTTGCCCAGGTGCTTGCGCCCGGTCGGCTGGATCCCCGAAAAAATGATCGGCGCGCTCATCAGGCTCGCAACCCTATTCCCCACCGCCGAGGTTGCGTTTTGCCCGTGCATGACGGGCAAAAGGCAACCTCGGGGAGTAAGGGCTCGGGTTGACGATGCCGATCGCGCTGGCGATGCCGCCGAGGATCATCAGGACGGCTGCGATCAGGGTGCCGAGGTGGAAGGCGGAGGTCGAGGCGGAGGTGGCGGCGGCTTCGATCCGGCGCGCCTGGGCCGGTGGCGTGCCGTGCTTGGGGCTCGGCACCGCGAGCGGCTTTTCCTTGGCGGCAGCAACGGTGCGGGCGGCGGGCGGCGAAAGCGGTGCTCGCCCCAAGTCGGCGTCGAGGCTGGCGGCGAAGTGGGCGGAGATGACGGCGCCGAGGACGGCGATCGCGAGCAGGCCAGCGACCCGGGAGACGCCGTTGTTGACGCCGGAGGCGATGCCGACGCGCCGCTCCGCAACCGAGTCGAGCACGGTCGCGGTCAACGGCGCCACCGTCGCCGCCAGGCCGAGGCCGAAGACGAGGACCGCCGGCAGTACCTCGGTCGCGTAGTCGGCGTCGGCGCCGACCCGCTGCATCAGCAGCAATCCGGCCCCGGCGACGATCGGTCCGGCGCTCATCGGCAGCCGCGGCCCGACGCCCGAGGCGAAGCGGCCGAAGCGCGGCGAGAGGAAGAAGAGCAGCAGCGAGAGCGGCGTCGTCGCCAGCCCCGCCTGCAGCGCCGAGTAGCCGGCGACTTGCTGGAGGAAGAGGCCGACGAAGAAGAGACCGCCGATCAGCCCGGCGTAGGCGGCGAACGTGGTCAGGTTGGCGACGGCGAAGTTGCGGATGCGGAAGAGGCCGAGGTCGAGCAGCGGCTCGCGGGTGCGCGCCTCGTGGACGAGGAAGAGCGCGAAGCAGACGACGCCGGCGACGAGCGGGATCCAAACCGCCGGGTCGCCCCAGCCGCGGGTCGGCTGCTCGATCAGGGCGAAGACCGGGCCGCCGAGACCAGCCGCGGAGAGCAGGATCCCGAGCCAGTCGATCCCGTGGAAGGCCTCGGGGTCGCGGCTCTCCTCGACCGTGCGCAGCGCCAGGAAGACGGTCGCCGCGATCAGCGGCAGGTTGATCCAGAAGATCGCCCGCCAGGAGAAGATCCCGATCAGGGCGCCGCCTCCGGCCGGCCCGAGCACGGTCGCGATCCCGGTCCACGAGGTCCAGGTGCCGATCGCGTTCCCGCGCGCCTCGCCCTCGAAGGTGGCGGCGACGATCGCCAGCGAGCCCGGCACCAGCAGCGCTCCGGCGATCCCCTGCAGCGCCCGAGCCCCGACCAGGAACTCGTCGCTGGGGGCGACCGCGCAGAGCACCGAGGTGGCAGCAAAAGCAAGGAGGCCGATGACGAAGACGCGGCGACGGCCGAACTGGTCGCCGAGGCTGCCGCCGACGAGCAGCAGCGAGACCATGGTCAGCATGTAGGCCTCGACCACCCACTGCTGGCCGGCGAGACCGGCGTGCAGCCCGTCGGCGATCGAGGGCAGGGCGACGTTGACCACGGTCGCGTCGAGGAAGACGACGGTCGAGCCGAGAATCGTCGCGACGAGGGTCAGCCGCTGGGCACGGGTCACCCGCCCGAGTCTAGGTACGCCCCTCCGCCAGCCCGCCCCCGCCGGCCCACGCCAGTGGCAGTGGGACCTCAGTCGCGTGGTCGTACGTATTCGAGGCATGAGGGCAGAACGGCGGATCTTGGTTCGGGTGGCGATCGCTTGTGCGCTGGTCGTCGGCGGGGCGGTGACCTACATCGCGCTCGACGCACCGGTCGCGGCCAAGGAAGAGACGCTGGCGCGGGTCGAACCGGCGCCGGTCTCCAGCGGTCCGTTCGGCTTCCTTTTCACCCCGGTCGGACCCGGCAACCTGATGGTCCGCACCGGCACCGCCGGCGAGTCGGTCGAAGGCCGCCCGATCCGGGTGCGTCAGTTCGGCGACCCAGCGCGCCCTGCTGTCGTCGTC
The DNA here is from genome assembly GCA_035542315.1 of Solirubrobacterales bacterium. Classification (GTDB taxonomy): domain Bacteria; phylum Actinomycetota; class Thermoleophilia; order Solirubrobacterales; family 70-9; genus VAYN01. The sequence continues at coordinate 25,940 of DATKLT010000043.1, read as the reverse complement.
TTCGGCTGCATCCACGGCAGCGAGTGCGCCGCGCGCCGGCTCGAGCCTGTGTTCATCCTCAGCGGCGGCTGCCCGGATCCCGGTGCCAACCTCGTCTTCGTCCCCGATCTCAACCCCGACGGCTACCGCGCCGGCACCCGCCTCAACGCCGACGGCGTCGACCTCAACCGCAACTTCGCCGCCGACTGGCGGCCGATCGGCCGGCCCGGGGACCTGCAGTACTCCGGGCCGCGTCCCTTCTCGGAGCCGGAATCGCGGCTCGCGGCTCGCATCGTCGAGGCGGTCGGGCCGCGGGTGACGATCTGGTTCCACCAGCACTCCGGTCCCGGAGCCTACGTCCGCGCCTGGGGCCAGAGCGCGCCTGCAGGGCGCCGCTTCGCCCGTCTCGCCGGCGTCCCCTTCCACCTCCTCCCCTGGCCGGACGGGACGGCGCCGCACTGGCAGAACCAGGCCTTTCCCGGCACCGCCTCTTTCGTCGTCGAGCTGCCGTCGGGGCCGCTCGGCGCGGGCCTGGGGCGGCGTCTGGGCATCGCCGAGGCGCGGCTCGCGCACGGGGTGGGCGAAGATGGGTATGTCGCGAAAGGGTGAGGCTTGGCAGCTGAGAGCGGCGCGATCGAGCAAGTCGAGTGGAGCGGGCCGCTGCCGGCGCGGCGGGAGCGGCAGCTTGTCCGCGAGGCCCAGCGCGGCTCGGAGGCGGCGATGGCCGACCTCTACGCCGCCCACTGGCGCCGCGCCCATCGCGCCGCCTACCTCATCGTCCACGACGCAGCCGCCGCCGAGGACGTCGCCCAGGACGCCTTCCTCGCCGCGATCGGCGCCCTCGACCGCTTCGACCGCCGCCGCCCCTTCGGGCCCTGGCTGCACCGGATCGTCGCCAACCGGGCGATCGACTGGGCGCGCCGCGAAGGGCTGCGGCGCCGGGTCGACGCCGAGCGCGAGGGCGAAGCCGAACGCGCCCCGGCGCCACGGCCCGGCCCCGAGATCGACGAGGGCGTGATGGCGGCGCTGGCGGGGCTGCCCGCCGACCAGCGCGCGGTCGTCGTCCTCCGCCACCTGCTCGAGTACTCGCCGGGAGAGATCGCGCGGATGCTGGAGCTGCCGCGGGGGACCGTCAACTCGCGCCTGCGGCGGGCGCTCGACCGGCTCGGCGAGCTGTTGGAGGACGAGCGATGAGCGCGCCGGGGATCGAGCAGCGACTGCCTGGGCTCCTGCGCGAGGCGCCCGTGCCGGGTGCCACCGAGGCCGAACGCCGCGGCCACGCCGTCGTCGCGGCGGCCTTCGCCGAGCGCGGCGAGGCAGACCGCCTCCCGGTCTCCGCCGAGGCGCCGCGAGGTCGCCCGGCCTCGCTCCCGCGCCTCGCCCTCGGCCTCCTGATCGCCGCCCTGGCGGCGGCGCTCCTCCTCTCCCCCGCCGGCGCTTCAGTCCGCCACTGGGTCGGCGACGTCTTCACCGACAACGCCCCCAAGGCCCACCCTGGCCTGACCGCCATCCCTGGCGGCGGTCGCCTCCTCGTCCAGTCCGCGGACGGTCCCTGGGTCGTGCAGGCAGACGGCTCGCGGCGGCTGCTCGGCGACTACTCGGAAGCGACCTGGTCTCCCCACGGGCTCTTCGTCGGCACCGCCTCCGGCCGCACGCTGAACGCGGTCGAGCCCGACGGGACCCCCCACTGGACGCTTAATGCCCCAGGGCCGGTGACCGACCCACGCTGGTGGGCGGGCAAGTACCGGATCGCCTACCGCGCCGGCAACGAGCTGCGGGTGGTCGCCGGCGACGGCAGCGGCGACCATCTGCTCGCCCGCGGCACGGCACCTGTGGCTCCCGTCTGGTCGCCGACCGGGCTGCGCCAGCTCGCCTTCGTCGAGGGCGGCGTCAGCCGGCCGCCCCGGCTCACGTTCGCCGACGCCGAAAGCGGCGCGCCGCTGGACTCGGCAGCGGCGCTGCCCTCGACCTTCAAGATCGAATGGGCCGACCCGGTTCATGGCCTGCTCGAAGTCTCACGATCGGTGCTGAGGATCCGAGCGCTCCAGCTCGGCGAAAACGGCGCGATCGCGATCCAAGGGAGCACCCGGCTCCCCAGTCCCGGCGGCCGCATCGAAGACGCCTCGGTCGCTCCGGCGGGAGATCGGGTCGCGGTCGTCGCGCGACTCGGCCACGGCGAGCGGACGCGGAGCAGCGTGCTCCTCTACGAAGGGGACGCCGGGCCGCGTCGCCTCCTCACCCTCCCCGGCCGCCTCAGCCAGGTCGTCTTCTCCCCCGACTCGCGACGCCTCCTCGTCGCCTGGCCCGACGCCGACGAGTGGCTCTTCGTGCCGGTCGGCAAAGGCCAGCCGCAGGCCGTCGGCGACGTCTCCGCCGCCTTCGCGCCGGGCAGCAAGGGCGCCGTCGCCTTCCCGACGGTCGAGGGCTGGTGCTGCGCAAGATGACTGCCGTTTCGGTTCCGCTGTAGGAGGCTCGGCGCGGGGCTGGAACAATCCGGGTAGGTGATGCGCTGATGGCAAGAGCGATTTGGAGCGGCTCGATCAGCTTCGGGCTGCTCAACGTGCCCGTGCGGCTCTACAGCGCCGTGGCGCGGCGCAACATCGCCCTGCGCGAAATCCGCGCCTCCGACAGTGCCCGGATCAAACACCGCCTCTTCGCCGAGGGCACCGACGAGGAAGTGCCGCGCGAGGAGATCGTCAAAGCCTACGAGCTGACCGCCGACCAGTACGTGCCGCTGACCAAAGCCGAGCTGGAGGCGCTGTCGCCGGAGAAGTCGAAGTCGATCGACGTCAAGGACTTCGTCGAGATCGGGGAAATCGACCCCAAGTACTTCAACAGCCCCTACTACCTGGGACCCGACAAAGGTGCCGAGAAGGCCTACTCGCTGCTTGCCGCGGCGATGGAGAGCTCCGGCAAGGCGGCGATCGCCCGCTTCGTCTTCCGCAACAAGGAGCAGCTGGCGGCGATCCGCGCCGAAGACGGGGTGCTGACGCTGACGACGATGCGCTTCGCCGACGAAGTCGTCCCCGCCGCCGAGCTCGACGATGCCTTCCCCGACAGCAAGGCCAAGGTCGCCGCCAACGAGCAGCAGATGGCCGAGCAGCTGATCGACTCGCTCAGCACCAGGTTCGACCCCGAGAGCTACCGCGACGAGCACCGCGAGCAGCTGCTGGCGCTGATCGAACGCAAGGCCGAAGGCAAGGAGATCGTCGCCTCGCAGGCCGAGGCCCCGTCGGCGACCAAGGCCCCCGACCTGATGGCCGCGCTCGAAGAGAGCATCGCCGCGACCAAGGCGACCTCGAAAAAGCCTCCGAAAAAACGCAAAGCGCCGGCCAAGAAGGCGAAAAAAGCCAAAGCCGGCGCCAAAGCCAAGTCCTCGAAATAGGCCGTGGCCGCCAGCAGCGTGGTCGAGGTCGACGGTCGGGAGCTGAAGCTCACCAACCTCGACAAGGTCCTCTACCCCGCCGCCGGCTTCAGCAAGGGCGAGATGGTCGACTACTACGCTCGGGTCGCCGCGGCGATGGTGCCGCACCTGAAGGGCCGTGCCGTCACCCTGCGCCGCTTCCCCGAAGGTGTCGACGACCTCGACTCCGCCTTCTTCGAGAAGCGCTGCCCCAAACACCGGCCGCAATGGGTGAAGACGACCAGCGTCGTCGCCGGCCCGCGCTCGGGCACGATCGACTTCTGCGTCTGCGACGGGCGGCCGACCCTGGTCTGGATGGCGCAGCTGGCGGCGATCGAGCTGCATCCCTCGCTCTCCCTCGGCCGCGCCCAGAAACGGCCGACCGTGCTCGCCTTCGACCTCGACCCCGGCCCGCCCGCCGACGTCGTCGACTGCTGCCGAGTGGCGCTGCGCCTGCGCGAGATGTTCGGCCACTTCGGCGTCCAGTGCTTCCCCAAGACCTCCGGCTCGAAGGGGATGCAGGTCTACGTCCCGCTCAACAACAAGAAGATGAGCTACGACATGACCAAACCGTTCGCCAAAGCGATCGCCCAGCTACTTGAAAAGCAGACCCCCGACAAGGTCGTCTCGAAGATGAAAAAGGTCGAACGCGCCGACAAGGTCTTCGTCGACTGGTCCCAGAACCACCAGAGCAAAACGACGATCGCCGTCTACAGCCTCCGCGCCCGCGAGCGCCCCACCGTCTCGACCCCCCTGCGCTGGGAGGAGGTCGAACAGGGCGCCGACTCGGGCGACGGCTCCCACCTCGTCTTCGAAGCGGCCGACGTGCTCGAGCGGATCGAGCAACACGGCGACCTCTTCGCCCCGGTGCTAGAGCTGGAACAGGACCTGCCTGATCTGTAGCGCGGTATCGGCCAACCGTCCGACAGTGATGGGATGGTTTAGGTATTGGTCAGGTCGTCGCGCTCGCCGCGATTGCCGGAGCAGTCCCTGTTGGCACCTCGATGATCGGTGCCCTATGCACCTGGTGTGTCACTAGAAAGAACCTGGCAGCCCGCATGGCGGAAATCGCAGCGAAGACTGAGCTCATGCATGACGAAATCCGCGAGAAAGAGCGGCGCAGACGTCTGACGGCGTATCAGCACTTTGTCGACGGCTTCAACAAGCTGTACAACACGTTTGGCTACGAGCGGACTACGAGCGGGCGTACAAGCTCAGCAACGAGTACATACCCCTTGTGACTAGCGTCATGCTCGTCGGAGCACCCAAGGTATGCGAAGTTGCGGGCGAAGCAAATGCCATCTTCAACAGGATCTGGCCCGACTTAGAGGCGCGGGAAGATGAAGCGCCGGGCAGAACGCGGCCGGAACTCTGGTGCGAAGTCACGAAGCCGATCAAAGACGAGCTGATTGACGTTGGGCTCAGGCTCATGTCCCGGATGCATGACGACGTGACCCGGGGAATCATCCAGGAAAGGTGACGGCCGCCCGCTAAGGGTGGGTGGGCCGGCGCACCTAACCGCCCTGTGCCCGGTCGCCCGCTTTACGACCGCCCGAACCCCGCTACGCCGGGCCGGCTGTCGCGAGCAGCTCGGGGCTAGCCTCGAAGCACCGCTCGAGTGTCAGCGGCGGGTGCCCGGTGAGCTCCGCGACGGCATCGGTCTTGACCTCCATCGAGCCGTCGGCGATCGCCAGGTAGGAGCTGATCATGCCCTCGACGATCGGCTCGGGGGCGTCGAGGTCGCGGCGGCTCTCCCGTGCCTCCTCGACGGTCTGCGGCACGTACTCCCAGTCCTGGCCGGTGAGGATGCCGAGGCGAGCGGCGACCTCGGTCATCGTCAGCAGCTCGGGGCCGGTCAGTTCGTAGGCCTTGCCGTCGTGGGCGCCGTCGGCGGTGAGCACGGCGAGCGCGGCGTCGGCGAGGTCGTTGCGGGCGACCGGGGCGAAGCGGCCCTCGCCGGCGGGGCCGCGGATCGTCCGCTCGAGGCCTGCGAAGACCGGCATGAAGTCGAGGTAGAGCGAGGAGCGCAGGAAGGTGAAGGCGAGGCCGGAGGCGCGGATCGCCTCCTCGGTCGCCCAGTGGTCGCGGGCGAAGGTGAAGGTCGCCTCGGGCCCGGCACCGAGGAAGGAGACGTAGACGATCCGCTCGACCCCGGCCGCCCTCGCCGCGTCGATCGCGATCCGGTGTTCGCCGACCCGCTCCGGCGCCTCGCGGGCGGAGACGAAGTAGAGCGTCTTCACCCCGCTGAGCGCGTCGCGCATCTCGGCGGCGGCGCCGTAGGAGGAGGCGACGGCGATTTCGACGCCCTCGTGGACCGGCGCCTTCGCCGGTTCGCGGACGATCAGCCGCTGGCCGAGCCCGAGCCCCGCCAGGCGCTCGGCGACGCGGGCCCCGAGGCCCCCGGTCGAACCGGTGAGCGCCAGGGTCGCGGCTTCGTCCAACGCTCGCTAATCCCCAAGCGGCTGGCGGACGAGCGGGCGGCGGGTGGCACGAACCTCGTCGAGGCGGCGCACCGGGGTCGTGTAGGGGGCGTTCTTGGCCAGCTCCGGATCCTCCTCGGCCTCGGCCAGGATCTCCTCGACCGCGTCGGCGAAGGCGTCGAGGCTCTCCTTCGTCTCGGTCTCGGTCGGCTCGACCATCAGCGCCTCGTCGACCAGCAGCGGGAAGTAGACGGTCGGCGGGTGGAAGCCGAAGTCGAGCAGGCGCTTGGCGAGATCGAGGGTGGCGAGCCCGAGCGAGTCCTTCATCGGCTTGCCGGAGAGGACGAACTCGTGCATGCAGTGGCGGTCGAAGGCAACCGGCAGCCGCTCCCCGGCGCGACCGGCCGCCAGCCTTGCCTTCAGGTAGTTGGCGTTGAGGACGGCCGTCTCCGAGGCCTCGGCGAGACCGTCGGCACCGAGGCTGAGGATGTAGGTGTAGGAGCGGACGAAGACGCCGAAGTTACCCTGGAAGCCGCGCAGGCGCCCGATCGACTTGGGGCGCTCGAAGTCGAGGTCGAAGCTCGGGCCGTGGCCGTTGTCGGCCTCGCGGCGGACCACCTGCGGCCGCGGCAGGAAGGGCGCGATCCGCTCCGAGACGGCAATCGGGCCGGCGCCAGGCCCGCCGCCGCCGTGCGGCTGGCTGAACGACTTGTGCAGGTTGACGTGGACGATGTCGAAGCCCATGTCGCCGGGCCGCGACTGCCCCATCACCGCGTTCAGGTTGGCCCCGTCGTAATAGAGCGTGCCGCCCTCGGCGTGGATCAGCGATGCGATCTCGGCGATGTTCTCGTCGAAGAGCCCGAGCGTGTTGGGGTTGGTCAGCATCAGGCAGGCGACGTCGCCGGCGTGCTCGGCCAGCTTCGCCCGCAGGTCGTCGATCTCGACCCCGCCGCGCTCGTTGGTCGCGACCTTGACCGTTTCGTAGCCGGCCATCGTCACCGAGGCGGGGTTGGTCCCGTGCGAGGTGTCGGGGGCCAGCACCTTGTTCCGCTCTTCGCCGCGGTCGGCGTGGTAAGCGCGGGTGAGCAGCAGGCCGGCGAGCTCGCCGTGGGAACCGGCCGAGGGCTGCAGGCTGACGTGGGGTAGGCCGCAGATCTCGCTGAGGCTCTCCTGCAGCAGCCACATCAGCTCCAGCGCCCCCTGGGCGCGGCGGGGGTCCTGCGCCGGGTGCAGGCGGGCGTGGCCGGGCAGCGCCGCGACCCGCTCGTTGAGCCGCGGGTTGTGCTTCATCGTGCAGGAGCCGAGCGGGTAGAAGCCGCTGTCGAGGTCGAAGTTGCGGCGCGAAAGGCGGTTGTAGTGGCGGACGATCTCCGGCTCGGCGATCTCGGGCAGCCGCGGCGCCTCGGCGCGCAGCAGCTCGGCTGGGATCAGCTCCTCGAGCGGGGTCTCGGGCACTTCCGCGTCCGGGAGGACCGCGGCGCGCCGTCCCGGCTTCGACTTCTCGAAGATCGTCTGCGCCCGTTCGCGCTGCATCGGCGTCTCGATGAGCGTCATCCCGCGACCCCCTGTGGCGCGTTTGTATCGCTATGCGATCTTTTCGCGCCACGCTCGGCGGCGACAGAGGCTTCAAGGACTTCGGCGAGCTCGTCGATCTGCGCGCGCGTCCGTCTCTCGGTAATCGCAATAAGGAGCCCATCGTCGTACTCGGCGTAGTCGCGGCCCAGCGGGTACCCGGCCGCGATGCCGCGCTCGGCGCAGCGCTCGAGCACCGCCTCGACGGGGGCGTCGAGGCGGACGGCGAACTCGCGGACGACGGGTGCCTCATGGAGGAGCTGCACACCCTCGACGGCGGCGAGGCGCTCGCGCGCGTAGGCGGTACGGCGTGCGAGCAGCTCGCCCAGCTCGCGGAAGCCGTGGCGGCCGAGCCAGGCGAGGTGGACCATCGCGCCGAGCGCGTTCAGCGCCTGCGCCGTGCAGATGTTGTTGGTCGCTTTCTCGCGGCGGATGTGCTGCTCGCGCGTCTGCAGGGCGAGGACGAAGCCGCGGCGTCCGTCGACGTCCTCGGTCTCGCCCGCGATCCGCCCCGGCATCCGCCGGATCAGGTCCTCGGTCGCACAGAAGAAGCCAAACGAGGGCCCGCCGAAGTCGAGGCGGTTGCCGAGCGGCTGGCCCTCGCCGAGGGCGATGTCGGCGCCGCTCTCCCCGGGCGGCTTGAGGATGCCCAGCGTCATCGGGTCGCAGGCGACGATCAAGAGCGCCCCGTGCTCCTTTGCCGCGGCACCGAGCGCCGCCACGTCCTCGACCCCGCCGAGGAAGTTGGGGCTCTGCAGGATCACCGCCGCGGTCTCGCCGTCGACCGCCCCGGCGAGCGCCGCCGCGTCGGTCAGCCCGCCTTCGAGCCCGACCTCGACCACCTCCGATCCGTATCCGGCCGAGTAGGTGGCAAGCGTCTCGCGGCTGTGCGGGTGGACGCCGCGGGAGACGACGAAGCGCCGCCGCCCGGTGGCGCCGATCGCCAGGTAGGCGGCGGAGGCCACCGAGGAGGGCCCCTCGTAGAGGCCGGCATTCGAGACCGGCAGCCCGGTCAGCTCCGACATCGCCGTCTGGAACTCGAACATCACCTGCAGCCCGCCCTGGGAGATCTCCGGCTGGTAGGGCGTGTAGGGGGTGAGGAACTCCGAGCGTGAGGTGATCGCGTCGACGATCGCCGGCACGTAGTGGTCGTACATCCCCGCCCCGACGAAGCAGACCTGGGACTCGGCGTCGGCGTTGCGGGCGGCCAATTCGGCCAGCCGCTCGTAGACCTCGGTCTCGCTGAGGCCGGCGGGCAGGTCGAGCGGGCGGCCGAGGCGCAGCGGCTCGGGGATCTGCTCGAACAGCTCGGCGGTCGAGTCGACCCCGATCGCGGCCAGCATCTCGGCGCGGTCGTCTGGCGTTGCGGACGTGTAACGGGTCACTGACGTAAGGCTACGGGAGCCGGTGGCGCGGCCCGCGGTCTAGGAATCGAGCAACTTGCGGTATTCGGCGGCGCCGAGCAGCGTCTCGGCCTCCGCCGGCGAGGTCAGCTTGACCCGGATCAGCCATCCCTCGCCATAGGGGTCCTCGTTGATCTTCTCCGGCGTGTCTTCGAGCGCGTCGTTGACGGCGACGATCTCGCCCGACATCGGCGCGATCACGTCGGAGACCGCCTTGACGCTCTCGACCTCGGCGTAGGAGGAGTCTTTCTGGACGCTCGAGCCGACCTCGGGCGGGTCGTAGAAGACGACCTCACCGAGCGAGTCCTGGGCGAACCAGGTGATGCCGAAGACCGCCTCCTCGCCCTCGATCCGGGCCCAGTCGTGCTGGTCGTGGTAGCGCAGGTCGTCGGGGTAGGTGGCGTCAGCCAAGGCTCAGCTCCTTTCGTAGAGAGGCTTGGAACCTATCCGCGCGGCGCGACGCTTGCCGCGCACGTCGATCTCCAGTTCGGAGCCCGGCTCGGCCAGCTCGGAGCGGACGTAGGCCATCCCGGCGCCGACCTCGAGCGAGGGCGAGAAGGTGCCGCTGGTCACGACGCCGGCGGGCTCGCCCGCGGTGTCGAGCACGGGGTTCCCCTCGCGTGGGATACCGGCGCCCTCGATCAGGAACGCGGCCAGCTTCTCCGCCGTGCCCTCGGCACGAGCGCTGGCGACTGCCTCCCAGCCGATGAACCCCGTCTCCTCCTTGCAGCACCAGCCGAGCCCGGCCTCGATCGGGGTGCGCTCGAGCGACAGCTCGTTGCCGTGCAGCGGGTAGCAGACCTCGAGCCGCAGCGTGTCGCGGGCGCCGAGGCCACAGGGGACGACGCCGGCGTCGAGCAGCTCCTTCCAGATCGGGACCGCGACCTCGGGATCGATCAGCAACTCGACCCCGTCCTCGCCGGTGTAGCCGGTGCCGCAGGCCAGCGCCGGCCGGCCGCCGATCTGCACAGGGGCGACGTAAAAGCGGGGCGGCAGCTCGATCCCGAGCGCCCGCGAAGCGACCGCGCGCGCGTGCGGCCCCTGCACGGCGAGCATCGCGTAGCGGTCGGCGACGTCGCGGACGGCGACGTCGAAGCTGCGGCTGTGGGAGCCGAGCCAGGCCAGATCGACCTCGTGGTTGGCCGCGTTGGTGACGATCAGGTAGCGGTCGCCGCCGAGGCGGTAGGCGAAGAGGTCGTCGAGGACGCCGCCGTCCTCGTGGCACAGGCAGGAGTACTGGGCGCCGCCGATCTCGACCCTGGCGAGGTCGTTGGAGAGCACGTGCTGAAGGAACGCCAGCGCCCCCGGCCCCTCGACCTCGACCTCGCCCATGTGCGAGACGTCGAACATCCCGGCGTGGGTGCGCACGGCCGAATGCTCCTCCCGCACCCCCTCGTACTGCACCGGCATCTCCCACCCCGCGAACGGCACCAATCTGCCGCCCTGGAGGGTGTGCTGCTCGTGCAGCGGGGTCTGACGAAGGGTGGCCGCGTCGCTCACGCAGCCCAGCGTATTGGAGCGGCTATTCCTTCAGGAAGCCGGGGACGTCGATGTCGTCCTCGGAAACCCTGAGGCTGCGGATCTCTTTGTCCTCGGCCGACACCCGCGGGCGGGATTCATAGCGGCGGCGCACCCGTTGTGGCGAGCGCGCCAACAGCTCGAAGCCCTCGAAGCCGGTCGCGATCACGGTCACCCGGACCTCGTCGCGCATCGACTGGTCGACGACCGAGCCGAAGATGATGTTGGCGTTGTCGTCGGCCTCGGCCTGGACCAGCTGCGCCGCCTCGTTGACCTCGAACAGGCCGAGGTCCTCGGGGCCGGTGATGTTGAGCAGCATCCCGGTCGCGCCTTTGATCGACTCCTCGATCAGCGGCGAGGTGATCGCTGCCTTGGCGGCGTCGAGAGCGCGCGCCTCGCCGGAGGCCGAGCCGACGCCCATCAGGGCCGAGCCGGCGTCGCGCATGATCGTCCGCACGTCGGCGAAGTCGAGGTTGATCAGGCCCGGGATCGTGATCAGGTCGGTGATGCCCTGAACCCCCTGGCGAAGGATGTCGTCGGCCTGGCGGAAGGCCTCCAGCACCGAGGTGCGGCGCTCGACCGCCTGCAGCAGCTTCTCGTTCGGGACGATGATCAGGGTGTCGACGTTGTTGCGCAGTTTCTCGATCCCCTCGAGCGCCTGCTGCATCCGTCGTTTGCCCTCGAACTCGAACGGCTTGGTGACGGCGCCGACGGTGAGGGCGCCGATCTCTTCCTTGGCGATCTCGGCGATCACCGGCGCCGAGCCGGTGCCGGTGCCGCCGCCCTCGCCGGCGGTGACGAAGACCATGTCGGCGCCCTTCAGCGCCTCCTTGATCTCGTCACGGCTCTCGGCCGCCGCGCCGGCGCCGACCTCGGGGTTACCGCCCGCACCGAGGCCGCGGGTCAGCTCCTGGCCGATCGAAAGCTTGATGTCGGCGTCGCAGGCCTGCAGCGCCTGGGCGTCGGTGTTGACGGCGACGAACTCGACGCCGCGGATCCCGGCGTCGATCATGCGACTGACGGCGTTGGTGCCGCCGCCGCCGGCGCCGACGACCTTGATGACCGCGAGGTAAGTGGATTCCATCTCCCGATTTCCTCCTCGCCGATTTTTGGGGGTTCGGCGAGACAGCTGTTGGTTGAGTTGAGCCTTGTTCCGTCCGAACCTTCAGCAAGGCTCAAGGGTTTGAGCCTCCGCCTCAAGTGCGGAAATTGCGCTCAACGTAGGGCATTGTGACGGGTCTGTCAAACGTGCGACAGGCATCCTGCAAGGCAAATTTCTCAACCAGTGGTTGAGGGTTGGCCTGCCCTCACTCTGGGGTCGAGGGTTGGCCTGAGGCTTGCCTCGGGGGCGCCTTTGGCGCCTAGGGAGCGGGCGGCAGGCTGTGTTCTCCTTCGAGGTAGGACGGGTGCCCGGGGGCGTGCAGGTCTACATAATCGAGCGCCGTGATTTCGGGATCGGCGAGGATCGCCGCCGCGGCTTTCCACTTCCGCTTCGCCTGCGAGGCGTCGCCGAAGCGCAATTCGATCCCGCTCGTGAGCATCACGTCCACCCCGCTTTCGCCGTAGCGGCTGCGTTCGACATAGGGCCGGAGTTCCTTCGGCGTCGCCCCCAGCACCTTAGCCTGCTGCAGGACCGGCCCCGCCAGCTTGCCGCTCTTCGGCACCTCCGAGATCGGCAGCTGCGGCAGCGGCGGTTCGTCGGGCACCGGCAGGAAGGCGACGACCGCACCGGTCGTGCTGACCCCGACCGCGTCTTCGCCGCTGCCGATCGTCGATGCGAGTTCCGGCACCGTGACCTCGGCGGTGACGGTCTTGTCGCGGATCAGGAACCAGTAGCCCGCGGCGACCGCGACGAGCACCAGCGCCAGCGCAACCAGCCAGCGCCTCACAGCTCCCAGCCGCCGGGGAGCGCGACCTCGCCCAGCACCTGGACCTCCGGCTCCAGCTCGACCCCGAAGCGCTCGTGCACGCGCCGCCTGCCCTCCGCCATCAGCTCGAGCACGTCGGCGGTGGTGGCATTGTCGAAATTCTCGACGAAGTTGGCGTGTTTGGGGGAGAAGCGGGCACCGCCGTGGCTGAGCTCGCTGGCGCCCGCCGCCTCCAGCAGCTGACCGGCGGTGCGTCCCCCGGCGCGCTCGTCGTCGGGATTCTTGAAGGTCGAGCCGAAGGTCTTGATCCCCTTCGGCTGCGCCTCGTGGCGGCGCCTTCGCATCTCCGCCATCGTCGCCCGGATCGCCGCCGGGTCGCCGGGGCGCAACCGGAAGCAGGCGCGAGAGACGACTTCGCCGGCGCCCAGGTTGGAGTTGCGGTAAGTGAAGCCGAGCTCGTCGGGACCGCGGCGCTCCGTACCGCTCGCGGTTGCGACCTCGACCCATTCGAGCACCCGGGCGAGCTGCCCACCGTAGGCGTTGGCGTTCATTCGCACCGCCCCTCCGGCGGTGCCGGGGATATTGACCCCGAACTCGATCCCGGAGAGACCCCAGCCGGCGGCGCGAGTGGCTGCCGCCGGCAGCCTGGCGCCGCCGCCGCAGAGCAACCGCTCGCCGTCGCGCTCGATCGTCGCGAGGTCGGCGTCCAGCTTGATCGCGAGGCCGTGGAATCCATCGTCGCTGATCAGCAGGTTCGAGCCGGAGCCGATCACTCCTACCGCCAGCTCTTCCTCCTCAGCCCAGCGCAAGAGCTCGACCAGTGCCCCAGCCTCAGCCGCAGCCGCATAGAAGTCAGCCGCCCCCCCGGTCCGCACCGTCGTCAGCCGTGCCAGCGGATAGTCCGCGATGACCCGATCCGGCACCCCGTTCACGAGCGCTCCTTCGGCCCGTCGGCGTACGCGAGCGCCTCGGCGAGCTTGAAGACGTCGCCGGCGCCGACGGTGACGAGGACGCTGCCGGGGCGGGCGCGGTCGAGCTCGGGGGCGAGGACGCGCTCGGCGGCTGCCGCGGTCGGCAGCCAGCGCACCCGGCCGCCCCCGATCCGGTCGGCCGTGGCGCGGGCGACATCGAGGCCGCTGACCCCGGCCAACTCGCCGACCGGTTCCTCGCGCGCCGGGTAGACGTCGAGGACGACGACCTCGTCGGCGAGCGCCAGCGCCGCGCCGAACTGCTCGGCAAAGGCCTTGGTCCGCGAGTAGAGGTGGGGCTGGAAAACCGCGATCAGGCGACTCGGCGCGGGCTCCAGCTCGCGCAGCGCCGAGAGCGCCGCGCGAACCTCGGTCGGGTGGTGCGCGTAGTCGTCATATATAGAGACCGCCCCCCGCCTCCCCTTCAGCTCCAGCCGCCGCTTCGCCCCGGGGAAGTCCGCTAGCCCAACCGCCGCCTGAGAACCCAGTTCCTCTCGGTATGCGGGTGAAACTGCGTTCTCAGCGAGGGCCAGGGATATCGCGGCCAGAGCGGCACGGGCGTTGGCCTTGTTGTGGCGGCCGGGAACGGCGAGCGGCAGCTCCGCGGGGCCCGGTGTCGCGGTGTCGAAGCCGACGCGCTCGGCCGCGGCCGGCAGCAGCGGGTCGAGGCTGCCGTCGGCGGGGACGACGACCGCGCGGGCCGGCGCCAGGAACTCGGCAAAGGCCTCGTGCAGCTTCGTCAGCGAGCCCCAGTGCGCCTGGTGGTCCATCTCCAGGTTGGTGGCGACGGCGACCTCGGGGGCCAGCCGCAGGAAGCTGCCGTCGCTCTCGTCGGCCTCGGCGACCACCCACTCGCCCTCGCCCCAACCGGCGTTGGCGGCGGCGCCGCCGGGCCCGAGCCCCGGCACCTCGCCGCCGACGAAGAAGGCGGGGTCCTCGCCCAGCGCCCGCAGCGCCCAGACCGCCATCGCCGTCGTCGTCGTCTTGCCGTGGGTGCCGGCGACCGCGATCAGCCGCTTCTCGGCACAGAGCTCGGCGAGCAACTCGCCGCGGTGGACCTCGCGCAGGCCCAACTCCCTGCCCCGCTCGCGCTCGGGGTTCGTGGCGCCGATCGCGGTCGAGACGACCAGCTCCGCGTCCTCGGGCACGTTGGCCGCATCGTGGCCGACGACCGCAGCGAGACCCGCCTCGCGCAGGCGCTCCATATAAGAGGACTCGCTGCGGTCGCTGCCGCTGACGCTGGCGCCGAGCCGGGCGCAGACCAGCGCCAGCCCGCTCATCCCGGCGCCGCCGATGCCGACGAAGTGCAGCCTGCGCCCGCTCCAGTCTCCCGCCGCGCTCAATCCAGGCCCTCCTTCGGCGCCAGGCCGGAGCTCAGCTCCGGTGCACCGGCGGCAACCAGGACCTCGTCGGCGATCCGCCGCGCCGCGTCGGGCTTCGCCAGCGCCTTCGACGCCGTCGCCATCTCTCCCAGTCGCGGCCCGTCCCCGAGCAGCGAGCCGACCTCACCCGCCAGCCGCTCGCTGTCCAGGTCTGCGTCGACGACCACGATCGCCGCCCCGGCCCGCTCCATCCAGGCGGCGTTGGCGCTCTGGTGGTCGGCGGTCGCGTGCGGGTAGGGAACGAGGATCGCCGGCCGCCCGGCGGCGGTGAACTCGAAGATCGAGCCACCGGAGCGGCCGAGGACCAGGTCGCAAGCGGCGAGGCAGTCGCCGAGGCCATTCTCCTCGAAGGCGAGCAGGGTGTAGCCGTCGCCATACGGGGCGGCGTCGAGCCGGGCGCGCAGCTCCTCGTAGTCGCGCCGGCCGCTGAGGTGGAGGACGCGGAACTCGCGCCCGCCGCGCTCGGCGAAAGCCTCGAGCGCGGCGAAGTTGATCGAGCGCGCCCCCTGGCTGCCGCCGACGACGAACAGGCAGCCGCCGTCGGCCGGGATCCCGAAGCGCTCGCGGGCGGCGCCGCGGTCGGCGACGAGGACGTCGGCGGGGACCGGGCGGCCAGTGACGAGGTAGCGATCGCCATCCCGACCCTCGATCGGGAAGGCGAGGCAGACGCGCCGCGCCCGTCCCGCCAGCAGCCGGTTGGCGAGCCCGAGGTGGCTGTCGGCCTCGGTCAGGACCAGGGGCGTGCCGGTGCGCAGCGCCGCCAGCCCCGCCGGGCCGGCGACGTAACCACCGCCGCCCATCACCGCGTCGGCGCCGCGGCGGCGCAGGGCGCGACGGGCGTCGCCGACCGCGCCGATCGCCTCGAAGCCGGCGCGCGCCGCGCGCAACGGATTGCGACGGTCGATCCCGCGCACCTTGATGAAGTCGATCTCGTAGCCGGCGGCCGGGACCATCTCGGCCTCGGCCCGCTCGCGGGTGCCGAGGAAGCTGACCTCGGCGCCGCTGGCCCTAAGCTCGGCCGCGACCGCCAGGGCCGGAACGACGTGACCCGCGGTTCCGCCCGCCGCTACGACCACCTTTGGCTTTCCTGGCACCGCTCGCTCTGCTCCTTTCGGCGGCGGGCCTGCGCCCACCTTCGACGACGCGCAGTTTGCCAGCGCGGGCACCCGTCCCCCCGCCCGCAGCCAGCGCCCGGCCGCCACGGGCGACGTTGAGGATCAGGCCGACCGCGAACAGCGTCGCCAGCAGGCTGCTGTTGCCGTAGGAGACGAAGGGCAACGGCACGCCGGTCAGCGGCGCCAGCCCCATCACCGCGAAGAGGTTGATGATCGCCTGCACGACGATCAGGGAGGTGAGCCCAGAGACGAGCAGCTTGCTGTAGGTGTCCTTCGCCTTCTGCGCGACTTTGAGACCGGCGTAGCCGAACATCCCGAAGAGCCCGACGACGCCGACGATCCCGATCATCCCCAGCTCCTCGCCGATCACCGCCGAGATCATGTCGGTGTGGGCCTCGGGCAGGTAGTAGGCCTTCTGCACGCCGTTGCCGATCCCGACCCCCTCGATACCGCCGGAGCCGAGCGCGATCTTCGCCTGCGCCGCCTGGAAGCCGGCGCCTTCAGCCGAGGCGCCCGGATTGAGGAAACCAGTCAGCCTCGCCATCCGGTAGGGCTCGACCAGCGTCATCAGCAGCGCCGCGCCGCCGATCGCGAGCGCGATCTTGCCGAGGTCCCGCGGCCGGGCGCCGGCGGCGACCAGGGTCGCGGCGGTGGCGAAGACGATCACCATCGTCGTCCCCATGTCGGGCTCGAGCATGATCAGCAGGCAGGCGCCGCCGGTCAGCAGCAGGTAGGGCATGAAGCCGTCGAGCGAGCGCGCCCGCTTCGGCTTGCGGGCGAGCATGTCGGCGCCGTAGAGAATCAGCGCCACCTTGGCCAGCTCCGAAGGCTGGATCTGCATCGAGCCGCCGCCGATCCAGCGGGTGGCGCCGTTGACTTCGGTGCCGGCGCCGAGCACGGCGACGAGCAGGAAGAAGGCGACCCCGAGCAGCGCCGGCGTCAGGTTGCGGATCGTCCCGAGGCTGATGCGGGCGACGAAGTGCATGAGGACGAGGCCGATCGCGCCGACGATCAGCGTGCGCTTCAGGTAGTAGGCGCTGTTGGAGAGGCCGCCGTGCTGGAGGACCTGGGTCGTCGAGCTGGCGGAGAAGACCATCACCGCGCCCAGCGCGAGCAGGCAGAGGGTCGCGGTCAGCAGCAGGTTGTACTCGGTCGAGGCGGCGCGCGAGCGCGACCTCGCCTTCCCCTTCGAGCGCGTCGCTCCGCCCAGCCGCCGCAGCGCCAGCGTGCTCATGCCAGCTCACCGACGATCCGGCGGAAGCTCTCGCCCCGCTCTTCGTAGTCCCCGAAGGCGTCGAAGCTGGCGCAGGCGGGCGAGAGCAGGACGACGCCGTCGGGGGTCGCGGCGGCTGCGGCTGCGGCGCGGTGGACGGCGTCCTCGAGGTCGGCGCAGTGGACCAGCGGCACGTCGGCGACGGTCACCGGCTCCAGCTCCAGCGCCATCCGCTCCGCGGTGTCGCCGATCAGGTAGCAGGCCGCGCAGTGGGCGACGATCGGAGCGACCAGCGGCGCGAATGGCTCGCCCTTGTCGCTGCCCCCGAGGATCGCGTGGACGCCGTGGGGGAAGGCGGCGATGCCGACGCTGGCCGAGGCGACGTTGGTCGCCTTCGAGTCGTTGACGAAGCGGACGCCGTCGATCTCGGCGACCGGCTCGAGCCGGTGCGGGACGCCGCGGAAGCTGCGCAGGCCCTCGCGCACCGCCTCGCGGTCGATCCCCATTGCCAGCGCCGCGGCAGCGACCGCCATCGCGTTCTGCACGTTGTGCTCGCCGGGCAGGCCGAGCTCGGTGACCGGCAAGAGCGGCTCCTGGTCGTAGAAGATCGTGCCGTCGACGACCGCCACCTCGCAGTCGGGGCCGGCGCCGTAGCCGAAGGAGACCCGACGAGCGCAGCCGCCGAGGTCGACGCCCGCCAGCTCCGACTCGTCGGCGTTATAGACGGCGACGTCGTCGTTGCCCTGGTTGGCGAAGATCCGCAGCTTCGCCTGACCGTAGGCAGCGAAGTCCCCATGGCGGTCGAGGTGGTCGGGGGCGAGGTTGAGGAAGACGGCGCACTCGGGCGCGAAGTAGGAGGAGTCCTCGAGCTGGAAGCTGGAGCACTCGCAGACGATCGTCGCCTCCGGGTCCACCTCGCCGACCAGGCCCGAGAGCGGGGCGCCGACGTTGCCGGCGACCGCAACCGGCTCGCCGGCGCCGCGCCAGACGTGGCCGAGCCACTCGACCGTCGTCGTCTTGCCGTTGGTGCCGGTGACGGCGAGAAAGCGGTTCGGCAGCAAGCGCCAGGCCAGCTCGAGCTCGCCGACGACCTCGATGCCCCGTTCCAGGGCAGCTGACACCGCCGCCGCCTCCCGGGGCACCCCCGGGCTCTTGACGACGGTCTTCGTCACCTCTAGCTGCGCCAGTCCATTCGTGTTCAGGGCGACTTCGACGCCGGCCCCCGAAAGACCTTCCGCGCCCTCGGGCTGGGCGGAATCGACCGCCCGCACCGTCTCCCCCCGCGCCGCCAGTAGCCGCGCCGCCGCCTGTCCCGAGCGGGCGAGGCCGACGACCAGGAACGGCCCCAGCGGCAGCGGCGGCCGGATCTCCTTCGCCGGGATCAAGTTCACATAACGATGATTCCGCCCCCGCGGGCCGTCCCCTGCCTGGGAGCGCTCAGCGGCCGATCGACTGCTGGTACAGCGTGAAGCCGATTCCCGAGCAGACCGCGGCGATGATCCAGAAGCGGAGCATGATCTTCGTCTCCGACCAGGCCATCATCTCGAAGTGATGGTGCAGCGGCGCCATCAGCAGGACGCGGCGGCGGAAGGTCTTGAAAGCGAAGACCTGGAGCAGGACCGAGAGCGCCTCGATCACGAAGATGCCGCCGATGATGATCAGCAGCACCTCGGTCTGGGTCATCACCGCCAGCGCCCCGATCGCCCCGCCTAACCCGAGCGAGCCGGTATCACCCATGAAGATCGAGGCCGGGAAGGCGTTGTACCAGAGGAAGCCGATGCAGGCGCCGACCAGGCAGGCGGAGAGCAGGGCCAGGTCCTGCTGCTCGCCGGCGACGAAGGCGATCGCGGTGTAGGCGAGGAGGACGATCGCGCAGGAGCCGGCGGCGAGGCCGTCGAGGCCATCGGTCAGGTTTACGCCGTTGGAGGTGCCAGCGATGACGAGGAAGACGAGGACGAAGTAGAGGACCGGGCCGAGGTAGATGCTGCCGTGACCGATGCGCAAGTGGAGGACCGGTTCCAGCCCGACCTCGTGCCGCGCCACCCACCAGAGGCCGAGCGCCAGGATCAGCTGGCCGAGCAGCTTCCAGCGACCGGCGAGCCCGAGCGAGCGTCGTTTGACGATCTTGATGTAGTCGTCGGCGAAGCCGAGCGCGGCGCAGCCCATCGCGACGCCGAAGACGGCGAGGCTCTGGGCGTCGCGGTCGGAGAGCACCAGGTAGGGGACGCAGATCGAAGCGAAGACGATCAACCCGCCCATCGTCGGCGTCCCGGCCTTGGTGTGATGGCCCTGCGGCCCGTCCTCGCGGATGTTCTGACCGAACTCGCGGACCCGCAGGTATTCGATGAATTTGGGGCCGAGGAAGATGCAGATCAGCATCGCCGCCATGCCCGCGATCAGGACGACTCCCATCAGACCAGCTCCGGCAAGAGCTCGGCGACGGTCTCCATCCCGGCCGAGCGCGAGCCCTTGACCAGGATCGCGTCGCCCGGCTGCAGCAGGGCGGCCAGCAGCTCTGCTGCCTCGCCCGGGTCGGCGACCAGCTCGTCGGGGTCGTACTCGCGGGCCGGCTCGCCGACCCCGATCAGATAGTCGATCCCCTCCGCGCGAGCGTGCTCGCCGACTTCGCGGTGGTAGGCGGGAGCGTCGCTCCCGAGCTCGCCCATTTCGCCGAGCACGGCGACGGTCCGCGGCGCACCGAGGGTCGCGAGATGGTCGAGCGCCGCGCGCATCGACACCGGGTTGGCGTTGTAACAGTCGTTCACGAGGACGATCCCGTCGCCGAGCTCGACTCGCTCGCCGCGGAAACTGGAGAAGCCTATGCTGGCAGCGCCGTCGGCCATCTCGGCCGGCGCCACCCCGAGCCCGATCCCGGCGCCGATCGCGGCCAGCGCGTTGGTCAGGTTGTGGGCCTCGGTAAACGGGAAGTGGAAGAGCTGAGAGCCGCCGGGGGTGCCGACCAGCGCCTCGGTCACGCCCTCCAGCCGCCGCACCTCGAGTGCCTCGACGTCACCCCCGGGCCCGATGCGCAGGATCTGGAGCCCCTCGCGCGAGAGATGCGCCTCGAGCTCGCCCGCGTCGACCGGGACGACGGCGGTGCCGCCGGCCGGCAGCGCCTCGAGGATCTCGGCCTTGGCGGCGGCGATCGCCGCGACCGAGCCGAGCAGCTCGATATGGACCGGGCCGACGTTGGTGATCACCGCGACGTCGGGCTCGGCGATCGCCGCCAGCTCGGCGATCTGGCCGCTGCCGCGCATCGCCATCTCCAGCACCAGGCGCTCCGTGTCGTCCGGCGCCTCGAGCACGGTCAGCGGCAGCCCGATCTCGGTGTTGAGGTTCTCGCGGTTGGCGTGGACGCGGCCGGGCAGCAGCGCCCGGGCAATGTCCTTGACCGAGGTCTTCCCCACCGACCCCGTCACCCCCACCACCTGCGCCCCCAGCGCCCGCCGCCAAGCCCGCGCCAGCCCCTGCATCGCCGTCAGCGGCTCCTCCGCCGCCAACACCCACCCGATGTTGAGCTTTCCCGCGCTATCCGCGGCAAACCTCAACATCGCCGCGCGCGCGTGGTCGGGGCGGGCTAGGACGCCCCAGGCGCCC
The DNA here is from genome assembly GCA_035542315.1 of Solirubrobacterales bacterium. Lineage (GTDB taxonomy): Bacteria > Actinomycetota > Thermoleophilia > Solirubrobacterales > 70-9 > VAYN01. Next base: position 5,502 of record DATKLT010000043.1, on the reverse strand, counting down.
TCCTCCAGCGCCGCGGCGGCGAACTCGCCGCCGTCGCGGTTGGCACCGGGAAGGCCGAAGAAGAGGTCGCCGGGGCCGGTCTGGCCGGAGGCGATCGTCGCCCGCCGCGGCGGTTCGGCGCCGCCCTCGACCAGCACCTCGGCGCCGGTCGCGGCGGCGATCTCGGCTCCCGTGAGCTTCATACGGCCGTCTCCGCGGGTCCGCTCAGCCTCACGCCGGCGCCCCCGCCCCGCCCAGGCGTCGCAGCTCCTCGCGGGCGACGACGCGGTCGTCGAAGTCGATCCGCCGGCCGCCCTCGAATTCCTGGTAGGTCTCGTGCCCCTTGCCGGCGATGACGACGGTGTCGCCGGGCTCCGCCCGCGCCAGCGCCAGCGCGATCGCGGCGCGGCGGTCGAGCTCGACCTCGACCGCGGCGGCCTGTCCCTCTGCCCCGGCGGCGACTTCGGCGGCGATCGCCGCCGGCTCCTCCGAACGCGGGTTGTCGGAGGTGACGACGGCGAGGTCGGAGAGCTCGCCGCCGGCGCGGCCCATCTTCGGCCGCTTGTCGCGGTCGCGGTCGCCGCCGGCACCGAAGACCGAGATCACCCGGCCAGGGGTCAGCCGCCGCGCGGCCCGCAGCACGTTCTCCATCGAGTCCGGCGTGTGGGCGTAGTCGACGAGGACGGCGAACCCCTGTCCCTCTTCGACCGGCTCCAGCCTCCCGGGCACCCGCGGCGCCGCCGCCAGGGCGCCAGCCGCCTCCTCGGCACCGACGCCGAGCGCCCGCGCCGCGGCGTAGGCGCCGAGCGCGTTGGCGACGTTGAAGTCGCCCGGCAGCGCCGTCTGCAGCTCCTCGCCGGCGACGACGAAGGCGGCGCCACGGGCGTCGAAGCTGACCTCCCGGGCGCTGTAGTCGGCCTCGGCGCCGGCAGCGGAAAAGGTGATGCAATCGAGCTCGGCGGCCAGCCGCGCCCCATAGGGATCGTCGACGTTGACGATCGCCGTCCCCGGCGCCAGCTCGGCGAACAGCCGCCGCTTGGCCTGGAAGTAGTCCTCCATGTCGGCGTGGAAGTCGAGGTGGTCCTGGGTCAGGTTGGTGAAGAGCGCGACCTCGAAGTGGATCGCGTCGGCCCGGTGCAGGCTGAGCGCGTGCGAGGAGACCTCCATCGCGCAGGCGCGGTCGCCGCCTTCGAGCATCCGCCGGAAGGTCGCCTGCAGGTCGATCGCCTCGGGAGTCGTCCGCACCACCTCCTCCTCGACCCCGGCGACGACCTGCTTCACCGTCCCCATCAGCCCGCAGCGCGTCCCCACCCCCTCGAGTATCTCGCGGATCAGGAAGGCGGTCGTCGTCTTGCCGTTGGTGCCGGTGACCGCCGCGACCCGCAACCGCGCGGTCGGGTCGCCCTCGAAGCGCGCCGCCAGCGGCGCCATCGCCGCCCGCGCGTCGGCAACGACGACCTGCGGCGCGGCAACGACCAACTCGCGCTCGACGACCAGCGCCGCCGCTCCCGCCTCGACCACGTCGAGGGCGAAGTCATGGCCGTCGGCCCGCTCCCCCGGCACGCAGAAGAACAGCGTCCCGGGTCCCGCGCGGCGGCTGTCGAAGGCGAGGTCGGAGATCTCAACCGCGGCGTCGCCGGCGACCCGCTCGACGCCTGACACGCCCGCGACTAGCTCGTCCAGTCTCATTGCGCCGCAATTCTAGGTAGAGGGTCGGGTGCTGCTGACCGGGTCAGCAGCGAGCCACGGCTTCCTATTCTTCCTGCGGGACGCCGAGATACGGGAGCGCGAAGGAAGCAAGTTCGCCGAAGGCAGGCGCCGCCACCGAGCCGCCGTAGATTTCTCCCTGCGGCTGGTCGACGATCACCGCGGCGAGGAACTGCGGGTCCTTGGCGGGGGCGAAGCCGATGAACGAGGCGACGTACTTGGTTTCCGAGTAGCCGCCGTCTTCGGCGACCTGCGCAGTGCCGGTCTTGCCGGCCAGGCTGTAGCCAGGCACGCTGACCTCCGAAGCGGTACCGCCCGGCGCCAGCACGCCCTCGAGCATTTCGCGGATCTCGAGCGCGACCTCGGGGCTGATCACCCGCTTGCCCCTGGGCTCCTGCACCTCTTCTTCGCCGACCTTCTTGATCAGCTGCGGCGGCTTCAGCGTGCCGCCGTTTGCGATCGCCGTGTAGCCGGCGACCATCTGCATCGGCGTCACCGCCAGGCCCTGGCCGATCGGCATGTTGCCGATCGAGGAGCCAGACCATTCGGAGAGCGGCGGCACGATCCCCTTTTCCTCGTGCGGGTACTGGACCCCGGTCGGCTTGCCGAAGCCGAAGCGGTGGATCCACTGGCTGAAGTGCTTTTCGCCGACTTTGAGCCCGATCGTGACCGCGCCGACGTTGGAGGAGCGAGCGAGAATGGTGCCGACGCTCATCGTTTCGGTGCCGCGTTCCTCGGCGTCTTCGATCGTCCGGTCGGCCACCTGGATCTGCGGCGGCAGGACGAATTCGGTCGTCGGCGTCACCAGTTTTTCTTCCAGCGCGGCGGCGACGGTGAACGCCTTGAAGGTCGACCCCGGTTCGTAGTTGAACTCCGTCGCCTTGTTGACCAGGTCTTCGTTGCTGACTTCGGAGAGGTCGTTGGGGTCGACCGGGGGCCAGTTCGCCATCGCCAGCACCTGCGAGTTGCGCGGGTCGACGACGATCGCCGTCGCCCCCACCGGCGAGTACGTTTCGCCGACGTTGGCCAGCACCCGTTCGGTTTCCTGCTGGATCACCGGATCGAGGGTCAGCTCGACGTTTTCGCCGTCCTTGGCTTCCTGCACGGTTTCCAGCCGGATCGGCTCGCCGAGCGCGTCGTTGACGATCCGCTGTTCGCCGTTGGTGCCGGCGAGAACGGATTCCTCTCCCATCTCCAGCCCCGACAGCCCGGTGCCTTCGGAGCCGACGGCGCCGATCACCTGCCCCGCCATCGTCCCCTGCGGGTAGACGCGGCGGCTGTCTGGCAGCTCGCCGATCCCTTCCAGGCCGAGCTGTTCGACCTTCGCCGCGGCGCCGAGGCCGACTTTCTGGGCGACGTAGGAGAAGCCCGATTCTTCGGTCAGGGCTTCCAGCACTTCGCCTTTCTTCAGGCCGAGGATCGGCGCCAGCTTGGCCGCTGCCTGCGGCGGGTTTTTCACCTGATAGGGGGTCGCGTAGATCGTTTTCGCGTCTTCGGAGGAAGCGAGCTGGTTGCCCTGGCGATCGAGCAGGCTGCCGCGCAGGCCGGGCACTTCGACGATCTCGGTCTGCTGGGAGACCGCCTGCGAGGCGAGCGAGGAGCCTTCGACCCCCTGCAGCCAGAAGGCGCGAGCGATGATGACGAGGAAGCAGAGGAGAAAGCCGGCGAAGAGGAGCCCGATCCGGCGCTCGACTAGGCGCATCGGCGCTCCGCCGTCATCCGCCCGTCCCGGCCAGGCGCGTTGCCGCGATGCTGACGTCTTCCGAGCTGGGCTTGATCACCTGCGGGTCGGAGCTGCCCGCCATCGTCAGGCCGCCTTCGCCGGCTTCGTGACGGATCCGCTTTATCGCGTAGAGCTTGCTGGCCCGGGTGGCTAGCGCGGAATTCTCGTTTTCCAGCGCGGTGATCTGCTCGTCGATCTTGCCCTGGGTGGCGGCGAAGCTGAGGGTGACGACGTTGAGCGCGACGATCCCGACCAGCAGTACCCCGAGCACCGCGATCCAGGCGCGGCCGCGGGTCATCCGCACGATCAGGCCCGAGTCGGGCAGGTCGCGGACGGTCGCCGCGGTACGGCCGACGACCAGCGCCAGCCGCGGCTGCGTCGCCGCCCGCTTGGGCTTGGGACGGGTGCGCTGCGGGGCGCGAGCGGGCGCGGCGGTGGCGCGGGCGCGCTGGGGTTTCGCCGGCGCACGGCGCGGTTTGGGCCGCGCAGGGGCGGGAGCAGCGGAGGCTTTGCGGCGTTTGGGCGGCGCCGTCCGCGAGGGCGCGGGCGCCGGGGCGGTCGCGGAGCGGCGTTTGGGGGCGGCGACGGCCATCAGGCACCGGCCCCCACCGGCTCGGCGAGCTTGCGGGCCACCCGCAGGTGCGCCGACCGCGAGCGCGGGTTCGCCTCGACCTCCTCGGGCCCGGGCGAGACCGCGCGCTTGCTCAGCAGCTCGGCCTCGGGCTCGTGGCCGCAGACGCAAACCGGCAGCTCCGGCGGGCAGACGCAGCCGCGCGCCTTCTCGGCCAGGAAGCGCTTCACCGGCCGGTCCTCGAGCGAGTGGAAGGAGATCGCGCCGAAGCGGCCGCCGACGGCGAGCGAGCCCCAGGCCAGCGGCAGCGCCTGCTCGAGCGACTCGAGCTCGCCGTTGACTGCGATCCGGATCGCCTGGAAGCTGCGCTTGGCAGGGTGACCGCCCCCGAATCGGGCGGCGGTCGGCATCCCGGCCTTGATCGCCTCGACCAGCTCGGCGGTGCTCGCAAGCGGCCGGCGGCGGACGATCTCGCGGGCGATGCCGCCGGCGTAGCGCTCCTCGCCGAAGCGGCGCAGAACCTGGGCGATCCGCGCCTCGGGCCATTCGTTGACCAGGTCCGCTGCGGAGAACTCCTGGCGCGTGTCCATCCGCATGTCGAGCGGGGCGTCGTAGGCGTAGGAGAAGCCGCGCTCCCAGGCATCGACCTGCATCGAAGACATTCCGAGGTCCATGTAGATCATGTCTGGGCGTATGCCTTCGCCACGCAGGGCCTCTAGACCTGCTGCGAAGTCGGCGCTGACGAAGAGCGTCCGGCAGGGCACCTGTGCGGCGAAGCGGGCGAACCGATCTTTGGCAGCGGGGTCGCGGTCGATCCCGATCAGCCTTCCCTCCGGTCCCAGCAGCTCGGCGACGCGGCGCGCGTGGCCGCCGGCGCCGAAGGTGCAATCGACCGCGGTCTGCCCCGGCTCAGGGGCCAGCAGCGAGACCAGCTCGGGGGCCAGTACGGGCTCGTGTTCGCTCACCAGCTCCGCTCCGATCGGACGCGGCCGCGCGACCGGAACGGCGCTCGGCGGGGTGGCGAGGACGCCATAGGGAACCCGCGGCGCGGGGTTGTGGTGGGTTCTGAGCGCGGCATTGAGTCTCATGGTCACAGGGCTCCGGTACCGGCGAGGCCCTCGGCGATCTCCGGCGCCGCCGCGTCGAGCTCCTCCTCCTGCTTGGCCCAGGCGTCGGCGTCCCAGATCTCGAGGTACTCGCCGGCGCCGATCACGACGCAGTTGCCGTCCAGCCCGGCGTGCTCGAGCAGCGGTTTGGGGATGCGGATGCGGCCGGCGGAGTCGAGCTTCTCATCGAAGGAGCCGCCGTGGAAGCGGCGGCGCAGCTGGCGCGCGTCGCGGCCGAAGGGGCTGTGCGGGGAGAGAAAGCGGTCGGAGAGCTGCTCGAACTCGCTGGTCGTGTGCACCCAGACGCAGGGGTCGAAGCCCTTGGAGAGAACCACTCCGTCGGCGAGGGCGGCCCGGAAGCGCGACGGGACGGTGAGTCGGTCCTTGGCGTCGAGGCTGTGCTCGTAGAGACCCCG
>DATKLT010000042.1:0-4667 GCA_035542315.1 Solirubrobacterales bacterium | reverse complement strand
ACCACCACCTCGAACTCGATCCCCAGCTTGCTGAGGATCTCCCGCCGCTGCGGCGAGCCGGATGCGAGGACGACGCTCAGGGGAGGCTCTCCCCTAGGAGAGCTCGGGGAACCAGATCGCGATCTCGCGCTCGGCCGACTCGTCGGAGTCGGAGCCGTGGACCATGTTGAAGGTCACCTCGAGGGCGAAGTCGCCGCGAATCGAGCCGGGGGCGGCCTCGACCGGGTTGGTGGCGCCGATGATCTGCCGGGCCGCTTTGACCGCTTCGGTGCCCTCGAAGACGATCGCCGCCAGGGGGCCGCCGGTGATGAACTCGACCAGCTCGCCGAAGAAGGGCTTCTCGCTGTGCTCGGCGTAGTGGGAGTGGGCGGTGTCCTCGGCGGCGACGAGCGTCTTGAGGGCGACGATCCGCAGGCCCTTGCGCTCGAAGCGGGCGATCACCTCACCGGTGAGGGCGCGCTCGAAGGCGTCAGGCTTGACGAGGATCAGGGTCCGGCTCACGACTGGGGCTCCTTTGCTCAGGGGTGGGGGTGGACGGCTCCTCGGCAGCCGGGCGTTTGGCCGGCGCTTTGCGGGGAGCGTCCTCGGAATCTTGGTTGACCGCGGCGGCGGGCGCTTTTTTACGGCGCTGCGGCTGGCGCTGGGGCGGCGCTTCGCGCGGTACGGCGCGCTCAGGACGATCGCCGCGCTCAGCTCGCTCGCCGCGCGGTCGTTTCTGCGCCGGACGGCGTTTTTCTCCGCCCCCGCTCAGCGCCGTCTCGCAGAAGGGGCAGAGCCCCCAGCGCGGGTCGACCGGCTTGCCGCAGGTTGGGCAGGGGTCCTTGAGCCGGCGCTGGCAGTTGGGGCAGCGGAGGAAGTTCTTCTCGATCGGGTACTCGCAGTTGGGGCAGGTCTGGTCGCGGAGCTGGCGCACCCGCAGCTCGGCGGCTTTGATCTCCAACTCGCGCTCGTGCGCGTCCTCCAAATACTCGGGCGGCCGCACGATCGCGTAGACGGCGGTGCCGATGAAGGGAAAGAAGGAGGCGACGGTCGCACAGGCGACGAGGAAGGGGTCGGAGATGCGGCGCCGGGCGTCGAGATACGTGTAGACGATCAGCGCCAACCAAAGGACGATCAGCACGAGCAGGAACAGGGTCGCGGCCAGATTGAGGCCGTTGTCCTTTATGCCGAAGATCGCTAGTGCCATAAGAAGGCCCCCTGCTGAGGGAGCGGCAGTTTACTTCGCCGCCATCCTCGTTAACCCTGTCGGCGGTCGGGAAAACCCGATTCGGTCAGAGAAAGAGCTTCCCGAACAGGTATCCGACCCCGAAGAAGACCAGGATCACGATCGCGACCACAGCGGCGACCAAGCCCATCATCGAGAGCAATTGCGATCCGGCGCCGCGGTCCATGACGAAATCCTCGCACAGTCGTTCTACGTTTCGGACCCGGCCCGAGGTCCCAGCGCGGCACGGGCGGGCCCGATCGCGTAATGGGAGCCGGTGACCAGCAGGACCCCTGGGGGCGACGCAGCGGCCAGCTCCGAGCCGCGGCGCAGCGCCGCGGCGAGGTCCGGCTCGGCCTCGGCGGCGACGCCGGCGGCCTCGCAGGCGGCGGTCAGCTCGGCGGCCGGGTGCGAGCGTGCCCCGGGACGCCCATGGCCTTCCAGCGCCGCCGGTGGGATCTCGGTGCAGACGGCGCGATCGAGCAGCGGCGCCAGCTCGGCGACCATCGCCGCCGCGTCCTTGTCGGCGAGAACCGCGAGGCAGGCAACGAGGCGGCGGCCGCCGAGCACGGCCGGCAGCGCCTCGGCGAGGGCGGCGACGCCGGCCGGGTTGTGGGCGGCGTCGAGGTAGGTCGGCGGCTGCTCGGCGATCCGCTCGAGGCGACCGGGCACGACGACACCGGCGGCGACGGCGGCTGCCCGCCCTCGGTCGAGCTCGCCGAGAAAGGCCTCGGTGGCAGTCATCGCGAGGGCGAAGTTGCGGCGCTGGAAGCGACCCGGCGCCCGCAGCTCGATCTCCGTCCCCGGGTCCTCCGGGGCGCGCAGCAGCCGCGCCCCCCGCTCCGCCGCAACCCGCTCGGCGAGCTCCTCGACTTCGGGCGAGAGGCGGCCGACGACGAGCGTCGTCTGGTCGCGGAGCACGGCGAGCTTCTCGGCCGCGATCTCGAGCTCGGTCTCCCCCAGCCACTCGGTGTGGTCGAGTCCGATCGAGGTCAGCACGGTGACCTGGGAGGGGATCGTGTTGGTCGCGTCGAGCCTCCCCCCCAGCCCGGCCTCGATCGTCGCCGCCTTGACCCGAGCCCGCGCGAGGGCGACGAAGGTGGCCGCCGTCGCCGCCTCGAACTGGGTCACCGCCTCGCCCTCCTCGAGCGTCCGGTTGACCCCTTCTGCGGCCCGGGCAACGGCCTCGACCGCCGCCGCCCAGGCGTCAGCGGCGATCTCCTCGCCGCGAACCAGGGTCCGCTCCGACCAGCGCTCGGCGTGCGGCGAGATGCAGGCGCCGGCGCTGACCCCGTGCGCTTCCAGCAGCGCCGCCGTCATCCGGGTCACCGAGGACTTGCCGTTGGTGCCGACGACGTGGACGGAGGCGAAGCGGTTTTGGGGCAGCCCCAGCGCCGTCGTCAGCCGGTGCATCCGCTCCAGGCCGAGGCGCCAGCCGACCGGTTCCAGCGAATCGAGGTAAGCGTCCGGGTCGAAGGCCACTAGCCGAGCTCGGCGAGCTCGGCGCGGTAGCGCTCGAGCTTGCCCCGCTCCTCCTCGACCACCTCGGCCGGCGCCTTGGCGACGAAGCCCTCGTTGCCGAGTTTGCGCTCTGCCCGCTCGACCTCGGCGCGCAGCTCCTCGCGACGCTTGTCCAAGCGCGCCGCGACCGCCGCGCCGTCGAGCTGCTCGGAGGCGAGAACGCGGACCGGACCGACCGCCGCCACCGGCTCGGAGCCGACCCCGTCGAACTCGAAGCGCGAGAGGCGGGCGACGAAGCCGGGCGGCTCGACGCCGTCGATCGCCGCCGCCAGCATCGCTCCGGCCGGGACCCCAGCGAGGTCGCGCCAGGCGCGCAGCCGCTGGGTCAGCCCGATCCCCGACTCGACGTCGGCCTCGGCCGCCTCGTCGAAGAGCGATTCGTCGGCCACCGGGAAGGCATGGACGACGAGGTGGCCCTCACGCGCCGGGTGGAAGGACCAGATCTCCTCGCTGACGAACGGCATCGTCGGGTGCAGCAGGGCGAGGACGCGTTCGAGCGCGTAGAGCAGCGTCGCCGAGACCTCCTCCTCCCCGTCGTAGAGACGCGGCTTGACGATCTCCAAGTACCAGTCGCAGAGATCGCGCCAGAAGAAGGAGTAGGCCTCCTGGACGGCGTGGGCGAAGTCGTAGGCCTCGAGCTTCTCGGTGACCGAGGCGATCGTCCGCTCGAGACGGGAAAGGAACCACCGGTCCTCGACGCAGGTCGGCCGCGGCGCCGGCTCGACGCCCTCGGCGGCGCCGAGCAGGATCAGGCGGCTCGCGTTCCAGAGCTTGTTGGCCAGGTCGCGACCCTGCTCGACCTTGGCGTCGGAAAAGCGCACGTCCTGGGTCGAGGACATCGCCAGCAACCCGAAGCGCAGCGCGTCGGCGCCGTGCACGTCGATTTCCTCGAGCGGGTCGATCCCGGTGCCGAGGCTCTTCGACATCCGCCGCCCGTCGCGGGCTTGGATCACGGAGTGGACGTAGACGTCGCGAAAGGGGACGTCGCCGACGAACTCGAGCCCGGTCATGATCATCCGTGCCACCCAGAGGAAGAGGATCTCGCGCGCCGTGGTGAGGAAGCTCGTCGGGTAGAAGGCGCGCAACTCGGGCGTCTCGTCCGGCCAGCCGAGCGTCGCGAAGGGCCAGATCGCCGAGCTGAACCAGGTGTCGAGGACGTCCTCCTCCTGGCGCAGCTCGCCGCCGCAGGAGCCGCAGCGCTCGGGCGCCTGCTCGGCGACAAAAGTCTCTTCGCAGGGATCGCAGTACCAGACCGGGATGCGATGGCCCCACCAGAGCTGACGGGAGACGCACCAGGGCCGGATCTCCCGCATCCAGTCGAGGTAGACCCGCTTCCACTGCGAGGGAGTGATGCTGACCTCGTCGCGTTCAACCACCTCGATCGCCGGCTTCGCCAGCTCGTCCATCCGACAGAACCACTGCAGCGAGATCAGCGGCTCGATCCGCTCGCCGGAGCGGTGCGAGAAGGGCACCGAGTGCAGGTAGGGCTGCTCGTCGCGGAGGCGGCCCTCGGCGCGCAGCGCCTCGACCACCGCGGCCTGCGCCTCGGCGATCGTCATCCCCGCGTACTCACCAGCCTCCTCGGTCATGCGGCCGTCCTCGCCGATCACCGAGAGCTCCTCGAGCCCGTGCCTGCGGCCGATCTCGAAGTCGTTGACGTCGTGGCCCGGGGTGATCTTCAGCGCCCCGGTCCCGAACTCGACGTCGACGTGCTCGTCGGCGATGATCGGCAGCCGGCGGCCGACCAGCGGCAGCAGGCAGAACTGGCCGACGAGGTCGGCGTAGCGCTCGTCACCAGGGTTCACCGCGACGGCGGTGTCGGCGAGCATCGTCTCCGGCCGCACCGTGGCGACGGTGAGCACCCGGTCGGAGCCCTCGACCGGGTAGTCGATCGAGTAGAGGACGTCCTCGACCTCGCGGTTCTCGACCTCGAGGTCGGAGA
>DATKLT010000041.1:0-9462 GCA_035542315.1 Solirubrobacterales bacterium | reverse complement strand
CCCCACGTCTCTAACAACGCCCGGCCGCTGCCGGCCCCCAGGCGACAAATGCCCGTCCCGAAATTCAAAAGCTGTCAGTAGACGGCCCGAACGACAGCTAGGTCGTCAGCTGTCCAGGTGACTTCTCCGCCGCACCAGGTCGCGAGGTCCTCGGCGGTCTCGGGGAAGTCGTAGCCGGGGTCTAGCGGGGCGACCTGTTGGTCGGCCTGGACCACGTCGCCGATGACGAGGGCGCGGGACTGCTCGCGGACGCGGCGGAAGAGGGCTTTCTTCTGGTCGGCGGTGAGATGGTGGATCGAGAGGACGCCGATCACCAGGTCCCAGGGGCCGTCGGGAAGCGGATCCTCGATCCGCGCCAGCTGCACGTCGTCGTACATCTCGCGCGCCCGGTAGACCATGTCGGGGCTGGAGTCGAGGCCGATCACCCAGGAGTCGGGGTAAGCCTCGATCAGCCGCCGGGTCGTCTCCCCCGTGCCCATCCCCAGCTCGAGCACGCGCTCGGGGGCGAAGGGGACCGCGGCGATCGCCGCCTCCTGCAGCTCGTCGTAGCGCGGCACCTCGGCCCGGATCAGGTCGAGGTAACTCTCCGGTTTCCAGTGGAACTGAGCCATCTCGTAACCTCGGACAATGCCAGAAGCGACCGCTGTCCTCGATCTTTCCCGCCTCGCGCTGAGCCACGGCGAGGGCAAGCGGCTCGAGCTGCCGGTGGCGCTGGCCCCGTTCGAGCTCGGCGGCCAGACCTACCTCGCCGACCCGGAGGCGCCGACCGTGCGGCTCGAGGCCTCGCGGCCGAGCGGCGGCTTCGCCTTCCACCTCACCTTCCCGGTCCACCTCGAGGGGCCGTGCATGCGCTGCCTGGAGCCCGCCGCGATCGAGATCGAGGTCGACGCCCGCGAGGTCGACCAGCAGGGCTCCGCAGACGAGGAGCTGAGCAGCCCATACGTCCGCGACGACGAGCTCGACATCGGCCGCTGGGCCCACGACGCGACGATCCTCGCCCTCCCCACCCAGATCCTCTGCCGCCCCGACTGCCTCGGCCTCTGCCCCGTCTGCGGCGAGTCCCTCAACGACGCCGACCCCGCCCACCACGACCACGGCACCACCCGCGACCCCCGCTGGGCCGCCCTCGACAACCTGAAACTGGAGTAGCCGGACGGCGTGGTTGAGCTTTGCCGCGCCATTCGCGGGAAAACTCAACCACGCCAAATGGATCCCGGGAACAGCTTTTCCGAGGGCTCGAAGGACAGCCCTGACGCCACCCGTCGATAGGAGGAGTCCGGTACCTCCTCTGAAAACACTCAAAAGCGAGCCGAAGGCGAGCGAGTTTTCAGAGGGGGTACCGAACCCCTCCCCTCGCCAACCCCCTAAGGCTGTTCTTCGAGCTCCGCGACCGCTTCCTCGTCGCGGCCGGCCAGCCGGTCGCGGCCGCGCTGGACAGCGGCGAGGAACTTCTGAAGGTTGACTTCGAGGGTGTTGAGGATCTCGTCGGCGTAGTCCTCGGCGCCGAGGCGGATTTCGCGCTCGCGGGTGCGGGCGTCCTCGACGATCTCGTCGGCGGCGCGCTCGGCCTGCTTGGTGACCTCCTCGTCGGAGATCAGGCGGGCCTGCTGCTCGCGCGCCTCGCGCACGATCCGCTCGGCCTCGCGTTTGGCCTCGGCCAGCATCTCCTGGCGCTCCTTGACGATCCAGCGCGCCTGCTTGATCTCCTCGGGGATCGTCGCGCGCATCTGGTCGAGGAGGTCGTAGATCTCCTCGCGGTCCACGCGCACCTGGTCCGTCAGGGGGACGGGACGGGCGTTGTGGACTACGTCGTCCAGCTTGTCGATGAGAACCAGTACGTCCATCGGAAGATCGTAAGCCTACGTGTACGCGGGGATTTTCGTGAGGTTGCTGGGAAAAGGGGCAGAAATTGCAAGCCGGCGCCCACGCGGGCTCCGGTGTCGGCGAAAAGCCTACCTCTCGCCCAGGCGTTGCGAGAGGGCAGCGGCCACGGGGGGCGGAACGAGGTCGGTCACGTCGCCGCCGAAGGTCGCCATTTCCTTGACGCCGGTCGAGGAAAGGAAGCTGTAGTGCGGCGAGGCGATCACGTACATGCTCTCGATCCCGGGGTCGAGCTTGCGGTTCAGCTGCGCCATCTCGAACTCGTACTCGAAGTCGGAGATCGCCCGCAGACCCTTGATGATCGCCTTGGCGTTGTTGTCGCGGGCGAACTCGACCAGCAGCGTGGCGAAGATCTGGACCTCGACGTTGCCGAGGTCGGCGGTCGCGTCGACGATGAACTGGCGCCGCTCCTCCGCCGAAAACAGCGTCGTCTGCTTGCGCAGCGGGTTGTTGACGACGCCGACGACGACCTTCTCGAAGACGTTGGCGGTCCTTGTGATGATGTCGATGTGGCCGTTGGTGACCGGGTCGTAGGTGCCCGGGCAGACGACAGTCCCGTTGCGCTCGGTCATTCCCGCTCCCCATAGATCGAGACGTCGGCGGCGCCGTAGCGGCGCTGGCGCAGACGCGGCAGCGATGCGATCCGCAGCGGCCGCCGGGCGCCGCTCTCGACGACGAGGCGACCGCCCTCGGCCAGAACCGCCGGCAGCCGGGTGTCCAGTTCCTGCTCCACGCGGTCGGCGAGTCTATAGGGGGCGTCGACGAAGACAAGGTCGAAGCGGGGTCCGTTGGGGGGGTCCTCCAAGGAGCCGAGCCAGCGCCCGACGTCGCCGCGGACCAGCTCGGCACGGTCGCCAAGGCCGAGCCGCTCGACGTTGCCTAGCGCCGGCCGGGTGTCGTTGTCGACCAGGACGGCGCTGGCCGCGCCGCGCGAGAGCGCCTCGATCGCCAGCGCCCCGGTGCCGCAGTAGAGGTCGAGCACGCGCGCGCCGACCACCCGTTCTCCGAGGACCGAGAAGATCGCCTCCCGCACCCGGTCGGAGGTCGGCCGCACCTTCCACCCCTTAGGCGCGACCAGCGTCCTCCCCCCCAGCTCGCCGCCGATCACCCTCATCCCAGCCATTGCCCTCGTAGTTTGTCGCCCACAGGGCTACAAACTACGAGGGCTCGGGGCTTAGAGGGGGATCGGGTCGGAAGCGCCGGCGCCGAAGCGGCGGCGGGCGGCGTCCAGCAGTGGGCCGAGGGTGGGGTCGGTGAGGGTGCCGTGGCGCTCGAGCAGCTCCTGGACCTCGCGTTTGGCTTCGAGCAGCAGCGGCAGCTGCTCGGGCAATTCCGCCACGGCGAAGCGCGGCACGCCGGACTGGCGGGTACCGAGGATCTCGCCCTCGCCGCGCAGCGCCAGGTCGACCTCGGCGAGTTTGAAGCCGTCGCGCTCGGACTCGACCGCGCGCAGCCGCCGCCGCGCCAGCTCGCCGGCTTCTTCGGCGAACAGCAGGCAGACCGAGGCGTGCTCGCCGCGCCCGACCCGCCCCCGCAGCTGGTGCAGCTGGGAGACGCCGAAGCGCTCGGCCCCCTCGATGATCATCACCGTCGCGTTGGCGACGTCGATCCCGACCTCGATCACGGTAGTCGCCACCAGCACGTCGGTCTCGCCGGAGGAGAAGGACGCCATCGCCGCCGCCTTCTCCTCCGAGCGCATCTGACCGTGGATGACGCCGACCTGGAAATCGCGGAACTCCCCCGCCGCCAGCCGCGCCGCCTCGACCTCTGCCGCCTTGCCCGGTTGTTTCTCGGACTCGGCGACGAGCGGGCAGACGACGAACGCCTGCCGCCCCTCGCGCAGGAGACCGCGGACGAACTCGTAGGCGCCCTCGCGCTCGTCCTCCTCGACCAGCCGCGTCTGCACCGGCTGACGGCCGGCGGGCAGCTCGTGCAGCGCGGTCGTGTCGAGGTCGCCGTAGGCGGTCAGCGAAAGCGTGCGCGGGATCGGCGTCGCGGTCATGTGGAGGACGTGGGGCGCCATCCCCTCGACCCCCTTGGCGTCGAGCGCGCGCCGCTGCTGCACCCCGAAGCGGTGCTGCTCGTCGACGACGACGAGGCCGAGCCGGGCGAACTCGACGATCGGCTCGATCAGCGCGTGGGTTCCCAGCATCAGTCCAAGCTCGCCGCTGGCGAGCTTGTTCAGGGCGTCCTTGCGGGCTCGGGCCGGGGTCGACCCGGTCAGCAGGGCAAAGGGAGTCGCCTCGGCGGCCAAGAGGCGGCCAAGGGTGATCGCGTGCTGCTCGGCGAGGGTCTCGGTCGGCGCCATCAGCGCCGCCTGGTGGCCGGCTTCCAGCGCCCGCAGCATCGAGTAGACGGCGACGACGGTCTTGCCCGAGCCCACCTCGCCCATCAGCAGCCGCTGCATCGGCTGGCCGGAGTCGAGGTCGGCGTCGACGTCGTCGAAGGCGCGCAGCTGATCACCGGTCGGCTCGAACGGCAGCGAGTCGAGCCAGCGACCGACCAGCTCGCCGGGGCGGCCGAGTCGCGGCGCCGGCCGCGCCAGCCGGTGGCTGCGCTTGCGGCTGGCGAGCAGCGCCTGGTGCAGGAACAGCTCTTCGAAGGCAACGCGCTCGCGGGCGGCGGCCAGGTCGTCAGCCGTGTCCGGGAAATGCATCGTGCGCAGCGAATCGCCGACCGCAGCCAGGCGGCGCCGGGCGCGCAGGCCGGCCGGCAGCCCCTCTACCGCGTTCCCGGCAAGCTTGCAGGCCTGCCAGGCCCAATCGCGGATTCTCTGCGCTCGGAGATCCTCGGTGGCGGGATGAACGGGGACGAATGGTGCTCCGGGCGGCGGGTCCTGCCCCGGGGAGGGAGCACTGCGGGCGAGGTTTGCGTCCTCACGCTCACTCCCCGGGTCACCCACCGCAGAGAGGAGCTCCCATTCGGCGACCGTGAACCCGCGAGCGGTCCGTTTGCCCGTCAGCAGCAGCTCGGTACCGGTCTCCAGCTTGCCGGCGACCCAGGGTTGGTTGAACCAGGTGGCGCGAACCTGGCCCGACTCATCGCCGACTTTGACGCCGACGAAGGTGAGGCGACCTTTGCGGAACGGCCGAGGTCGGGAGCCCAAGACCGTGACCGACACCGTTCCGGATTCGCCGTCGCCGATCTCGGCGAGCTGACGCAGTTGCAGGTCGCGGTGCCGGCGGGGGAACCAGAAGAGCAGGTCGCCGACGGTGCGGATCCCAGCGGCCATCGCCGCCTCGGCAGATTTGGGACCGACGCCGGGGAGTGCCTGCAGGCCAGCGTCGAGGACGCTGGGACGGGGCCAGTGGACGGGCGCGTCGAGGAGGTCGGCGCGACTCAGATCCCGCGCACCCCCGAACGAACGCGCTACTGCGCCGCCAGCAGCCACCACCAGCTCGGCTGCCCCCCCTCATGGGTCTCGATCTCGACCCCGTCGGGGGCGTGGGTGTCGATCTCCTCGAGCGCGATCGGCGCCCCCTCGCCGGCGATCACGGTGACGATCTCGGCCCCCTCAGCGAGGTGCTGGATCGTCGCGGTCAGGGTCGAGCCGGCACCGCCGTAGGCGACGATCTCGCCGTCGGAGAAACCGACCGCGTCGCCCTTGCGGAAGCGGCCCTGGGCGTCGTCGCGAGCGGCGGGGGCGACGCCGCCGGTCGCGACCCCGGCCAGCCCCCCTTCCAGGCGCACGGCGTTCTCCTCCGCCGATGCCTCCGGATCGAGCTCGACCAGCGCCAGCAGGCTCGCCTGCTGCGATGTCGCCGGCACCACCCGGGCCGGCTTCTCGGACAGCTCGCAGGCGCGCTCGGCCGCCATGATCACGTTCGAGGAGCTGGGCAGGACGAGGATTTCGGCGGCGGCAACGCCGTGGATCCCGGCCAGCAGCTCGTAGGTCGAGGGGTTGAGCGTCTCGCCGCCGGGGACGACGATCGCCCCGAGCTCGGCGAAGAGGCGCTCGATCCCCTCGCCGGCGGCGACGGCGACGACGCCGGTGCGGCCGACCGGGGGTGCCGACTCCAGTCGTGCGCTGCGCTCTGCGACCTGCTCGCGCATGTCGGCGACGTCGAGGTTGGTGACGGTGCCGGCGTCGGCGAAGAGGGCAACCGCGGCCTCGGGGTCGTCGGTGTGGACGTGGACCTTGAGCGTCGCCTCGTCGCCGACGACGAGGACCGAGTCGCCGAGGCCCTCCAGCCGCGGCAGGAAGGCACGGCTCGCGAGCCCTTTGCCGGAGACGATGAAGTTGGTGCAGTAGCGGTAGCGGCTGTCGGAGTGGTGCGGCAGCGAAGCGCGCGGGGCCTCGTGGCGGGAGACCTCGGGCAGCTCGCCGTCCTCCCCGCGCAACCCGGCGACGACGCCGGCGAGGATCAGGACGAGGCCGTGGCCGCCGGCGTCGACGACGCCCGATTCGCGCAGCACCTCGAGCTGCTCGGGGGTGCGGGCGACCGCCCGCTCGCCGTCCTCGATCGCCCGCTCGAGGACCCCGGCCAAGACCGCGTCCTGCTCCTCTTCGCCGACGTCGCGGCCGAGCCGCTGCTTATCGGCCTCGAGGTGGGCGAGCTGGCGGGCGAGCGAGTGGGCCATCTCGCGGAAGACGGTCAGCATCGTCCCCTCGGCCGGCTCCCGCACCGAGTCGTAGGCGGCGTCGGCGGCGGAGGCGAAAGCGGCCGCCACCAGCACCGGGTCGACCAGCTCGCCGGGGCGGCTGGCGAGCTCCTCAGCCGCACCGCGGACGATCTGGCTGAGGATCACGCCGGAGTTGCCGCGGGCGCCCATCAGCGCCGCCCGCGCCAGCGCCTGGACCAGCTCGGTACGGCCGACCTCGTCGACCGACTGGCCGTCGAGGCGGTCGAGTTCTTCCATCACCGCGCGCAGCGTCATCGCCATGTTGTCGCCGGTGTCGCCGTCGGCGACAGGGAAGACGTTGAGGTCGTTGACCTCCTGGCGGCGGGCCTCCAGCGAGGCATAGGCAGAGGTGATGACCCGGCGGAAGCGGGCGATCGAGGGATCGGACATCTGGGGGGAATCTATCCATCCCGGCCGCCGGTACGCAGCGGAATCGGGGTCTGGACGGGCGATGCACAAACAGCAGGTTTCGAGAAGACGCCGCGCCGACCACGTTGCTAGCGTGGCGGCGGATGCGCTCCTTCGCCACCTGGATCACCGGCCACCGCTGGACGGTTGTGATCGGCTGGATCGTCGCCCTGGTCGTGATGGTCGGCCTCTCCGGCTCGGTCGGCGCCCATTTCAGCGAAGAATTCAAGCTGCCGGCCTCCGACTCCAAGGAAGCCTTCGACCTGCTCGAAGAAAACTTCCCGCAGCAGTCCGGCGAAACCGCACAGGTCGTCTTCAAGGCCGATTCCGGGGTCGAATCGCCGGCGGTGAAGAAGAAGATGGAGAAGGTCTTCGCCGAAATCGAAGAATTCCCGCACGTCAGCGAAGTCGCCAGCCCCTACGAAGAAGGCGGCGCCGCCGCGATCTCCGAAGACGGCAAGATCGCCTACGCGACGATCCAGTACGACGCCCAGAACCACGACATCGAAAAAGACGACACCCGCGAAATCATCAAGATCGCGAAGGGGGCCGGCGGCGAAGGGCTCGAAGTCCAGCTCGGCGGCAACCTGATCCAGGAAGCCGAACAGGAAGAAGGCGACTCCTCGTTCGGGATCGGGCTACTGGCGGCGATGATCATCCTCCTCATCACCTTCGGCTCGGTGGTGGCGATGGGGCTGCCGATCATCACCGCCCTGTTCGCGCTCGGGGTGGGGCTCAGCCTCGTCGCCCTCGGCACCCACGTCTTCGACACCGCCAACTTCGCGATCGTGCTGGCGGCAATGATCGGGCTCGGCGTCGGCATCGACTACGCGCTCTTCATCCTCACCCGCTTCCGCAACGGCCTCGACGAAGGGCTGGAGCCGCGCGAGGCGTCGATCAAATCGGTCGATACCGCCGGCCGCGCCGTCCTCTTCGCCGGGATCACTGTGATCATCTCGCTGATGGGGATGTTCCTGCTCGGGCTCCCCTTCCTTTATGGCGTCGCCGCCGCCGCCGCGCTGGCGGTCCTGTTCACGATGATCGCGGCGCTGACCCTGCTGCCGGCGCTGCTGGCCCTGGTCGGCCGCCGCGTCGACCGCTGGCGTATCCCGGGCCTCGGCAAACGCTCGGCCAGCACCGACGAAAGCGGCCGCTGGTACCGCTGGAGCCGGGAGATCCAGAAGCGACCGGTGCTCTCGGCGGTGCTCTCCGGCGGCTTCCTCCTGATCCTCTGCATCCCGACCCTCTCGCTGCGCCTCGGCACCAACGACGCCGGCACCGAACCGACCGACAAAACCACTCGCCAGGCCTACGACCTGCTCTCCGAAGGCTTCGGCGCGGGCTTCAACGGGCCCCTGGTGATGGTCGCGAAGCTGCCGGGCAAGGGCGAAGACCAGGGTCTGAACGAACTCTGCAAGCAGCTCGAAGGCGAAGAAGGCGTGGCCAAAGTCACCGACGTCGTCCTCAGCCCGAACGAAGCCGTCGGCACCTGCCAGGTCTACCCGACGACCTCGCCGCAGAGCGAAGCGACCACCGACCTGCTCGACCACATCCGCGGCACGGTGATCCCGCCGATCGAGGCACAGACCGGAGCGCAGCTGCACGTCGGCGGCATCAACGCGATCTTCGAGGACTTCGGCGAAGCGATCACCGAAAAGCTGCCGCTCTTCATCGGCGTCGTCGTCCTGCTCTCGGCGCTGCTGCTGATGATCGTCTTCCGCTCGCTGCTGGTGCCGCTGAAGGCGATCGTGATGAACCTGCTCTCGATCGGTGCCGCCTTCGGCCTCGTCGTCGCCGTCTTCCAGTGGGGCTGGGGCGCGAGCATCATCGGCGTCGACAACACCGGGCCGATCATCTCCTTCTTCCCGATCTTCCTCTTCGCCATCGTCTTCGGGCTATCGATGGACTACGAGGTCTTCCTGATGTCGCGGATCCACGAGGAGTGGGAGCACCGCAAAGACGCCTCGGAGGCCGTCACCCAGGGCCTCGCCCTGACCGGCCGCGTGATCACCGCCGCGGCGGCGATCATGGTCACCGTCTTCGCCTCCTTCATGCTCGGCGAAGAACGGATCATCAAACTCTTCGGCCTCGGCCTCTCCTCCGCCGTCCTCATCGACGCCGTCATCATCCGCACCATCCTCGTCCCCTCGGTGATGCAGCTCTTCGGCAAGAAGGCCTGGTACTTCCCAGATTGGCTGGGCCGTGTCCTGCCGAAACTGCATGTGGAGAGCGGCGAAGCCGAGCACGTGGTCACCGAGTCCGAGTAGAGAGAGGCGGTGGCGAGAAGGGGGTGTGGGTGACCCCCTGAAAACGCTCGCTTACGCTCGCTTGAGTGTTTTCAGGGGGTCACCCCCACCCCCTCAACGTGGCCGTCGCGCCATTCGGTCGCGACTGAGGAGTCGAGGCCCCGCACCCCGGAAGCTCGAAAGAGGCTGCGGGCGAGTCCGTCTTTCCCTCAGCTCCCGAGGGACGAAGGTGACAAGACCCGCTACCCGAAGCTAGTAGAGGGGTCCGGTACCCCTTCTTAAAACACTCAAAAGCGAGCCGAAG
>DATKLT010000040.1:0-9790 GCA_035542315.1 Solirubrobacterales bacterium | reverse complement strand
AAAAACCGTTCAGGGGGACACCCGACCCTCCCCAACGAAGCCGCGCCCTCGCTTCGGTGGGCTTGGCGGGCGGGGCCGGGCTCGCTCTGGGTCAGGCTCAACGCTTCAGGGCTGGGTACTGGGGGCGGAGAGCCAGCGGGCTTGGAGGGCTGTGGCTAGGCGCTCGGTTAGATGGGTGCGGGCCGGGAGATCGGTGCCGTCCAGGCGGCGGGCGGGGCGGAGGCCGCGGACGGAGGAGGTGAGGAAGACCTCGTCGGCGTCGCGCAGCTCGGCCAGGGGCAGCGGTCGCTCGACCGCCTCGATGTCGAGGTTGGCGGCGAGGGCAAGGGTCGCGGCGCGAGCGGTGCCGGGGAGGATGCGGCCGTCGGCGGGAGGCGTGACGAGGGCGCCGTTGAGGACCGCGAAGACGTTGGCGCGGCCGGCCTCGAGCACGTTTCCCTCGGCGTCGACGAGCAGCGGGATCTCCTCGCCGAGGCGGGCCTCGGTCCGCTCCAGCCAGTCGCGGTCGGTCCACTTGTGGGCGCCGCTCCAGGCGCCGGCGTCGACGCTGCGCAGAAGCTCGCCGTGGGCGCGGTCGGGAAAGGAGAAGGCCGGGTCGATCGGCGCCGCGAGCAGGCGCCGCTCGAAGCCGCCCTCCCCGTCGGGCTCGATCTCGATCCGCAGTCGGCCGATCTCGATCCCCTCGCAGGCCCCCTCGGCGGCTGCGGCGAGGTCGCCGGGCAGCTCGGCGCCGAACAGCTCCTCGGCGCTGCGGGCGAGGCGCTGCAGGTGGGCATCGAGCTCGACCGGGGCGCCGTTTGCGACCAGGAGTGTCTCGAACAGCCCGCGTGAGGGGTTGGGCCTCTCGGTCTCGTTCACCGCCTAAGTATCCCGCCCTGACGGGCGCCGCCAGCGCGGACGGGCGCTTAGAGCAGGACCAGGTTGTCGGCTTCGATCCCGCGGGTGACGCCGCGGAAGTCGATCACCAGCGGTGCTTTGGCCACCACGTCGGCGTAGTCGATCTCCGGGTGGCCGGTCAGGATCGCGACCAGGTCGGCCTCGGCGAGACCCTGCTCGAGCGGCACCGAGCTGAGCCCAAAGCGCGGCAGCCCCGTCGCGTAGGGGTCGTGATAGGAGACGTCGGCTTCGCGTTCCTGCAGCATCCGCAGGATCTCCAACGCCGGAGACTCGCGGGTGTCGCCGATCCCGGCCTTGTAGCTGACGCCGAGGAGCAGGATCTTCGAGCCCTTGACCGAGCGTTCGGTGGCGTCGAGGGCGCGCTCGATGCGATGAGCGCAGAACGCCGGCTGGCTCTGGTTCAGTTTGCCCGCGAGCTCGACGAACTCGGGGTAGAAGTCGGCCTCGCGCGCCTTGAAGGCGAGGTAGAAGGGATCGACGGGAAGGCAATGCCCGCCCATTCCCGGCCCGGGCTGAAAGGGCATGAAGCCGAAGGGCTTGGTCGCGGCCGCCCCGGTTACCTCCCAGACGTCGATTCCGAGCCGGAAGCAGAGCTGCGAGAGCTCGTTGACGAGGGCGATGTTGACCGAGCGGAAGGTGTTCTCGAGCAGCTTGGTCAGCTCTGCGGCCTCGGGGGTGGAGACGGGGACGACGGTGTCGCAGATCGTTCCGTAGATCGCCTCTGCGCGCTCCGAGCAGGCGGGAGTGAGACCGCCGACGACCTTCGGCGTAGTCTCCACCGTGTAGTCGGTGCGGCCGGGGTCGATCCGCTCCGGCGAGAAGGCGAGGTTGAACCCCTCGCCGGCTTTCAGCCCCGAGCGCTGTTCGAGGATCGGCGCCAGCCGCTCACGGGTGGTGCCCGGGTAGGTGGTCGACTCGAGCACGACCAGCTGGCCCTCCTGGAGGTTGTCGGCGACGCTTTCGCCGGCGCCGAGCAGGTAGGTGAGGTCGGGCTCGCGGGCGCTGGTCAGCGGCGTCGGCACGCAGATGATCACCGCCTCGCAGGAGGCGAGCTCGGTCGCGTCAACGGTCGGTACGAGCTTCTCCTTCAGCGGCGCCAGGGTGGCGTCGCTGATGTCCTCGACGTAGCTGTGGCCGGCGGCGAGCGACTCCACCTTGGACGAGTCGGCGTCGAGGCAGACGACCTCGACCCCACGCTGGGCGAAGGCGACGGCAAGGGGGAGGCCGACGTAGCCGACACCGATGATCGCGACTCTCTGGGGCTGATTCACGCGCGGGAATCTACATGCGAGCGCCGTCGTCAACCGGCCAGATAGCATCACGCGGCGCGAAAACCAATAGGAGGCGAAGTTACCGGTGACCCCAGAGACGACGACCGAGTTCACTACCGATCAGGCCGAGCGCGAGGCCTCGGGCGCGCACAGCTACGGCCGCTACCTCGAGGAGTTCGAGGTCGGCGCGATCTACAAGCACTGGCCGGCGAAGACCGTGACCGAGGCGGACGACCACCTCTTCTGCCTGATCACGATGAACCACCATCCCCTTCACATCAACGACGTCTACGCGAGCGAGTCCCAGCAGGGCCGCAACGTCGTCGTCGGGCCGCTGGTCTACTCGCTGGCGCTCGGGATGTCCGTCTCCGACGTCTCCGGCAAGGCGATCGCCAACCTGGCGACCGAAGAGCTGAGCCACCCCAACCCGGTCTTCCATGGCGACACCCTCTTCTGCGAGACCGAGGTTCTCGACGTCAAGCCCTCGAGCTCCAAGCCCGACCGCGGCATCGTCAAGGTCCACACCCGGGTCCTCAACCAGGACGGGCTGCTCGTCGCCGAGTTCAAGCGCCTGGTGTTGGTGCCGCGCAAGGAGCCCGGCGAGCCAGCCGGCTGAACGGCATCCCTGGCGCGCCCTCAGCGGCGCGCGCGCCAGAGCGCCGCGAGGTGTTCGCGGAACCCGATCCCGTATTCGGTCGGCGTGCCGGAGTAGTCGCTGATCAGCGAGGGACCTTCGGTGCAACTCCAGCCGGGCCCGGTGTTCCAGGCCCAGGCGAGGTAGGAGATGTGCTGCCGATCGGCCCAGCGCATGTAGCGGACCGAGTATCCGTCCCGGCAGTTCATCTGCCCGAACTCGGTGGTGATCACGGGGTAGGTGCGGTGGATCCGTTCGATCACCCGCTTGCAGCGATGCAGGCAGGGGGTGATCCCGTTTGCCCCGGCGCCATAGGTGTGGTTGGCGGCGACCAGCGCATGGTCGGGATCCGACGGGACGTGGGCGAGCCAGCCGCGCAGGTTCTGAGCCCAGGCCAGCCCGCTCAGGACCAAGGGCTGCTCGGCACCGGTCGAGCGTACGGCTTCGACCATCGCCTTCATCCCGACCACCGGGTAGCGACCGAAGAATTCATCTTCGTTTTCGCAGCCGTCCTCCCAGCATTCCCAGGTGATGCCGGGACGGGGCTCGTTGAAGAGGTCGAAGATGACGCTGCGGTCTTCGCGGTATT
The DNA here is from genome assembly GCA_035542315.1 of Solirubrobacterales bacterium. Lineage (GTDB taxonomy): Bacteria > Actinomycetota > Thermoleophilia > Solirubrobacterales > 70-9 > VAYN01. The sequence continues at coordinate 6,399 of DATKLT010000040.1, read as the reverse complement.
CGTTCGCGACGCTGCGCCAGAAGTCGAGCGCGTGGTCGGCGTCGGGCATCGCGATCAGGCCGCCGGCGCGGTTGTGCCCGGGCGCCGCCCAGTGCAGGTCGAGGATCACGTAGAGGCCGGCCGCCTCGAGTCGTTCGACGAAGCCGCGGACAGCGGCGCGGTAGGCGCTGCCGCTGAGCTGGGCGGGGATGCCGCCGAGGCCGAGCCAGCAGCTCTCGTTGAGCGGCACCCGCACCGAGTTGATGTGCCAGCTCTTCATCGCTTCGATCGAGGCCGTGTCGCTCGGACCCTCGAAGAAGCCGTCCTCTTCGGAGCAGCGGTACTCGGTGCCCGAGCGGTTGACGCCGAGCAGCCGCACCGGCTTGCCCGCACCGTCGATCAGCTGGTTGCCGCGAACCCCGATCCAGGGCTTTGCTTCGGCCTGCTCGACCCAGCCGGAGAGGGCGAGCAAGGAGATCAAGACGGCGGCCGCCAGCGGGCCGAGCTTTCGCATGCTCCTACTAACCGCTCTCGGCCTCGATCAATGCGCCTCGCCGGAGGCGTGCGCGGGCGGGCGCGACTCCTCGGCCAGCGAGGTGATCTCGAGCTGGCCCTGGGCGGCGGCTTCGAGCACTTCGGTCGCCTCGGTCGCCGAGCGGGCGTAGAGCTCGACCAGGAGGTGGACGACGATCTCCTCGTCGTCGTGCTTGTGAAAGCGGACGTGGGTGAAGAACTCGCGCACGCCGGCGTCGCCGAAGGCGCCGTAGGTGAGGAACTCGATCGCCTCCGGCCCCGAGCAGCTCTCGACCCGGTCCTGGTCGACCCGCACCGTGCAGGAGGCGACCCAGGGAGTGCCGGCGATCATCCGCTGCCAGCGGTCTTCGACCGGGACGACGCGTTCGTCCTGGAAGGTCAGGTGCGGCTGGTCGTGCATGCAGTCGAGGCACTGGACGACCGCTTCCTGGACCTCGTCGACGCCTTCGGCGAGGGCGCCGGAATCCGGGTCGACGGAGCGGATCGCGTCGTAGTGGATCTGGATCTCGAGGTTCTGCGACCAGCAGCGATAGCAGCGCAACCAGGCCGAGCGGTCTCCGTTCAGGTCGCTCATCGCTCCATTGTTGCGAGGTCGGGCGCTCGGCGCTAAGCCGGCGCGCCGGCCTCGGCCCGCTTGGCGACCAGCTCGACGATCTCGCCCATGATCCGGTTGACGTCGAAGTCCTTCGGCGTGTAGACGCCGGCGACGCCGGCCTCGCGCAGGCGCTCGGCGTCGGCCGGCGGGATGATGCCGCCGACGACGACCGGGACGTCGACTTCCTCGGCCCGCAGCAGCCGCACGACCTCGGGAATCAGCTCCAGGTGGGAGCCGGAGAGGATCGAGAGGCCGACCACGTCGACGTCCTCCTGCAGCGCCGACTCGGCGATCTCCTCCGGGGTGAGGCGGATCCCCTGGTAGATCACCTCCATGCCGACGTCGCGCGCCCGCAGCGCCACCTGCTCGGCACCGTTGGAGTGACCGTCGAGGCCGGGCTTGCCGACCAGGATCTTGATCCGGTGGCCGATCCGCTCGGAGGCGGCGTCGACCTCGCCGCGCAGCTCGTCGAGCACCTCGCGGTCGGCGGGCGGGGCGGCGCCGTCGACGCCCGTGGGCGCCCGATACGCGCCGAAGACCTGACGCATCGTCTCCGCCCACTCGCCGGTCGTCGCGCCGGCCTTGGCGGCGGCGATCGTCGCCGGCATGATGTTCGCCTGCTCGTCCGCGGCGGCCGCGGCGAGGTCGGCGAGCGCCGCCTTGACCGCGTCCTCGTCGCGCTCGGCCTTCCACTTGGCGAGGGCTTCGATCCGCTCCCGCTCGACCTCGGGGTCGGGGGTGAGGATGCCGCCGTCGGCGCCGGCGGTGAGCGGCGAGTCCTCGCTCTCGGTGAAGCTGTTCTGGCCGATCACTTGCTGCTCGCCGCTCTCGATCCGGGCGACGCGCTCGCGATGGGACTCGACCAGGCGCGCCTTCATGTAGGGGACGGCCTTGACCGCGCCGCCGCGCTCTTCGACCACCGCCATCTCCGCCCGCGCGCCCTCGGTCAGCTCGGCGACCAGCCCGTCCATCACCACCGAGCCGGTGAAGACGTCGGGGTACTCGAGCAGGTCGGTCTCGTTGGCCAGCACCTGCTGGATCCGCAGGCTCCACTGCTGGTCCCAGGGGCGGGGGAGGCCCATCGCCTCGTTCCAGGCCGGCAGCTGCAGGGCGCGGGCGCGGGCGTCGCGGCTGAGGGTGACGGCGAGCGCCTCGACCACGATCCGCTGGATGTTGTTCTCCGGCTGGGCCTCGGTCAGACCGAGGCTGTTGACCTGGACCCCGTAGCGAAAGCGGAGCATCTTCTCGTCCGTGACCCCGTAGCGCTCGCGGCCGATCTCTTCCCAGAGCGCCGCCATCGTGCGCAGCTTGGCGATCTCCTCGATCAGGCGGATGCCGGCGTTGACGAAGAAGGAGATACGGCCGAAGACCTTGCCGAAGTCCTCCTCGGCGACCTGGCCGCGGGCCTTGACCTCGTCGAGCACGGCGATCGCGGTCGAGAGCGCGTAGGCGATCTCCTGCACCGGCATCGCCCCCGCCTCCTGTAGGTGGTAGCTGCAGATGTTGGTCGGGTTCCAGCTCGGCACCTCGTTGACGCTGAAGGCGACCATGTCGGCGATCAGCCGCAGCGAGGGCTCGGGCGGGAAGGCGTAGGTGCCGCGCGAGAGGTACTCCTTGATGATGTCGTTCTGCGTCGTTCCCTTCAGCTCGGAGCGGTCGACGCCGTTCTCCTCGGCGACGGTGACGTAGAGGCCGAGCAGCCAGGCCGCGGTGGCGTTGATCGTCATCGAGGTGTTCATCTCGTCGAGCGGGATGCCGTCGAGAAGCTGGTGCATGTCGCCCTTGTGGGCGACCGAGACGCCGACCTTGCCGACCTCGCCGCGGGCGAGGACGTGGTCGGGGTCATAGCCGGTCTGGGTCGGCAGGTCGAAGGCGATCGAGAGGCCGGTCTGGCCCTTGGCCAGGTTGCGGCGGTAGAGCTCGTTGGAGCGCTTGGCGTCGGAATGGCCGGCGTAGGTGCGCATCACCCACGGGCGGTCGGGCTGGGGAAGACGGTGGTCGCTCATAGCTCAATTCTATTTGGGCCGGCGAAATACCCCGTTCAGGGGGCTGGCGCCCGCATCTTTCCGCCCCCTCTGTGTTTAGGTTGCCGACGATGAAGCCCGCTTACCGCGCGATTTTCGCCGCCGTTCTCGCCCTCTCCGCCCTGGCCCTGCCAGCGCTGGCGCAGGCGCAGATGATCGGCATCTACCGCAACGACCTCAGCTCGCTCGCCCAGCGCAGCCAGCTGGTCAAGCTCGCCGGGCGCAGCTGCGCCCGGACCGGGGCCAAAGGCGTGGTCCGGGTTACGGTCGGCAAGAAGACCGAAGCCTGCGCCTACCGCACGCCGGTGGTCGGCCGCGACCTCGAGATCGTCGCCACCGAGCGGCTGCTCAGCGGCACGCCGGCAGCGCTGCAGCGCAAGGCCTACCTCGGTCTCGAACTGCGCGCCGGGGGAGGGGCCAAGTACCAGCTGCTGGCTTTCCCGCTGCAGCAGAAGCTGCAGCTGGTCAAGGTGACTCCCGAACGGACCAAGTACTTGGCGATCGTCAAGGGCGAGCCGGCGGTGAAAGGGGTCAACAAGGCCAACGCGCTGCGCCTGCGCGCGGTCAACGTCACGAGCGGCCCCGAACAGGGCGACGCCAAGCTGGAAGCCTTCCTCGGCTCGAAAAAAGTCGCCGAAGCCACCGACGAATCGGCCGGCGACCTCCAGGGCCGCGCCTCGGCGATCGTCGTCGGCGCTCCCGGTAACGCCAACGGCCTGATCGCCAGCCTCGACGACATCGTCATCCGCCTCCCGAGCCCGTTCTAGGAGCGGCAACGATCCTCAGCGGGCGGGCCGACGCACCCACGGGGCAGGTAGGTGGGCCGGTCCGCCCGCCCTCGAACCCGTGGTTCCTTATGGCCGCCCTGCTTCCAAAAGGAACCACGGGATGAAGGATCGGCTGGAATTGGCACCGCATGGTTCCTTTCGGACGCCATACGTCCATAAGGAACCACGGGATTCCCGGGCGGCTGGGAGGGGAGGGTGGTGGCTGCCCTACCTGCCCTGAGGGTGGCCGGCACCCTCCTCTCCCGTCGCCTTGGCCTTGTCCTTCCCCTTCGGCTTCGGGTCGGGCTTGGGTTTCGGCGGGAAGGGGACCTTTTCGCGCACGACTTCGTTGACTAGGCGGGCGTAGAGGCCGGCCCCGCCGGGCTTGAGGTGGATCCCGTCCCAGAGCTGGTCTTCGTGGGCGGCGGCGACCGGGGCCCAGTCGATCAGGGTCGTGTGCGGCCAGTCCTTGGCCGCTTCCTCGAGTGCGTGGTTGGACTCTTCGATCCAGCTGACTGGGGCGTGGTCGGTGATCAGGAAGAGCTCGCCGACGCCGGCGGTCGCCTTCTGGATCGCTTCCATGTCTTCGCCGTAGAGGGGCCCGTTGTTGCCCATCTGGATGATCACCGCATTGGGGGTGTGTCCTTCGTCGCGTAGCTGCTCGACCAATTCGACGAATTCGCTTGCCTGGCGACCGACTTTGGCGTTCATCGAAAAGCCGGAGCCGAGGCGGGCCTTGAGGTTGGTGGCGGCGCCGACCATCACCGAGTCGCCGAAGGCGACGATCCGCGGCGGGTGCGTGATCGGATGCAGGTTGGGCCTGGCGCTGGCGCGGTGGGAGGGGCCGGTGGCCCCGGTTGCTCCTGCTTTGCCCGCGGTACCCGTCGCCCCGGTCGCTCCGGAGGGCGCTTGCCCGCGCGGCGGCTTCACCGGTTCCGCCCTGACGGTGGCGACTTCGGGGGTCGAGGCGGCGGCCGATTCGACCTGGCGATTGCTGGTCGCGAACAGCCCGCTCCAGCCGACGACGACGATGACCGCCAGGGCGCCGAGCAGAAGCGCCGGTCGCGCCACCCTTAGCCAGCTCTGCGGCATCGCGGGCAGTTTCGCGCGGCCGCGGAAGGGCAGCTCGACGTAGCGGTAGGAGAGATGGGCGAGGACGAGGACGAAGGCGAGCTGGAGCGGGATCAGCACCCCTTTCGGCAGGTTGACGTCAACGCCGGGCCTGGTCAGGGCGAGGACCGGCCAGTGCCAGAGGTAGAAGCTGTAGCTGCGCAGCCCGAGCCAGAGGACGGGCGGCGCGCCGAGGATCTTGCCGAGCCGGGCAGCGGGGTGGGCGAGGACGGCGATCAGGACCGCCGTGATCAGCGCCAGCCACAGGTAGCCGCCGTGCCAGAGCGCCAGGTCGTAGTCGTGGACGTGGACGAAGCTGAGCACGAGGTAGGCGAGGGCGAGGACGCCGACGACGTCGAGGATCGGCCCGACGAGCGGTCCGGTGCGGCGCCGGCGCAGCTCGATCGGGCTCCAGACCAAGGCGAGGGCGACGCCGAGCAGAAGGCCGACGGCGTGGGTGTCGGTGCCGTAGTAGACGCGCGAGGCGTCGCTGCCGGGGTCGAACAGGATCCAGGCCAGGGCTACCGAGCCGAGGGCGCCGGCGAGGACGCCGAGCAGCAGCTTGCCGCGGCCGAAGAGCTTCATCCCGGCGGCGAAGACCAGCGGCCAGAAGAGGTAGAACTGCTCCTCGACCGAGAGCGACCACAGGTGCGTGAACAGCGACGGCGCCTGGAACTGTTCGAAATAGGAGTTGTCGCCGAAGATGAAGTGCCAGTTGGCGAAGTAGAAGAGCGAGGCGAGGGCGTCGCCGCGCATCGCGTCGATCCGGTCCGGCTCGAGGATCGCGGCGGCGATCATGCAGACCGCGATCAGGACCCCGACCGCCGGCAGCAGCCGCTGCGCGCGCCGCAGCCAGAAGCGCCCGAGCCTGACGCTGCCGCCGGCGCGGAACTCGCGCAGCAGCAACGAGGTGATCAGATAGCCGCTGATCACGAAGAAGACGTCGACGCCGAGGAAGCCGCCCGGCATCCAGCTGACATGGGCGTGGTAGAAGAAGACGGCCAGCACCGCTACGGCCCTGAGAGCGTCGATTCCGGGCAGATATGGGAAGCGGCTGTCCTGCGGTTTGCTGATGAGTTGCATAATGGCGAGCGATGTCCACGACCACGGTCGAGCGGACACGCGATGCAGGACCTGGTTCAGGCATGGGCGGGGGCTGGCGCGTGATCGTCCGCAACGACAACCACAACACCTTCGATCACGTCGCCCAGACGCTTGCCAGCGTCCTGCCCGGTGTCAGCCTTGAGCAGGGCCACCAGATCGCGGATCAGATCCACAGCAGCGGCCAGGCGATCGTCTGGTCGGGCCCGCGCGAGCCGGCCGAGCATTATTGGGCGCAGCTGGATGGCGCGGGCCTGACGATGGCCCCGCTGGAGCGCGAGTGACTTAG
>DATKLT010000039.1:0-55933 GCA_035542315.1 Solirubrobacterales bacterium | reverse complement strand
GAGCGAACCGCGGGGCGGCTCCGTCGAGACCCCCTCTGGCTCCCCTGCTCTCCGCGCTCGCCAAATCGCCGTCATCGGGTCCAGTCGTTGTGCAGCTGGTTCGGAGCTCCCGGAGCTGGCGCGGGATGTGGGGCGGGGGTTGGCCGAAGCGGGGGTGACTCTTGTTTGTGGAGCTGGCGGGGGTGTGATGGAGGCGGCGGCTCGGGGGTCGGCGGAAGGTGGGGGGCGGGTGATCGGGATCGTTCAGGGGACCGCGCTCGGGGACGCCAACGAGTTCTGCACCGAGGTCGTCGCCAGCGGCATCGGCCACGCCCGCAACCTCGCGGTCGTTGCTTCGGGCGAGGCGGTAATCGTGGTTGGGGGCGAGTGGGGGACGCTCTCGGAGATCGGCCTGGCGCGGACGATCGGCCGCACCGTCGTCGCCCTGCGCAGCTGGGACCTCAGCGGCCACGGCGAAATGGTCGATGCCCCCGGCCTGATCCGCGCCGAGACCGCCGCCGACGCGGTGGCCGCCGCCCTCGCCTCGTTCGCCTGACGCGCGGCACGGCTTTGTTGCGGATAGCGCCTCGAAAGCTCTGCCACATCCAAGGCGCTCCCACCGTGGTTGAGCTTTCCGGCGCTATTCGAAGGAAAGCTCAACCACGGTGGTGGGTGGGCCAGAGTTGGAGCAGGGTGAGGACGGTGAAGGCGTGGGACCAGGCCAGGGGGGTGGTCGAACGGGGGGTGCCGGTGCGGGCGTCGACGCGCTCGGGCAGGGCGCCGGCCGGGGTGGCGGCGCGGCGCAGGTCGCCCAGCAGGTGGAGCGCAGCCGCCCGGTCACCCAGCGCGGCAAGCGCCCAAGCGCTCCAAGCGGTCGGTGCGGTCCAGGGATCGGAGCCGCCGCTCCAGCCTTCGCCCGGGGTGATCCCGTACCGGGTGCCGGTGGCGAGCAGGCGGAGGAGCGTCCGGCGAACGGCCGGGAAGGCGCCGCGCCGCGGGAATGGACGCACCGCCCAGGCCGCGGCTGAGTCGAGGCCGGAAGCCGGGTCCCCGGCCTGCCGAACCAGACCCTTCGGCGTGGCGAACGGACCCAGCGGCGCCCCGGCCGCGATTGCGTTGCCGAGGTATTCGCCACCCGATCCCTCCTGGTAGTCGGCGCGGCCTCGCCAGGGAAGCGCGGAGGCCGCGCTCTCGAGTTCAGGTGAGCGCCTCGAGCCTTTCACCACCGCGGTTGCGCGCTCCGCCGCCCTTACCCAGCCATTTGCGTCGCCTTGTGCCGCGCGTCCCGGAACGGGGCTTCCGTCTGCCTCGAACCGCGCTGCCGCGTCGAGGTTCAGTCGCGACAGGAAGCGAGCGACCCGTCGCGCGTCTCCCTCGTAGCCCGCGGCCCGCAGCGCCAGCGCCGCCGTGGCCGCATCCCGTGGCCAAACGTAGGCCCACCCGTCGCGAGCGCCGGCGGCTACCGCCCCGGTCCGGCTGTCGGTCAAAGCACGGAGCACGAGCAGCGAGCGCCGGTACATCTCCTCGGCCCACGCCGGCGCTCCCGACCCGAGCGCTTCGGCCCTTCCGAGCCAGCGGCGATCGTCTGAGGCGCTCTGCCGGATCACCGCCCGGGCTTGCTCTGGGATGTCCTGCGCTGCCGCGCCGAGGGCAGGGGGGACAGCTCGACCCACCCTGCAAAGTAGGTCGAGTTGTCCCCCCTGCATGTCGCGAGCGCAGCGAACTCCGCCCGCGACCGAGACCCCAACGGAGGGCTCCATCCGCTGGCCCTTCTCCGGCCAGATCCGAACCACCACCGCTAACTCGTCTCCCTCCGCCGCGGTGATCACAGCGACCCGGGTCTCCCCGAACCGGCCCTCGGTCCGCACCACGTTCGTCCTCGGCAGGTACCGCTGAGTGACCGAGTCCGCCCGCCACAGCGGCAGCGCCGGCCCGCCACCGAGGCTGACCCGCGGCACGATCCCGGTGTCGGCCGGCACCGTTCCCGCCGCCTGCCGGGCTGAGGAGTTGTCGATCAGCGCCGGCCCCGCCGGCGAGGGGCGCAGGTCGACGACGTCCCCGTATGCGTCCACCGCCGCGGTGGTCCCGCCACCCCCCGTCACCGCCGTGCCGAGGAAAGGAGGCGGCATGCCCGGCAGTGCCGCGGGAGTCCGCGGATCCGACCCCGAGCCCCCGGACACGGCAACCGCCGCGACGAGGATCGCCGCCAGCACCGCCAGCCCTGCGCTCTTCCAGGCCACGACCGAATGCAATCAGCCCATCCTCTGCCAAGGCCCGCTTGTAAGATGGCGAGCCCGGAGACTGGCCCAGAAGCGCAGTTTCCCGGCCTGGCGAGGTAGCTCAGTTGGTAGAGCACACGACTGAAAATCGTGGTGTCGTGGGTTCGATTCCCACCCTCGCCACTTCTCCCTGGTCGAATTGACCGGAGGTCGGCGGGTCGAGATCACCCGGATCGGGCGATGGGCGGATCGCGGACCTGCTCCTAGCGTAGGGCCGACAAGAAACGTCGGTGCGTCGTCCCGCCATGCTCGGCGACGGCCGCTAGCTAGGAGGAAGAGATGAGGGGAGCCGGACGGGCGATGTTCGTCGCGATCCTGCTGTTGATCGCCGGCACGCTGAACGTGATCTACGGGATCGGTGCGATCGCCAACGCGAACTTCTGGGTCGGTGAAAACCATTTCGTGTTCGGGAATCTCCACACCTGGGGATGGATCACGGTGATCCTCGGCGTGGTCGAGATCTTCGCCGGCTGCTCGCTCTTCGCCGGCGGCGCCTTCGGCCGGGTGGTCGGTCTGATCGCCGCCAGCTTTGGCGCGATCGGCTCGCTGCTTGCCGTCGGCGGTGCCTATCCGTTCTGGGCGCTTGGCAGCTTTGCGATCTGCGTCATCTGCATCCACGGCCTCGTCGTCCTCGGCGAGCCGCTCGAGGAGGCCTGAGAGCGTCGCCCTAAGGGCGGGCGGACCCGGCGGGGTCCGGCCGCCTGCCGGGGCCGTCGAGCAGGCCGGCGGCCCGGGCCCGGTCGACGGCCTCCCGGCGCGAGGAGACGCCGAGCTTGCGGTAGGCGGCCTGCGCCTGCGTCTTCACCGTGTTCGGTGAGACGACCAGCTCGGTGGCGATCTGCGGGAGCGACAGGTGGGTGGGAAGGAGGCGGAGGACGCGCAGCTCGGCCGGGGTCAGGTCGCTCCCGCCCTCGCGCGTCATCTGCTCGACCGCGACCTCGATGTCGGCGACCCAGGAGTCCAGCATCGGCGCGTCGGGGACCCGGGCCAGGTGCGCGCGTGCCTGGACCAGATGGGCTCCTGCCAGGGGCCCGTCGCCGAGTCCCGTCGCCGCGGCGGCCAGAGCGGCGCAGGTGCTGGCCACGTACCAGTCGCCGAAGCGATCGAGTTGGTCGAGCAGCGCCCGTGCCGACCGCAGGTCCGCGATCGCGTCCTCGTTGCGCTGTTCTCCGGCCCGCACGTAGGCCGAGAGCGCGAGTGGGAGCGCCACGGTCGGGTGGCCGGCGATTGCCGCGCGGTCGATTTGGGCCCGTGCCTGGGAGGTGAGGATCACGGCGCTCTGCCAGTCCTCTTCCGCCGCATCGAGCAGGGCGAGCTGGCCAAGGGCAATCACCTGGATGATCGTCACGCCGTGGGAAGCCGCTCGGCGAGCCGCGTCGGCGATCAGTTCGCGAGCACGCTCGGGATCGCCCCCCAGCTGGGCGGCGATCCCTTCGAGCATGTGGGCCATCGAGGTCCACGGGCTCCCCCCAGCCACCGCTTCGGTACCGCTGGCCGCCGCCTTCGCCATGCTCGCGACGCCGTCGCGGGCGAGCGTTGCGTCGATCATCGCCAGGCCGGCGCTGACGCTGTCGCCGACGTCTACGCGATCTACCAGCAGCTCCCGGGTCAGATTCGCCCAGTGCTCGGCGTCAGCCCCCCTGCCCGCAGCCAAGTGGGAGTGGGCGATCGTGAGGCTGAGGTGCGGATCGTCCCCGATCCGCTCTGCCCCGGCTGCTAGCACCCATTTCTCGAGCGTCGCATAGCGACCGTTTGGCATGTAGGTGGGCACGGCCTCCCAGATCAGCTCTCCGGCCCGGTCGAGGTCCTCGGCGTCGAGCGCGAAGCCGACCGCACGCTCGATGTCGTCATGCTTCTGCCACCAGGTCGAGGCGCGGCGATTGAGATCCGCCACCTCGCCGGGGTGACGGCGGCGCAGCTCGCTGCGCAGCATGTCGCCCAGCAGCGAGTGCATCCGAAACCATTCGTCGCGGCGGTCGAGCGGGATCAGCAGGGTGTTGGAGCGAGCCAGCTCGATCAGCCTCACCGCCGAGTCGCGGCGCTCGAGGATGGCGTCGCAAAGGTCGCCGCAGAAGCGGTCTAGGAGGGAGATGCGGATCAGGATCTCGATGTCCGCCTCGGGGGCGGAGGCGAGGAACTCGTCGCGGATGTAGTCGACCACGTCACGGTCGTCGCCGGCAAAGCCGGCGACTCGGTCGCTTTCCCCGGGCTGGTCTCGAAGCGAGAGGGCGGCGAGGTAGAGCGCCGCTGGCCAGCCCTCGGTCTTCGTCATCAGGCCGTCCAGCTCCGCGCCGCCCACTTCTCCGATGCCGGTGGCACCGAGCATCTCCCGGGCCTCCCCCGGAGTCATCGTCAGGTCGCTGGCTTCGATCACCGTGAGGCGGCGCGAGGCGAGGAGCCGGGCGGCACCCGGGAGGTTGCGCTCACGGCTGGCGAGGGCGACCTGGCAGCTGCTGTTGGCGCCGGCGACGAGCGCCTCGAGGATCCGCAGACTCGTCGGCGAGCGTAGGTGCTCCACCTCGTCGAGGGCCAGCACCGAATCGATCTCCCGTTTGGCGAACCACTCTTCTAGGCGCCGGGCGATCACCTCGACGTTCGGCTGGGGCGCTCGCAGGGGGGAGGAGATCGAGCTGGGCAGAGCCTCGATCGGCGCCAGGGCCTCGATTAGGGCGGCAAGCAGCACCGCGGGGTCGTCGTGGGCGGGGCCGAGCAGGATCGAGGCGAAGGGTCGCGCGTCGCTCGCCTCCCATTGCCTGAGAAGGACCGACTTGCCGTATCCGGCTGGGGCCTGCACCAGGACGACGGCGGTGCCGGCGCCCGCTGCCTTCTCCAGCAGTCGCCGTCGTTCGACCATCGACCCGAGAGGACGGTCGGCGACCTCGCTCATGGAAAGGAATCCTATTCCGGCTGCGGCGCCAGGTCATGCGGATGGACCCAGGCGTCGACGAGAACCTCGGCGCCGATCGCCTTGACCGCGTCCCGCAGCGGGATCGCCCAGCGGTGCTCGAGCAGGACGATCGCGGCCGTGCTCCCGGCGGCGACGTGGTCGGCCAGACACCAGCCGTCGCCGGCTCGATCGGGCGACCCGGTGGGCTCCGCGTTGCCCAGGCCAAGCAGGGGAGCGACGATCGCGCCCTCGGCACTGCCGAGCAGCTCGAGCCTGCGCTCTCTCAGCTCGGCGAAGCTGCCGTTGCGCTGGCGGTGGACGACGAGGACGTCGAGCAGGGCGACGTCCCGATTCGCCGCCACCTCGCGCAGCTGCCGTTCCAGCACCTCCTCGGCGCCGGCGCGGTCCAGGCCGACGACCAGGATCTGGACCGGGCCGAGTCCGCTGGGATCGCCCATGGCGCCCACCCCTCAGCTCCCCAGCAGCCGCTCGCGCTCGGCGGCGAACTGCTCCTCGGTCAAGACCCCGGAATCTCGCAGCGCCGCCAGCTTGGCCAGCGCCTCGACCCGGCCGGTCGGGGAGGTCGGGGGAACCGAGGGCCGCGCCGCCGGGGCGGAGGTCGGTGCAGGGCGAGGGAGCGCGCCCGGGTTCCCGCCGAGCATCCCGGAGCGGCGCAGCCGTCGCTTGCTCAGCGCTGACACTCGACCTTCGTTTCGTTCGCGATGCCGTTCCCGATCGCTCCATTCGAGCAGGGGGAGACTGGCTCGGCCTCATGCGAAACGGGTGAAATCGGTGCAGCTCATCCGATTCGGGTGATGCTCGGCCCCGGTCCGGGGATTAGGTTGGCGAGGTGTCCGAGGAAGGCTCGCAGACGGCATCGCGAACCTCGCGACGGCTGCAGGCGAAGCCGCTGACCGCGAGCCGGGCGGCGCGGATGATCGCCGAGTTCACCTTCGTCATCACGATCGCCGGCGGCAGCTTCGCCTGGCTGATCGATCGCGACGACTTCCCGACCCTTGGCACGGGCCTGTGGTGGGCGATCCAGACGGTCACGACCGTCGGCTACGGCGACGTCACCCCGACCCACCCCGAGGGCAGGGTGATCGCGACGATCGTGATGCTGGCGGGGATCGGGTTCCTGGCTGTGATCACGGCATCGATCACCGCCGCCTTCGTCGAGGCCGCCCGCGAGCGGCTCAAGGGAGACGAGGAAGACCGCCTGCTCGAGCAGTTGCGGCGGATCGAGGCGCGGCTGGAAAAGCTCGAAGGCAAGGGCGGGGCGGAGGATTGAGGTCCGAGCTCCTGGCCAACGCCAGGGCACTCGTCCGAGTCGCCCACCGAGACCCCGAGCACATCCCCGAGCGGATCGCCCTGTTCGCCGCCGAGCGCCAGAGCAAGGACGCCCGCGAGTGGGCGGATCGGGCTCGCGAGGCCAACCCGGAGACGAGCCGCTTCGACCTGGCCGAGCGGCTGCGAGGGCGTTCGGCGCACGTCGCCCGGATCGACGGCGCCGTCGCCGGGACGCCGTTCTTCATCGCCCTGGTCCCCGGCTACGTCGCCTACCTGCAGCAGGAGGCGCGGCTGACGCTTCGGGTCGCGGCGCTATACGACCATGACCCCGGGAGCCTGAGGACGACGGCCGAGATGCTCGTCCTGCGCGGCGTCCATCCGAGGCCCGAGGCCGCCGAAGCGGCGCTGCTGGAGGTTCGTGGCCGGCCCCTACCGGAGAAGCCGGCGCATCGGCGGCCGTTGCGAACCTGGTGGCACAGCGTCTATCTGCTGCTCGTCTTCGGCGGCTTCCTCGGCGCCCCCGACAACGACGCTGAGGCCGGCGCCGAGCGTCACCCCTGGCTGCGGGCGATCGGCGGGATGACGATCGGGGGTCTGGTCTGGCTCACCACCTGGGTCTTCCCGGTCACCTTCATGATCGCGATGGCCTGGGGCTGCGAGTCCCACGCGCGCGAGCTCGGCCGTCGTGCACTCGTTCTCTACGACGGCGAAGCCGCCTCGGCCCGCGAGGCGATCGAGCTGGCCGACCGGCGCCAGGACGCCGGGCACGGTCTCCGCGATCTCGCCCGGGTCGCCGCGCTCGCTGCCTCCGTCGCGATCCCGATCGCCTTCGTCGCCTACGCAGACTCGGTCAAACAGACGACCGGCGTCAACTGGCTAGGAGCGCTGGGGGCGCTGGTCGCGCTCTCGGTCGTGATCGCGGTCGGGGTCCTCGCCTCGCGCGACTAGGTTTTGACTAGGCTCGCCGGGTGGCCGGCGTGGCGCTTTCCTGGAGTGGGGGCAAGGACTCCACGCTGGCGCTGTGGGCGATGCGCCAGGCGGGGACGGAGCCGGTTGCCCTGCTGACCACGTTGACCGAGGACTACGACCGGATCAGCATGCACGCGGTGCGCGGGGAGCTGTTGCGGGCACAGGCGGCGGCGGCCGGGGTGGAGCTGGTCGAGGTCGGGATCCCGGCGGCCTGTCCGAACGACCTCTACGAGGCGCGGATGGAGGCGGCGCTCGCCTCGCCGCCGCTCGCCGCGGTCGAGGAGATCGCGTTCGCCGACCTCTTCCTCGCCGATATCCGCGCCTATCGGGAGGAGCGGCTGGGGAGGATCGGGCGGCGCGCCTCGTTTCCAGTCTGGGAGCGGGACACCTCTGAGCTGGCGCTCGAGTTCGTCGACACCGGCTTCGAGGCGATCCTCGTCTCGGTCGACCCCTCCCAGCTCGATGCCTCGTTTGTCGGCCGCGCCTTCGACCGGGCGCTGCTCGAGGACCTGCCGGCCGGCGTCGACCCCTGCGGCGAGAACGGCGAGTTCCACACCTTCGTCCACGCGGGACCGATCTTCTCCGCCCCGATCGAGGTCGAGCGCGGCGAGGTCGTGATGCGGGACGGCTTCGCCTTCCAGGACCTGCTCCCGCGCATCCGACACTGACCGCACCGTGGTGTGGTCAGTGTCGGATCGGGGTGTCCTAGGCGCCGCGCGGCTTGTGGGCGAGGCGGGTGAAGTCGAGCGTCACCTTCGTCTCGATCCGGACCGGCATCGTGCCGCTGACCCCGGGCAGACCCTTGGGGAAGGCGTCCACGTGGGTCGACGTGTGTCTTTTCAGCGTGAAGCGCTTGCGCTTCAGCAGGTTGCGGAGCGAGACCGCGAGCGTCAGCGGCGGCGTCAGTTCGGTTCCCAGCTGGCTGCTGATCAGTTCACCCCGGCCGATGCTCGGGCAGTTCTCGAAGGGCGGCCCGCTGGGCCACTCGGTGCTGAACGGCCCGTCGAGCACGAGCACGTCGGTCAGCGGCGCCGGCGTCTCGTAGGGCCAGGAATCCGGCGTCCGGTAGGCGACGGTGACCTCGGAGTCGGGCGGGTAGGCGAAGCTGCCGCAGTCGGGGGCGATCGGCTCCGGCTTCGGGCACGCACCCGGCGGCGGGGCAACGACGTCCCAGCCTTCGATCGAGCCCCGGCGGGTGCCGTGCCCGCCGATCGGCAGCGCCAGCTCCTCGCCGCCGCTGCGGAAGACCGGCTGGCCGATCCCCCGTTCCAGGACGGCGGTGACTTCTCGCGTCGAGTGCATCGTCGCCGTCGAAGAGCCGCTGCCGACGGTGCGCAGCACACCGAGGCCGTTGCAGCTCCCGGTCATGTCCTCGGTCCAGTTCAGCTTGACGCTGGCCTTGAGGCCGACCTTGAAGTAGGCGTATGGCTTGGCGGCGCTGGCAACAGCGGGGAGGGCCAGCGCGGCGAGCAGGGACAGCGCGGCGGCCGCGAGCGCGGCGACGCGGGTCAGGGCGGTGTGAGTCGGGGAGGTGGGGCGCAGGGGTTTCATGCCGCCGAAGCTAGGCCGGCGGGCTGAACGAATCCTTGACGCGACGCGCGGCGTTCAGGTCCCGGTCGCCGAGAAGTGCTGGAAGTCCTTCGGCCAGGGCCAGTTGCCGCCCCAGCCCCAGCCGACGCGGGCGAAGGCGGCGACGGCGGCGCCGTGGGCGTGGACCAGGCCCTTGTGGTGCTGGGAGCGGTCGGCGAAGGGTCGCCCCTGGGGCGGGGAGACGTAGCCGTGGCCGTCGGCGTAGGGGTTCTCGACCGGGTTGAGGTCGATCGCGCGGCCGTAGGCGTGCTGTGACCAGTGGCTGGTGCCGGCGACGAAGCGGCAGTTGAAGGCCGAGGTGTTGTCGGCTTCCATGCTGCGATGGTCGTCGGCGCCGTAGGCGTCGACCAGCCGCATGCGTCGAATCGGGAAGCGGTCGCTATATAGAGTCTGCATCGCAGTGCTCATCGCCCGAACCGCGTCGCGGTTGACGACGAGGCGACCGACGTGGACCTTCCCATCGAACCCCCAGAAGGTGACCGCCAGCAGCCGCAGGTCATCGAGCCCGACTGGGCAGCCCGGGTGCCAGGAGATGCCGGTCATCCGCGCCCGCAGCTCGCGATCGAGGGGCTGGGCGTGGGCGTGGAAGGCCGCCGCAGCAGTTGCCGGAACGGAGCTGAGGACGGCGAGGCAGGCGATCGCCGCCACCGTTAGCCGCGTCTTGCGAGCCATCGCCGACATATAACCAAGCGCGGTTGGCGGCAAACCGAAGGTTCGGCGCAGAGGAAAGCGGCCAGAATCAAGTGATGGCGCGCCGCATCCTGATCGTCGACGACCACGACGGCTTCCGCCGCAGCGCCGCCCGGGCGCTGACCGCCGAGGGCTGGTCGGTGGTCGGCGAGGCCGAGGACGGCGAGGGCGGGTTGCGTGCCGCCGCCGATTGCAAGCCGGACGTCGTCCTGCTCGACGTCGGTCTGCCCGACGTGAGCGGGATCGAGGTCGCCCGCGAGCTGCACGAGCGCTCGCCCGAGGTGGCGGTGGTGATGGTCTCCACCCACGGCCGCGAGGACTACGGCGAGCTGGCCCTCGCCAGCGGCGCCCGCGGCTTTCTCAGCAAGCTCGAGCTGAGTGGAAAAGCGCTGGAGGCACTCGTAGAGTCCTGAGCCGAAATGGCTCCGGCGCGGATCGAGCAGGAGGTGGCGAGAGCGGTCAGCTCGGCCGCGGACGCCGCCGACGCCTACTCGCGCGCGCTCGAGGCGATCGCCGCCACCCTCGGCTGGGACGTCGCCGCCGCCTGGGAGGAGAGCGAGAGGGCGACCGTGCTGCGCTGCACCGCGCTCTGGGCTGCGCCCGCGGTCGATGCCGGCTTCCTCGACCTGACCCGCGCGATCGTCCTCGCCCCCGGCGAAGGACTGCCCGGCGCGGTCTGGGCGAGCGGCCAGGCGCAGTGGGTCGCCGACGCCTCCAGCGACGAGCGTCTGCCCCGTCGCGAAGCCGCCGCGGCCGCCGGGCTGCACGCCGCGGTCGGCTTCCCGGTGCGCAGCGAGCGCGGCGTCGTCGCTGTGATCGAGGGTTTCGCCGCCGCCGCCCAGGCGCCCGACCCGGAGTTGCTCGAGCGGCTCGAGGTCGTCGGCGCCCAGCTCGGCCAGCTGATCGAGCGCCGCCGCGCCGAGCTCTCGGGCGACGCGGTGCAGCGCCGCCACCGGGCAACGCTCGACGCCTCGCTCGACTGCGTGATCGCGATGGACCACCGCGGCGCCGTGATCGAGTTCAACCCCGCCGCCGAAGCCACCTTCGGCTACTCGGGCGCGGAGGCGGTCGGGCGCGAGATGGCCGATCTGATCGTGCCGCCGGATCTGCGCGAGCGCCATCGGGCCGGGTTGCGGCGCTACCTGGAGACCGGCGAGCCGACCCTGCTCGACCGGCGGATCGAGATCGAAGCGATGCGCCGCGACGGCAGCCGCTTCCCGGTCGAGCTGACGATCACCCGCATCGACGTCCCCGGCGAGCCGGTCTTCACCGGTCACCTGCGCGACATCACCGAGCGGCTGCGGGTCGAGCGCGAGCTGCGCGAGTCCCGCGCCCGCCTCGTCCACGCCTCCGACGACGCCCGGCGGCGGATCGAGCGCGACTTACACGACGGCTCCCAGCAGCAGCTCGTCAGCGTCGCGATGACGCTGGAGGCGGCGGCCGGCTCGATCGCGAGCGACCCCGAGGGTGCCCGCCGCCTGCTCGCCGAGGCCTCGGCCGAGCTGCGCGAGGCGATCGGCGAGCTGCGCGAGCTGGCGCGCGGGATCCACCCCGCGGTGCTGACCGAGGGCGGGCTGGAGCCGGCGCTGAGGGGGCTCGCCACGCGCAGCGCGATTCCGGCGAGAATCGAGTCCGTGCCCAGCGCTCGCTACCCCGCCCCGGTCGAGGCGGCCGCCTACTTCGTCGTCGCCGAGGGGATGACCAACGCCGCCCGCCACGCGGACGGCGCCAGCGCGGTCGCGGTCAGCGTCCGCGAGGACGGCGAGCTGCTGCTGGTCGAGGTCAGCGACGACGGTCCGGGCGGCGCCGGCGCCGGCGGCGGCCTGCGGGGGCTCGCCGACCGGGTCGCCGCGCTCGGCGGCGAGCTCGAGGTCGAGAGCCCGGCCGGCGCCGGGACCAGGCTCCGCGCGGAGATCCCATGCGGGTCGTGATCGGCGAGGACTCGGTGCTGCTGCGCGAGGGCGCCGTGCGTCTGCTCGAGGAGGCCGGGATCGAGGTCGTCGGCCAGGCCGGCGACGCCGAGGACCTGGTCCGCAAGGTCCGCGCCCATAAGCCCGATGTGGCGATCGTCGACATCCGGATGCCGCCCGACAACAGCGACGACGGGTTGCGCGCCGCGGCGGCGGTCCGCGAGGAGCTGCCGGGGACCGGGATCCTCGTCCTCTCCCAGTACGTCGAGGAGCACTACGCGGTGCGGCTGCTCGCCGACGGCAGCGAGGGGGTCGGCTACCTGCTCAAGGACCGGATCGCCGAGGTCGACCGCTTCCTCGACGCCGTCCGCCGCGTCGCCGACGGCGGCTCTGTGCTCGACCCCGAGGTCGTCGCCCAGATGCTCGGCCGCCGTCGCGAGGAGGGGCCGCTCGACACCCTGACCGAGCGCGAGCGCGAGGTGTTGAAGGCGATGGCCGAGGGGCAGACCAACAAGCAGATCGCGGCCGAGATGTTCGTCTCCGAGCGCGCCGTCGAGCGCCACGTCACCGCGATCTTCCAGAAGCTCGGCCTAAGCGACGGCGACGGCGGCCACCGCCGCGTCCTCGCCGTCCTCACCTACCTGCGCGAGTAGTTCGCCGGCCTCGGCGCGAAACGCGTCGAACCCGTTGGCCGTGAACAGCATCGACCCGCGCACCGGCCGCCAAATAGCCACCGTCGCCCCGTCCCGCTCAAGGCTGAAGCCTTTTCCCGGCCCTGGCGAGGGGAAGTCTTCAGCCGCGGAAGCGACGCGGCCCGCGGCGGCCTCGTCGTCGAGCTCTGCGACCACGGCGATCGCGGCGAGCGGGCGGTCCGTCGTGTAGGCGATCTCCCTGCCGCGGCTACGCAGCTCCGCCGCGTCGCCGAGGGTGAGGAAGTAGCCGCCGAGGGCCGAGCCCGGGATCGGGCCCGCCATCACGTGCGCGGCGACGCCGGGCAGGGGGAGGTGGCGGTGGTCGGAGTGGAAGCGCCAGCGGTCGACCTCGCGCAGCCCGTGGGAACGGGCGTATTCGGCGATGAACGCCTCCAGCGCCAGGCGCTGGGCGGAGATCGGTCCCCAGCTGTAGCGGTAGCCGGCGATTTCGCGGCCGAGGGCGAAGCCCCCCGAGAGCGTCAGCAGGCCGGCGGCGGCGCCGAGCGGCCCGTAGAAGAGGGCGCCGGCGGCGGCGCCGACGAAGAAGCCGAGCAGGGCGCAGGCGAGGCCGCTGAGGACCACGGTCGGCCGCCAGCGGGCGGCGTGGCGGAAGGCCTCGAGCGCGGCGCCGACGCTCGCCGGCGGCTGCTTGAAGCTGACCTTGGTCAGCGCCGCCGCGATTGCCGCCCGCTTCTCGGCTTCGTCGAAGAGGCCGCTCGCGACTCCCTCCTCCTCGGCCTCCTCGCGCAGGCGCCGGGCGACCTCGGCGGCGAGCGCGCGCAGCCGCTCCAGATCCTCCTCGCCCTCCAGATGCCCGGGCAGGGCGACGACCAGGTGACGCTCGTTGAGCTCGAAGGAGAAGCCCTCCGGCACGTCGTGGGCGAGCCAGGCGATCAGCGAGGGCGAGAAGACCTCGCGCACGTAGACCGCGTCCTGGCCGGCGAGCGAGAGCAGCCGGTAGCGGCGGTTGAAGATCGTGCTCTCGAGCTCGGTCGGCTGCCAGCGCTCGGTCGGCAGCTGGGCCGGCGTGCCGGCGCCGAGCTCGCGGCGGTCGCGACAGACCAGCGCCGGGGCGAAGGCGATGCCCTCGGGAATCGAGGCGAGGACGATCGTCGACTTGCGCCGCGCCGCCCCCTCAGCGAAGACGTGGCGGCAGAGCTGGCCCTCGAGGCCTGGGGCCAGCTCCACCTTGCGCAGCGGGGTCACCCAGCCGCGGCTGCCCCGGATCAGCGCCGGGGTCAGCTCGCGGTTGGGGTCGGCGGCGGCGATCATGACGCCAGCATCTCCAGTAGCGCGTCGGTCTCCTCGTCGTCGACCGTGCTCGGCCGCCAGACCTCGACCTTCTCGCCGCAGAGGTCGAGGGTGCCATGGGCCTCCTTGCCCGGCAGGGCGGCGAAGGCGACGCCATCGCGCGGCCACGAGCCTTGCTGCTTCTCGCGGACGATGACCCGGTAGTTCTCGCCATCGTCGTCGTCGGCCACCCCGACACAGCCATAGGCGACCGCGCGGGTCGGCGTCAGCGCCAGGACGAAGTGCTTCGGCACCGACTTCGAGCGCCGCGGCCGCGCCAGCTCGATCAGCGCCGTGCCGGTCAGCATCGAGGCCATCGATGGCTTCCGCCCCTGGCGGATCTCGCCGGCAGCGATCACCTCTTCTCCGGTCTTCGCTTCGACCTGCGACTTCATCGTCTCGACCTGCGAGCTGAACATCTTGGTCAGCGTTCCCATCTCACTTCTCCTTCGCTTGCTTGAGCTTGATCACGATCTCCGCGGTTCCGGTTCATGCCGCCCAGGCTCCCAGCGGGTCGGCACCCGATCCATGGAGTCCGCCGCCAACCTGGGCGTCGGTTTTCCGCCAGGCCAGCTCGGCTATCCTGGGCGCCGAGCGATGGGGCTCGCTCCTTCATAACCGCGGCGCGACCGCTGATGGCTCCTATCGACCGTCCACCGACGCTGATAGGAGGCACACGCGATGAGATTCCAGCGACACCCGCGCCGCAAGCTGGCGGCGATCTACTGCGGTGGGGTCGCCGGGGCGCTGCTCCGGGTCGGGCTCGCCCAGGCGCTCCCGCCCGCTGCCGGCAGCTGGCCCTGGCCGACCTTCGTCGTCAACCTGGTCGGGGCGCTGCTACTCGGTTACTTCTTCGCGCTCTTCCGCGACCGCCCGCCGCAGAGCCTGCACCACCCCTTCTTCGCCACCGGGATTTGCGGCACGCTGACCACCTTCTCGACCCTGCAGCTCGAGCTGTACCAGCTGGTCGACGGTGGCGATAGCGGCCTCGCCGCCGTCTACTGCGCGGCGACCCTGCTGGCCGGCTACGCCTGCTTGCGGCTTGGGATGGCGTACGAGTCGCGGGCGCGGCCGAGGTGGGCGGGATGAGCGCCGCAGCTTGGGTCGCGGTCGGCCTGATCGGCGGGATCGCCGCCGGCGCCCGCTTCCTGCTCGACGCCGAGGTGACGGCGCGCCGGCCGGGCTCGTTCCCGCACGGGATCCTCGCCGTCAACCTGCTCGGGGCGCTGGCGCTGGGAATCGTCGCCGGCAGCGGGCTCGCCGGCGACCGCTACGTGATCGTCGCCGGCGGCGCGATCGGCTCCTTCACCACCTTCTCGACCTGGATCCTCGACGCCGACCGCCTTGGCCGCGCCGGTCGCGCCGACCTCGCCTGGCTCAACATCGGGCTTTCGCTGCTCGCCGGCTTCGCCGCCGTCGCCCTCGGCCACTGGCTCGGCAGTGGCTTCTGATCGCTCCCAGCTAGATCAATCGATCATCTAGGCTGACGGGGTGAAAGACGTCGCCAGGCCGCAGCGGCTCAGCCGCGAGGGGACGCCCGAGCGCGTCGTCCACGCCAAGGGCAGCGCCGCCCATGGCTTCTTCGAAGCGAGCGAGGACGTCTCCCAGTTCACCAAGGCCGGCCTCTTCCAGAAGGGCGCGAGGACGCCGCTCTTCCTCCGCTTCTCGACCGCCGTCGGCGAGCCGGGCTCGCCCGACACGGCGCGCGACCCGCGCGGCTTCGCGGTCAAGCTCTACACCGAGGAAGGCAACTACGACCTGGTCGGCAACAACACGCCGGTCTTCTTCATCAGCGACCCGGCCAAATTCTCCGACCTGATCCACGCCCGGGGGCGTCAGCCGGACACCGGCATGCGCTCCAACGACATGCAGTGGGACTTCTGGACCCTCTCGCCGGAGAGCGCCCATCAGGTGACGATCCTGATGTCGGACCGCGGCACGCCGCGCACCCTGCGCCACATGAACGGCTACGGCGGCCACACCTTCTCCTGGATCAACGCCGCTGGCGAGAAGTTCTGGGTCAAGTACCACTTCAAGACCGCCCAGGGGATCGAGAGCTACAGCGAAGCCGAAGCGGCGGCGGTGGCCGCCGAGGACCCCGACGCCCACCGCCGCGACCTGCGCCGCGCGATCGACGCCGGCGAAGCGCCGGAATGGCACCTGCAGATGCAGGTGATGCCCTTCGAGGAGGCCGCCGGCTACCGCTTCAACCCCTTCGACCTGACCAAGGTCTGGCCGCACGGCGACTACCCGCCGATCGAGGTTGGCCGCCTCGTCCTCGATCGCAACCCCGACCACTTCTTCGAGGAGGTCGAGCAGTCGGGCTTCTCGCCCTCGAACCTGGTCCCGGGGATCGGCCTCAGCCCAGACCCGATGCTGATGGGCCGCATCTTCAGCTACCACGACACCCATCTGCAGCGGATCGGCGCCGACTACGAGCAGCTGCCGATCAACTCGCCGCGTTCGCCGGTCGAGGACGGCGACGGGCCGACCGTCGCCGACCTTTCCTGGTCGGAGGAAGCCGCCGAGCTCGGCGGCCAGGCCAATGCCAGACACGCCGAGGACGACGACTTCGGCCAGGCCGGCACCCTCTATCGCGAGGTGATGGACGACGAACAGCGCGCCGAGCTGGTCGCCAACGTCGTCGCCCACGCCAGCGATGAGGTCAGCGACGAGGTCCAGGATCGCGTCGTCGACTACTGGACCCAGGTCGACGCCGAGCTCGGCTCGCGGGTCGCTTCGGGCCTGCGTCGCTAGCGCCCCTCCTCGGCCTAGCTCCCTGGCCAGTGGGCGCGTCCGGGGTGCTCACTACCTTGGGTCGGGATGGATGGTCAGACGCAGATGGAGGGGCTGGCACCGGCGCCGCCGGTCGATCTGGAAGCCCGTGAGGAGGTCGCTGCTCCGGCCGTGCGGACGCCGCTCGCCGAGTGCGAGGACGGCCAGCGGCTGCAGGGCGTCTACGCGGTGCGCGAGCGCGAGCTGCGCCGTAAGCGCAACGGCGAGCCCTGGCTGCGGCTGCTGATCGGCGACGCCAGCGGCAGCGCCGAGGCGGTCTCTTGGGAGGGCGCCGAGGAGATGTATGCGCTGGCGGTTCCAGGGACCGCGGTCCACATCGGCGGCGTCTTCGAGGTCAGCGAGCGCTGGGGGGCGAAGGTGAAGATCTCGGCGTTGCGTGCGGCGGCGGCGGAGGAGTACGAGGAGGCCGACCTGGCCAGCGTCTCCGACGTCTCGGCGGAGCGGCTGGAGGCCGACTTGCGCGACCTTTTGGAGACGGTCCAGGACCCCGAGCTACGCGAGCTGCTCGACGTCTTCTTCGCTCCCGGTTCTCCGACCTGGGAGCGCTTCCGCGTTGCCCCCGCGGCGAAGACCTACCACCAGGCCTATCGCCACGGGCTGCTCGAGCACACGCTCTCGGTCGCCCAGGCCGTCTCCGCGGCGGCCAACTTCTTTCCCGGGATCGACCGCGACGTCGCCGTTACCGGGGCGCTGCTGCACGACATCGGCAAGATCGTCGCCTACAACGACGACCCGCTGGCGATCGATCTCACCGACGCCGGCCGCCTGCAGGGGGAGATCCCGCTCGGCTATTACACGGTGCGCCGCGCGATCGAAGACCTGCCCGGCTTCGACCCCGGCCTGGCGCAGTGCGTCCTCCACATCATCCTCAGCCACCACGGCTCGCTCGAGCACGGCTCGCCGGTCGTCCCCGCCACCCGCGAGGCCGTCCTCGTCCACATGATCGACAACCTCGGCGGCCGGCTCGGCTCCTTCGACCGGCTCGAGCGCGCGCTCCCCGCCGGCGAGTCCTGGTCGGGCTTCGACCGCGCCCTCTCCGGTAGCGCCTACTTCGCCCCGCAGCGCGAAGCGGCCTAGTCGCCGCTCGCCCGCCGCACTTCCGGCACGCTTCGGCGCGCGAATTGGTCCACTTGCGCCTTGTTTCGTGCAGACAGAAAGTTACGCTACTCTCATGTCGACGATGACCCAGGACGACCTCAACAGTGCCCGGATCGGCAGTTTCGAAAAGCGAGTCGACGAACGCTTCAACCGAGTCGACGAACGCTTGCAGCAGGTCGATGGGCGGCTGGAGACGCTCGAGGAGCGGATGTATGCGCTGCACCGGATGCTTGCGGTCGGGATGTTCGCGACCATAGCCGCCTTGCTGGGCATCATCGGCACCGGGATCGGTGTCATCGTCACGCTCGCCTGAGCGCTGCGCGACGCCGCCTGGGTCGCCCTAGAACTTGACGGTGCAGCGCTGGATCTTGTGGACGTTGCCCTGGGCGCGTTCGATGCAGTGGATCAGCTTCTTCGGGTTGCCCTGCTTCTTCGCCACGTGGAAGGAGCGCTGGATCTGGACTTCGACCTGGTGGTTGACCTGTTCGAGCGTCTTCGAGACGTTGTCCAGGCCGCTGTTTTCGAGCGAGTGCTGAAGGGTGCTGTTGGTCGTGTTGACGGCGTTGTCGGCGGTCTTCAGGACCGGCTTGACGATGAAGAAATAGACCGCGGCGAGGATGCCGACGGTGACCGCGAGCCGGATAACGCCGGAAGTCAGGTTGCCGAAGAGGTTGCGCAGGATGTCCATGGAGGTGGCCGCAGACTATCCTGCCCACCGTGGCAAAGGACACCGAGAAGCTGATCCGCCAGCTCTCGCTGATCTCGTTCCTGATGGCCCAGGGGAGGCCGGTTTCGGCGCTCGAGATCAAGCGTGAGGTGGAGGGCTACAGCGACATGAACGACGACGCCTTCGCGCGCCGCTTCTACGCCGACCGCGCCGAGCTCGAGAGCCTCGGCATCGTGCTCGGCGTCGAGAAGCCCGGCGAGGGCTTCTTCGAGGCCGAGCTCTACTCGCTGCCGCCCGAGAACTTCTACCTCGACGCGATCGAGTTCAGCGACGACGAGCTGGCGGCGCTGAGCACGGCGCTGCTGCTGCTCACCGACGGCGGCTTTGCCTACGCCGAGCCGTTGCGGCTGGCGCTGCAGCAGGTCGCCTGGGGCCACCCGAACCCGCTCGAGGGCGAGCGCGCCCCGATCGAGATGGCGATGACCGCCTCCGCCGGCGGCCGCGACCTCTCCCAGCGCCTCTCCAAGATCGAGACCGCGATCAGCCGCCGCAAGACGATCGAGTTCACCTACTACACGATGGAGCGGGGCGAGAGCGAGAAGCGCAAGGTAGACCCCTACCACCTCGTCTTCCGCGGCGGCCAGTTCTACCTGATCGGCCTCTCGCACGAGCGCGAGGCGGTGCGCGTCTTCCGTCTCTCGCGGATCCAGGGCAAGGTCGGCTACGCCTCCAAGGCCGAGCACGACTTCTCGCCGCCCGAGGACTTCGACCGCCGCGACTACGGCAGCCGCGCCGACTGGCAGCTGGGCGAGACGCAGGGCACGGCGAAGATCTTCGTCAAGGAGCGGATCGCCTGGCTGGTCGAGCGCGACTTCGGCGCCTACGGCTCGCTGCGCGACGCCAAGAAGTCCGACGGCGCCCCCGGCAAGGGCCGCGTCTTCGAGACCGACTACGCCTCGCACCGGGAGCTGGTCGCCTGGGTCCTGCGCTGGCGCACCAACGCCAGCGTGCTTGCCCCCGATGACCTGCGCGAGGAGACCGAGAGCCGCCTGGCGCTGCTGCGCGAGCGCCACGAGAACGGCTTCCAGCCGGCCAAGGTCGTCGACCGGCCGCTGCGCGAGCAGCCGCGCCGCGCCCGTGCCAACGGCCGCGGCGAGGCAGCGATCCGGCCCGAGCGCTTCGCCCGCCTCGTCACCCTCGCCGGCCTCCTGATCGAGGCGGCGAAAAAGGGCGAGCGGCTGCGGGTCGCCGAGCTGCGCCAGCGGCTCGAGCTGACCGACGAAGAGCTGCGCGAGGACGTCGAGCTGCTCAACGTCGTCAACTTCGGCGGCGGCACCTACGTCCTCTACGCCGAAATCCTCGGCGACGAGATCGAGGTCGACTCCGAGCCCTACGGCGACAACTTCGCCCGCCCGGCACGGCTGCTGCCGCTGGAGGCAAAGGCGCTGGTCGCCGCGATCGACCTCTTCGGCGACCACCTGCCGCAGTCCAACCTGCAGAGCGCGCGCAAGAAGATCGTCACCGCGCTCGGCCACGACCCCTCCGAGGAGGGCCTGGAGATCGTCCCGACCGGCGGCGGCGACGCCGACGTCGCCCGCACGGTCAACCAGGCGATCGCCTCCAACCGGGTGCTCGAGCTCTCCTATTACAAAGAGAACGAGGATCAGCTGACCGACCGCCGCGTCGAGCCCTACCTGCTGCAGAACGGGCGCGAGGGCTGGTACGTCGCCGCCTACGACCTCGGCAAAGAGGGCGTCCGTCACTTCAAGCTCGACCGGATCAAGGAGGCGAAGGTGGGTGGCGACTCGTTCGAGCCGCGGCCCGAAGTCTTCGACCTCACCGGGGCCGACTGGATGACCCACGGCGAGGTCCCCGCCGCCGAGGTCGCCCGCGTTTGGGTCTCCCCCGAGCGCGCCCGCTGGCTGCGCGAGGAGCGGACCGTGGTCGAGGAGCTGGCCGACGGCGCCGTCGTCGTCGAGCTGCCCTACGCCGGTAAGCCCTGGCTCGTGCGCGAGATCCTGCGCGGCGCAGGCGACCTCGTCGTGCTCGAGCCCGAGGACGCCCGCGAGGCGATCGCCAAAGAGGTCTCCGACTGACCCCAGACATCGCTCCCGGCCACCCCGAGGTGGCGAAGATCGTCGCCCCCAACCCGGGGCCGATGACGCTGGAAGGGACGAACACCTACCTCTACGGCTCGGGGCCCTGTGTGGTGATCGACCCCGGCCCCGCCGACGCCGGCCACCTCGACGCGGTCCGCGCCGCCGCCGGGGAGCGCGGCGGCATCGGGCTCGTCCTCCTCACCCACTCCCACGGCGACCACAGCGAAGGGGCGGAGGGGCTTGGCGCAGAGACGATCCTCCCCGCGGGTGGCGAGATCCACGCCGGCCTGCGCGCGATCGCGACGCCCGGACACGCCGCCGACCACGTTTGCTTCCTCGGCGCCGAGGGCGTCTGCTTCGCCGGCGACCTCGTCCTCGGCCTCGGCTCGACGATCGTGCCCCCCGGCGGCGGTTCTCTGGCCGCCTACATGGGCTCGCTGCGCCTCCTGTTCGAGCAGGAGATCGACCTGATCGCCCCCGGCCACGGCCCCTGGGTCACCGATCCGACGGCGAAGCTGGAGGAATACGTCGAGCACCGCGAGATGCGCGAGCGCCGCCTGCTCGCTGCCCTCGACGACGGCGAGCGCTCGCGCGCCGCGCTGCTCACGAACGTCTGGAGCGACGTTCCAGCCGAGCTGCTGCCGATGGCGGCGATGGCGATGGAGGCCCACCTGGAAAAGCTCGAGGAAGAGGGCCGGCTGCCAGGCGACGTATACGAGTGAGAACTGGCCGGCTGGCCAGTTCTCGTGCATAATCGTGGGATGGGCAGGACGAGGACGCAGAGCGCGGCCCGGGCGGGGCTGATCGCGGGGGTTGCGGGGACGGGGCTGATGACCGCCGCGGCGGCGACCGCCTGGCACCGGCTGGCGCGGCGGCCGCTGCCGAAGGTGCGCGGCGAGATCGAGCTCGAGGGTTTGGAGGGGCGCGTCCGGATCCGGCGTGACCGCTGGGGAGTGCCCCACGTCGAGGCCGACGAGCGCCGCGACCTGCACTTCGCCCAGGGCTTCTGCCACGGCCAGGACCGCCTCTGGCAGCTTTCGTTCTACCGCCGTGTGGTCGAAGGTCGCGTTGCCGAGTTCGCCGGCGAGGAGGGTCTGCCGGTCGATCGTCTGACGCGGACCCTCGGCATCCACCGTGCGGCCCTGCGCGAGGCGGAGGAGCTGGAGCCGTCGCTGCGCCGGGAGCTCGAAGGCCTTTGCGCCGGGGTCAACGCCGCCGCCTCGGCGGCCCGGGCGAAGCCGCTGGAGATGCAGTTGCTGCGCCTGGAGTGGGAACCGTGGCGGCCGGTCGACGTCCTCAGCCTCGGCAAGCTGCTCGCCTTCGGCCTCTCGACCAACTGGGAGCGGGAGCTGTTGCGCGCCGACATGGTGCGCGAGCTGGGGCCGGAGCTGACCGCCCGTCTCGACCCGACCTACCCCGCCGACAATCCGGTCGTCACCCAGGAAGCGTGGTCGGGCGACGGTCTCTCGCTGGTCGAGCAGATCGATTCCGTGCGCCGCTCGATCGGGCTCGCCGCCGAGGCCAGCGGCTCCAACAACTGGGCGGTCTCCGGCGCCCTCTCGGCCACCGGCTCGCCGCTGATCGCCGGCGACCCCCACCTGCCCCCGAGCATGCCCGGCATCTGGTACGAGATCAGCCTTCGCCACGGCGACCGCTTCATCCGCGGCGCCTCGCTGCCGGGAATGCCCGCCGTCTACATGGGCCAGGGCAACGACGTCTGCTGGACGGTGACCAACGTGATGGCCGACGTCCAGGACCTCTTCGTCGAGCGGGTGGAAGGCGACCGCTACCTGTTCGAAGGCGAGTGGCTGCCGCTCGAGGTCGTCCGCGAAGAGATCCCGGTCAAGGGCCGCTCCGAGCCCGAGCCGCTCGAGGTTCGCAGCACCCACCACGGCCCGATCGTCAACGCCGCGCTCGGCGCCGACGACGCCGAGCCGCTGGCCCTGGCTTGGCAGACGCTCTCGGAATCGACCGCGTTCGCAACGGTTGACGCGATGCTGGAGACCACGTCGGGGGCCGAGCTGGTCGAGCATTTCTCCCAGCACACCTCGCCCGCCTCGAACATCGTCTGGGCCGACCGCCACGGCTCGATCGGGTACAAGCTGATCGGCCGCCTGCCGCTGCGCCGAGGCGGTTGCCCCGATCTTCCCAAGCCCGGCTGGACCGGCGAGTTCGAGTGGGAGGGGACTGTCCCCTACGAGGAGCTGCCCGAGGTCACCGACCCCGAGAGCGGCTACATGGTCACCGCCAACAACCGGATCGTCGGCGACGACTACCCGCACCACATCACCAGCGAGTGGCTCGACGGCTTCCGCGCCAAGCGGATCGAGCAGCTGCTCGGCGAGCGCGACGACCACGACCTCGACAGCTTCGAGGCGATCCAGACCGACTACCTCTCGCTGCCCGGGCTGGAGGCGGCGCGCCGGCTCGGCCGCCTGCACCCGCCTGGCCAGCGCGAGCGCAGCGCGATCGAGCGGCTGCGGGCCTGGGACGGGCGCCTTGACCCGGAGACGATCGCCGGCTCGATCTACCAGGCCTTCCTGCTGCGGCTGGCGCGCGAGGTCGCCCGCGCGGCGATCGGCGACCGCGACCTCTGCGAGCGCTGGCTCGACCGCGCCGACAACGGCTTCACCCCGCACACGACCTCGCCCTGGCGCTGGCACTCGCACCTGATGGACCTCTGGGAGGAAGCCGACGAGGAGCTGATCGGCCGCGACTGGGACGGGCTCGCGCTCGAGGCGCTGGCTGGCGCCCTGGACGACCTCGAGGAGCGCTTCGGCCCCGATCCGGAGGCCTGGCGCTGGGGCCACATCCACGAGATGGAGTTCCCGCACCCGCTGGGCGAGGCCAACCCGGTCCTGCGGCGTGTCTTCAACCGGCGCCTGCGCGCCGGCGGCGCTCAGGAGACGGTGAGCCAGATCGCCTACGACCCCAACGACCCCTACCGTGCCGTCTGGGCGCCGAGCTGGCGAATGGTCGCCGACCCGGTCGACCCCGATCGCTCGCGCTGGCAGATGTTCACCGGCCAGTCCGGCCACCCTGCCAGCCCCCACTACGACGACCTTCAGGCCGACTGGCTCGAGGGCCGCACGCAGGCGATGTGCGGCGAAGGCCCGTGGGACGAGCTCGAGCTGGTCCCGGCTTCCCGATAGCTCGAGCCAAGGCGGGGCGGGACGCGGCAGAGCGTGCGTCCGATGGCACGCGCGCGAGAGGCGATTCCTCGATTTAGCTGCGGTTTCTCCCGGCCCTCGGTCCCGGTCGAGGCGCTGACCTGCAAGCGAACTGGGGTGTGCTTGCCCCCCAGGTGCTGCCGCGCTTGGCTGCGGAGGGATCGGGGTGGGCAATCCTCCGCCCCCGGGAGCGAAGGGAAGGACGCGATGACTCGCAATCTCAAGGTCTTGACGCTGGCGATGCTGGTGCTGGGAGGGCTCGGCGCCGTGAGCGCCGGCGGAGCCCAGGCGGCGGTGCAGGAATTCCACTGCACAAGCGCCTCTACGGCCACCTGCTTGGTGACAGGCAGCTCGGCGGCGGCCAAGATCACACTGCCGGGTGGGGCGGTTGTCGCATGCACCGCCGAATATCGGGCGACAATCGCGAAAACAACCGCGACGGCGACAATGGAAGCGACGTACGCGAAATGTAAAACAGCTGGCGTCAAAACCGAAGTCAAGATGAATGGCTGTGACTACACCCTGACCTCAGTGAGCCCGCTGGAAATGACAACGACGGTGACCATCAACTGCCCAGAAGGCAGGGTGATCGAACTCGTCGATCCCGCGATCCCGTGCACGATCACAATCGGCCCCCAGGGCCCCCGGACCCACATCGTCTTCACAAACGAAGGCGCGCTCGAACCGACAGACCTGACGGCGCACGTGACAGTGGGCGGGGTCGCGATCTTCGGACACGACGCCACCTGTCCCAATGGCGGTGGCGCAGGTGTGGCGGAATTCGACGACACAGTCACACTCAGGGGCTTCGAAGACGAACCTACGGGGGAGGGCCCGCAGGTCGGGCTGCACGTCTTCTAGGGTCTGAGCGCCATCGATCGGGCCGCACCGTCCACCTCGAGAAAGGCGGCTTCGGCCTGCGCCGGGTAGCGTTGCCAGGGTGAGCCGCCGCGCCCAGATCGTCCTCAGCCAGGCCGAGATCGACGAGCTGCTCGCGACCGAGCGAGTCGCGATCGTCTCCAGCCTCGGCCCGCGCGGCTGGCCGCATTCGATGCCGATGTGGTTCGTCGCCCGCCAGGGCGAGGTCTGGATCTGGACCTACGCCAAGTCGCAGAAGGTGCGCAACCTCGAACGCGATCCGCGGGCGACGGTTCTGGTCGAGACCGGCCACGAATACGGCGAGCTGCGTGGGGTGATGATCGAGGCAGAGGCGAGTCTGCACCGCGACCCGGAGACGATCCTCGACTTCGCCAAGGAGCTGACGCTGCGCTACGCCGAGGGCATCGAGACGGTCGAGGGCGACGCCCTCGCGGCGCTCGAAGCCCAAGCCCCGAAGCGAGTTGCGATCAGCTTCAAACCGATCCGCGTCTCGACCTGGGACCATCGCAAGCTCGGCGGGACGTACTAAGGGGGGCTTGCGGGGGGCAGGGGTAGGTGACCCTCTGACAAAGGCTCCAGTGCTGACATCTGAGCCCTGACCCCGGCCCAGCTGCGCGACGGTCTTTGGCAGAGGGTCACCTACCCCTGCCCACGAATCCTGCCTAGCGGCGGCGCCTGTGCTGGTGATGCGGCTTGATCGTCAGGCGCCGTGAGGTCGCGGCTTCGAAGCCGTCGCCAGCGGCGATCCGCGAGCGGAAGCTAGAGCGACGGCGGATGCGCGGCCGGAACTGGGCGGTGCAGGCGCGGCTGAGACGGTGGCTGCCGAGGTTGCGGTTGCCGCGGAACAGGTGCACCCGTTCGCCCTGGCGCCCGGCGCAGGGCGAGACCCAGACGGTGAGCAGCGCCCGCTTGCCGCGCTCGACCCTGCGGTTGAAGGCCCGGATTCCGGCGAAGGCCGGGTGCAGCGGCCCGCCTTCGCTGGCGCAGGGGGTGGGCTGCGATCCGACCAGGCGCGAGACGGCGCCGTCGCCGGAGACCGCGTAGAGGCGGCCGCAGGCGTCTTCGCCGAAGCTGTTCAGGTTGGTCACTTCGAGCCCCTCGGAGCGGTCGCTGCCGGCCGGGTTCGAGGGGGCGAAGGAGCGCAGTTCGCCGCTGCAGAGGTCACCGTAGAGATAGCGGCCGTAGAGGCCGGCGAGACCTTCGTCGCGGACCACGTAGCCGCCGATGATGGCGCAGCCGTGGGCGGCGCCGTTGCCGGGGTCGGTATGGGGGTATTCGAAGACCGGGGCGGTGAACTCGCTCGCTTCGGCCCCCGAGCAGCCCGGATCGTCGGCTGGCCCCGGTTGCATCCCCTCGAGGCAGTTCCAGCCGTAGTTGGCGCCGCCGCCCAGCCCGGGCGGCGCGCCGCGGTCGACCTCCTCGCGTTTGGATTGGCCGACGTCGCCGATCCAGATGCCGCTGCCGCCGCGGTCGAAGGAGAAGCGGAACGGGTTGCGCAGGCCGTAGCTCCAGATCGTGTCGTAGGGCGCGGGCGCGGTGCCCGCGAACGGGTTGCCCGCCGGCACCGTGTAGGGGAGGACGCCGCTGGGGTTGGGATCGATGCGGAGGATCTTGCCGAGCAGGCTGGTCAGGCTCTGCGAGTTGTGGTGTTCGTCGTTGCCGCCGCCGCCGTCGCCGGTCGAGACGAAGAGGTCGCCTTCGGGCCCGAACTGGAGCTGGCCGCCGTTGTGGTTGTCCTCGCCGGGATGGGGGATGGCGAGCAGCGCTCGCGGGATCGACCCCAGCGCCGAGCCGCCGCTGACGGTCAGTTCGACGACCTGGATCGTGCCGTCCGGTTCGCCCGCGTAGTCGGCGAACAGCCGCCCGTTGCTCTCGTACCCCGGCGAGAGCGCGATCGAGAGCAGGCCGCGCTCGCCGCCGCAGCCAGCGGGCGCGCAGCCGACCGCGGCGCTGAGGTCGGCGAAGGTGGTGACGGTGCCGCCTTCGACCTTCTCGACCAGGCCGCCGCGCTCGACGACGAAGAGGCGGCCGGCGTCGCCGGGATCGGAGGTGACGTAGATCGGCGAGTCGAAGTTGCCGATCGGCTGCAGGCTGGCGCCCGCGGCCTGGCCGACCGGGGAGCAGGCCGCGATCGCGGCGAGGGCGAGGACTAGACGGAGTGCCCGCATCTACTACTCAGACTACGAGGTGCATTCGACGCACCCGATCATCCGGCCAGACCCTCGCCCGCGGGCGCCGTCGACCCGTTCGCTACATTCTCGCTCCGCCGTGTTTGAAGGCGCGCGGCCCTCGGTCCCCTCGCCGCCACGTCGAAACCCGCAATGCGACTCAGAATCACAGCCGCGCTCGTTTGCGCCTGCCTGGTGGCGGCCCTCGTCGCTGCCGGCGGTGGCGACGCCAAACCGCTGCCCGCGGCTCCGACCGGGTTCTTCGGGATCGGGCCGCAGACGCCGATCGCCTCCCAGGACGTCGAATACATGCGCGCCGGGGGCATCGAAAGCATCCGCTGGCCGCTGCTGTGGTCGCAGGTGCAGCCGACGAAGAAGGGCGGTTACGACTGGTCCAGCTTCGACCAGGTCGTCGAAGTCGCTTCCAAAGGCGGCCTCTCGGTGCTGCCGGTGATCACCTCGACCCCGCGCTGGGTGGCGAGCAGGGAAACGACGATGCCGGTCAACAGCGCCGCCCAGCAGGTGGCCTGGCAGGAATTCCTTCGTGCGGCCGCGGCCCGCTATGGCCCGGGCGGCGAATTCTGGAAAGAACATTCGACGCCGGAATACGTCGAAGGCGTTCGCTACGAAGCCGAAATCCCGAAGGCGGTGCCGATCCGTACCTGGCAGATCTGGAACGAGGCGAACTACTTCTACTTCGCCTTCCCCGTCTCTCCGGTCCGCTACGGGAAGCTGGTGACGATCTCCAGCGTGGCGCTGAAGTCGGTCCAGCCGGGAGCCAAGCTGCTGCTCTCGGGGCTGTTCGGGGAACCGTCCGCGAAGGGCAGCCGGGGGATGCCGGCGGCGACCTTCCTCAAACGCCTCTACGCCTACCCCGGGATCAAGAGTCGCTTCGACGGGGTCGCGCTCCACCCCTACGCGGTCGACAGCGAAAAGCTGGAAGAACTGGTCGAAGCCTTCCACGAAGTGCTGGTCGAAAACCACGATCGCCCGGCCTTCTACATCACCGAGATGGGCTGGGGCTCGCAGAACGACTTCGCCGACGACGCCTTCGAGCAGGGTCCCTCGGGCCAGGTCCGTGAGCTGCGCGCGTCCTACGCCTACCTGCTCGAAAACCAGCGCCGCCTCAACCTCAGGGGGGTCTACTGGTTCTCCTGGAAAGACCTCCGGGAAAGCTGCAACTTCTGCGACTCGGTCGGCTTCTTCCCGGCCGGCACCCGCTTCAAGCCGAAGCCCTCCTGGCGCGCCTTCATCCAGCTCACCGGCGGCAGCCTCCGCCCCTGATCGCTCAGCCGCCGGGGGTCAATTGGAAGCAGCGCCGGCCGGGCAGCCGCTCGCCGGCGACCGCCAGCGCCGCCGCGTAGCCATCGCCGACCGCCAGCGACTCGAGCGCCACAGCGGCCGCTCGCGGAGGCGACCCGAGGCCGCTGCCGAGGCACTTGAGCCGCGCCTCGTGCCGGGTCCAGGCGCGGTAGAAGGCGGCGCCACGCTGCGCCGGTGGCGCCGCGCGGATCGCCGCCACCGCCTCCGCTTCCAGCTCGCGCTCGGCCAGGGCGAGTAGGTCGCGGCGGGGCTTGATCAGCTCGACGTCGACGCCCACCTCGCGGCCGCGGCAGACGGCGACCAGGGCGAGGCGGCCGGAGTGGCTGAGGTTGAAACGAGGCGCGCTGGCGTCGCTCAGCTGCGGCTTGCCGTGCTCTCCCGTCGCCAGCTCGATCGCCGCCGGCTCGACGCCCAGGTAGGCGGCGAGCACGCGGCGCAGCGCCCAGCGCGAGGCGGGCCAGCGGCGCCGCGAGTCCTCGACCCGGATCGCTGCCGCCCGTTCGCGCTCGGCCCGCGGCAACCCCTCGGGGCCCGGCCAGCCCTGGGCGTCGAGGTCGGCCCTCCAGACGTGGACCTCGTCGCCGAGGTCCGCCGAGCTGGGGCCCGAGGGCCAGTCGCGGGTCAGCGCCCCTCCAGCGCTTCGCGGATGCAGCGGTCCAGGCACTCGGCGAGCAGGCCGGCCCCTGGGGCCCGCAGCATCTCGACGTGTCCGAGCGGCAGCGGCCTGCGCTCGACGCCGCCCTGGGCCCGCTCCGGCCAGGCCATGTAAGCGGGTTTCTCGGCGAACTCGGCCGAGGTCACGAGCACGACCCGGCCCGGCCAGGGCTCGGCCCGGTAGCGCTCCCGCGCCGCGCGAGCGGCGGAGATCAGCCGCTCTTCGCGGCGGCGCCGCGCCCGCGGCAGCGCCCTGCGCAGGCGCCGTTCGGCGGCGTCGAGGGCCCGGTCTCGCCGCTCGTCCAGATCCAGCCCGGGAAGCGCGTCCGGCGGCAGCTCGCGAAGCGCGCGGAGGAGCCTCTCCTGGAGCGGCCGTACGGCGCTGCGGGCGCGGAGCCGGACCGGCATCTGCGCCGCGCCGCCGGGGAGCAGGTCGGGCGCCAGGCCCTCCTCGACCCCGTGCTGCCAGGCCCAGAGCAGGAGATCCTCTGCGTCGGAGACCTCGGGGTCGGGAAAGGCATCACGCAGGTCGGGCCGGCGCGCCGCCGCCAGCAGGTAGCGGTTGACGCCGGACCTCCGGCTCGCGAGCAGGTGGGCCTGGAACTCCCGCCAGCCGGCCGCCGAGAGCGGGTCTTCGGGCCATCGCCCGGCTTCCTGCCAGGCGGTTGCCATCGCCCAGTCCCAGGCTCGACCGTCTGCCGTGCGGCAGGCCGGCGTCTCAACCGGCAGCAGCAGGTCCCGGATCAAGCCGTGTTCGCCGACCCCGTGCTCCCAGGCCCAGCTCGCCAGCTTGGCCGCGTCGGCGCCAGCAGGGTCGGGCCAGAGCCGCTGCAGATCCTGCCTCAGATGCCAGCCCTCCGCCGCGTAGCGCGAGAGGCCTGGCCCGACCTCCTGCCGCAGCCAGTGGCGAAGGTCGGTCGGGCCGCCGTGGCTGCCCGCCGCAGGTGTGGGTTCGCCGCGATCGCGGGCGCGGAGCAGCGCGATCTCGACCAGGTCGTCTCCCTCTAGCCCCTGCGCCAGCCTGGGCAGCGCCGCGGGGGGAGGGTCGGAGTCGAGCGCGGCGAGGAGCGCGACGCGATCACCGGCGCGGCGCAGCCGCTGCGCGATCTCGAAGGCGACCGTGGCGCCGTTGCAGCGCCCCGCCAGGAGGTAGGGACCATCCGGCTGCACCAGCTTGATTTCCTCGACGCAGCGGGCCGCCATCGCCTCGATCCCGCGGTCGATCGCGCTGCGGCCGTCGAGCCCGCTCGGCTGCAGCGCGTAAAGGGGCTGGGCCGAAGGGAGCGCCCGCGAGAGCGCCCCGAAGCCGACCACGTTGCCGTCGCCGGCGGTGACCGCGAACAGCGGCGGCCGGCTGCCCTGCGGCTTCAGCGCGATCAGGTTCTCCCAGCGCACCGCGGCGCCGCTCTCGAGGCGCCGGGCCAGCGCCCGCGGCGTCGGCGCCTCGAAGATCGTCGCCAGCGGCAGTTGGCGGCGGGCGCGGCGGTCGAGCTCGGTGAAGAGGGCGATCGCGAGCAGCGAGTGACCGCCGAGCGCGAAGAAGTCCTCTTCGACGCCGACTCCCTCGACGCCGAGCACCCGTTCGAAGGACTCGACGACGATCCGCTCGGCGGCGGTTTGCGGCCTGCCGCCGCCGGGCGCCCGGGCGAGGTGGCGGCTGTCGGGGGTGGGCAGGCGCTCGCGGTCGACCTTGCCGTTGGCGGTCAGCGGCAGCGCCGCGACCGGGACCCAGGCCGAGGGCACCATCGCAGCCGGGAGGCGGGCGGCAGCGTGGGCGCGGAGCTCGGCGGCTTCTGGCTTCGCTCCCGGGACGGGGACCAGGTATGCGGCCAGGGTCCGCTCGCCGGACCCCTGTCCGTGGGCGACGACGGCGACGTCGCCGACCGCTGGGTGCTGGCGCAGGACCCGCTCGACCTCCAACGGCTCGACCCGGATTCCCCGTACCTTGACCTGCCGGTCGATGCGGCCGAGGAACTCGATCGTGCCGTCGGCCCGGCGCCGGCAGCGGTCGCCGCTGCGGTAGCGGCGCTGGCCGGGACGATGGGGGTCCGGCTCGAACCGCGAGGAGGTCAGCTCGGGGTCGCCGCGGTAGCCGCGGGCGACGCCGTCGCCGCCGATCCAGAGCTCGCCCGCGACCCCGTCCGGCAGCTGCCGGCCGTGCTCGTCGAGGACTTCGCAGGAGGTCCCCTGGATCGGTCGCCCGAGCGGGATCGAGGAGCCGATCTCGGCGCCGCGGCGCAGCCGGTGGGTGAGGGCGAAGGTCGTCGTCTCGGTCGGGCCGTAGCCGTTGCTCAGCAGCCCGTCGGCCGGCAGGGCCGCCAGCGCCCGGGCGACGTGGCGGGGGGAGAGCACGTCGCCGCCGGCGAGCAGGTGACGCAGCCCCCGCAGGCAGTCGGGCCGCCGGTCGACGAGCTCGTGGAACAGCCCTGCCGTGAGCCAGGCGGTTGTCACCCCGTGACGCTCGATCGCGGCGGCGATCGAGTCCGGCGAGGGCTGCTCGCCGAGCACCGCGACCGTGCCGCCGTTGGCGAGCGGCCCCCAGATCTCGAGCGTCGCCGCGTCGAAGGCCGGCGAGGCGGCGTGCAGCATCACGGTCCCCGCTCCCAGCTCGGCGAAGTCGGGGCCGTCGACGAGGCGGACGACGTTTCGGTGGGTCACCTCGACCCCCTTCGGCTCGCCGGTCGAGCCGGAGGTGTACATCAGGTAGGCGAGGTCGCCCGGCCGCGCCGCGGGCGCCGCCGCTGGCTCGGCGGCGAGGGCTAGCTCGATCGCGATCGCCCCGACCCCGGCCGGCAGCGTCGCCTCCAGGGTGGGCTCGACGAGGGCGACCCGGGCGCCGGCGTCGGCAAGGATGCCGGCGATTCGCGACGGCGGGTGGGCGGGGTCGAGCGGGACGTAGGCCGCGCCCGCTTCCAGCACGCCGAGCTGGGCGAGGATCGCGGCGGCCGAGCGCCCGGCCAGCACCGCCACCGCGTCTCCCGGTTCGACCCCGGCCTCGACCAGGGCGGTGGCGACACGCCGGGCGCCGTCGAGCAGCTCGCCGTAGGTGAGGCGACGGTCGCCGTCGACCACGGCGATCGCGTCCGTCGCCCGGCGGGCCTGCCGCGCGACCAGCTCCGGCACGGTCGCCTCGCGGTCGAAGTTCGCCGCCGCGGTCGAGGCCGCTCTCAGCTCGGCTTCCTCGTCTTCGTCGAGCAGGCTGAGACCGGAGATGCGGGCGTCGGGGTCGGCGACGAACTGCTCGAGCAGGCGCAGGTGCTGGCCGGCGAGGCGATCGGCGGTCGCGTCGCTGAACAGGTCGGAGTGCTCCCAGATGAAGAACGCGTCGTCGCCGCCGTGGTCGACGCCGATCACGTTGAGGTCGGCCTTGGCGGTGCCGTTGGGCACGGTCTGCACCACCCTCGCCTCGAGGCCGCTCCAGCGCGCCGGCCGGGCCGCCGCGTCATCGAAGGAGAACATCGCCTGCACCAGCGGCGAGCGGGTCGGGTCGCGCTGCGGCGCCAGCTCCTCGACGACGCGCTCGAAGGGGACGTCGGCGTTGGCGATTGCGTCGAGCACGACGCTCCGCACCCGTCGCAGCAGCTCCCGCACGGTCGGGTCCCCGGCGAGGCTCGTGCGCAGCGCCACCGTCCCCACGGTCATCCCGATCAGGCCCTCGGCGGCCGGGTCGCGCCGGTTCGCCAGCCCGCTGCCGACCTGGACGTCGTCGCTGCCTGAGCAGCGGCCGAGGAGGAGGGCGAAGGCCGCCAGACCGGTCATGAAGGCGGTCGCTCCCTCCTCGCCGGCGAGCTCGCGGACCGCCGCTGCCAGCTGCGGCGGCAGCGGTCGCCGCACCGAGCCGCCGGCGAACGACTCCCGTGCCGGTCGCGGCCCCTCGGTCGGCAGCCGCAGCAGCGGTGGATCGGGGTTCAGGGTCCGGCGCCAGTACTCGAGCTGGCGCCGCTGCAGCTCGCCGTCGGCCAGCTCTCGCTCCCAGCGGGCGAAGTCGGCCGGCTGGACGGGGACGTCGTCGAGCCGCGGCTGGCGACCCTCGACCCGCGCCGAATAGAGCTCGGCCAGCTCGGCGAGGAAGATCACGAACGACCAGCCGTCGTGGGCGGCGTGGTGCTCGACGTCGATCAGCGACCAGCGGCGCGGGCCGCGGCGGACGAGGGTCCAGTGGACCAGCGGCGCTCGGCCCAGCGGGATCTTGCGGCGCACCGTCGAGCGGACCAGCCGCGCCCATTCGACCCCGCGCTCGCCGGGCAGGTCGATCGTCTCCAGCGGCACCGGCACCTCGTCGAAGACGACCTGGACCGGCTCGCCGCCATGGGTCTCGAGGGCGGTGCGGAAGATCTCGTGGCGCTGCATCAGGTCGCCGAGCGCCGCAGCGAGCGCCCCCTCGTCGAGCTCGCCCTCGAGGTCGACGATCGCCGCGAACTGGAAGGCGAGCGAGGTCGGGTTCATGCGCTCGAACAGCCAGGCCCGGCGCTGGGCGAAGGTGGCGGGAGCCGGCCCGGTCCGCGGCTCGCAACGCAGCGGCGGTCGCGAGTTGGCGCCGCTGCGCTCGAGCGCCGCCGCCAGCCGGCGCGGGGTGCGCGCCTCGAAGACCGCGCCGATCTCGAGCTCGGCGGCGAAGCGGTCGCGCAGGCGGCCGACCAGCTGCAGGGCGAGGAGCGAGTCGCCGCCGAGCGCGAAGAAGTCCTCGTCGGGGCCGATCCGCTCGAGCTCGAGCAGCTCGCCCATCGCCTCGGCGACGCCAGCGCCAGCGCCAGCCGCCGCTCTGCCGCGATCGATTCGCCGCGGCGCCGGCAGCGCGTCCCGGTAGACCTTGCCCCGCGCGGTCAGGGGCAACTGCGGCAGTAGCTCGATCGTCGCCGGCAGCATGAAGGCGGGCAGCCGCTGCCTTAGGTGGTCGAGCAGCTGCTCCGCGGTCGCTCCATCGCGCTCGCGCAGCGAGGCGTAGCCGATCAGCCGCTTGTGGCGGGCGACGTCCTCGCGAGCGACGACCGCGGCGCGGGCGACGGCGGGATGGGATCCGAGCACCTGCTCGACTTCTCCCGGCTCGACCCGGTGGCCGGCGATCTTGACCTGATCGTCGTTGCGGCCGACGAACAGCAGCTCGCCGTCCTCGCGCAGCCGGACGACGTCGCCGGACCCGTACATCCGCGCCCCTGGCTCTTCAGAGAAGGGATCCGGGCGGAACCGGTCGCGGTTGCGCTCCGGGTCCCCCCGGTAGCCGCGGGCCACCCCCGGACCGCCGATCCAGAGCTCGCCCGGCTCGCCCTCGGGGACCGGTCGCAGGTCGGGGCCGAGGACGTGGAGGCGATAGCCGGGCAGCGGCCGGCCGATCGGGATCGGCGAGCCGTCGAGCGTGCCGACCTCGAAGCCAGTGGCGAGGATCGAGGTCTCGGTCGGCCCGTAGCCGTTGACCACCCGCACTCCTGGGTGCGCCGAGCGCAGCGCCGCCACCGCGCCGGCGGAGATCAGGTCGCCGGCGGAGGTGACCAGACGCAGGCTGCCGAGATCGGGCAGGGCTGCGTCGACGAGCTGCTCGAAGAGGCCGGCGGCGAGCAGCCCGGTGGTGACGCCGCGGGCCGCGATCAGGCGGCCCAGCTGGCGTGGGTCCGGCCGCCCCGGCGGTGCCAGCACCAGCCGCGCGCCGGCGGCGAGGCTCCCCCACAGCTCGAAGCTGGCGATGTCGAACTCGACCGGCGCGACGGCGAGGACCCCGTCGTCCTCGCGGGGCAGCATCTCCGACCCCGACTCGAGCAAGGCCAGGAGGTTGGCGTGGGTCAGCTCGACCCCCTTTGGCCGCCCGGTCGAGCCTGAGGTGAAGAGCACGTAGGCGAGGCGATCGCCGCCGGGCGCGGCAGGCTCGCGTTCGGGCTCCGGCGCGGCGAGCAGAGCAGCGCAGTCGAGGACGCGGACCGCAGGGGAGAGCAGCGCGCCCGCCTCGCCGTTGGCGATGACGAGCCCGGCGCCGGCGATCCGCAGCAGCTCGCGGATGCGCTGGGGCGGGTAGGAGGGGGGGATCGGCACGCAGGCGACGCCGGCGCGGACGCAGCCGACCACGGCGCAAACCGCCTGCCAGGAGCGCGGCAGGCAGACGCCGACCGCCTCTTCCTCACCGGCGCCGGTCATCCTCCGCAGCGCCGCTGCGACCCGGGCGCTGGCGGCATCGAGCTCCGCGTAGGTGAAGCGGTCCTCGCCCGCCTGCACCGCGATCGCGCCGGGTCGCTCGGCGGCGCGCTGCTCGACCAGCTGGGCGAGCCCCGGCGGCGAGCCGTCGGATCGGGCGAGGGTCCGTCGGGCGGCGGCGGGCTGAGGTTCCATCGGAGCCATTGTGAACGTCTAAATGCCCCCGCGCCCGAATGTTAATCCGGCCCGGTTGGAGCCTCGATGTCGACGGCGTGCGCTAGGTTCCGACGCTCAAATGCCCCGGCTCCTGATTACCGGCGGCGCGGGCTTCGTCGGCTCCAACCTCGCCGTCTCTCTCGCCAGCCGCCACCCCGACTGGCACGTCCTCGCCCTCGACAACCTCTACCGCCGCGGTTCGGAGCTGAACCTGCCGCGGCTGCGTGAGGCCGGGGTCGAGTTCGTCGAGGGCGATGTGCGCGAGCCCGGCGACCTCGACCAGCTGCCGGCGATCGAGGCGCTGGTCGAGTGCTCGGCGGAGCCCTCGGTGATGAGCGGCGTCGACGGCGACACCGGCTACCTCGTCCACACCAACCTGACCGGCGCCTACAACTGCCTCGAGCGCGCCCGCCGCGACGGCGCCTTCCTCGTCTTCCTCTCGACCAGCCGCGTCTACCCGGTCGCGCCGCAACTGGAGCTGGCGCTGGAGGAGACCGAGACCCGCTTCGAGCTCGCCGCCGCGCAGCCGGTGCAGGGCGTCTCCCCGGCCGGGATCTCCGAGCGCTTCCCGCTCGAGGGCGCCCGCACCCTCTACGGGGCGACCAAGCTCGCCGCCGAGCTGCTGATCGAGGAGTACCGCGCCAGCCTCGGGGTGCCGGCGGTGATCGACCGCTGCGGCGTGATCGCCGGCCCCTGGCAGATGGGCAAGGTCGACCAGGGCGTCTTCACCCACTGGATGCTCGCCCACCACTTCGGCCAGCCGCTCAGCTACATCGGCTTCGGCGGTGCCGGCAAGCAGGTCCGCGACCTGCTCCACGTCGAGGACCTGGTCGACCTGGTCGAGCGCCAGCTGCTCTCGCCCGCCGAGTGGGACGGCCGCACCGTCAACGTCGGCGGCGGCCGCGAGTGCAGCCTCTCGCTGCGCGAGACGACCGAGATCTGCCGCCGCCTGACCGGCAACGAGATCGAGATCGGCGCGGTCGGCGAGACGCGCCAGGGGGACGTGCCGA
Source organism: Solirubrobacterales bacterium (assembly GCA_035542315.1). GTDB lineage: Bacteria > Actinomycetota > Thermoleophilia > Solirubrobacterales > 70-9 > VAYN01. The sequence continues at coordinate 20,157 of DATKLT010000039.1, read as the reverse complement.
TATACCTCTCCGACTGCACGAAGCTCTTCAGCCTTGACGAGTGGCGTCCCCGCCGCAGCGCCGAGCAGGTGCTGGCCGACATCCACGCCTGGATCGCGGCAGACGAGGACCGGATCGCCGGGGCACTGAACATCGACGTCCCCGCGGGGGGAGGAAGGGAGTAGGCAAATGCCGGTCGCGATCATCACCGGGGCGGGGGGCCTGATCGGGTCCGAGGCGGTGGAGCACTTCATCGGCGAGGGCTTCGACGTGGTAGGGATCGAGAACGACATGCGCGCCCGCTTCTTCGGCCCCGAGTCTTCGACCTCGCACGTCACCGAGCGCCTCGTCTCCGAGTATGCGAGCGAGTTCCGCTGGGAGGAGGCCGACATCCGCGACGCGGCGCGGATCGAGTCGATCTTCGCCGCCCACGCGGGCCAGATCGAGCTCGTCGTCCACACCGCCGCCCAGCCCTCCCACGACTGGGCCGCGAGCGAGCCGCAGACGGACTTCGGCGTCAACGCCAACGGCACCCTCAACCTGCTCGAGGCCGCCCGCGCCCACGCGATCGACGCCCCCTTCGTCTTCTGCTCGACCAACAAGGTCTACGGCGACACGCCGAACCGGCTGCCGCTGCTCTCGCTGGAGAAGCGGCTCGAGCTGCCCGAGGACCATCCCTACTACAAGGGGATCGACACGACGATGTCGATCGACAGCTCGACCCACTCGCTGTTCGGCGTCTCCAAGGCGGCCGCCGACCTGCTGGTCCAGGAGTACGGCTACTACTTCGAGATGCCGACCGTCTGCTTCCGCGGCGGCTGCCTGACCGGGCCCCAGCACGCCGGCGCCAAGCTGCACGGCTTCCTCGCCTACCTGATGAAGTGCACGGTGACCGGGACCCCGTACACGGTCTTCGGCTACGAGGGCAAGCAGGTCCGCGACAACATCCACAGCGCCGACCTGATCGCCGCCTTCGACGCCTTCCGCCAGGCGCCCCGCCCGCACGCCGTCTACAACATCGGCGGTGGCCGCTTCTCCAACTGCTCGATGCTGGAGGCGATCGAGGTCTGCGAGCGGATCGCCGGCCGCGAGCTCGACTGGGAGATGGGCGAGGAGCCGCGGATCGGCGACCACCGCTGGTGGATCTCCGACCTGGAGCCGTTCAAGGCCGACTACCCGGGGTTCGACCTGCGCTACGGGATCGACGAGATCCTGCAGGAGATGTACGAGCAGAACGTCGAGCGCTGGACGGTGAGCGCCGCGTGAAGCTCTCGGTGGTGATGCCGGCCCAGAACGAGGAGGGGTCGGTGGGGGCGACGGTCGAAGGGATCGTCGCCGTGCTGGAGCGCGAGGGGATCGACTACGAGGTCGTCGTCGTCAACGACGACAGCCGCGACTCGACCGAAGCGGTGGTCGCCGCGATCGGCGCCGAGAACCCGCGCGTGCGGGTCCACCGCTCCCACTACGAGCGCGGCTTCGGGATGGCGATCCGCGCCGGCCTCGACGTCTACGAGGGCGACGCGGTGGCGATCGTGATGGCCGACGCCTCCGACAACCCCGAGGACCTCGTCCAGTACCACCACCTGCTCTCCGAGGGCTGGGACTGCGCCTTCGGCTCGCGCTTCATGCCGGGCGCCGAAGTCCATGACTACCCGCCGCTGAAGATGCTCTTCAACCGCCTCGCCAACACCTTCATCCGCGTCCTCTTCCGCCACCGCTACAACGACACCACCAACGCCTTCAAGGCCTACCGGCGCGAGGTCATCGAGACGATCCAGCCGCTCCTCTCCAAGCACTTCAACCTCACCGTCGAGATGCCGCTGAAGGCGATCGTCCGCGGCCACACCTACGCCGTCGTCCCCACCAGCTGGACCAACCGCACCACCGGCGAGGCGAAGCTGGCGATGAAAGAGATGGGCAGCCGCTACCTCTTCATCGTCCTCTACGTCTGGCTCGAGAACGCGCTCAGCCGCGGCGACTACCAGGTGCGGAACCCGGTGGGGCGTCGCTCGGGCGCTCGTCGCGACTGACGCCGAGCTGCTTCGCGGCGCCCCAGACGAGCACCCCCAGGGCCGCCGCGAAGGCGAGCATGCCGAGCACCGCGACCGCGTCGCTGAGCTCGAAGCCGTCGCCGAAGACTTCGTGGCGGGTCGCCAGGGTCGGCACCATCGCCATCAGCAGCACCTCCAGCGCGCGCAGCGAGAGGATCGCCCGCAGCGGCTTCGAGCGAAGCCAGCCGAAGCCGCTCGCCGCCTGCTCGCAGGCGAGCACCGCCATCACGGTCAGCACCCACGGCTGCAGCCCCTCGCGCAGCATCCCGCTCGAGAAGACCCCCCAGTAGACGGTGAAGAGGGCGAAGGGGATGACGACGGTCGCCAGCACCGGCCAGGTCCAGCGCCGCAGCGCCTTCCAGAGGCCGACGAGAAGCAGCGGGAAGAAGACGATGGCGACCCCGAACGGCAGCGTGTTCCAGTACTGGAAGAAGAAGTGGACGACCCCCGGCGAGGTCCCTTCGACGACGTTGATCGAGGGGTTGTGCGCGGCGACCAGCGGCAGCAGCAGCGGCACCACCGTGTTGCCGAGCGAGCGCATGCGGAAGGCGAGCCAGTGGCCGAGGTCGGGGTGGGGCAGGACGCCGGCCTGGCGAAAGTAGTCGAGGAACCCGTTCTGGTCGTAGTGGCCGCCGTTGACCAGGCGCCAGGCGAGGAGGAAGACGGCGAGGCCGGCGAGCAGCGCCAGCCCCTGCTTGATCCGCGGCCGGTTCCAGACCGCTCCGCGCAGCGGCCAGAGGGCGATCAGCCCCAGGGTCGGGACCGAGAGCAGCGCCACCGGGTGCATCAGGTAGCCGAGCCCGGCCAGCAGCCCGCCGCGCAGCGAGCGCCTCGAGATCACGCAGACGGCGGCCAGGAGGACGAGCGCTGCCGCCAGCAGCTTCGGCCAGGTGAACCAGATGTCGTGGACGAGGAACGGGGTCGTCACCGCCAGCAGCACGGCGAAGTAGGCGCCGGCGCCGCCGGCCAGGCGCCGGACCAGGTCCCAGACAGCGAGGAACGAGGTGCAGGCGAAGACCATCATCGCCGCCCGGTAGGCCATGAACCCCTGCGGGTCGAAGGGCAGCCACGGCTGTTCGGGGAATTCGGCCGGCGGCCGGCCGCCGCCGAGGAGGACGATCGGGCTGCTGGCGATCCCGGGCAGCGGCCCGCGGCTGGAGAAGTTGTAGGGCGAGAAGACCAGGGAGGCGAGCGGGCCGTAGGGGCGTTCCCCGGTGGCGACGAGCTGCACCACGTGGAAGGAGATGCGGCTGTCGGAGCGGTCGCCGACTTCCAGCGTGCGCGAGATCGTGCCCGCGTAGAGCTCGCCCTCCGGCCCCAGCGACCACAGCGCCTTGGCCAGGGCCAGCCCGAGCACGCAGCCGACGACCAGCAGGACCCGCCGTTCCTCGCCGTCGAAGGCTTCCTCGCGCGGGCCCCAGACGAGGACGGCGAAGATCAGGCCCAGCGCCGGGCCGAGCAGCGCCAGGCAGGTCGCGCGGGGATCGGTCCCGGGGGCCAGCAGCCAGGCCAGGCCGCCCGCTCCGATCAGCAGCGCCAGGCCGGGCAGCGGCAGGAAGCCGAGGCTCGGTCCGCCCCGCCCGCCGGCCAGCAGGCGCCAGACCACCCCGGGGCCGAGCAGCAGCGCCAGCGCCAGCGCCACCACGCTTGCGAGCCGCACCAGGTCGAGAGCCTGGTCGGCGCTGCCGTGGCCGTTGCCGGGCTGGTCGGCGACGCCGAGCAGGCAGCCCAGCGCCGCCAGCAGGGTCAGCGCCACCATCGCGGCTCGCTCGCGGTTCACTTGTCAGGCGCTCCCTCGGGTCGCTGGGCTGGGAGAGGCGGCGGCGTCAGGCGCGCTGGCGGGGACGGGCCCACCGCCGCGGGCGCGGCGGCCGGCGACGCAGCCAGGCGAGCTGTCCGTTCAGCCGCGGCAGTCCGGCGCGGATGTTGGGGTTGCCGTAGGGGTCGTTGGCGGTGACGTGCATCCAGCGGTCGGTGAGCTGCTCGATCTCCCAGGCGGAGACTTCGGGGGAGCGGGTCGAGGACTCGAAGTGGAGCAGGACCACGTCGGGGTCGTAGACCGTGCGGTAGCCGGCCTGGTGCAGCTTCAGGCAATAGTCGATGTCGTTGAAGTTGACCGGCAGCGTCCGCGTCAGGCCGCCGACCCCCTCGAAGGCCTCTCGTGGGCTCATCACGCAGGCGCCGGTGACGGCGAGGCAGTTGCGGGCGATCAGGACCGCGTTGAAGTAGCCGCGGTGCTCGCCGGAGAAGCCGCGGTAGACGTGGTTGGGAAGGCCTTCGTCGAAGTCGATGCCGACGTGCTGGAGGCGGTCGTCGTCCCAGAGCAGGCGGGCGCCGACGGCGCCGACCCCCTCGCTGCCGGAGTACATCACCATCCGCTCGAGCCAGTCGGGCGTCGCCACCTCGATGTCGTCGTTGAGCAGCAGCAGGTGCTCGCCACGGCTGTTGACGGCGCCGAGGTTGATCTTGGCCGAGAAGTCGAAGCGGCCGCTGAACTCGACCAGGCGCAGGCGCTCGCCGGCGATCTCGCGCAGCTCCTCGATCGCCGTCGCCGGCACCGAGCCGTCGATCACGCAGACGATCTCGTAGTTCTCGTAGCTCGAGCGCTCGACGATGCTGCGCACGCAGTGGACGACGAGCACCTTCTCCTCGAAGCGGATCATCCGTGTCTGCCCGGCGGTCGGGATGATGATGCTGACCAGCGGCTCGCGCTCGAGTCGCGGTTCCAGGTGGAGGATGCCCGGGTCCTCGGCGTCGATCTCGACCTGCGCCGGGAAGCCGGTCCGGTCGCAGTGCGCCTGCACCGCGCGCTTGCCGGCTTCGAAGGCCCAGGGCTTGGCGGCTGCGTCGTCGGCGGCCGAGCTCGCCAGCATCCGCCAGTGGTAGAGCACCCGCGGCACGTGCAGCACCCGCCGCGCCCGCTCGGTCACCCTGAGGACCAGGTCCCAGTCCTGGGACCCCTCGAACTCGGGGTCGAAGCCGCCGACCTCCTCGACCAGCGCTCGTCTCAGCGTGCTCAGGTGGCAGGTGTACATCTGCGTCCGCATTCGCTCCGGCGACCAGCCGGGCTTGAAGAACGGGCTCGAGTGGTGGCCGCCGAGGTCGATCTTGTCCTCGTCGGTGTAGACGTAGTCCGCGTCGGGCTCGCGGTCGATCGCCTCGCCGACGAGGGCGAGCGCGTCGGGGTGGAGGACGTCGTCGTGGTCGAGGAGGACGACGAACTCGCCGCCGGCCGCCGCCAGGGCCGCGTTGGAGGCGGCGACGATGCCCTCGTTGCGCTCGCGCCGGATCACCCGCACCCGCGGGTCCTCGGCGCTCGCCCGCGCGAGGATCGCGGCGACGTGCGGCGCTTGCGAGCCGTCGTCGGCAAGGCACAGCTCCCAGTCGCCGCAGCTCTGCCGGCGCACCGAGCGGATCATCCGCTCCAGCACCTTGGGCGGCGTTTCGTAGACCGGGGTGAGAATCGAGAAGCGGGGCGAGGACATCTCGGCCGCTAGCCCTGGCGGCCGCGGAGCAGGCCGATCAGCAGGCCGAACAGCCGTCCCAGCCCCGGCACCTTCGAGAGCCGCTGCTGGGCGCCTGCGATCCGCTGCGAACGGTCTTCGAGGGCGACCAGGCGCCCCATCGCGTGGCCCAGTTCGGCGTTCTTGCCGATCAGCAGGTCGCGCAGTTCGAGCAGTTCGCGGTTGCGCAGCTCCAGCTCCGCCTGCAGCTTGGAGCGCTCGCCGCCGGCTTCGAGCTCGGCGATCCGGCTCTGGGAAGAGAGGATCGAGTGGCGCAGCTCGATCGTCTCCTGCCGCAGCCGGTACCAGGAGCGGTCATAGCGCCGCACGGTCTCGCCGAGGGTCTCCTCGCGGCGGACGTAGAGCGCCGCCCAGGGCGAGACGTAGCTGAGGTCGACCTCCGGCTCGCGCAGGAAGCCGAGCTGGGCCAGCTTCTCCGCCCAGTCCTCCGGCGCCCGCACGCCGACGTGGGTCGGCTCGCCGAAGTCGGCCGGGGTCGAGGAGAGGAGCAGGCGGTCGGTCGCGCCGCAGAGGTTGGCGAGGGCGGCATCGGCTTCGGCCGGCGGCAGATGCTCCAGCACCTCGATGCAGGCGATCAGGTCGTAGCGGCGCTCGAGCGGGTCGGTGACCGAGCCGACGCGGCAGCGCTCGGCCACCGCCTTGTCGACCTGGGATATCGCGTACTCCGACACGTCGACGCCCTGCGCGTCGACGCCGCGCTGCGCCAGCGCCTCGACCAGGAAGCCCATCGCGCAGCCGGCATCCAGCACCGAGGCGGGCTGGAGGTCGCGGACGATGCCGTCGGCGACCCCGGCGAAGAACGCGAGCCAGCGCTCGTTGCGCTCGTAGGGCCCGGCGTCGCCCCAGTAGTTGGCGAAGTACGAGGCTCCGTATTCCGCTTCCGCGTCCCCCTGCCGAAGAGGACTCGTCGAAGTGGCCTGCTCTGACATTCCGGCGCAGTGTACCCGGACCACTCAGGGGCTACGCCTCGCTTGACATCGGTGCGAAGCTGTCGCCCGATGGTGGGGTCCTCCACGGCAGGCCGCGATGAGCGGTGACGCCGAGCTTCTCGCTCTGCTCGCAGAGCACCTGGTGCTGACCGCGGCTCCGGCGGTCTTCGCCGTCCTGCTCGCGGCCCGCCTCGGCCTGCGCAGCCTCACCCTGCTGCTCGGGGTCGCCCTGCTCGCCTCCGGTGCCAGCGCGATGCTCGTCTTCTGGGCCTTCTTCGGCTTCCCGGTGCTCGGCCAGACGGTCTCCTTCATGATCGTCCTCGGCTCGCTCGGCGGGATCGCCTGGCTCGGCTTCGAAGGGGGCTTCGACCGCGCCCTGCTGCGCCGGCTCGCGGTCCCGCTCGCGCTCTGGGCGCTGGCCAGCGTCTTCATCGCCTTCCTCGGCTTCGACCACGGCGGCATCCACAGCTCGCTCGAACTCGCCTCGACCCGGTTCTCGCAGGAACTCCCCACCGACAACGCGATCCCCCGCTACTTCGCCGACTGGTTCTACGTCCACGGCCACGACGGCACGCCGCCCCCCTTCGCCGACTGGCTCTCCAGCGACCGCCCGCCGCTGCAGATCGGGTACACGCTGGCCCAGCGACCGTTCGGCTGGGACGCGCACGACCTCCATTACCAGCTGATCGGGATCGTCCTCCAGCAGCTCTGGGTCCTCGGCGCCTGGGCCGTCCTCTGCGCCGCCAGGCTGCGGCCCTTGCCGCGAGCGCTGGGCATGATCGCGGCCCTGGTCAGCGACATCGCGATCGTCCACGGCTTCTTCGTCTGGCCGAAGCTGCTCGCCGCCGCCTTCCTCCTGGCGGCGCTGGCGATGGTGCTCGACGGGGATTGGCGCCGCTGGTCCCGGCAGCCATGGGCCGGTGCCCTCTTCGCCGGCCTGCTGGCGCTGGCGATGCTGGCGCACGGCTCCAGCGTCTTCTTCGCGATCCCGCTGCTTGGCCTGGCGGCGCTGCGCGCGATGCCGAGCTGGCGCTGGCTCGGCGTCGCGCTGCTGGTCGGGTTCGTCCTCCTCGCCCCCTGGAGCGCCTACCAGCGATGGTTCGACCCGCCCGGCGATCGCCTGATCAAGTGGCAGCTCGGCGGCTCGCTGGAAATCGACGACCGCGGGTCGCTGCAGACGATCGTCGACGGCTACCGCGAAGCCGGCCTCGGCGGCGCCCTCGAGAACAAGTGGGGCAACGTCACCCAGCTCCTCGGCGCCGGCGAAGTCCACAAGGCGATCGTCCAGGCCGGCGACGGTGACCTCGGCAACGCGATCATCGCCATCCGCTTCCCGCGCTTCTTCTCGCTCCTGCCCTGTATCGGCTTCCTTCTGATCGGGCCGCTGGCGATGCTCTGCCGCTACCTCTTTCGCTCCCGCGCCGGTCCCCCCGGCGGTCCCGAGTGGAGCTTCGCCCTGACCGCGCTCGGCCTCCTCGCGGCTGCCTGCCTGGTCTGGGTGCTGCTGATGTTCGGCGGCCCCGGCTCGGGGACGACGATCCACGTCGGCAGCCTGGCGGTACCGCTGTTGGCGCTCTCGGCCTGCGCCGTCGGCGCCTACGCGAGCTGGCGGCCGCTGGGAATCGGCCTCGTCGCCTTCAACGCCGCCTTCGTCCTCTTTCTCTACGCGCCGGAGCTGAGCCCGCCGCCGGGCAGCTCCTATTCGGTCCTCGCCATCGTCCTCGCCGCGGCCGGCCTGCTCGGCTTCGCCACGGTCTCCCTCCGCGCCCGCTGAGCGGCGGCGGCCACCGGCCCCGCCAATACACTCAGCCGCCGATGCAGAGGACGATCCGAGCGAACGGCCCGAACCTGCTCCTCGGGCTGGCGATGGCCGCCGCAGCGGTGCTGATCCTCGTCCTCACCGCCCACCTCACCTTCTTCGGCGACTGCTGGGAGTTCCTGATGAACCGGCGGCACCTGACCGCCGACGCCCTGCTCGAACCGCACAACGAGCACATCGTCCTGATCCCGGTGCTGATCATGCAGGCCTCGCTGCGGATCTTCGGGATGACCTCGGCGCGGCCGGAATTCGTCCTCCTCGTGGTTCTCCTGCTGGCCGCCGCGGCGCTCCTCTACGTCTACCTGCGCCGCCGCGTCGGTCCCTGGCTGGCGCTCTTCGCCGCGGTCGTCGTCCTCTTCCTCGGCCCCGCCTACGAGGTCCTGCTCTGGACCTTTGAGCTCAGCTATGTCGGCTCGATCGTCTTCGGCCTGGCGATGCTGCTGGCGCTCGAGCGCGAAGACCAGCTCGGCGATCGGCTCGCCTGCCTCTTCCTCATCCTCTGCTTCGGCTTCTCCAGCGTCGGCATCGCCTTCGCCGTCGCCGGCGCGGTGGCGATCGGGCTCGGCCCGCGCTCGAGCTGGCGCCGCCGCGCCTTCGCCGTCGTCGTCCCGGTCGCCCTATTCGCGGTCTGGTACGCCGGCTGGGGGCACAACGCCGAATCGCACCTCAGCCTCCACAACGTCCTCGCCTCACCCCGCTACGTCGCGGAAAGCATCGCCGTCACCGTTGGCGCCCTCCTCGGGCTCGGCACCGACCCGACGACCGGTTCGGCCGATCCCGTCTGGGGCCGGGCCCTGGTCGTCGCCCTCGTCGTCTGCTTCGGTTATCGCGCCTACCGCCAGCGCGGCATCCCGGTGGGCACCTGGCCGGTCGCGGCGGCGGCCCTCGTCAACTGGTTCCTCACCGCCTTCAACTTCATCCCCGGCCGCGAGCCGACCGCCAGCCGCTACCAGTATCTCGGCGCCTTCTTCGTCCTCATGGTCATCGCCAACCTGTTGCAGGGGGTGCGGATCGGCCGCCGCACGGTCCTCGCCGGCTTCGCCGTCACGGCGCTGATCCTCGCCGGCAACCTCGTCGTCCTCAAGTACGGCAAGAACTTCTTCCAGGAACAGACGACGCTGACCCGCTCCGACACGGCGGCGCTGGAGATCGCCCGTCCCACCGTCGATCCGGAATTCGCGCTCAGCCCCGAGGTCGCGGGCACCGGCGCCCTGATCGACGTCTCCGCCGCGCGTTACTTCGAAGCGATCGACGAATTCGGCTCGCCCGCCTACACGCAGGCCGAGCTCGAAACGGCGCCGCCCGCCGGCCGCCGCCAGGCCGACCTCGTCCTCGCCCAGGCGCTGCCGCTCTCGACCGTGATCGAACCCGGCGCCTTCGCCGAGCCTGGCGCCGGCTGTCAGCGCCTGCCGGCTGGGGAAAAGCCGGAGACGGCGCTGGCCCCGGGCACGAACCGGATCGAGGTTGCGCCCGGCGGCGAAGCCAAGCTCAGCCTGCGCCGCTTCGCCAGCGGCGAATACCCGGTCCAGGCCGAAGCGGCTCCGGGCGGCTCGGCGGTCGAGCTGACGGTCCCCGCCGACGAATCCCCGCTGCCCTGGTACCTGATGGTCGAAGCGAGCCAGCCAGCCTGGGTCTGCCCGGCAGGCTAGGCGTCGCTCAGATTTCCTCGGCGATCCTGGGCGCTTCGCGCTTGAAGATCCAGACCCCGAAGATGCAGGCGGCGACGTAGATGAAGAAGGCCGGCAGCAGATACAGCTTCCCGCCGGCGACCTCAGCTGCGGTGGGTGCTCCGGGTTCGAGGACCCAGACCCGAATCTGCTCGATGATCACCGCCAGGGGATTGAACATCAGGATGCGTTCGAGCGTCTCGTTTTGGAGACGGTCGATTGGATAGACCACCGGCGTCGCGTAGAAGAGAACCTGGGCCACGACCGTCCAGATGATCGCGACGTCGCGGAACCGAACGTAGAGGACCGAGAGGCCCATGCTGGCCGTCGCGGTCAGCAGCAGAAGTGCCGCCACCGCGATCGGGTACAGCAGCCAGGTCCAGGTTGGGTCGACACCCCAGGCAAGGATGAAGACGAAGACGACGACCAGGTTGAGGCAGAAGGTGAAGCTGCAGGTGAGCACCGAGGAAAGGGGGATCACCAGACGTGGGAACTGAGTCTTGCGGACGACCCCCTCCTGGCGGGCGACCGAGGTGACCGCTTCGGTCGTCGCTTCCTGGAAGAGGGTGAAGTTGACGATTCCGAGCAGCAGCAGGACGGGGTAGTCGGGGAGTTCACTGCCGAGTTTGAAGACCTGGGTGAAGACGAAGAGGAGGACGCCGAACAGCATCAGCGGCCTTGCCAGCGACCAGACGTAGCCGAGCACGGTGCCGTGGTAGACGCGCTTGAACTCGGTCGCCGCCATCAGCCAGAGCAGGTCGAAGAAGCGGCGGGTGCCGCCGCCGAGGGCCGAGGGGCCGCGCACCTCGCGCAGCTGCGACTGCGCCTCGGCGCTCATCCAGGTCCGTCCTTGCCGATTCGAGCCCGCGCCTCGTGCGGCAGGCTGACGATGCCGCCGAGCGGCGCGCCGAAGACGACGAAGTCGAGGGCGCTGTGCACGTAGAGGGCGACCCCCGTCGCCTCGCTGCGGTTGACCCCGCAGTGGAGGATGTAGCGGCCGGGCGCCAGCAGGTTCTCGAACTCGGCCCCGAACGAGATCCGGTCTCCGGCCGCCAGTTGCTTGGACCCCGCGGCGCCGAGGGCGTCGGCGGCGATGACGGCGACCGCGGTGCCGTTGGCGTCGGCGATCGCGAAGGAGACGCTGAGGCCGGGGCTCTCCTGCAGCGCCTCGAACTCGGCCCTCAGCCGCAGCCGCTGGCCGTGTTCGCCGTTTTCGACCCGCTTGCCGGCCTCGTCCTCGAGCCAGGCCTCGAGCAGCCGCACCTCCTCGCTGCCCGCCAGCGCCTTCGCGTGATCGGCCGGGCTGCCGCGTTCGAAGTTGAGCTGTAGGTACTCGCGCCCGATCTGACCGGGGTCGCCGATGTGCCTGACCCGGCCCGAGTCCAGCAGCATCGCCCGGTGGCAGTAGGTCTCGACCGTCGACATCTCGTGGGTGACGAGGATGATCGTCTTGCCCGCCGCTTTCATCTCGTGGAAGGCGTCGGCGCACTTCTGCTGGAAGGCGGCGTCGCCGACCGCGAGCACCTCGTCGATCAGCAGCACGTCGGCGTCGGCCTCGAGCATCGCCGCGAAGGCGAGCCGGACCAGCATCCCCGAGGAGTAGTTCTTCAGTTTCAGGTCGGCGAAGTCCTCGAGTTCGGCGAATTCGATCACCGCCGGCAGCCGCTCCCGCGTCTGCTGCGGGGTGAGGCCCATCATCACCCCGTTGAGGATCACGTTTTCGCGCCCGGTCAGCTCCGGGTTGAAGCCGACGCCGAGCTCGATGAAGGGAGCGAGGCGCCCCGCCATCCGCAACCGGCCGCCGTCGGCGCGGTAGATGCTGGCCAGCAGCTTCAACAGCGTGCTCTTGCCGGAGCCGTTGCGGCCGACGATGCCGAAGAACTCCCCCTGGTGGATCTCGAAGGAGACGTCGTCGAGCGCTTTGAGGACCCGGACTTCGCCGGATGCGTAGGGCCGCAGGATCCGCTCTTTGAGCGAGTCGACCCGGTTGGTGGGGATGCGGAAGGTCTTCTTCAGGTTGCGGGCTTCGATCGCGACTGGCGCCTCGCCCGCGGTCGCCGCGGCGTCTATGAGCGTGCCCTCCAGCGCCGGATGTCGTTGCGGACCAGCGTCCAGGCCTTGCGCGCCCGTCCCTTCCACAGCTCCAGCTCGCCTGGGGGGGTTGGCGGCGGCCCGGGGTTGGCGGGGGGCGGCGGCGGTGCCGGCGGCACCGGGAAGGCGCCGGCCTTGCGCAGGACGACGACGAACTCGATGCCGGTGCGGGCGGCGGCCTCGATGTCGAAGCTCTCGCCGAAGCTCCGCCGGCAGGTGAGGATCATCTCGAGGAACTCGGCCTGGGTCCAGACGTGCATGTGGATCGAGTACTTGGCCGCTTCCAGCTCGCGGGCGCGGGCGTCGATCTCCTCGTCGGTCTTCGGCGCCTCGCGCTTGACCGCGGTCGGCGCCTCGGTGACCAGCTCGGCCCACTCGCGGTAGTGCCCGGCGCGGGAGCCCTCGGGCCCGTCCTCGTAGTCGCCGACCATGTGCTCGACCGGGGTCAGCGGCCGCCGGAAGTCGAAGGTGTAGCGCTTGTCGGGGACCGCGTAGAAGAGGACGCCGCCCGGCTTCAGTTTCGAGAGGTGGGTCTCGATCGTGCCGATCGGGTTCTCGCAGTGCTCGAGGAAGTGGTTGGCGACGATGAAGTCCTGGCTCTCGTCGGCGATCGTCAGCAGCCGCTCGCCGTCGTCGACGACGGCGACCTCGGTCAGGTCCCAGTCGGCCAGCTCGGGGTACTCGCGGCGCAGGTCCGGCGTCAGCATCCGGTCGACGTAGCGAACGTGGGCGTGGGGCGGTACGGGCAGAGGCTGGTGCAGCGCTCCGATCTCCAGCCCATCGCCCAGCAGATAGCTGTTGGCAAAGGCCCGGCGCACGTCCAAATACGCCGGCGTCGGATCGAGCGGAGCCTCCGACCTGGCTCGTTTGAGGGGGTTCATCGCCCGGGAGGCTACCTCTCGTCCCGGTGCGTCCGCCGCCTCTTTCGCCAAGAAGTAGTGTTGAAGCCTCGCATGGAGCCCCTCAAGGGATTGATCCTTTCCGGCGGCGCGGGGACGCGGTTGCGGCCGATCACCCACACGTCGGCCAAGCAACTGGTGCCGGTCGCCAACAAGCCCGTGCTCTTCTACGGGATCGAGGCTCTGGTCGAGGCCGGGGTCGAGGAGATCGGGATCATCATCGCCCCCGAGACCGGCGACGAGATCCGCGCGGCGGCCGGCGACGGCTCCGCCTTCGGCGCCCGCATCACCTACATCGTCCAGGACCGCCCCGCCGGCCTCGCCCACGCGGTCCTCACTGCCAAGGACTTCATCGGCGACTCGCCGTTCGTCATGTACCTCGGCGACAACCTGCTCCGTGACGGCCTCCGCGGGCTCGTCTCGACCTTCGAGTCCGAGCAGCCCGACGCGCTGATCCTGCTCACCGCGGTCGAGGAGCCCGAGCACTACGGTGTCGCCGAGCTCGACGGCGAGCGGATCGTGCGCCTGGTCGAGAAGCCGAAGGAGCCGCCGTCGAACCTGGCCCTGGTCGGCGTCTACCTCTTCAGCCCACTGATCTTCACCGCCGCCGAAGCCCTGGAGCCATCCTGGCGCGGCGAGTACGAGATCACCGAGGCGATCCAGGGCCTGATCGACGACGAGCGCCGGGTTCAGTCGGAGATCGTCCGCGGCTGGTGGAAGGACACCGGCCAGCTCGCCGACATGCTCGAGGCCAACCGGCTCGTGCTCGAGGAGGTCGAGACCCGGGTCGAGGGCGATGTCGACGAGGACTCGCGGGTCGAGGGCAGGGTCGTGCTCGAGCCCGGCGCCTCGCTGACCCGCTCGGTCGTCCGCGGCCCGGCCGTGATCGGCGCCGGCGCCACGATCGAGGACGCCTACATCGGCCCCTACACCTCGATCGGCGACGACGTCGCGATCCGGCGCGCCGAGGTCGAGCACTCGATCGTCCTCGCCGGCTCGGTGGTCGAAGATCTCGGTACCCGGATGGAGGCCAGCCTGCTCGGCCGCAACGTGAAGCTGACCCGCAGCGACGGCCTGCCCAAGACCCTGCGCCTGCTGGTCGGCGACAGCTGCGAGATCGAAATCGTCTAGTGGAGGTTGGGGCGTGAAGCTGCTCGTCACCGGGGCGGCCGGGATGCTCGGCCGCGACGTGATGCTCGCGGCCGGCAACGCCGGTCACGAGATCGCCGGCTTCGGCCGTGCCGAGCTCGACGTCACCAACCCGGAGGCGCTGCGGCGGCGGATGGAGCTCGAGCGCCCCGACGTCGTCCTCAACTGCGCCGCCTGGACCGACGTCGACGGCGCCGAGGAAGCCGAGGAGGCCGCCTTCGCCGTCAACGGGGCCGGTGCCGGCAACGTCGCCGCCGCGGCCGCCGAAGTCGAAGCCCGGGTCGTCCACGTCTCGACCGACTACGTCTTCGACGGCGCCAAGCGCGAGCCCTACGTCGAGAGCGACCAGCCGGCGCCGCTCGGCGCCTACGGCCGCACCAAGCTGGCCGGCGAGGAGGCTGTCGCCGCCGCCAACAAGCGTCACTTCATCGTCCGCTCCGCCGGCCTCTTCGGCGTCGGCGGCAAGAACTTCGTCGAGACGATGCTGCGCCTGGCCGAGACCCACAACGAGGTCACGGTCGTCCGCGACCAGATCGGCTCGCCGACCTACACGTGGCACCTCGCCTACGGCCTGGTGCGGCTGATCGAGGGGGTCGAGTACGGGATCCACCACATGGCGGCCGCGGGGCGCTGCTCCTGGTATGAGTTCGCCCGCGAGATCTTCGAGCAGGCCAAGGTCGAGTGCGGGGTGCTCTCGATCACCAGCGCTGAATTCGGCGCCCTGGCGCCGCGGCCGTCCTTCTCGGCGCTGACCAGCCAGCGCGAGCACGCGATCCGCCTGCCGTCCTGGCACGATGGCCTCGCCGGCTACCTGGCCCAACGAGAAGCGGAGGAAGCTGCATGAAGCTGCTGGTCACCGGCGCCGCCGGGTTCATCGGTTCGACCTACGTCCGCCTCGTCGGCGCCGACCACGAGGTCGTCGTCCTCGACAAGCTCACCTACGCCGGTCGCCGCGAGAACCTGCCCGCGGGCACGCCGCTGATCGAGGGCGCGATCGAGGATCCCGTCGCCGTGCGCGAGGCGATGGCCGGGGTCGACGCCGTCGTCAACTTCGCCGCCGAGTCCCACGTCGACCGCTCGATCGAAGATCAGGACGCCTTCGCCCGCACCCACGTGATCGGCACCGGCACCCTGCTCGACGCCGCCCGCGAGCTCGGCGTCGAGCGCTACCTCCAGGTCTCCACCGACGAGGTCTACGGCTCGATCGATTCCGGCTCCTTCACCGAGACCTCGCCGCTGGACCCCTCCTCGCCCTACTCGGCGACCAAGGCCGCCGGCGACCTGCTCGTCTCCGCCCACTTCCACACCTACGGGATCAACGCCTCGATCGTCCGCGGCTCCAACAACTACGGCCCGCGCCAGTACCCGGAGAAGCTGATCCCGCTGATGGTGCTGAACGCGCTGCACGGCGACTCGCTGCCGGTCTACGGCGACGGCAAGCAGGTCCGCAACTGGCTCTTCGTCGAGGACTTCTGCCGCGGCATCCATGCCGTCCTGCTCGACGGTCGCGCTGGCGAGGCCTACAACGTCGGCGGCCCCGACGAGTGCGAGAACATCGAGGTCGTGCGGCGGGTGATCGAGCTGGCTGGGGGAGACGAGTCGCAGATCGAGTACGTCACCGACCGTCCCGGCCACGACCGCCGCTACTCGCTCAGCTCCGAGAAGCTGCGGACCGAGATCGGCTGGGAGGCCCAGGTCCACTTCGCCGAGGGCCTCGAGCGCACCGTCTCCTGGTACCGCGAGAACGAGGAGTGGTGGGGCCCGATCCGCTCCGGCGAGTACCGCGAGTACTACGAAAAGCAGTACGGGAAGGCGCTCGGCTGAGCTGATGCCAGAGGTCCTGCCGACGAAGCTCGACGGCGTCGTTCTGCTCGAGCCCGCGGTCCACGGCGACGAGCGCGGCTTCTTCGTCGAGACTTTCAGCCGCGCCAGTTGGGCGGCCCTCGGTGTCGACGCCGAGTTCGTCCAGCACAACCACTCGCGCTCGGGCAAGGGGACCTTGCGCGGGCTGCACTTCCAGACCGAGCCGGGGCAGGCGAAGCTGCTGCGCTGCGGCCGCGGCGCGATCCTCGACGTCGCCGTCGACCTGCGCCGCGACTCGGAGACCTACGGCCAGTGGGAGGCGCACGTGCTCGACGACGAGCGCCATCGCCAGCTCTACGTCCCGGTCGGCTTCGCCCACGGCTTCGTCGTCCTCAGCGACGTCGCCGACGTCACCTATCTCGTCTCCAGCTACTACGACCCCGCGACCGAGGCCGGGATCGCCTGGGACGATCCCGACGTCGGGGTCGAGTGGCAGGTCTCCGAGCCGCTGCTCAGCGGGCGCGACCAGACCGCGCCCCGGCTCGCCGAGATCGCCGACCAGCTGCCCTGGTGAGGACGACATGAAGAAGACCGGGATCACGCTCGTGGCGATGACGCTGGCGAGCTCGATGATCCTGGTCGACCAGACCGCGGTGCCGCTCGCCTCGCCGGACGCGATCGACGCGCTCGGCGGCTCTACCTCTCAGGGCCAGTGGCTGATGACCGCCAACATCCTGCCCCTGGCGGCGCTGATGGTCTTCGGCGGCCGGCTTGGCGACCTCTTCGGGTTGCGCCGGGTCTTCGTCTGGGGAGGGGTGCTGTTCGCACTTGCGACGACGGCGATGGGGGCCGCCCAGAACATGGAGTGGGCGATCGCGGCCCGCGCCGTGCAGGGCTGCGGCGCGGCGCTGATGATGCCGACGGCGCTGGCGATCGTCGCCGCCGTCTACCCCGAGGAGCGCCGCGGCAGCGCGCTCGGGATCCTCGCCGGCGCCTCCGCCTTCTTCGCCGCGCTGGGCCCGGTGCTGGGCGGCGTGCTGACCTCGATCGACTGGCGTCTCGTTTTCCTCGTCAACGTGCCGCTGGCGATCGTCGCCATCTTCCTCACCCTGCGGGCGACGCCGCGGCTGGACCCCGACCCCGACGCCTCGCGCGACCTCGACCTGCCCGGCGTCGTCAGCTTCGCGATCGCCGTCGGCGCGATCGTCTTCGGCCTCAGCCAGGGACCGACTGAAGGCTGGGGTGACGCTGCGACCGTGATCCCGATCGTCGTCGGGGTCGTCTTCCTGCCGATCTTCGTCCTCGTCGAGCGCCGCGCCGCCAACCCGATGATGCAGTTCCGCCTCTTCCGCCACGACAACTTCCTCGCCTCCAACCTGAGCCAGTTCCTGGCCGGGATGGTCGAGCTCGGCCTCGGCTTCCTGACGCCGTTCTTCCTGCTCCTGGTCGTCGGTGTCTCGCCGGCGACGGCGGGGATCGCGCTGATCCCGGCGACGGTGCCGATCATCCTCGCCGGCCCGCTCGCCGGCAAAGCGTTCGATCGCTTCGGCGGCCGCTGGCCCCTGGTCGCCGGCTTTCTCGTCCTCTCGCTCTCGGGCGTCGTGCTCGCCCTGACGGCATCCCAGGAGAGCGCCGTCGCGCTGATCCCCGGACTGCTGCTGCAGGGCCTCGGCCTCGGCATCGTCCTCACCGTCAACGATCCGACCGGGCTCGGCGCCGTGCCGCCAAGCGACAGCGGTGAGGCGGCGGGGATGATCAACACCTCCGAGCAGCTCGGAGGGGCGATCGGGATCGCCGCCCTCTCCGCCGTCGAGCTCGGCGTCAACTTCAGCACCCTCGACGAAAAGTTCGCCGAACACGGAATCCATCCGACGGCGCAGCAGAACGTCGAAGGCCACGAACTGATCCAGAAGGCCGAGCAGTCCGGGATCAACCACGTCGGCGGCCACCTGATCGAACTGATCCGGCCGGAGGTGATCGCCTCGCACGTCACCGCCTTCCAGGTCACTTTCGCCGCCTCGGCGGGCATCGCCCTGGTCGGGGCGATCGTCTCCCTGGTCCTCGTCCGCCGCACCGACCGGCTCAAGACCGGCCCGGTCTTCTCCCGGCGCTCGCGCTGGATCTACGCGACCCAGGGCCGCTCGGCGGCGATCACCAAACGGCCGCCGCCGGAGACGCCCGCGGGCGCCTAGCCGTAGAAGGTCTGCATCCCGCCCTCGACCTCGCCGCCGATGTAGTCGAGCCACGGAGGCGCGGCGCCGGTCTTGCGGGCGAGGACGATCGTCGTGTGGCCGGCACTGGGCCAGAGCTGGTTCAGCGGCCGGGCCGCGCGGGGCGGGAGGGGGTGGAAGCCGGCGCTCTCGCGACGCTCGATCTCATAGGCGCCGCCGCGCTCGACCAGCTCGCAGAATGCGCTGAAGGCGAAGCCACGGACGTGCGGACCGAAGATGCGGATCGAGGTCGGCTGGCGACCGAGCCCGAGCAGGACGCGGTTGTGGAGGCTGGCCAGGTTCGGCACCGAGAGGACCGCGTGGCCGCCGGGGCGCAGCACCCGGTTCATCTCGGTCATCGGCAGCCAGACGTTCTTCAGGTGCTCGAGCACCTGGTTGCAGACGACGACGTCGACGCTGTCGTCCTGCCAGGGGAACCGGGCGGTTTCGAGGTCGACTCGGGCGACCTCGAGGCCACGCGCCTCGGCCACCGCCGCCTGCTCCTCGTAGACCTCGATCCCGAGCAGCCGCTTCGCTCCCAGTGCGGCACCGCAGCGGCTGCTGAAGGCGCCGTCCCAGCAGCCGACGTCGAGCAGGGTCGGGTCGCGTCGCTCGGCGGCGATCGCCCGCAGCAGCTCCTCGATCCGGTCGCCGACCTCGAAGAGGACGCGCTCGCAGCGGCTCGTCGCCCTGCCGCTCATCCCTCCGCCTCCATCGTCGCCGCGATCAGCTCGCGCATCTGGCTGGCGAAGCGCGCGCGGGAGAAGTCGGCGGCGCGCTCGCGCAGGCGTTCGGGATCCCATTCGGCGGTGGCGACCTGCTCGACTGCGGCGCGCAGGGTGGCGGCGCTCACCTCCCCGACCAGGACGCCGTCGACGCCGTCGCGGACGATGTCGCGGGCGCCGCCGGCGTCGAGCGCGATCACCGGCGCCCCGGCGCCGAGCGCCTCGACCATCGTGATCCCGAAGTCCTCCTCGCCGACGTGGAGGAACCCGGCCGCGCGCCGGTAGAGGCCGACCAGCTCCTCGCGTGAGATCCAGCCGCGCAGCTCGACGTTCTCGGGCAGCGTCGTCCGTAGCTCCTCTTCCTGCGGCCCGATCCCGACCATCGTCAGTCGCTGCGGCAGCCCGCGAAAGGCCTCGGCGACCTCGAGCGGGCGCTTGTAGGGGACGAGGCGGCCGACCCAGAGGAAGCGGTCGCGCTCGTCGCTCGCCCCGGCGCCGAGGTCGCCCAGCTCGACCGGCGGGTGGACGACGTCGGCCTCGCGCCCGTAGAAGCGGCGGATCCGCTCGGCGACCGCGGTCGAGTTGGCCACCACCCGGTCGGGTCGCTGCGCCGCCGCCCGGTCCTGCTTCCGTAACCAGCCCGAGACTGCCCGCAGCCCCGCCCCGCGAACGCCGCCGATCCGCCCGCGCTCGGTGTCGGGTAGCCAGGCGTATCGCATCGGCGTGTGCGAGTAGAGAACGCAGGGGGTCGCGGCCGGCGGCGAGGCGTTGATCGCGCAGGCGTGGGAGGAGACGACGACGAGGTCGTAGGGAGAGAGGTCGAGCGAGCGGAAGTAGCGCGGCATGTAGGGCAGCAGGTAGCGCCAGCGACCGGGATCGTGCCCGACCTGCCGCAGTCCCGGCAGCCGCGCCAGCCGCGATTCGCGCACGATCCGCGCCGCCAGCCGCGGCGGCAGCAGCGACCGCTCGGCGCTGAAGGTGAGCACGTCGACCCGCCCCGCCTCGGCCAGCACGTCGTCGGCAATCGCCTCCACCACCCGCTCGGAGCCGTGATACCCCTGGAACCAGTCGTGGACGATCGCCACCGCCCGTCCAGCCCAGGGAACGCTCGCGCTGCTCATCGCGCGGCATCGTAGGACAGAACAGCAGCAGTGAAGGAGGCGAGCGCCTGCGCCGCGGGGGAGATCCCACTCCCTCGCCACCTTGTACGGCCTATAGCCCGTACAACGTCACGATCGAGGAGCGATGGCCACTCAAGCGCCCAGGTTTGGGCGCTGGTGCGCCGCCAGCACGGGGTGATCACGCGCCGCC
>DATKLT010000038.1:0-39041 GCA_035542315.1 Solirubrobacterales bacterium | reverse complement strand
GGAGCGACAAAGGCGCCACGACATCGGGGGCGGTCGCCCGTCTCAGAGCAGCTCGAGGCGCAGCTTGATCACCGCGCCGCGGCGGAAGAGGCCGCCGGCGAGCTCGACCGGGAGTGCGATTGCCAGGGCTGGGATCGCGAGGACGATGCTGGCGAGGCCATCGATGAAGCGCTTCCAGGGCGCGTCGGCGGGAACCGAGCGAGCGCGGCCGAAGGCGGCGAGGGCGACGTTGTGGCCGAAGGTGACGCTGTTCAGCAGCGTCTGCCAGGTGGCGGCGAGACCGGCCAGCGGCGCCCAGCGGGCCGAGCTGACGACCTGGTCGCGGCGGGCGACGAGGCGGCGCACGGCCTCGACCGTGAACAGATAGCGGGCGCCCGGCTCGATTCCGGCCCAGCCGGCGGAGCCGAGCGCGCAGGCGTAGCTGGCGCGGTTGCCGATCCGAATGCCCCGCTCGGAGCTGAGCCGGTCGAGCGTGTGCAGCGCCTCACCCGGGTCGCCCTCGCCGACGACCCCGAGGCCGCAGCTCTCGCAGCGGCTGATCGGCCCGGCAAGGTCGAGCTGGCGTTCGAGCCAGCCGAAGAGCGGCTCGCCGCAGGCTGGGCAGGGCGGGTTTTCGGGACCGGCGCCAGCCTCGAGCGGGACGACGCGGGTCGGCAGGGACTCGCTCACGGCATGTAGCGTACGCAGCCGTGAACAGGACCCGCAGCCAGATCCTCGCGTTCGAGAAGAAGTGGGCGGTGCCGGCCGGCGTCGCGACGCTGCTCGCCGTCGTCCTCCTGCTCGGCTCCAACTTCGCCAACCAGGTGCATGGGACCGGCGATGCCGAAGTGCTGCGCTCGACCTACGAACACAAGGGCTCGGTGACGCTGACCGGCATTCTGCAGACGCTCGGCTTCGTCCTGCTGGCCCTGCCGCTCTTCTACCTGTTCCGTGCCGACCAGGCGCGCAGCCCCCGGGTCCGCTCCCAGCTGATCGGGCTGGTCCTGATCGCGCCGCTGTTCCTCGCGGTCTCCTCGGCGCTGACGATCGGCATTCGCCACGAAGCGGCCGACCAGTTCGTCAACGGCACCCCGAAGTCGAGCCTTTCCATTACCGAAGTCAAAGGCGAATGCGCCGAAGAGCTGAAGGAAAAGGGCGCCGAAGACTTCGCCGAAAAGTACGAACCGAAGTCGGGCGAAACCGCTTCGGCGGCCTGCGAACGAACCAAGGTCGAAGACAACCGAGCCGAACACGCGACCAGCGAAGCCTCGTTGGCCGCCCTGGTCTCGGGCCTCGGGCTCGCCGGCGGCCTCGGCCTGATCGCCGTCTTCATCTACGTCGGCTTGTGGGCCTTCCGCACCGGCCTCCTGAGCCGGTTCTGGGGCACGCTCGGGATGGTCTCCGGAGTCGCCTTCATCCTCGGTCCCCTGATCGTCGTCACGCTCGCCTGGCTGGTCTACCTGGGCTTCCTCCTGGTCGGCAGGGTGCCGGGCGGCAAACCACCGGCCTGGGCGGCCGGCGAAGCGATCCCCTGGCCGACGCCGGGCGAGAAAGCGGCCGCCGAACTGCAGCCGGAGGAGGGCGAAGTGATCGACGCCGACGCAATCGACGTCGACGCGGTCGAGGAGGAGCCGCTGCCCAACGGCAACGGCACCCCACCCGACGCCGGCGGCGCCCCGCGCAAGCGCAAGCGCCGCGACCCCTAGCTCTGCTTGGCGTAGTCGCCGATCTCGCCGAAGTCGATCATCACGCAGGCCTCCTCGCCGGTCACCTCGGCGTCGTGGCCGGGTGGGATCGCGGCGACGTCGCCGGCCTTGATCTCGAACTCCGAGCCGTCGTCCATGTAGACCTTCATCGCGCCCGACAGCACGTAGCCGAAGTGGGCGGCCTGGCACGAATCGGTGCCGGCGATCGGCTTCACGTTCTCCGACCACTTCCAGCCGGGCTCGAAGGTGCCTTCGAGGACCGTGTGGCCGGCCAGCTCGACCGCCTTCGCCTGGCCGTTGCCCTGGAACGGACGGGTCTCGTCCGGCGCGTCGAACCTCTTCACTTCCGCAGGCATACTGGACTCCTTCCCTAGTCATCCCCTGCCCTGTTCGAAGCTACACCCGGGTCCGGGGCCGGGCAACTAAAGATTCACCCAGTCAGTCGGGCGAGGCGGAGGGCGAGGCGCAGCTCCAGCTGGCGCTCGCCGACGCGGTGGCCGAGGAGGTCCTCGGCGCGACGGACGCGGTAGGTGACGGTGTTGGTGTGGACGCCGAGGCGGCGGGCGGCGCGGACGAAGCTGGCGCCCTCCTCGAGGAAGACCTGCAGGGTCGAGGCGAGGCGCATCGTCGCGTCGTCGTGGGCGGCGAGGGGGCCCAGCTCGCGCTCGGCGAAGCGGCGGGCGGCCTCTACGTCATCGACCATCAGCGCCTCCAGGGCGAGGTCGGGGAAGGCGACGCGGGCGGCGCGGTCGCCGCGCAGCTGGGCGACGCGGCGGGCCAGGAGCGCCTCGCGGTGGCTGAGCACGAAGCCCTCGACCCCGGCTGCCGGCGTCCCCGCCGCGACCGAGATGCCGCGGCCGGCGCCGCGCGGGACGCGCAGGTCGGGCAGGTGCTGGGGCTCGCGACGGCCGGCCCAGCAGGCGAGGTGGCGGCCCTGGGCGACGGTCAGCGCCGCCCGCGCGCCGAGGCTCTCGGCGACCGCGGCGGCGACCTGCTCCATCTCGCCGAACAGCGCTTGGCCTTCTCCCGGCGAGTCGACCGCCGCCTCGTTCCAGACGACGTAGCCGACGTGGTAGCGGTCGAGCTCGTAGCCGAGCCGGCGGCTGACGGCGGCGACGTCGACCGGCGCCCCGGCGAGGATCGCCCGCACCTCGGCCGCCCGCATTGCTGCGGCGCCCCGCACCCACTGCTCGCGCTCGGCCATGTAGACGTCGGTCAGCTGGCGCTCGATCGTCTCGATCCAGGCGAAGATCCAGGCGTTGAAGAAGCCCATCGCGTCGGCCAGGTGGTCGGCGTCGACGGCGATCTGGCGCAGGCGCTCGAGGATCATCCCCGAGTAGACGCCCTGGGCGGTGCGGTAGGCGCGCTGGAGGAGGACGAAGTCGAGGCCGCGGACGACGTACTCCTTGGCGTAGCCGAGCGCCTCCGGCGGCGCCTGCACCGAGCGCGGGTCGGCGCCCTCGCGCATCAGCGTCACCATCACGCCGAGGTTGGCGCGGGTGCTCTGCAGGGTCCAGGTCCGCATGTCGTCGTCGAGCTCGTCGAGGTGCTCGTGGATCGTGTCGGCGAGCGCCGCGGCGACCTCGTCGAGTTCGCCGCTGAGCGTCTCGACGATCGCCTCGATCTCCTCGCGGCTGCCGGCGGGCGCCGTGATCGCGCTTGACTGAGCCACTTCCCGAAGCTAGTCGCTTTGTGGTCTCGCCACAAAGAGCCCTGCGCCGATCGGTTGGGGAAACCGACGACATGGCGCCGCGGCCGGCCTACTGTCGCCGCATGGGACAGAGAGAGCACGATCCACGCGTGCTGGCGATCGACGCCGGCGGAACCATGACCGACACCTTCATCGTCGACGACAGCGGCGCCTTCGTCGTCGGCAAGGCGCAGACCACGCCGCAGGACGAGTCGGTGGGGCTGATGGCCTCCGCCGAGGACGCGATGCGCCAGTGGGACTCGACCCCGGAGGAGGGCTTCCCCCGGATCCAGTCCGCCGTCTTCAGCGGCACCGCGATGCTGAACCGGCTGCTGACCCGCAAGGGCCGCCGCGTCGGCGCCCTGGTCACCGCCGGCCAGGAGGACGTGCTGCAGATGGAGCGCGGGATCCAGACCTACCTCGGCTTCTCCTACGCCGACCGCCTCCACATCGCCACCCACCACCACAACGACCCGCTGATCCCACGCGAGCGGGTCCACGGGGTCAGGGGTCGGATCGATCTCTTCGGCGCCGAGGTGCTGCCGCTGCGCGAGCAGGACGTCCGCGACGGCGTCAACTCGCTGCTCGACGAAGACGTCGAGGGGATCGTGATCTCGCTGATCTTCAGCTACCGCAACCCCGCCCACGAGCTGCGGGTGAAGGAGATCGTCGAGGAGGAGAAGGCCAGGCGCGGCGTCAACGGCAACTGCCCGGTCTTCGTCTCCTCCGAGCTGTACCCGTCTCGGCGCGACTTCCCGCGCCTCAACACGACCGTGATCGAGGCCTACGCCGCCGAGCCCTCGCGCGGCACCCTGCGCGCCGTCCGCGACCGCACCAAGGAGCGCGGCGCCGGCTTCGAGCTGCGGGTGATGGCCAGCCACGGCGGCACGATCTCGATCGACGCCGACCAGCTGGCGACGACCCTCGTCTCCGGTCCGATCGGCGGCGTCGTCGGCGCCCGCTGGCTCGCCGACCGGATCGGCCTCAACAACGTCCTCTGCACCGACATCGGCGGCACCTCGTTCGACATCGCCCTGCTTACCGGCAAGCGCTACGAGGTGACGACGACGCCGGACATGGCGAAATTCCTGCTCAACATGCCGCTGGTCCAGATCGACTCGGTCGGCGCCGGCTGCGGCAGCTTCGTCCGTATCGACCCCAACGCGCGGCGGCCGGAGGTCGGTCCCGACAGCGCCGGGGCGATGATCGGCACGGCCTGGCCCGAGGGCGGCGTCGAGACCGCCTCGATCACCGACCTCAACCTGGTGCTGGGCCGGCTCAACCCCGAGTACTTCCTCGGCGGCCAGGTCCAGCTCGACATCGAGCGCGCCCGCCACGAGGTCAAGCGCCAGGTCGCCGACCCGCTCGGGCTCGGCGTCGAGGAGGCGGCGGCCGGGGTGATCGAGCTGTTCGAGACCTCGCTGCGCAACGAGGCCGTCGGCCGCATCCTCGGCAAGGGCTATAGCCCGGCGGACTACACCCTGCTCTGCTACGGCGGCGGCGGCCCGCTGCACGTCGCCGGCTACACCAAGGGCGTCCCCTACCAGCAGGTGCTGGTGCCCGAGTGGGCGGCCGGGTTCTCCGCCTTCGGCTGCGCCTGCGCCGAGTTCGAGTACCGCTTCGACCGCCAGGTCGACCTGCCGCTGCTGCCGACCGCGCCGGAGGAGGAAAAGGTGCAGATGGGCGGGCTGCTGACCCAGGCCTGGCGCTCGCTCGAGGACCGCGTCCGCGACGAGTTCGGCAAGTCCGGCTACGCCGCCGAGGAAGTCAGCTTCACCCACATGGTGCGGATGCAGTACTACGGCCAGCTCGTCGACATCGAGGTCGACGCGCCGAAGCCGGCGATCGAGTCGATCGAGGACGTCAACGACCTGATCGAGTCCTTCGAGACGACCTACACGCGGATGTACGCGCGGGCGGCTTCCTCGCCGGAGCTGGGGTACCTGGTCGCGCAGGCGATCGTCAAGGGCTCGGTCCCGATCGAGCAGCCGACCCTGCCGGTGATGTCGAGGGAGTCGGGATCGCCGCCGGTCAAGGAGACGCGCGAAGTCTGGTGGCACGACGGCTACGCGACGACCGACGTCTACGAGATGGACGACGTCCGTAACGGCCACACGATCGAGGGCCCCGCCGTGCTCGAGGCCGAGTCGACGACCTTCCCGATCCCGCCCGACCGCCGCGCCTGGCTCGACGAGCACGGCATCTTCCACCTCGAGAACAAGGAGGGCTGAACCAGTGGCCACGATCGACAAGACCCGCGTCCTCGAGCCCGAGTCCTCGGCCCCGATCGGCTGGGACGGCCAGACCCTGGCCCAGATGCTCGCCGCCTCCGAGAGCGCCTTCGAGCAGACCGGCCACTACCACGGCCTGCGCGAGCTGGCGATGAAGGACTCCGACCCGCTGCACTTCGAGAAGCTGTTCTCGCGGGTGCGCGGCGGGATGGTCACCGCGCGCGAGACGGCGCTCAACATCAGCGCCTCGCCGATCGTCCGCGAGCTGGGCGAGATCTGCTTCGCCCTCTACACCCCGGAGGGCGACAACGTGGCGCTCTCGACCGGGATCATCGTCCACGTCCACACCATGTCCGAGGCGATCAAGTACATGGTCCGCAACGGCTGGGAGGACAACCCGGGTATCAGGCCCGGCGACGTCTTCGCCAACAACCAGCCGACGATCGGCGACGTCCACAACGCCGACGTGCAGACCTTCGTCCCGATCTTCAACCCCAACGACGAGGGTGAGCTGCTCGGCTGGGCCGGCGGCGTGATCCACGTGATGGACATCGGCGCCAGCACCCCGGGCGGCGTCCCGGTCGGCCCGACGACCCGCTTCGACGACGGCATCGACCTGCACTGCATGAAGATCGGCGAAGCCGACACGATCGCCCAGTGGCACACCAAGCGGGTCTCGATGCAGAGCCGCGCGCCGGGGTTGTACCTGCTCGACGAGCGCACCCGCCTCGCCGGCTGCCACATGATCCGCGACGCGGTCGAGCGCCTCGTCCTCGAAGAAGGCGACGCGCCGTTCAAGCAGTTCATGCGCGAGGCGATCGAGGACGGCCGCCGCGACTTCAAGTCGCGCGTCCGCGGCCTGCTCGTCCCCGGTCGCTACCGCTCGGTCGGCTTCAACGAGGCCCGCTACGCGAACAAGGCGAACCTGCCCAAGCGCGGCCAGCGCGACATCATCATGCACGGCGCCTACGAGGCCGTCGTCGACCGCGACGGCCGCTGGACGACCGACCTGCGCGGCTCCTCGGCCTGGGGCTGGCACTCCTTCAACGCGACGCCGGCGGCGCAGCAGGGAATGCAGTGGATCCTCTTCACGCAGACGCTGATCTGCAACGACAAGGTCAACGACGGCGCCTACTACGCGACCGAGCTGCACCTGGCCGAGGGCAGCTGGGCGAACCTCGGCGAAGCGCCCTGCTCCTCCTCGTTCCCGTGGATGCCGATGTTCACGACCTCGGTCGGCTACCTGCGGGCGGTCTCCCGCGCCCTGCAGTCGCGCGGCTACATCGAGGAGATCGTCTCCACCTACACGGTGCCCGGCAACGTCGCCCAGGGCGGCGGCCTCGACCAGTACGGGCAGATCTCGGGCTTCATGAACTTCGAGATCGGGGCCCAGGGGCAGGGCGCCAAGTACGTCCTCGACGGGCTCGACTACGGCGCCGCCGTCTTCAACCCCGAGGGCGACATGGGCGACATCGAGATGTGGGAGCTGGTCAAGCCGATGGTCTATCTCGGGCGCCGGATCAAGCCCAACACCGGCGGCTGGGGACGGCACCGCGGCGGCTCCTCGTTCGAGACGCTGCTGCTCGTCAACGGCACCCAGGACTTCGAGATCGAGAACATCGGCGCCGGCGGCATGCTGACCTCTCCGGGCCTCTTCGGCGGCTACCCGGCGCCCAGCGCTTACGTCCACAACGTGTTCGGGTCCGACGTCTTCGAGCAGGCTGCTGCCGGCGAGGCCTACCCGGTCGGCGACGTCTCCGGCGAGGAGGCGGCGCTGCAGGCGTTCGCCGGCGAGCACCAGCTCGAGCAGGACCCCTACACGATGATGATCGCGGTCAAGACCGGCGATCTCTACCTCTCCTCCGGCCGCGGCGGCGGCGGGTTGGGCGACCCGCTGCTGCGGCCGGTCGAGCGGGTCGAGGAGGACGTCGCCGGCGGCCACCTGCAGCGGCGCTGGGCCGAGCGTGCCTACGGGGTCGAGAACCGCGAAGGCCTGATGCATCAGCGCCTGGAGCGTGCCTGGCCGGCGCAGGAGTGGTGGGCCGAGCAGCGCCAGCGGATCCTCGACGAAGACCTGATCGAGACGGTGAAGGTGATGTTCGCCGAGTCGATGCGGCTGGAGCCGCGCTGGGCGGCCGAGTTCCGCGGCTTCTGGGACCTGCCCGAGGACTTCGACTTCGCCGTCGTAACGCCGACCACGGCCTCGCAGGAGGCGGCGCCCGGCAAGCTCACCCCGGAGGAGGCGGTGCGCGAGTTCCTCGCCGGCTCGGAGGTCTTCCTGCCAGAGGACCAGGTCGAGGTTCCGGTGACCTCGACCGTGACCAAGGAGACGCTCGCCGACCTGCTCGACGAGAAGCTCTCGCGCCGCGCGGTCAAGGACATCCAGTCGGGGATCAAGGACCCCGACCGCTTCGACAAGTGGCTCGAGCTGCTGCAATCGCGGGTCGACTACGACGACCCGATCGTCCTCCCCTACGGCGAGGGGATGAACATCGTCCGCCGCAAAGCCGATGGCGAGCTGACGATCCGCACCGACGCCGGCGCCGACCTCTGTCGCTGGGACGAGAACTGGAAGATGCACGCGCCGATGTTCGTCCGCGACAGCGACGAGCTCTACCAGGAGGTCTACCCCGAGCTAGGCCACCCCGACGGCGACTGGCAGGAGCTGCGCGAGTACTACTGCCCGCTCTCCGGCCGCCTGCTCGAGACCGAAGCGGTACCGCCGGGCTACCCGGTGATGCACGAGTACCTACCCGACATCGAGGGTTTCTACAAAGGCTGGCTGGGCCGCGACGTTCCTGCCTGACCCGGCCCGGCTAGGTTCGGGGTGGGAATGGCTGGAGAGCTGAAAGGCAACGCGCTCATCACCGGCGGGTCGCGTGGGATCGGGCGCTCGTGCGCGCTGTCGGCGGCGCGGCGCGGGGCCGACGTCGCGATCACCTACGTCGCCAACCGCGAGGCGGCGGAGGCGACGGCGGAGGAGATCCGCGGCCTCGGGCGGCGCGTGGCGGTGATCCAGGGCGACGTCGGCGACCCCGAGGACAACGCCCGCGCCGTCGAGGAGGCGACCGAGGCGCTGGGGCCGCTGCGCTACCTCGTCGCCAACGCCGCCAACGGCACCTTCGGCCTCACCGAGGAGCTGACCGTCGAGCAGTGGGACTACACGATGGCCGCCCACGTGCGGGCGCTGCTGACGCTGGCGCAGGCGGCGCGGCCCTCGATGACAGACAACGGCGGCGGCGCGATCGTCGCCATCTCCAGCCTCGGTGCTGACCGCGTCTACGACGCCTACGCCGCCTTCGGCACCGCCAAGGCGGCGATCCAGCAGCTCGTCCGCTACCTCGCGGTCGAGGGCGGGCCGGTCGGCATTCGCTGCAACTGCGTCTCCGGCGGCGTCGTCCTTACCGACCTGTTCAAGGAAATCCCCGAGTGGGAAGCGATCGCCGCGGCGGCGGGGGAGCGCTCGCCGCTCGGCCGTGCGCTCGACCCGGACGAGATCGGCGACGTCGTCGCCTTCTTCCTCTCCGACGACTCGCGCATGGTCACCGGCCAGACCCTGACCGTCGACGCCGGCTTTACCCTGCCCGGCTGAGTCCCGACCCCATATCGAGAGCAGAGAGGAAGAGATGGACTTCACCGCCGCCAAGACCGCCCGGACGAACGGGATCGAGATGGAGTACTTCGAGCAGGGCGAGGGCCCGGTCGTCCTTCTCCTGCACGGCTTCCCCGAGCACCCCTTCTCCTGGCGCAACCAGGTCGACCCGATCGCCGCGGCTGGATTTCGCGTAATCGCCCCCAGCCAGCGCGGCTACGCCGGCACCGACGCGCCCGAGGATGCGCAGACCTACAGCGTCAAGAACCTGGTCGCCGACGTCAGCGGCCTGCTCGACGCGCTCGGCGTCGACAAGGCGATCTGGTTCGGCCACGACTGGGGATCGATGCCGGCCTGGTACTCGGGCGTGTTCGACCCCGACCGGGTGCTCGGCCTCGGCAGCCTCTGCACCCCCTACTTCACCTGGGAAGCGCCGCAGGACATGATCGAAATCTACGACGAGGTGCGCGGGCCCAACCACTACATGCGCACCTTCCAGGAGCCCGGCGTCGGCGAGGCGATCCTCGAGGCCGACGTCGACCACACCTTCCGCTCGATGCTGCGCGGCCGCGGCTACACGATGGACCAGTTCGAGGCGGCGCCGAAAGAGGTGACCGAAGTGCCGGCCGGCGTCTTCGTCGGCGATCCCCAGCTCTTCGGTGAGCCGATCGTCAGCGAGGAGGAGCTCGGCTTCTACGTCGACGTCTACGAGCGCACCGGCTTCACCGGTGGCCTCAACTGGTACCGCGCCCTGCGCCGCGACTTCGAAGAGGCCCAGGGCTCCGACTACACGATCGACAAGCCGGCGCTGCTGATCACCGCCGAGGACGACTGGTTCTTCGCCCGCGGCTCCAGCGACGGCCTCGAGGCGCTCCTCCCTCAGCTCGAGAAGCACGTCATCCCCGACGCCGCCCACTGGCTGCAGCAGG
This sequence comes from Solirubrobacterales bacterium, assembly GCA_035542315.1. Lineage (GTDB taxonomy): Bacteria > Actinomycetota > Thermoleophilia > Solirubrobacterales > 70-9 > VAYN01. Next base: position 28,914 of record DATKLT010000038.1, on the reverse strand, counting down.
AGAAACCCGACGAGGTCAACGCGCTGCTGGTGCCCTGGCTGCAGCGGAGCTTCGGCTGAGTCAGTTGGGGAGCAGCTCGTCGAGCTTGGCGATGCCGCCGCCGAAGTAGCTCGAGTGCGTTTGTTCGATCGTCTCCAGCGAGTCGGCGCTGATCAGGACGATGTCGAGTGGCCCGTCGATGCCGTTTGCCTCCTCTGCCTTCGCGTAGGCGGCTTGGGCGGCGTCGTAATCGGTGCCGAGCGACTCGACCGCGGTCTTTCCGGTGGCCGGGTCAAAACTGATCAGGAAGTGCTGGATCTCGTCAGGACTCATATGCCTCCTCAAGAAGACTACGCACCCGCGTGCTCAGGCTCTCAGCTCGGTCCAGAAATGCGGCGTCGATCTCATGGCCGGACTCGCGCAGAAAATAGAACCTGCCCAGAACTTGGAAGTACTCGTGCAGCAGGGGCGGTCCCGAGCCGAATTTCAAGCCCGGTGCCACGGCGCGCGAAAAGATCTCCACGCTATTGGCCCACCAATCCTGTTTTGGAGTTCTCAGCTGGACCTCGATGAGCCGACCTCGATTTCGATTTATGAGGTGAAGCGCGCGATAGCCGTCATCCTTCGGCTCGACGACGTAGTCTCGAAATTTTACGATCGTCCAGTTGCTTCGCAGCCGCCTGGCGACTCGGTATGCGGCGTCCTGGTTCGGGAGCACTGCGCGAACCCCGCCGATGTCCGCCATCCGGGAGAGCTTCATCTTCGGCTCCCGGAGCAACTTGCTTGAGATCGTCGGCGCCTTCTTCAAACGCTGGGCGACGACCGGGGTTCCCTCGGCGGCTACGTAGTAGCGCAGGTTCGCGGCGACTCGAGACAGCGGCCGAGAATGCTCATTCCGCCACCAGTCCAAGGTTTCCGCTGCCGACGCCATTGCGCGCAGTTCTGGTTTGCCGACTGGCCTCTTTTCCACCAGGGCACGCAGGCCGTCCGCGAGCGTCTTCCCTGCTCGATCCACCTGGCTCTTGCTGTGTTCCATCTCGCAACCGTAGCCCCCGGCGGCCACGGATTCGTCCCCGCAGAGAAACCCGACAACGTCAACGCGCTGCTGGTGCCCTGGCTGCAGCGGAGCTTCGGTGGCTGAGCGGAGGTCAGCCCTCGCGCGCCGGTTCGGTTTCCTGCTGGTAGTCGAGGGCGAGCAGGGTGATGAGGGTGAAGCCGGTGACGGTGCCCGCGCGGGCGGCGAAGACGAAGCAGACCTCTGGCACTTTGCCGCCGCCGACGCCGGCGCGGTTGAGGATCAGCTGGACGACGGCGCCGGCGACGAAGCCGGCGAGGACGGCGGCCGCGACGCGGGGCGGGCGCCAGAGCGCGCCGATCATCAGGCCGAAGAGGCCGCCGGTGATCGCGATCGAGAGAACTTCCAGCTTCGGGTTGGTGACGCCGCGTTCGTGGTCGGGGAGGAGGACCGGGAGGGCCCAGCTGGCACCGCCGACAGCGCCGGCGAGGACGCCGGCGGCGAGGCCGAGGAGACCGATCCGGGCAAAGTCGGTCCTGCCGGTGCGCGCCCCGAGCCAGAGCGCGACGGCGAGGCCGGTCAGGCCCCAGGAGCCGATCCTGCGCAGCATCAGCGCCGTGATTTCACCCGCCGTCGTGTGCGCTTCGGGCACGGTGCTGACCAGCCAGCGGCCGACGAAGGCGGCGATCGCGGCGACGGCGATGCCCTCGATCACGAGTTGAGCGGCGGGTGGGCGAGCCACTTTGGGTCGCGGGTCAGGAGCCGGCTTGGCCGGTTCGGGCGGCGGCGTCGGCGGCTCCGGGTCGACGATCACGGGGAAGCCGGTGAGGCCTTCGAGCAGGTGTTCGAGGGTCTGGTTGAGGCGGCCGACGTCGTAGCGCCAGCGGCCGTCGCTGAGTTCGAGCGCGTTGCGGCGCGCCAGGTGGCGCATCTCCTCGGGGAGCTGTTCGGCCTTCGGCATCTGCGCCTTGTCGACCAGAGCGGGGATCACCGTTACGTCCGGGTTCTGGACCGCGGTGGCGACCTCGAGGCGGACGAAGTCCGCTTCGTCGTGCAGCCGCGGGCTGCCGTCGGGGCCGGGGGCAGTGGCCCAGTCCTTGCCGATCACCGCGATCAGGACGGTGCAGCTGGAGACGACTTCGGTGATCCGGTCGACGAAGTCGACACCGGGTTCCATCTCGACGTCCATGAAGACGTTCTCCTCGCCGAAGCGGCTGACCATCCCGTCGTAGATGCGACCGGCGTGGGCGGAGGTTTCCTCGCGCCGGTAGGAGATGAAGATTCGCTGATGGCCGCCGGGGCTCATCGGCTGCCTTCCGCTCGGCGCTGGGCCTCCTGTTGCTGGGAGGTCCAGGCGGCGTGCTCCTGGGAGACGAGGCTCTCGATCTGTTCAGCCAGCAGCGCTTCGGGCCGGGGGCTCGTCGCGTAGGGGCCGGCGTCGGCTTGGAAGAGGAAGCGCTCGTGCCTGAGCTGCTCGCAGGTGGTCCTGTAGGAGGACCAGTTCTGCTGGAACTGCATCAGCTGCTGCAGCCCCTCGAGGACGACGATCAGGGCGCCGGCGCTGCCGACCAGCCAGGCCGGGGCCGAGGCTCCCGCCATCACCGGGATCGCCGCCGCGACGACGATCTGACAGACCTTCAGCCCCCTGAACCAGAGCTGGTCCTTCTTCGCCTCGCGGTCGTAGTAGGCGATCTGTTCTTCGAGTCGCGCCCAGGTCGGGGAGACGATCTCCGCCGCTTGTCCGCCGATCTCATCAGCAGTCGAGACACCCGCCGCCATAGGGCGGGTCTATCTGACCGACTCTGTTAAGTCAAGTTTTCTTCAGCAAACTCAGGTGTAGAGCAGGGGGGCGGCGGCCGTCACATCCGGAAGACGGGCGCGGCCGGGTCGGCGAGGGGTGCGTTGGCGCAGGCGCCGAGGGCGAGGCCGAGGACGCGGCGGGTGTCGAGCGGGTCGATGACGCCGTCGTCCCAGAGGCGGGCGGTGGAGTAGTAGGGGTTGCCCTGGCGCTCGTACTGGTCGCGCAGCTCGGCGCCGGTCTCGGGCTGGCCGACCTCGGTCATCACCGTCGCCGCCTGCTCGCCGCCCATCACCGAGATCCTGGCGTTGGGCCACATCCAGAGGAAGCGGGGGGAGTAGGCGCGGCCGCACATGCCGTAGTTGCCGGCGCCGAAGGAGCCGCCGACGATCACGGTCAGCTTCGGCACCCGCGCGGTGGAGACGGCGGCGACCATCTTCGCCCCGTCCTTGGCGATGCCGCCCGCCTCGTACTCGGGGCCGACCATGAAGCCGGAGATGTTCTGGAGGAAGAGGAGGGGGATGCGGCGCTGGTCGCAGAGCTCGACGAAGTGGGCGGCCTTGAGGGCGCTCTCGCTGAAGAGGATGCCGTGGTTGGCGACGATTCCCACCGGGTGTCCATATATGTGGGCGAAGCCGCAGACGACGGTCGTCCCGTACTCGGCCTTGAACTCGTGCAGGAGGCTGCCGTCGACGACGCGGGCGACGATCTCGCGCGGGTCATACGGGGTGCGGCTGTCGGGGGGGACGGCGCCGTAGAGGGTGGCCGGGTCGACTGCAGGCTCGGCGACGGGCTGGCGCGCCCAGGGGGTCGGCGGCTTCGACGGCAGGGTGGCGACGATCGAGCGCACGATCGCCAGCGCCTCGGTGTCGTCCTCGGCGAGGTGGTCGACGACCCCCGAAGTGCGGGCGTGCAGCTCGCCGCCGCCGAGCTCCTCGGCGGTCACCTCTTCGCCGGTCGCGGCTTTGACCAGCGGTGGGCCGCCGAGGAAGATCGTCCCCTGGTTGCGGACGATCACGGTCTCGTCGCTCATCGCCGGCACGTAGGCGCCGCCCGCCGTGCAGGAGCCCATCACGGCGGCGATCTGGGGAATACCGCGCGCCGACATCGTCGCCTGGTTGAAGAAGATGCGGCCGAAGTGTTCGTGGTCGGGGAAGACCTCGTCCTGCATCGGCAGGAAGGCGCCGCCGGAGTCGACGAGGTAGACGCAGGGGAGGTTGTTGTGGAGCGCGACCTCCTGGGCCCGCAGGTGCTTCTTCACCGTCATCGGGTAGTAGGTGCCGCCTTTGACGGTGGCGTCGTTGGCGACGACGACGACCTCGCGGCCCTCGACACGAGCGACGCCGCTGATCATCCCGGCGCCGGGGGCGCCGCCGTCGTAGAGATCCTCGGCGGCGAGCGGCGAGAGCTCGAGGAAGGGGGAGCCGGGGTCGCAGAGTCGGTCGACGCGCTCGCGGGGAAGCAGCTTGCCGCGGGCGGCGTGGCGCTCGCGTGCCTTCTCGCCGCCGCCGGACGCGGCGCGGGCCAGCCGCTCGGAGAGCTCGGCGGCGAGGCGGCGGTGCTCGGCCTCGTTGGCCTCGAACTCGGGCGTCCCGGGGTGGGCATGGGTACTGAGGCGAGTGCTCATCCTTCCTCCTCCTCGCTGGCGAGCGCGACCAGGACCTGGCCGCGGGCGATCTGATCGCCGGCCGCGACCGCGACCTCGGCGACGGTGCCGTCGCGCGGGCTCTGGACCTGCAGCTCCATCTTCATCGACTCGAGCACGACGAGGACGTCGCCCTCGGCGACGGCGGCGCCGGCCTCGGCGCGGACGTCGATCACTACGCCCGGCATCGGCGCCTCGAGCGAGCCGCCGCCGGCCGCACCGGCAGCGGCGTCGGCGGTCTCCGCCAGCGCGAACCACGCCGGCTCGGCGCCGCCGTCGCGTAGCCAGACCGCGCCCGGGCGCGCGCCGGGGAGCCCCTCTCTGGCCGGGGCGCGTAGCGGCTCCCCGGCCTCCCAGAAGACCTCGACCGTATGCGCCTCATCGTCCGCAGCGAGCGAGCGCCCATCCCAAGAAAACGCCCCGGATTCCCCACCCAGCTCCCATTCCCAAGCCCCGTGGCAGTCCTTTGTTGCGGATAGCGCAACAAAGGACTGCCACGCTGGGGGGGTCGTGGGGCGGATGGCGACATCGATCGCGGCGGCGTCGCCGGCGCTCGTTTCGAGGCGGGCGCGGGCCCAGGCCGGGCCCTGTTGGCGCCAGGCGTCGCGGGCGTCCCAGGGGTCGTCGCTGGGGGGTGGGCCGAGAAGGAGGGCGAGGGCCAGGGCCGGCAGCGCCGGGTGTGGAGCGGGCGGGGCGATCTGCTCGCCGAGGCGCTCGATCAGGCCGGTGTCGATCTCGCCGCTCTCGACCTCGGGCCGCGCCAGCAGCGCTCCGAGATAGGCGGCGTTGGTTGCCGGGCCGAGCGCGACGAGCTGGCCGAGACCGTCGCGCAGCCGCGCCAGCGCCGTCGACCGGTCGGGGGCGTGGGCGATCAGCTTCGCCAGCATCGGGTCGTAATCGGTTCCTACCTCGGTGCCCTCCTCGATACCGCTGTCGACCCGGATCCCGGCCGGCTCGCGGTAGGCGACGATGCGTCCGGCGGAGGGGAGGAAGCCGTGCGCCGGGTCCTCGGCGTAGAGCCGAGCCTCGACCGCGTGGCCGTCGAGGCGCACCTCGTCCTGGGAGAACGGCAGCTCCTCGCCGGCGGCGACTCGCAGTTGCAGCTCGACCAGGTCGACCCCGGTCACCGCCTCGGTCACCGGGTGCTCGACCTGCAGCCGCGTGTTGACCTCGAGGAAGTAGAAACGCTCGGGATGCTCGCGCTCGGCGATCAGCTCGACCGTGCCGGCGTTGACGTAGCCGGCGGCGCGGGCCAGCGCCGCCGCCGCCGCGCCCATCCGCTCGCGCAGCTCGGGGCCGACGACCGGCGAGGGCGACTCCTCGATCACCTTCTGGTGGCGGCGCTGCAGGCTGCACTCGCGCTCGCCGAGGTGGACGGCGTTGCCATGGGAGTCGGCGAGGACCTGAACCTCGATGTGGCGGGACGCCTCGACGTAGCGCTCGACGAAGAGCCGGTCGTCGCCGAAGGCGCCCTTCGCCTCGCGGCGGGCGCCGCCGATCGCCTCGGCCAGCTCACTCAGCTTGGCGACCATGCGCATCCCCTTGCCGCCGCCGCCGGCCGCCGCCTTGACCAGCAGCGGGAACTCGCCGCCGGCCTCGGCCCAGGCGAGGATCTCCTCGTCGCTCAGCGCCTCCCCGCTCAGCCCGGGCAGGATCGGGACGCCGGCCGCCTCGGCCGCCGCCTTCGCCGCGACCTTGTCGCCGAGCAGCGCCATCGCGGCGGCGCCCGGCCCGACGAAGACGATTCCGGCCTCCTCGCAGGCTTCCACCAGGGCGGGGCTCTCGGAGAGGAAGCCGTAGCCGGGATGGATCGCCTCCGCGCCCGAGCGCCGCGCCGCGCCGATCACGCGCTCGACGTCGAGGTAGGACTGCGCCGCCGGCGTCGGGCCGATGTGCTCGGCGCGGTCGGCGGCGCGGACGTGGGGCGCCGCCGCGTCGGCGTCGCTGTAGACGGCGACCGACTCGACCCCAAGGCGGCGCAGCGTCCGCGCCACCCGCACCGCGATCTCGCCGCGATTGGCGATCAGCACCCGCGAGAACATGGTTCAGACGCCGAGGGCGCGGGCGATCACCATTTGCTGGACCTCGTCGGTGCCCTCGCCGATCGTGAGGATCTTGGCGTCGCGGTAGAAGCGGCAGACCGGGTACTCCTCGATGTAGCCGTAGCCGCCGTGGATCTGGACCGCCTCCTCGGCGCTGCGCACCGCCAGCCGCCCGGTCTTCAGCTTCGCTTGTGCCGCGGTCAGCGAGAAGTTTTCGCCACGATCCTTCTGCAGCGCCGCTTTGTAGACGAGCAGGCGCCCGGCTTCGATCTCGGTCGCCATGTCAGCCAGCTTCATCTGGATCGCCTGGTACTTGGAGATCGGCTTGCCGAACGCCTGTCGCTCCTTGGCGTAGGCGAGCGCCTGGTCGAGCGCCCCCTGGGCGAGCCCAACGCCCATCGCGGCGACGCCGATGCGGCCGATGTCGAGCACCTGGAGGAACTGGCGGAAGCCCATCCCGCGCGGCCCGAGCAGGTTGGCCGCCGGCACCCGGGCACCGTCGAAGGTCAGCGGGCGCGTGTCCGAGGCGTTCCAGCCCATCTTCCGGTACGGCTCGCCCTGCTCGTAGCCGGGGGTGCCGTTGGCGACGATCAGGTTGGAGATCTCATCCTCGCCGGTGCGGGCGGTGATGCAGACGACGCCGGAGATATCGGTGCCGGCGTTGGTGATGAACTGCTTGGCGCCATCGATCACCCATTCGTCGCCGTCGAGGCTCGCCTTGGTGTGGACGTTGCCGGCGTCCGAGCCCGCTTCGGGCTCGGTCAGGCCGAAGGCGCCGAGCTTCTCGCCCGAGCAGAGCTGCGGCAGCCACTCCCGTTTCTGCTCCTCGTCGCCGAACAGGTAGATCGGCTGGGTGCCGAGCGAGGTGTGGGCGCAGAGCGTGATCGCGACCGAGGAGTCGACCCGAGTCAGCTCCTCGACGGCGATCGCGTAAGCGAGCGAGTCGCCTCCGCCGCCGCCGTACTCCTCGGGGAAGGGGATGCCCATCAGGCCGAGCTCGCCGAGCTCGGCGACGATCTCGTAGGGGAAGCGCTTCTCGCGGTCCAGCTCCTCGGCGACCGGGGCCACCTCCTGCTGGGCGAAGTCGCGGACGGTGTTCTGGATCAGACGGTGCTCGTTCGAGAGGTCGAAGTCCATGTCGCACTTATACCGAATGAGCCCTCTAATTTCGAGGGCTTGTTCGGTTTTTGCATAGACTTCTCCAATGGCCGTGACCCCGCCGACTCGGCCCGCCCTGCGCGAGCGCTACGAGCGCAAGCGGCGCGAGGTGATCGCGACCGCCGCCCGCCTCTTCGCCCAGCGCGGCTACCAGGAGACCTCGATGAGCGACCTGACCGAGGCGACCGGCCTCGCCGCCGGCGGCCTCTACCACTACATCGAGAGCAAGGACGAGCTGCTGATCAGCATCTGCGACGACCTGCTCGACCCGCTGCTCGAGCGCGCCCGCGAGATCCTCGCCGCCGGCGCTCCCCCGGCCGAGCAGCTGCGTGACTTGCTCCACGCCTGGCTCGCCCAGATCGCCTCTCACCGCGACCACATGCTCGTCTTCGCCCAGGAGCGCCACGTGATCGAGCGCGAGCCGCAGTGGCGCCAGGTCCGCGCCCAGCGCGAGGCCTTCGAGGAGATCCTCGACCAGGTCCTCGCCCGGGGCGAGGCCGACGGCAGCATGCGCTTCGAGGACCGCGCCTTCACCCTGCTCACCCTGCTCGGGATGGTCAACTACACCCCGCAGTGGCTCGACCCCCGTGGCCGCCTCACCCCAGAGCAGATCGCCGACGGCTACTGCGACCTGATCCTCCGCGCCTCTAGCTGAGGCCGGCGCGTTCGAGGGCGAGGCGGCTGAGCTTCTCGACGCCTTCGCCGAGGCCGGCGAAGTAGGGGTCGGCGGTGGTGCCGGAGCGGAACCGCTTGTAGCTGCCCTCGAGGAAGATCGCCGCCTTCCAGAGGGCGAGGACCTGGTACCAGGGAAGGGCGTCGAGGGAGAGGCCGGTCGCCGCTTCGTAGCGGCCGACGAGCTCGGCTCGGGTCGGGAAGCCGCGCTCCCGCGTCACCTCGGAGAGGTCGCCGACCGGGTTGGGCGGGTCGCTTGCCTCGGCCCACATCGCGGTCATGTAGCCGACGTCGGCGAGGGGATCGCCGATCGTCGCCATCTCCCAGTCGAGGACTGCGGCCAGGCGCGGCTCGGCGGGCGCGTACATGACGTTGCCGAGGCGGTAGTCGCCGTGGACGATCGTCGCCGCCGGCGAGTCCGGCAGGTTGGCGGCGAGCCACTCCGCGATGCGCTCCAGCTCCGGCAGCGGTCGCGTCGCGTTGACCTCGAGCAGGCCGCCGAAGCGCTTCAGCTGGCGCGCCAGGTAGCCGTCGGGGCGGCCGAGGTCGCCGAGGCCGGCGGCGGCGTAGTCGATCGCGTGCAGGTCGACGAGGCGGTCGACCAGCTGCTCGCCGATCAGGCGCGGGCCTGCGCCGGCGCCGAGCGCGGGCGGCAGCGCGCCGGCGAGGATGTGACCGTCGATGAAGGGCATCACGTAGAAGGGGGAGCCGACCACCTCGACGTCCTCGCAGCGCGCCAGCACCGCCGGCACCGGGTAGCCGAGCGGCCCGAGGGCTTCGAGCAGCCGTGCCTCGCGCAGGACGTCGTGGGCGGAGGGCGGCAGCGGCCCGCGCGGCGGCCGGCGCAGGACCAGGCGCTCGGAGCCGCGGCGCAGCAGGTAGGTGACGTTCGAGTGTCCCTCGCCGATCTCCTCGGCCGCGATCGGGCCGGCGCCGAGGCCGGCGGCGTCGAGGAACTCCGACAGCGGCTCCAGCACGAGGAGCGGCTCGAGCTCCAGTTGCGCCGCCTCCGCCGCGGTCTGGACCACGTCGCTGTCGGGGCGGGCCATGAGCCGAAACTAGGCGGGTCCCAGGTGAACCTCCAGCCGCCCGCCACGCCCTCCCTGTGGGTATCGACAGCCGCTGCGGGGGCGACTTGCCCGGGGCCCGAATCGATTTGCGAAGGTCGAATCGGGGGGCACCACAACCCGAGGAGGAGCGATGTACAAGCTGTACTCGTACTGGTCCGCGCCGCGCCCCGAGGACGTCGAGGCCTTTGAGCAGTACTACGCCTCGACCCACTGCCCGAAGGCCGAGGTCGTGCCCAACTTGAGGAAACTGGTGCTGACCCGCACCAACGAGGGCTTCGAGGGCAACGAGCCGATGCACTACCGGATCGCCGAGCTCGCCTGGGACGACAAAGCTGCCTTCGAGGAGTGCGCCGCCTCACCCGAGTGGACGACCCTGCGGGAATGCTCGGGGACGATGATCGAGCGCTTCGGCGTCAGCCTCACGGTCGAGGCCGGCGAGGAGGTCGTCGCCGCGCTGCCCGGAGGCTGAGGGTGGCAATCTGCATCACCGGCGGCTCCAGCGGCCTCGGCCGCGGCATCGCCGAGCGCTTCGCCCGCTCCGGCACCGACGTCTTCATCAACTACCACGCCAACGACGACGCCGCCGGGGAGGCCGCGGCGGCGGTCGAGGCGGCCGGCGGGCGCCCGCACCTGATCAAGGCAGACGTCGCCACCGTCGCCGGCTGCGCTGAGGTGATCGCCGCCGTGCGCGAGAAGGTCGATCGCCTCGACCAGCTCGTCCACGGCGCCGCCAAGGCGCAGACCGGGTCGCTGCTGCAGATGGACTCAGCCGACTTCCGCGAGTCGATCGCGGTCAACGGGATCGCCCTCGTCGACCTCGTCCGCGAGGCGCTGCCGATCATGGGCAGGGGGAGCACGGTCTTCTACCTGACCAGCCGCGGCGCTCGCTTCGTGATCCCCAACTACGGCTCGCTCGGCACCGCCAAGGCGCTCGGCGAGCACGTCGTCCGCTACCTCGCCCGCGAGTGCGCCCCGCACGGGGTGCGGGTGATGAGCGTCTCCCCGGGCGCGGTCGACACCGCTGCCTTCCGCTCGATGTTCCCCGACACCTGGGAGGAGCGCCTGGCCGCCGCGGCGGCGGCGAACCCGATGGGGCGTGGGGTCACGGTCGAAGACTGCGCGGCGCTGGTCGAGCTGTTGGCCGACCCGGAGCTGGAGATGGTCCAGGGCCAGACGATCACCACCGACGGCGGCGCTTCCTTGTGACGGCGGTCCTCCCCGGCGGCTCCCAGGACTTCCCGCTGATGCTGACCCACCTGCTCGGCCGGGCGCGGACGGTCCACCGCCGGGCCGAGGTCGTCAGCCTGCTCGACGCCGAGGGGACGACGCGGCGGGCGACGATGGCCGAGGTCGGCGCCCGCGCCGACCGGCTGGCGGCGGCGCTGCGCGGGCTCGGGGTCGGCGAGGGGGACCGGGTCGCGACCTTCGCCTGGAACTCACAGCAGCACCTCGAGGCCTACTGGGCGGTGCCCTGCATGGGCGCCGTCCTGCACACGCTGAACCCGCGGCTCTCGCCCGAGCAGGTCGCCTTCACGATCGACCACGCCGGCGATCGCATCGTCCTCGTCGACTCGGCGCTGGTCGCGGAGATGGAGCGGGCGCTGCCGCACCTCCGAACCGGCACGGTCGTCGAGCACGTAGTCGTCATCGGCCAGGGCGAGGCCGGCACGCTCCCAGGGGCGCTGCGCTACGAGGAGCTGCTCGACGCGCAGGATCCGGGCTTCGAGTGGCCGGCGCTCGACGAGCGCGCCGCCGCTGCCCTCTGTTACACCTCGGGCACGACTGGGGACCCGAAGGGCGTCCTCTACTCGCACCGGGCGCTCGTCCTGCACACGCTGCTGATGGCCGGTCACGACGCCTACCGGATGTCCGAGCGCGACCGGGTCCTTGCCGTCGTCCCGATGTTCCACGCGATGGGCTGGAACCTCGCCTACCTGGCGGGCATGGTCGGCGCGGCGCTGATCCTGCCCGGCCGCCACGTGCAGGCGCCGGTGCTGGCGAGGCTGATCGCCGCTGAGCGGGTGACCGCGACCTGCGGCGTGCCGACCGTGTGGATGGACCTGCTGCGCGAGGAGGGCGCCGACCTTTCCAGCCTCGAGCTGGCGATCTGCGGCGGTACCCAGGTCCCAGGCGGGCTGATGCGCGAGTTCGAGGCCCGCCATGGGGTCGCGGTCGTCCAGGGCTGGGGGATGACCGAGACGCTGCCCGGGGCCGTCCTCGCTCACGACCCGCCGTCCTCGCCGAGCGAGGAGGAGCGCTGGCGCCGGCGCGAGCACGCCGGCCGGCTCAGCCCCTTCTTCGAGGCGCGGATCGTCGATCAGGCCGGCGAGCCGCTGCCCAGCGACGGCGAGACCACCGGCGAGCTCGAGGTCCGCGGCCCGACCGTCATCGGCTCCTACTTCGAGAACGCCGAGGCGAGTGCGGCGGCTCTGCACGACGGCTGGCTGCGGACCGGCGACGTCGGCACCCTCGACGAGGAGGGCTGGCTGCGGATCACCGACCGCGCCAAGGACGTGATCAAGTCCGGCGGCGAGTGGATCTCCTCGGTCGACCTCGAGTCGGCGCTGATGGCGCACCCGGCGGTGGTCGAGGCGGCGGTGATCGCCCGGCCCGACGAGCGCTGGAGCGAGCGGCCGCTGGCCTGCGTGGTGACCGGCGGCGAGGCGGTCAGCCCGGAGCAGCTGCGCGCGCACCTGCGGCAGCGCGTCGCCAGGTGGTGGCTGCCCGAGGACTTCGCCTACCTGGAGGAGATCCCGAAGACGAGCGTCGGCAAGTTCGACAAGAAGGCGCTGCGCGAGATGCTCGCCGCCGACCGGCTGCCGGTCCGCGGCCTCGGCTGAGCGGCGCGGGAGAGGAGAGAGATGGCTGGTAGGAGGCTGGATGGGAAGGTCGGGCTGGTGACCGGGGCGGGGTCGGGAATCGGCCGCGCCAGCGCCGAGCGGTTCGCCCGCGAGGGCGCGCGGGTGGTTGTCGTCGACATCGACGCCGAGGCGGCCGCCGCGACCGCGGCGGCGGTCGAGGCCGAGGGGGGAGAGGCACTCGCAGTCGCCACCGACGTCGCCGACAACGCCGCGGTCGAAGCGATGGCGACGGCGGCGCTGGGGCGCTTCGGCCGCGTCGACGTCCTCGTCAACAACGCCGGCATCCTCGACGACTACCTGCCGGCGGCGGAGACCCCGGACACAGTCTGGGAGCGGGTGATGGGGGTCAACCTCAAGGCCCAGTTCCTCACCTGCCGGGCGCTGATCCCGCAGATGCTGGTCAACGGCGGCGGCGCGATCGTCAACGTCGCCTCGACCGCCGGGCTCAACGGCGGCAACGGCGGCGCCGCCTACACGACGTCCAAGCACGGCGTGATCGGCTTCACCCGCCAGCTCTGCTTCGACTACGCCCGCAAGGGGTTGCGCTGCAACGTCGTCTGCCCGGGCGCGGTCGAGACCGGGATGACGCACGAGATCTTCGCCTCCGGCGACGCCGAGGTGATGAAGGCGGTCGAATCGGCGCCGATCGGCCGCTGGGCCCAGCCCGGCGAGCTGGCCGCCGCGATCGCCTTCCTCGCCAGCGACGACGCCTCCTTCGTCAACGGCGCCGTCTACGTCGTCGACGGCGGCTTCGACTCCAAGTAGCAAGAACGAGAAAGGGAATCACGATGGACAAAGCAGCCTTCGCCAACTCCTACTCGCTGCCGATCGGGCCCGGCAGCATGTACGGCCCGCCGCCCTACCTCTACCGCGGGGTCGAAGACTGCTTCATCGTCTACGAGGCCGACCGGGCCGGAGTCGAGGAGCTGCTGCCGCCGGGCCTGGAGATCGCCGACGAGGTGCCGACCTGCATCGCCTGGGCGCGCTGGGTGCCGTTCTCGACCTTCGGCCCCTACCACGAGGCCTACGTGATGATCCGCGCCAACTACGGCGAGACGACCTACCTCTATCAGCCGTTCATCTTCGTCGACAACGAGATACCGCTCGGCGCCGGCCGCGAGATCTGGGGCTACGCGAAGAAGCTCGCCGTCTTCGAGCGCAACTGGGGTGGTGGCGACACCCCGTACGGCGAGCAGATGGTGTTCACGGTCGAACGGCCGAAGGGGCAGCGGATCATGACGGCGACGATGGTCGCCGACCGCCTCGCCGACCCGGCCGAGCTGGAGGACACGCCGGTGCTCTCGACCCGCGTCATCCCCAACTCCGAGCCGGACAAGCCGCCCTCGGTGGCGGAGCTGGTGCGGCTCGACGTGCCGGCGACGCTGCACAAGGCCCAGGACGGGACGCACAAGCTCTGGGCCGGCCGCGGCTCGCTGACGATGGACACCGTCTCCTCGGTCGACCCCTGGCACCTGCTGGCGCCGAAGCGGATCGTCGAGTGCTACTTCGGCGTCTGCGACTTCGACCTCCCCCACGGCAAGGTCATCCACAACTACCTCGACGACGAGGAGATGTGGGCCTAGGGAGTCGGAATCGGGTTGCCGAAGGTGTCGACGAAGACGGTCTCCTCGACGGGGAGGCGGGTGAGCTTGGCGGGGAACCCGTTGAGGGGGTAGCCGGCGACGACGTGGGCGGCGGTCAGGTACTCGTCGGGGATCTCGAGCAGGTCCTTGACCTCGGGCTCGGAGCCGACCAGGAGGCTGGTGATCGTCGTCGCCACGCCCTCGACCCGCAGCGCGATGCAGAGGTTCTGTACGTAGGGGTAGATCGAGGCGCCGCCGACGACGGCGGGGCGGTCGAAGTCGCGGTCGGTGATGTGGAGGGCGTCGAGGCGGGCGCAGACGACGATGATCAGCGGGTGGTTGGCGAGGTTCTCGGCGAAGGTGTTGGCGTTCGCCAGCGCCTTGCTCCGCGAGGAGCCGCCGAGCTCGCGGGCGCCTGCCTCGGCCGCCTCGAAGTAGGCGCGCCACCAGGGCATGTAGAGCTCGGCCAGCCGCTCTTTCTTCGCTCGGTCGCGGACGACGACGAGCCGAACCGGCTGGCGGTTGCCGCCCTGGGGCGCGAAGCGAGCTGCCTCGGCGGCGCGGTAGACGACCTCGTCGGCCACGTCCTCGTCGCGGAAGAAGCGGGTCGCGCCGATCGTCCGCATCGCTTCCAGCGCGTCCATGCCCCGATCCTCCCAGTCAGCCGGCACTTTGGTCGCGCAGTCCCTGCTGGGCTTTGGAGAGATACCGAGAGGCCTGCCGCCACTTCGCCTGCAGCGCCGCTTCGATCGTCGCCGCTTCGCAGCCGTCGGCTTCGACGCAGTCGGTCCAGGTGTTACCGGCGGCGATGTAGCGATTGAGCGCCTTCTCGCCGGGGGTGCCGGCACTGTGCAGGCAGGCCAGCGCCAGCCTGTCGACCGGGATCGCGTCGTAGACCTTGCGGATCGCCTTCATTTCGCCGACGTAGCCTTCGTAGTCGAGGCCGGCGACGAGGTTCTTGCGCAGCTCGTCCAGGCCGATGACGAAGGTGCCGATCTGATCGCGGCAGGTCGTCGCGGGCGTGGGCGGGTCGGGCTTTTGCGGCTGCGCAGCCGTCGTCTCGCTCCCGTCGCCGCCGCTGGCGGTCGCCTCGCCGCTGCCGCCGCCACAGGCGGACAGCGCCAGCGCCGCGCTGACAGCGAGCGCGGCCAGCCCGGCCGCGGCTCGGCCCGCCGATCGTCGCGATCCCGCTCGCATGCCGACAAGGCTAGAGGGGCTTGCGGAGCCACGTCCGCCGACGCGGCGGTCCCCCCGGTTCGGTACAACCTGCGGGATGCGTTCTTCGAGAAGGTCCGCGGGGGCGTGGGTCGCGACGGTTGCGGCGATCGTGGCAGCCCTCGCCTCGGCTCTGGTTCCGGCGGCGCAAGCCGCGCCGCGGGCGAGCGTGCTGGTCGTCGGCGACAGCCTCGAGGAACTGACCGGGCCGCACCTGGCGGGGGATCTGCCGGGGATCGAAGTGACCGTCAACGCGGTCGGCGGCTCCAACACCTACGAAATCCTCGCCCTCTTCGAAGAAAGCTACGACCCCTCGCAGTCGGTGATCGTCTTCGACGGCGGCACCAACGACAACCCGAACTATCCCCAGATCCTCGAAGAAAACCTGGCCAAGGTGGCGGCGACGGTCGGCGACCGCTGCATGGTGGTGCCGACGATCCACGGCTACACCGTCGAAGGTGCCAACAACCGCGGCAAGAACGCGGTCGTCCACCGCTTCGCCGCCTCGCGGCCGGGGACGCAGACGCCGGACTGGGCCAGCTTCGAGAACCACCACCCGGAGCTGATGCAGCCCGACAACCTGCACCCGACCGAAGAAGGCGCCGAACGGCGGGCGGAACTGATCGCCGAAGGGATCCTCGGCTGCCTCGCCTACGAGGAATCGGGCGGCACCGCGACCGCCACCGCCTCGGCGGCGACGGCGACCCCGGTCGAAGTCGAAACGGTGCGGATGCACCCGGTCGGCAGGCTTGCCGCGCGCGAACGGGAACTGGCGCGCGGGCTGGGGTCCGCGAGCGTCAGCACGGCGGCGCTGGAGTCCGCGCTGCACTCGCTTCTGCCGCGGCTGTAACACTGCCGGCCGTGAGCAACCCGCCGCTGCCGTTCGACCCGATCGAGGAGGCGCGCCGCCACTGGCGCTTGCGCTGGTCGGAGCAGGCGAGCGCCCAGATGGGCGCTGTCACCTCGATCATGCGTGCCCAGCAGATCCTGATCTTGCGGCTGAACGAGTTGCTTGAGCCCTTCGACCTCACCTTCCCTCGCTACGAGGCGCTGATGCTGCTCCACTTCTCCAGCCGCGGCTCGCTGCCGCTGGGCAAGATCGGCGAGCGGCTCCAGGTCCACCGCACCTCGATCACCAACACGATCGACGGCCTCGAGGCGCTCGGCCTGGTCCGCCGCGTCCCACACGAGTCCGACCGGCGGACGACGCTCGCCGAGATCCTGCCGAAGGGCCGCGGCGTCGCCGAAGAGGCGACCGCGGCGCTGAACGAGGCCGACTTCGCGACGCCGCCGCTCAGCGGCGAGGAGCTGACGACGGTCTTCGCGACGCTGCGGACGCTGCGTCTCGGCGCCGGCGACTTCGAGGGCTGAGCACCGCGCGCCCCCGCTCGAAAGGCACCCCCTCGCTACCGGGGGGAAAGTGGTATTCCTACTTTCTGTGAGCCACCTGTCCATCGAACCGGCTGCGGGCCTCTACGAGATCCCGCAGGAGATGGTCGACTTCCGCGAAGCGATCCGCCAGATCGCGACCGAGAAGATCGCGCCGCGCGCCGCCGAGATCGATCGCAACTCCGAATACCCCTGGGACGTTCGCAAGCTGCTCGGTGAGCAGGACGTCCTCGGCCTGCCCTTCGAGGAGGCCTACGGCGGCACCGGCACCGGGACGCTGATGCTGCAGATCGGGGTCGAGGAGATCGCCAAGGCCTGCGCCTCCAGCGCCCTGATCCTGATGATCAACGAGCTCGGCACCCTGCCGATCCAGCTATTCGGGTCCGACGAGCTGAAAGGGCGCTTCCTGCCGAAGTGCGCCAGCGGAGAGTGGTCGCCGGCCTTCGCCCTCTCTGAGCCCGAGGCGGGCTCAGACCCCGCCGCGATGCGGACCACCGCGGTCAAAGACGGCGACGAATGGGTGATCAACGGCCAGAAGGCCTGGATCACCAACGCTGGCGTCGCCGACTTCTACTGTGTCTTCGCTTCGACCGACCGCGAGAACCGCCGCACCAGCGCCTTCGTCGTCGAGAAAGAGCGCGAGGGCTTCGACCCCGGCCAGCTGGAGCACAAGCTCGGGATCAAAGGCTCGCCGACCGGCTCGCCCTCCTTCACCGACGTCCGCGTCCCCCAGGAGAACCTGATCGGCGAGGAGGGCAAGGGCCTCTCGGTCGCCCTTGGCACGCTCGAGCGCACCCGGCTCGGCGCCGCCGCGCAGGCGGTCGGGATCGCCCAGGGCGCGACCGACTTCGCCAGCTCCTACGCGCAGGAGCGGATCGCCTTCGGCCAGCCGATCAACCAGCTGCAGGCGATCCAGTTCAAGCTCGCCGACATGGAGGCCGGCACCGCCGCCGCCCGCGAGCTCCTCTACAAAGCCTGCTCGCTGGCCGACCGCGCCCAGCGCCCCGCCGACCTCGGCAAATGGACCTCGATGGCGAAGCTGATCGCCTCTGACAACGCGATGAAGGTGACGGTCGAGGCGATTCAGGTCCTCGGCGGCTACGGCTACGTCAACGAGTACCCGGTCGAGCGGATGATGCGCGACGCCAAGATCACCCAGATCTACGAGGGGACGAACGAGATCCAGCGCGTGGTGATCGCGCGCGCGATGGACTCCCAAAAGTGACTGGCGCTCAGGGCTAGCTGTCGAAGGGGGCGAGCCGGACGGCCAGGGGAAGGCCGCAGCGGGTCAGCAGGGCGAAGCGGCCGCCCGGGACTGCCTTCGCCTCTGCCTTGACCAAGGTGGCGAGCTCGCGCTTGAAGTCGCCGCGTGGGTAGCGGCGAAGCACCTCGCCGACGTTCGCCGGCGAAACGTCCCAGATCCGCAGGCCCGCGCCGTCGACCATCGCGCCCCACTGCAGGTAGCACCCCAGAGCGCCGTCCCTGTCGATCGCCACGCCCGGGGTCGTGTGGACGCAGATCGCGTCGGCGAGGAGCTCGGAGAGGTCGGCGTCGAGCCCGGCGGCGTTTGCGCACGCCTGCATCCGCTCGGCGCTGGCCAGGGTGAAGTCTCGTCCCGGGGTCGGCGGCGAGATGCCGTGGTCGTGGAGGAGCGCGGCGCAGTAGAAGAGCTCGGGGTCGAGCTCGCTGCCGTCGACCGCGGCGAGCGCGCGGCCGAAGAGCCAGGTCCGGAACGAATGGCCGATCACGGCCTCCGGCTGCTCCCGGCACGCCTCCTCGGCCTCGCTGGCCAGGCGCGAATCGGGCGGCTCGAACGCCGCCACGTCGACCTCCGACGCGCCCGCGGGGAGGCGTCCGAGCGCGAGCCTCGCCCGCCCTACTAGGTTCTCCCACTGCCCGACCGCGATCGCCGCCAGCAGCCGCCGTCGCTCGCGGGGTCAGCCGACCGCCGCTCCGGCGCGCCCACCCGAGCCCCCCGAGCCGGTCCGGATCAGGCCTGATGGGGGCCCCGGTCACGTCCCCGAGCTGGGCTCGAGATACTTCTGGAACAGCTCGAGCGTCTCGGAGGTGCGTTGCTGGAGCGAGGCGCTGGCGGTCTCGATGTTGCGTGAGTCCGGAAGCGGCGAGTCGACCTGTGGCCGCAGCGCGTAGGTCTCCCAAAGCGTTATCTGCTCGAAATAGTTCATGAAGCCGACCTCGGCTTGGACGAGGTTCGAAAGCGCGGTTTGGGTCTTCTCAATCGGCCCGGTCAGGAAGAGGGCGACGAAGGTGGCCGCTCCCAGTCCCGCGAAGAGGAAGGCATAGGCCTTTTCGTCTTCGGCGAGAACACCGTAGACCGCCGCGGTGATGAACAGACCCAAGCCGACCAGGAACATCAGGTAATTCATCCAGGTGATTCGCTTGTAGGTCTTGGCGGCATTGTCCAGGGTCGTCTTGAAGATGCTGAGCGTGTATTCGCTGAGTTCGATCGCACGTGTGGCATTGGCCGCGAACACACGCTTGTCCAACTCCTGTTTGAACAGCATGTCGGGGGTCATCGCGGGCATCGGTTCGGGCTGCGTCACAGGCGGCTCCTCGGGCATCGGGTGAACCTACTCCTGATCGACGATAGAGGCGCCGGTCCCGGCCGCCGGGTGAGCCCGCCGCCCGACCGCGGGGCGGCAGTCCGCTTCGCGGGCGGGGCGCAGGGGCGGGGCTTCGAAGCCGCAGGAGTAGTCCTCGGTCAGTCCCTCGGGGGTGCCGCCTCCCGGTTCCGCTTCGGCGTGGAGGACCTCGGCGCTGATCGTCAGCCAGGCGAGGAGGCCGCCGATCGCGGCGAGGATGGCGCAGATCATCATCGCCGTGTGGAAGCCGTCGGTCATCTTCTGCGGGTCGTAGAAGCCCTCGCCGGTGATCCCCGCGGCGACTGGGAGGACGGCGACGGCGAGCAGGCCGGCGACTCGGGCGACGGCGTTGTTGACGCCGGAGGCGATGCCCGAGTGGCGGGCGTCGGCGGCGGCGAGGACGGTCGCGGTGACCGGCGCGACGACGAGGGTGAGGCCGGCGCCGAAGACGACGATCGCCGGCAGGATCCCGGTCAGGTAGGAGGTGCCAGGGTCGATGGTCATCATCAGGAGCAGGCCTGCGGCGATGATCAGCGGGCCTAGGGTGAGCGGCAGGCGGGCGCCGATTCGCTGCGCCAGCGCGCCGGAGCGGGCGGAGAAGGCGAGCATGATCAGGGTCACCGGCAGCGAGGCGGCACCGGCCTCGATCGGCGTATAGCCCATCGAGATCTGGAGGAAGGCGACGAGCAGGAAGAAGAAGCCGCCGAGCGCCGCGTAGACGACGAAGGTGACGGCATTGGCGGCGCTGAACTGGCGCGAGCGGAAGATCTCCAGCGGCAGCATCGGCATCGCGGCGCGGCGCTCCATCCAGAAGAAGGCGACGATCGCAGCGACGCCGCCGATCGCCGCGATCAGCACCGCGGCCGAGGCGCCCTTCTCGGGCGCTTCGATCAGGGCGAAGGTGGTGCCGGCGAGGCCGAGCGCGGCGAGCACCGCGCCGCCTACGTCGAGCCCACCTTCGGTCGCCATCGGGTCGCGGCTCTCGGGCACGTGCTCGCGCGCCGCCCAGGCGACGAAGATCCCGATCGGCAGGTTGATGAAGAAGATCGCGCGCCAGGAGATCGCCCCGATCAGGTAGCCGCCGAGCAGCGGCCCGAAGGCGGTGGCGACGCCCCCCAGCCCCGACCAGGCGCCGATCGCCCGGGCGCGGTCGGCGGGGCGGAAGCTGGCCTCGATGATCGCCAGGCTGCCGGGGGTGAGCAGGGCGCCGCCGACTCCCTGCAGCATTCGGGCGCCGATCAGGAACTCGACGCTGGGCGAGACCGCGCAAAGCAGCGAGGCGGCGGTGAAGACGCCGACGCCGATGACGAAGACCCGCCGCCGCCCGTAGCGATCCCCGAGCGAGCCGCCGAGCAGGATCAGCGAAGCGAGCGTCAGCAGGTAGCCGTTGAGGATCCACTGCAGCGAGCTGGTGCTGGCACCGAAGTCCTCGCCGATCTTCGGCAGGGCGACGTTGACCACGGTGCCGTCGAGGAACGCCATCCCCGACCCGGCCACCGCGACCGCGAGCAGCCAGCGCCCGGCGCCGCTGGCAAAAGCGACACCAGACTCCGCGGCCGCAGCCTCCTCACTCACCTGTCTAGTAGTAACAGGCTGGGTGTGGGGGAGGGTCGGGTGACCCTCTGTTCGAGCCGTGTCACGTCCCTTCGGGACAGCGACAGCATGGTTGAGCCCGCCTATGGCGGGCTTTTGATCAGATGACATTTGGGCCTTCGGCAGGCTCGCCCAGAGGGTCACCCGACCCTCCCCAACGGAGCCTGCTCCCTGATTTCGGAAGCTGCGCTGCGCGAGTTCGAGCCAGTCCGTCCCTAGGGAGCTCGCAAGGGACGGACCGCACCATCCCTCGCCCGCCCCACGGCCAACGAAAGCCGCCGACCTCGTGGGCTTTGGCGTGCTTCAGGGAGGAGGGGTTGGGTGACCCCCTGAACGTTTTGTGCCGCTGGCCGAGCGCTCGCTCTCGGAAGGCTGGCGGCGATCCAGCCAGGCAGGCAAGTGAAGGGGGTCACCCCACCCCTCCACGCCAAACCCGTCCCTAGCCCCCCAGCTCCGGCGGCATCGCCTTAGGCCCGTCGGGGTAGAGCGACTGGAGTTGCTCGGCGGTCATCTCCAGCGTGTTGGCTGCCTCCGGCGGGGCGCCGACGACGAGCCAGAGCTGGTCGGCTTCGGTGTCGTTGAAGGATTGGCGGGTCGAGCCGGGCTCGACCAGGAGGGCGTCGAGGGGGGAGAGGGTGAGGAGGTCGTCGTCGACACGGATCCGGCCCTCGCCCTCGAGCAGGACGTAGAGCTCCTCCTGGGCGAGGTGGCGGTGGCGGGTCGAGGCCTGTCCCGGTGCCAGGCGCCAGAGCCGCGCCCCCAGAGTGCTCGCTTCGAGCTGCTTGCCGAGGTCGGTGTTTTCGACCTTCATCTGGTTCGACGGGCGCCAGAACGCGTCGGCGGCCTTCAGCAGGCGGTAGGCCATCGCCCGGCTAGCCCGGCTGCGGCAGGGCCTCGCCGCCCTCGGGCTCGCCGCCGAAGGTCTTGCCGAGCACGACCGTAACGAGGTAGGCGACGACCACTCCGACGATGATCACGGGCTGCGTCCCGGGGCCGCTCTGGTCGGTGAGGAGGACACCGAGGACGACGGCCGTCAGCGGCAGGCGCAGCATCGAGACGACGCCGGCGCCGATGCCGACTCCGACTCCGGCGGTGACGTCGAGCCCCGGGAGGTGCGAGGCGAGGATCCCGGCCGCGGCGCCGATGAACATCGCGGGGAAGGTCGGCCCACCGCGGAAGCCGCCGAGCGAGAGGCCCCAGGCGAGGCCCTTGAAGCCGATCACCAGGAGCAGCGCCGAGATCGACCAGGTGCCGGCTTCGGCGGTCAGCCCGGGCAGCGCGTCTTGGCCGGAGAAGAGGACTTCCTCCGCGCTTTTGCCGCTCGTCGCGTGGAAGGCGATCGCCAGCAGCGCGATGGCGACGCCCGCGATCGGCAGCAGGATCAGCTCGCGGCCGCGGACGAAGGAGTAGGTGAGGAGGCCGAGGCGGGTGACGACGAAGCAGAGGACCGCGATCGCCGCCGCCAGCGGGATCGTCCAGAGGAAGTCCGGCAGCACCGGCGTGGCAAGGGTGGGGAGCGTGACCGCGCCGATGGAGTAGTCGCTCGTGTTGAGCCCGGTGATCGACCCGATCCCGATCGAGATCAGCGAGCCGATCCCGGCCGCGAGCAGCCCCGGGAGCAGGATCAGCGGCAATTTCTGGCGGTCCAGGCCAAGCGCCTCGAGGAGGAGGACGGCGGCGATGATAGGCGAGCCGAAGAGCAGCGAAACAGCCGCGATGCTCCCCGAGGCGCCCATCACCGCCTGGACTTCGGCCGGCGCGCCGCGGCGGACGGCGCGCATCGCCAGCACGCCCATGCCGGCCCCCATCGCGATCAGCGGCGCCTCCGGCCCGATCACGATCCCGAGCGAGATCGAGGCGAAGGCGGCGAGCAGGACACCAGGAAGTTCGATCGGCTCGACCGGGGCGCCCCCGACCTTGAGACCCTCGGCTGGCACGTGCCCCCCCTGGCCCGGCAGGCGCACGATCGCGAGCGCGCTGATCAAGCCGGCGATGGCGAGGACGACTACATAGAGCCAGTCCGGGGCGCGGTCGTATCCGAGGTCGCTCGGCAGATCGGTGAAGACCCAGACCTGGACCTGATGGATCAGCTCCAGAAACGCCCATGCGGTGAGCGAGACGACGATCCCGACGCCCGCGGCCAGCACGAGGAGGCCGAGCAGCGCCCTCGGCTTCGGTTTCGCCGCCGCGCTTGGACCGGGTGCGGCGGGCTCGGTCAGCTCAGACCTCGAGCCAGGTGCCGGCAGGGCCGAGGTTATAGAGCGGCGTCCCGTCGACCTCGCTCTCGCAGCCCCAGGCCTCGTGGATGTGGCCGAAGACGACGAGCGCCGGCCGCCTCGCTTCGACCCCCGCCAGCAGCGCCGGGCTGCCGAAGCCGCCGTCGCAATGCCCCTTCGGCGGCGAGTGCAGGACCAGCACCGCGCCCTCCGGGCAGGGGCCGAGCATGGCCGTCGCCGCCTCGTCGTCGAGGTCGAAGCTCCAATCCCACGGAGTCGTCGGGATGCCGGCACCGAGGCCGAAGAACTCGACCCCGTCGATCGTCGTCCCCTCGCCGTGCAGGACGGTCGCCGCCGGCCACTCGCCGGCGGCGGCGCGCAGCTCGTCGAGGGTCTCGTTGTTGCCGGGGACGAGGACGGAGGGAGTCTCGATCCGCGACAGCGCGTCGATCGTTTCGTCGAGCCCCTCGTGAACCGAGGCGAAATCCCCGGCGCCGACCACGACGTCGGCTTCGGCCGCCATCTCGACCAACGTCGCGGCCTGGTCGAGGTCGCGGTGCAGATCGCTGAAGGCGAGCAGCTTCACCCCGCAAACCTACAGCCCGCGCGGGCGTCCTCGCTCCGTCCGAAAGTGAGAGCTGACTCAGGGGTTTCCAATCCGGGCTTTAATCTTGCGGTGGAGCCTGAGGACGTGGCATCCAGCACCGTCACCGTTGCCGCGCCACCCGTCCCGGCCTGGCGCCGGGCACGCCGAGTCGCTCTGCTCGCCGCTGCGATCTGCCTGATCCCGGCCGCTGTCTCCTGGGTCGGGGCGATGACCGGCCCGCGCAACGTCGGCATCGACGTCGCCACCGTCGAGTGGATGCGCTCGCATGGCGGCAACCCGATCGTCTCCGAAATCGAGAACGTCTACTACACGCTGACCGCCCCGGCGAAGGGCGGGCCGCCGTTGCGGAAGCTGCCGCAGGTGGGCGTCGCCGACGCCGAATCCGAAGCCGAGCCGCCCCACGTCTACCGGCCGCCGCCGATCGAACCGCTGATCCACCCGGCGCTGAAGGGTGAGGGGAGGTGGCACGCCGCGGAAGCCCACGCCGGGCCGCGGCCGCCGGTGCTGCTGACGACCTTTCGCAGCGATCCCGAATACCCGCAGTTCGTCGCCGGCGTGGCCTGGATCGACCACGCCGTCACCCGGCTCGACTACGTCCCGGGCCTGGTCGAGCCCCCCGAAATCGCACACCGCGGCAGCGGCGAGGTGCCGCCGAAGCTGCGCGGTCGCCTGCTCGCCACCTTCAACGGCGGCTTCCCGCTGGAAACCTCGTTCGCCGGCCTCGTCTACCGCGGCGAAACGATCGCCTCGATGGTCGACGGCGTTGCCACCCTGGTCGAGTACCGCGACGGTCGCCTCGACGTCGTCGACTGGCACCACGGCGAAGAACCGAGTCGCCACGTCTGGTTCGCGAAGCAGAACCTGCCGCCGATCATCGAGAACGGCAAGCTCAACCCCGACCTCTCCGACGGCCCCGAATGGGGTGCGACCGTCAACAACGCGGTCCGCGTCTGGCGCTCGGGGCTCGGCATCGACGCCCGCGGCAACCTGATCTACGCCGCCGCCAACTACCAAACGGTGGGCTCGCTGGCCGAAATCCTGAAGCGGGCCGGGGCGGTGAGGGCGATGGAGCTCGACATCAACGAAGACTGGACCAGCTTCATCACCTACCGCCATCCCGGGGCGGTCGAACCGTCGAACCTGCTGCCCGAAATGTTCCGCTCGCCGGAACGGTATTTGACCCCCGACGAACGCGACTTCTTCGCCGTCTACCGAAGCGGTGGCAGCGGCAAGGGGGGCGGCCGGTGAGCTGGCCGCCGCGCAACGTCAGCCCCGGGGCTCGCGCCCGCCGAGCGCTGCTCGTCGACGCCGGCCTGGCGGCGGCGCTGGCGGCGCTGGCTCTGGCGCTGGCCGCGGGGCTCGGCGTCGTCGCCTTCGTTGCCCTGCCGCTGCTTCTGCTCGGCCTGCTCTGGATCGGGATCGAAGCCGGTCTCAGGCGGGCGCGGCGCCGCTGGCGCCGGCGGCGGGCTGCCTGAGGCGGCCGAACTGGCGCGGCTTCCAGGGCCGCCAGGAGCGCGCCGGCTTGATCCCCTCGGTCTCCGCTCGCACCTCCAGGTCGAGGTAGAGCAGGGTCTCGCCGAGCGCGATGTAGGGAATCAGGAGGGCGAAGACCAGGGAGCCGAGCAGGTCGACCCAGACCAGCGGCAGGTTGGTGAAGATCAGGGCGAAGGTGAGGATCGGGCCGGTTACGGCGGCGAGGACGAAGAGGAAGGCGACGAAGCGGACCGCGTGCCACCAGCGGCCGCGGACGAGGTCGGCGCTGGCGTGGAAAGCCTCGCGAACGCCGCGGTCGTTGAAGAGGATCTCCTGCTTGACGAAGCTCCAGGCGACGAATTTGTTGACCGCGAAAGGGGCGCCGACGATCGTTATCGCCAGCAGGTAGAGGCCGGCGACGTACATCATCTGGGTGCCGATGACGCGCCAAAAGCGCCGCTCCATGCCGCGGAAGGCGTCTCGGAACCCGGGTCGCTCGTTGCCTTCGATCAGCAGCCGGACGAGGACGACGACGACCGCGGCGACGACCGCCATCGCCGCCGGCCGGGCGAGGGCTTCGAGCAGGCTGCCGAGTTCGATGTTGACCCCGGTGCCATCGCCGCGACGGCTGCCGGTGTGGATGTTGCCGACCCTGCCGGCGAGCCAGGTGACGCCGCCGACGATCGGGATCGCCACCGCCGAGACCGGCACCAGCACCCGCCAGTGGCGGCCGTAGAGCTGGCGTGAGGTGCGCATCAGCTGGCCGAAGGAGCGCCGCGCCTGCAGGTTCTCGAGGTCGATCGGCCGCCAGCGGGTGAAGCCGACGAAGAGGGCGATCAGCAGTGCCGCGCCCAGCAGCGTCGCGATCAGCGCCCCGCGCGACTTGATGTCGAGGTTGACCAGGTTCGAGGCGGCGGCAACGGTGCCGCAGAAGGCCTTCGCGGTCGGCTCGCCGAGGCCCGGGATCGAGGCGCCCGGCAGCTGCGGGCTGGTCGTCCGCTGTTCGCTCATCCAGGTGAACGGTTCGCGCCAGGAGCCCTTGGTCTGCGGGCCCTGCGGCCCGTTGTTGTAACCCGCTTCGCGTTCGCCCCAGCGGCCGTAGTAGCTGAGCCACTCGAACTTGCCTTCGCGCGGCACCCGTTCGGGCAGGAGGACCGGCCGTGGCCGCACTTCGCGCAGCGGTTCGGTGGTCACGTCGCAGCCGAGGCCGGAGCCGTTCTGCCCGTTCTGCACGTACACCGCCGAGTCGTAGAAGGTCGCGTGCGAGCCGGCGGCCGGGTAGACGATCGGGTGGTCGCCTTCCTTCTGGACCTTTTCGTCGTCCCAGTCGGCGCGCTCGCCGCCAGCGTGCTGGAAGACGATGATTTCGCCCGGTTCTTCGGCCAGCGCCTGCTTCGGCGAGTCGGCGGCGAAGGTCAGCTGCATCCCCTCCCAGTCGCCCTCGTGCAGGTCGTTGAACTGGTTGAAGTACCAGAAGAACCAGTACTGCAGGGCGAAGCCGGAGTGCCCCTGCTCGCGCGCGATGTGGGCGTAGGTGACCGGCGGCGCCTTGCCTTCGGCGACCAGCTTCCTGAAGGCGCGGGCGTAGACGCAGGTGTCCTCCAGCACTTCGCCTTCGAGGTTGAGGTAGTAGTCGCCGGTGAGCCCGGCGATGTCGGCCGCGGTCGGCGCCTTCTTCACCGCGATCAGCCCCTTGCCCGGGATCCAGGCGTTCAGCGTCACCGTCGGGTTGCCGAGCATCGTCTCGACCGTGGTCGGCTCGTACTGCTCGGCCGAGGTTTCGCAGGGCGGGTCTTCCTCTTCGCGCAGCATCGTGATCGGCGCGTAGCGCTTGGCGAGGGCTTCGGCGGCGGCGCGCGACTGCGCTTCGGGTTCGGGCGCCGGCCCGGCGGCCGACGCCAGGGCGGGGAGGAGCGCAGCGAAGAGGAGGGCGAGGAGCGGGACGAGCGTGACGCGGCTCTTCACCC
The DNA here is from genome assembly GCA_035542315.1 of Solirubrobacterales bacterium. Classification (GTDB taxonomy): domain Bacteria; phylum Actinomycetota; class Thermoleophilia; order Solirubrobacterales; family 70-9; genus VAYN01. Next base: position 2,028 of record DATKLT010000038.1, on the reverse strand, counting down.
GCAGCAACGTATCAGCGCCGCCCGTGGCTCAGGCGGGGCCGGCGGCGGCGGGCTGGGGCTCCTCCTCGATCGCCTCCTCGACTTTGCCGCTCGGCATTTTCAGCAGGGCGACGACGAAGGCGACGGCCATCACCCCGGCCATCGCGTAGAAGACCGTGCGCGTGGCGAGGGCGAAGTCATGGGCGAGCGCCGGCTGGATCACCTTTTCGTAGAAGGCTTCGGCGTGGGGGCCGTTGCCGGAGGGCGAGGCGCCGTTCCCGGCCGGGCCCTGGCTGACCTGCTTGGCGACTTCGTCGGCCACCGCCTTGGGCACGCCCTTGGCACCCAGGGTCGACTCCAGGTTCGAGCGGTTCTCGGTGATCAGGATCGTGCCGAGGATCGCGAGGCCGAGGCTGGAGCCGAAGTTGCGGACCGTCTGCGTGATCCCGGTCGCCTCGCCGTAGCGGTCCTTAGCGACCCGGTTGAGGGCGTCGGTGTTGGCCGGGCTGAGGATCAGGCCGCAGCCGATCCCGGCGACGACGATGAACGGCCACTGGCTGTCGACGGAGAGGTCGGTCAGCGAGTGGCCCCAGAGGAAGAAGCCGCCGGCGGCGATCGCGCAGCCGGAGACGACCGCGGGTCGGGCGCCGACCCTGTCGAGGATCTGGCCGCCGCGCTGGGAGGCGAGGACGAAGCCGGCGAAGAAGATCAAGAGGTAGAGGCCGGTTTGCTGGGCGCTTTCGCCGAGCGAGATCTGCGCGTACATGCTGGCGAAGAAGAAGAGCGGCACGAACGGGATCATCAGCAGGAAGAGGACGACGTTGTCGATCGCGAAGGCGCGGTCCTTGAAGACCTCGAGCCGCAGCAGCGGGTTGGTCAGTTTCAGCTCGTAGAAGACGAAGGCGACGAGCAGGGCGACGCCGATGGCGATCGCCGCCCAGGTCTTGACGTCGCCCCAGCCCCAGATGCTCGACTGCTGCAGGCCGAGGACGAGCAGGGCCATGCCGCCGGTGATCAGCGCCGTGCCCCGGTAGTCGAGCGGCGCCGGGCGCTTGACGTCCTCGGGCTTCGATTTCCAGGTGAGGACGAGGGCGATGATCGCGACCGGGACGTTGACCCAGAAGATGGCCCGCCAGGTCCACTCGGTGAGGTAGCCGCCGGCCAGCGGGCCGACGCAGGTGAGGCCGCCGGCGATCCCGAAGAAGAGGGCGAGGGCGCGGCCGCGCTGGGCGACCGGGAAGGCCTCGAGCACGATCGCCAGCGCCGCCGGGAACATCAGCGCCGCGCCGGCGCCCTGGATCACGCGGAAGACGATCATCCACGCCTCGGCGCCCGACCCGGTCGGGGTGGCGCCACAGAGGGCGGAGGCGGTGGCGAAGGTGATGACCCCGATCACGACCATGCGACGGTGGCCGGCGATGTCGGCGAGACGGCCGCCGAAGGCAAACAGCGCGGCCAGCGCCAGCAGGTAGCCGTTGATGATCCACTGCACCCCGGTGGCCGACATGTGGAGGTCGTCCTGCAGGGTCGGCACCGCGATCGCGACGATCGTCTGGTCGATGAAGGTCATCGACACCGCGAAGATCATCGCCGCCAGGATCAGCTTGCTGTTCTTGCCCGAAGTCGCGTTCATGCGTGTGCGCTTTGCCACCTTCCGGCCGATTCCTGCCGGGCCCCCACTTCTGTAGGGTTCCGCCCATGCCCGGTGTCTTCTGGCTCGGCCTCGGAATCGGCGGCGCGATCTTCCTGATCACGACGATCGCCAGCGCCCGCTCGCGCAGCGGCAGCATCGCCTCAGGGGCCCTGATGGGCCTCTACCTCGGCGTCATGCTCGCCTTCCCGCTGCTCGCGATCGGCCTCTCGACTTCGTAAGTCGGGAAAAACCGGCAGTGAAGGGGGCGAGGCCTCGCGCCGCGGGGGAGATCCCACTCCCTCGCCACCTTGTACGGCCTATAGCCCGTACAACGTCACGATCGAGGAGCGATGGCCACTCAAGCGCCCAGGTTTGGGCGCTGGTGCGCCGCCAGCACGGGGTGATCACGCGCCGCC
>DATKLT010000037.1:0-25626 GCA_035542315.1 Solirubrobacterales bacterium | reverse complement strand
TCCGGGCTCCGAGTAGGTCCCGACGCCAATTACGACGGTGTCTTCGTTTCCCGCCGTGCTCATCGCGGTCGAGAGCGCGCAGGGCGATTCGGCGCTGCAGGTGGCGCCCAGCGCTGGGCTCGGAGTCGTGTAGAGGCTTTTCGCCGACGCGGCGGCGGGAGCCGCCGCCAGCCCGAGCACGAGGAGAGCAACGCCGGCGCTTCGGTTCAGCCTGAGCATCCGAATCGACATAAAACAGGATTTCCTATCTGGTTGCGGTGCTGAGCGCCGAGGGGCTCTTCTAGCCGTCGCGCAGGGTGAAGTCGAATGGAATCTCGCCCGACGCTGGGTCGATCCGGTACTTGTCCGGGTCGTCGTGGTCGTAGGGGTGGGTCGGGAAGTTGATCACCCGACACTCGACGTCGCCGAAGTTCTGGTCGGCGTGCCAGACGCCGGGCGGGATGCGGATGAACCCCGCTGCCTGGTCGCCGAAGGAGAACTCGGCGACCTTGGCGAAGGTCGCCGAGGCGGGCCGCCCGTCGTAGAGGACCACGCGCAGCGGTCCGGGCATGACGACGTAGCGGTCGGTCTGGAGCTTGTGCATCCCCCAGCCCTTGATCCGGCCCGGGGCGACGGTGAAGGTGTAGGCGTAGACGACCGGCTCCTGCCAGAAACCGTCTTCGCGGTTGACGACCTCCATCAGCGAGCCGCGGTGGTCGGAATGGATCATGGCCGGAACGGCGAGGACGCCATCGATGCTCGGCCGCCGGCGCCCGTCCTCGAAAACCGTGGGGGCGTCGCGGACACCGGCCGGCACGACCTCGGGCTCGGGGCTCGAAGAAGGCGTGGTCGACGACGGCGAGCGGTGCACCGGACCATGATATGAAGCACTGCCGTGCCGGTCGACTTCACCGTGGGGATTCCCACCCACAACCGTCGCGAGACGGTCCTCCTGGCGGTGGCCAGTGCGCTCGAGCAGACGCGCCAACCGGCGCGGATCTGCGTCGTCGCAGACGGCTGCACTGACGGCACCGCCGAGGCCCTGGCGGCGTTGGGCGAGGACCGCGTGGAGGTGATCGAGCGCCCGAAGGGGCGCGGCTACGGATATGAGCACCGCAACGAGGTCCTCGAGCGCGCCGGCGACGGCGCCGTCGCCTGGCTCGGCGACGACGACCTCTGGCTGCCCGATCACCTGCAGCGGGCGGGGGAGCTGCTCGATGCGGGACTCGCCGCAATCGTCAACTCGATGGCCTGCCTGGTGCGCGAGGACGGGTCCCTGCTTCCGTTCGGGCTCCACTGGCGGGCGCCGAGCTACCGCGAGCGCTTCTTCGGGGCCGAGAACCGCACCCCGGCCGGTGCGATCAGCCACCGGGCCGACGTCGCCCGCGCGGTCGGCGGCTGGTCCACCGAGGTCGAGCGGGCGGGAGACTGGGACCTCTGGCAGCGGATAGTCCGCTCCGGGGCACGCTCGGAGATGGTCCTCTCGCCGACCATGCTCTTCTTCCAGGCGACCGGGCGCGAGCAAAGCTGGCGCGACCGCGTTGCCCAAAACGCCGGCTTCCTCGCCCGCATCCGGGACCCTGCCGAGCTCGCGCGATTGCGGGCCGAGATGGCGTTTGCCTGCGCGGCCGAGAGCCACGGCCGGGAGGTCGCCCTGGTCGATGCCAACGACCGCGCCGAGGCGCTCGAACGCGAGCTGGTCGCCTCCCGATCGCAGGTCGAGCGCCTGCAGGCGGAGCTCGCCGGGGTCCTCTCTAGCGCCTGGTGGCGGATGCGGCGTCCGTTCGAGCCGGCGCTGCGGTTGAGGCGTCGCCTGCGGGCGACCCGGAAGCGTGATTGAGCCCTGCCTCCCCGATCGAGCCGTACGCGAATTCGCGTAGTACTTGGCCCGCCTCCAGCACCGAGTCAAATAGCGTTGCCGCCGTGCTTCGCCTTCCTCTCGTCGCCGCGACCCTCGTCGCGGCCGTAATCGCCGTCGGGGCGATGGCTGCCGTCGCGGGCGCCTCCTATCTGAAGCCGCCGCTCGGCGCCTGGTCGCTTGGCAGCGGCAGTGGGTTCACGAGAAGTGCCAGCGGGTTCACGCTGAAGAACGGCAAGGGGAGCAAAAAGCGAGAGATCGTGCTCAGTAATTTCCATCTCAAGCTGAACGCCGCATCTGAATGCGAAGTCGCTCCCAAGGCGATGGTCAAGATTCCCGCCCCCATCGCCCTGAAGCAATTTCACCGCGGTGGCTACAGCGCCTGGGGGATCGGCAAGAACGTCGGCGGCGAACCCTATTACGCCCCGACCAGAGTTCTCGTCGAAGGCAAGTCCACCAAAGGCTACTTCTACATGCTCTGGAACTATTCGGACCCGAGCGTTGTGACGAGGGGCGGCGTCGCTTTCGGCTCCTGCACTCTCGAATTCAACGGCGGCGCGCCCAAGTAGCATCGTTAGAGGGGCTTGTCGGGGCGGCCGCGCATTAGGCTGGACGGGGATGAGGAACGCGCGCTGGGGATTGGTGGTGACGATCGCGGCGGCGACCGCTCTAGCGCTGCTTGCGTCTCCCGCCCTCGCCAAGCGCCGCGGCGGGGCCGACCTGGTCGTCGCCGGCGGCAAGCTGACCGGCGACCCGTTCGTCTTCTACGGCGGCGCCCATCAGCCGCATTTCTCATTGACGGCCGTCACTTCGAACCACGGGGCCGCCGTCGGCCCAACCGTGACGACCGTCTACCTCGAACACCAGAACCGTCGCTGGCGTTTGGCCGACCGCAGCGTGCCGGCGCTGGGACCGGGGGCGAGGGACCGCGGCCGTGCGACCGTCGTCCACGAGCCCCGCTTGCCGCTCGGCGGCTACACCGTCACGATCTGCGCCGACGCCAAGAGCAAGGTGGCCGAGGCCAACGAGCGGAACAACTGCAAGCACCTCGGCGACCACTTCTACGTGGTCGCCACGGATTGGACCGGAACCGTGAGCGGAACCAACACGCTCGGTCCCCTCTTCGACGAAGGCCCGGCTCCCGGCGACAAATCGCTCGAGCGTTGGCAATCGAGCGACGCCGACTACTTCTTCGACGAATACCGCGGCGATGGCGTCTTTCGCTACGACCTGGTCGGCGCTCACTTCTCCTTCACCGACGGTGGGACCGACGAAGCAGGCTGCAACTACTCCGGCGGCGGCAGCAGCGGTCGCGCTAGCGGCTCGGTGCAGCTCGACTACTTGGGCGGTGCTTACAGCGCCGACGCCGGGATTCCCGAGTTCTACCCGATCCACGTCGTCTGCCCGGCGCCCGAAGGGCACCACTCCGAAATCGACCTCGAAGGTCCCTACGAGAACCTGCTCCTCCTCGATACCGAAGCCTTCGGGGGCGCCTTTCCGCGCCCGCGCCGGCTCGCGTTTGGCGCCTTCAAGCTCGCCGGCACCAACGCGGGTCGCGAACTCGGGGCGAACTGGGCCTGGAGCCTCGAGGCGGCGAAACCCTGAGCTGGCGGCGGCTCAGCCGGAGATTCGGATGAGCGCGCCGTGTTCGCCGTTGCCGTTGACCGCGGTCGCCCAGACGTAGGGCCCCGGGCCGGCGGCAATCGCGGTGCCGAACTGCCAGCCTTTCGGCGCCGTCACGTCGGTCAGCTTGCCGTCGGCGTTGACCCGCGCCAGCGTCACCGACCTCTTTCCCTGGTAGACGACCCACGGCTTACCGTCCGGTCCGCGCAGGAGGTAGGCGATGCCGCCCGCCTGGGCTCCGGGGAGCCGGTAGGAGGCCGAGCTGCCCCATTTGCGCAGCACGGTCGGGCGCTGCGCCTGTCCCGGCTGGAAGCTGCCGATGTCTTCGTCGAGGTACCAGATGCCCGCCGCCGTCTGCACGGGCCACGCCGCACCCCCGTGGCCTCCCACGGGTGCGCCTGGGATGTGCTGGAGCGGGACCTTTACTTCGACTTCGGTCCCGGGTGCTGCGTAGGTCCCGGTCGGGATGTTGACGTACCCGTATTCCGGGCTGAACTCGACCAGCCCGCCTTTCATCACGTATGGGGCGGTGAGGAATTCGGGCTCGGGGTTGGGCACGATGTTCATGTAGCCGAAGCCGAGGTTGTCGCGCGTCGTGGTGGTGCCGGTGTAGCCGACGCCGCCAAAGGAGATCAGTCGACCCCAGACAGCTTCCTGGGTGGGATGGAGCTTCAGTGAGGATCCGGTGATGACGCCGAGGTGCGGTTCGCCGCCGTGGACGCTCGCCGAGACCCAGGCCTTGCCGTCCGCTCCGACCCCGATCCCTTCCCAGCGCGCGTTCGTCGGGTGCAGGCTGTCCTTGATCAGCTTGATGTTGCCGCTGGCGGTGAGCTCGGCGATCGGGGCGGTCTTGTAGGGCGGGCCGTGCCGCAGGGCGGCGGCTTCGGCTTCGATCGTCGTCACGTAGAGGTGCCCGTCTGCACTGGCGAGCGGCCTCGATTCCATGCCTCCGCTGTAGGGCAGCAGGTTGTGCGGCAGTTCGAAGACGGCCGAGACATGGGGGCCTTTCCCAGGCTTCTTCTTGGCCCCGGCCGGGGCGCTGAAGACGACCAGCGAAAGGGCGAGCAGCGCGAGCCCGAGGCAGGCGGTGCGAAGGCGCGCCGGAGGGCTCATGCGCCGAATCTAGCCGGCCCGCGCCGATCGAGGGCCGCCCCTAGCCATAGCGCTACGCGGATTCGGCGTAGCCGGAAGCCAACGGTGCGACCCCGTTGCGCCGCGGCCCGCGGGGGTCTACGATCATCCAGTCGTGCGTTTCTCGTCCACTTTGGTCTCGCTCTGTGTCGTCGCGCTCTTCCTCTGCGGAGCCTCGTCCGCTGCTGCCAAAGTGGCATCGCCGTTGATCGGCGACTGGCCGCTCGAATCCTCGACCGTCGCGGGTACCACCGAAAACACCCCCGACTCATCCGGCCACGGCCTCTCGCTTGCCAGCCCCATGGGCACGATGCATTTCGGCACCGAAGAAGGCAAGTTCGGCGGCTACCTGGCGGGCAACAGCGCGACGACGATGCAGGTCACTTCCGCTCTGCTCGCGCCCCCGCAGCTGACCCTGCTGGCCTGGATCAAACAGAACGGCTACCCCGGCCTGCTGCGCTACATCGCCGGTCGCGGCAACGACGGGCCCACCTGCAGCGGCTCCTCCTACGCGCTCTACACGGGCTACAGCGCGGTTGCCGGGCTCCACTTCTACGTCCGCCAGCCGGATGCGGCCGCGACCGGGGTCCTCTCCGACTCGCCGCCGGACTCCGCAGTATTCGATGGCAAATGGCACCTCGTCGCAGGCACCTTCGACGGCACCAACATCCACCTCTACGTCGACGGCGTCGAAGCCGGCTCGCCGAAGCCGGCATCCGGGATCGGGTACGGATCCCCGATCAACGATCCCGCCTTCTACGTCGACGGCTACCCGCCGCAGGCATCGTGCCTCGGCGCCTCCGACTTCCCCGGTCAGATCGACGAGGTCAGGGTCTACAGCCGGGCGCTGACGGCGAAGGAGCTCCAGCACCTCGCGGCGGCGACGGGGCCGGCGCCTCCCGACCTGGTGCCGGAAGAGTGCCTGCCTCCCGCGAAGGACTCCGACCACGACGGGATCGCCGACGCCTGTGACGAAGATCCCTCGATCCCGGACAACTGCCTCCTGCGCGTAGCCCGCTCCCGCGTCTTCGTCTACAAGTCCAAGCCCAAAGCCCGCCTCGTCGTCAAATACAAGACCCGCGCTCCGGCCAAGGTCACCACCACCTACAAAGCCAAGCTCGCCGATGGCAAGACGCTGAAGCTGGGCTCCCTGAAGAAGACCTTCAAAGACCACGGCACCTTCAAGCTCCCGGTCTCCCTCTCCGAGGAGGACGCTGGCAAAGTCCGCTCTGCCAAGTCCTTCTCCGTCTCCTTCAAGATCCCCCGCACCCCCAAGGCCTGCGCCCGCGCCTACTCCAAGGTGCTGACGAAGAAGGAGAAGGTCGCCAAGCAGACGGTCTGGTTCCAGTCCGACGCGCTGCTGGGCGGAATCTTCTAGATCTGCGCTCTGGCGCTAGCACCCCGCGACCCTGTAGGTGACGCCGTCCAGGCCGAAGGTCAATTCCCCTGACGATCCGTAGAAGCCGACCTGGACGGACCCGTTCGCGTGCAGTTCCAGATAGCCGGGACCGACCCCGGTCGGAATCGAGGCGAAGATGTCACCTGGGGGACGGAACCCTTCGGGAAGGACGAAGGCGATTTGGCCCGATTTCCCGACGACCGATCCATTTAGGTGCACCTCGCACTGGCGGTCGAGGTAGTAGCCGGCTTTCTCCAGGCCTTCGCCGTTGTTGTGGAACCCGTGTTCGAATTCGGTGACCAAATGCACCTGTTCTGGTGCAGCGAGCGCGCTGGCCGAGTCGGCGTGGGCGGCGTTGGGAACCTGGCCGAGGCCCTTGAGGTCGATCTTCGCTCCGCCGATCGCTCCGTTCTTGATCTTTGCCGCGGTGATTGCGTTGTTCTTGATTTGCTTGGTCCCGACTGAGTTCTTCGGCAGCTTGAAGGCGGCATAGCTGGCACCCCCCAGTGCGATGAAGACGGCGACGGTCGCCATCACGTTGGCGTAGGTCAGCTTCCCCACGATGCGTTTCATAGAGCCTCCTCGAACGGCGCGAACGGGCGGTGAGACGCCGCAAGAGTGGCAGGGAGGCGCCGTTAACTCAACCCCGGCGGCTGGGGATCAAGCGCTCGCGGTCAGAGCGAAGGCCCCTGAAGTCCTAGGCGAGGTTCGGGCCTCCGTTGGGGTCCTGGACCGTTCCGAGTTCCGACTCCTGCTGAGCGTTTGCTCGGGGAGCTCGGCCGCTACTCGAAGCCGGTGAAACGCAGGCGCTTGCCGGCCGCCGTCTGCGGCAGGTCTTCGGCACGCTTGACCGCGGTGACCGAGGCGCCGCCCAACTCGCTCGCGAGCAAGCCGAGGGAGCCGGCGTCGAGCGGCTCGCCGGGAGCCCAGACCTTGACCTGGAGCTCGTCTGGGGTCTTCGTTGCCGAGTAGTCGACGATCGCGGGCGTCGCCGCCAGGGCGGTGGCGATCGGCTCGCACTCGCGCCAGCCTCAGCTCGGGATCGGTGGCGATCCCGTCCCAGTGCGCCATCAGGTCGCGCTTGTCCATTGTCGGCAGGGCCGCCAGGCCATCGCCGTCGAGCATCTCGGGGTCGACTCCGGCGAGCCTCTCCGCGTGCCACGGCGAGTGCTGCTTGGCGTGGGCGACCAGCGCTCGCAGGCGTTCGTCGCGGAGCGCCCAGAGGCGCTCCAGCGGCCATTCGAGCTTGCCGATCTCACTCTCGTCAACGAGCATGAGAGCGGGAATCCTATGCTGACTGAGCTCGGGAGCTTGCCGTCCGACAGCGCCGAGATGCGACTGCGGAAGTCCGTGCTCGTTCTCTCCTCGACCCTGATGGCCACCCTCTCGCTGGTCTGGGTCGGCACCTACGCGGCGCTGGGGCTGTGGCTCTCGGCGGCGATCCCGCTCGCCTACCTGCTGGCGACGGCGGTCAGCCTCTACGCCTTTGCCCGCAGCCGTCGTTTCCGGCTCTTCCGCGTCAGCCAGCTGCTGATGAGCCTGCTCCTGCCCTTCGCCCTGCAGTGGAGCCTTGGTGGCTTCGCCGCCTCCTCGGCGGTCTCGCTCTGGGCATTCACCTGTCCGGTCGGCGCCCTGCTCTTCGTCGGCGCCCGCCAGGCGGTTCCCTGGTTCGTCGCCTTCGCCGCGCTGGTCGTCGTCTCGGGTGCGATCGACCCCGTCCTCTCGGCCTCGGCGCCGGACATCCCGAGCGGGGTCGAGGTCTCGTTCTTCGTCCTCAACGTGCTCGGCGTCTGCGTCACCGCCTACGTGCTGCTGCAGTACTTCGTCCGCGCCCGCGAGCGCGCCCTCGCCGAACTCGGGGTCGAGCGGGCGAAGTCCGAGCGGCTGCTGCTCAACGTCCTGCCGGCCTCGGTCGCCGAGCGGCTGAAGGAGTCCGACGAGGTGATCGCCGACGGGTTCGGCGCCGCGACGGTGCTGTTCGCCGACATCGTCGGCTTCACCCCGCTGGCGCAGGTGCTGTCGCCGGCCGAGGCGGTGGTCATGCTCGACAGGGTCTTCGCCGGCTGGGACCGGCTCGCCGACCTGCACGGGGTGGAGAAGATCAAGACGATCGGCGATGCCTACATGGTCGCCGGCGGCATCCCCGTCCCGCGCCCGGACCACGCCGAGGCGATCGCCGAGATGGCCTTGGGGATGGGTGAGGAGGCGGAGCGCTGCGCGGGGGAGAGCGGGGTGCCGCTGGAGGTGCGGATCGGGATCGACAGCGGACCCGTGGTCGCCGGCGTGATCGGGCGCGCCAAGTTCACCTACGACCTCTGGGGCGACACCGTCAACACGGCGAGCCGGATGGAGTCCCACGGCGTGCCCGGTGCGATCCAGGTGACCGAGCGCGCCTACCAGCGGCTGCGCGGCAACTATGAGCTGTCCCGACGCGGGACGATCGAGGTCAAGGGGAAGGGCCCGATGACCACCTACCTGCTGCTCGGACGGCGCCCGGATACGTAGGTCGCCTCGCGCGTTGCCCTTTGCCGGCCGCCGGGCTACCTTTCCTCTCGTGTCCGTCCCCGTCCTGCTCGCCGTCGATGAGGACTCCGCTGCCCTGGGCGAGATCGAGCGTGAGCTCGTCGACCGCTACGCGCGGAGCTACCGGGTTGTCTGTGTGACCTCGGCCGAGGAGGCGAGGGCCGAGCTCGAGGCTCTTGCCGCCGCCGGCGAGGACGTCGCCCTCGTTCTCTCGGCCCAGCATCTCGGCGGGATCAGGGGCGGAGAGCTGCTAGGACGGGTCCGCGAGCTGCATCCGCACGCTCAGCGCGCGCTGCTGATCGAGTGGGGGAGCTGGGGCGCCGGCGAAACGGCGGAGGAGATCTTCCAGGCGATGGCGCGGCGGCAGATCGAGTACTACGTGATCCGGCCCTCGCAGACGCCCGACGAGCTCTTCCACCAGTCGGTCTCGACCTTCCTCTTGGAGTGGGCTCACGCGCGGCGCGTCTCGCCGCATACCGTCCGCATCGTCAGCGAGGAGTGGGCCGGCAGGGCCAGCGAGCTGAAAGAGGTCCTCGGTCGCTGCGCGGTGCCGCACGCCTTCCTACTTGCCGATTCGCCGGACGGGCGCAAGCTGGTCGATGGCTCCGACGGCGAGCCGCTGCCCCTCGTCGTCTTCCCCAACGGCACCGTCCTCGCCAACCCGACCAACCTGGAGCTGGCGAGCGCCGCCGGGGCGACGATCGACCCCGATCGGCGTGAGTACGACGTCGTCATCATCGGCGGCGGCCCGGCCGGTCTATCGGCCGCGGTCTACGGTGCCTCGGAGGGCCTGCGGACGCTGGTCGTCGACGACGGCGGCATCGGCGGCCAGGCGACCTCGAGCTCGCTGATCCGCAACTACCTGGGCTTCCCCCGCGGGGTGAGCGGGCGGCGACTGGCGGAGAGCGCCTACGAGCAGGCCTGGGTCTTCGGCGCCAAGTTCGCCTTCATGCACGACGCGACCGCGCTGCGGCGCGAGGAAGACCGGCTCAGACTCGCGCTCTCCGACGGCGGCGAGGTCAGCGCCCGGGCGGTGATCCTCGCCACCGGTGCCACCTACCGGCGACTCGAGGTCCCCGAGATCGAGGCCCTGGTCGGCGCCGGCGTCTTCTACGGCGGTCCCGCCTCGGAGGCGCCGACGACCGTCGACGAGGACGTCTACGTCGTCGGCGGCGCCAACTCGGCCGGCCAGGCGGCGCTGCACCTCGCCGAATACGCCCGCCAGGTGACCCTCGTGGTCAGGGCGGACTCGCTCGAAAAAGGCATGTCGCACTACCTGGTGACCCAGGTCGAAGGCACGCCCAACCTCGAGGTCCTGCTGGAGACGGAGGTGGTCGGCGGCGGCGCCGACGGGGAAGGCTGGCTGGAGCACCTCGTTCTCCGCTCGCGCGCCGACGGGACCTCACGGACGGTCGACGCCCAGGAGCTCTTCCTGATGATCGGCGCCAAGCCGAATAGCGGCTGGCTGCCGGAGGAGCTGGCGCTCGGGGAGGGCGGCTTCATCCGTACCGGCAGGGACCTGGAGCGCGACGGCGTATGGCGCCACGACGATCGCTGCCCGTTCTCGTTGGAGACGAGCATGTCCGGCGTCTTCGCTGCCGGCGACGTCCGCGAGGGCTCGATGAACCGCGTCGCCTCTGCAGTCGGCGAGGGATCGGTCGCGATCCGCCTCATCCACGAGATGTTCGCGGCCGAGCAGCTGGCCCCGCAGGGGCCGGCACCGCGTTGACCGGGCGACCGTCACCTGAGAGGCTCGATCTGCGAGTCGAGAGCACCACCGGAGGAGAGCGATGAACGCCAACAAGGAACTTTGGGAGAAGGGCGACTTCACCCGCATCGCGGAGACGATGCGGGGGAGCGGTGAGGCCCTGGTCGCCGAGCTGGGGATCGGTGCCGGGATGAAGGTGCTCGACCTCGGCTGCGGCGACGGCACCAGCGCGGTGCCCGAGGCCCAGCTCGGGGCCGACGTGCTCGGCGTCGACATCGCCGCCAACCTGGTCGCCGCCGGCAACGCCCGGGCGCAAGCCCTGGGCCTCGACAACCTCCGCTTCGAGGAGGGGGACGCGTCCGACCTGAACGGCCTCGACGACGAGAGCTTCGACCTCGTCGTCAGCCTCTTCGGGGCGATGTTCGCGCCGAAGCCCTTCGACGTCGCCCGCGAGATGGTCAGGGTGACGAAGCCCGGCGGCCGGATCGTGATGGGGAACTGGATCCCCGGCGACTCGACCCTGGTCGCCCAGGTCCTGAAGATCAGTGCCGCCTACTCGCCGCCCCCACCCGAGGGCTTCGTCAGCCCGGTGACCTGGGGGATCGAGGACGAGGTGACCGAGCGCTTCGGCGCCGCGGGCATCCCGGCCGACCGGATCGGCTTCCAGCGCGGTACCTGGACCTTCGAGTCCGCCTCGATGTCGCCAGCGGAGCTGGTCTCGACCTTCAGGGACTTCTACGGACCGACGATGAACGCCTTTGCCGCGGCCACCGCCGACGGCCGCGAGGAGGAGCTGAAGAGCGAGCTCGACGCCCTCTTCGAGGAGCAGAACACGAGCGCCGAGGGAGTCTCGATCCCGGCCACGTTCCTGCGGGTCACGGTCGACAGGTAGCAGCGCCGCTCTCACGCCCCGGGGTGGGGCGAATCGTGCGCGGCTAAATGCGTTCGCGGCGGGTGTCGATCCCGGAGTTGGCTATCCAACCGGACCGTGAGAGGACGCCGCCCGATGATGCACCTGCGCCCAAAGCTGACCTACGCGAACGTGGTCGCGACCGCGGCCCTGTTCATGGCGCTCGGCGGAGGCGCCTACGCGGCGGCCACCCTGCCGGCCAAGAGCGTCGGCACCAGGCAGCTGCAGGCTGCGGCGGTGACCGGTCCGAAGATCAAGAACGGGACGATCACCGGGGCCAAGATCAACGCCGGCACCCTGGGTGTCGTACCGACGGCCGAAAGCGCGCAGCGGGCCGACAGCGCCGCCCTCGCCGACCACGCCGTCAGCGCCGACAAAGCCACCAGCGCCGAAAAAGCAGGCGAGGCGACGAACGCGGCCAACGCCGAACTCCTTGGCGGCAGCCCGGCAAGCGGCTTCGTCTCCAGCTCCCAGGTCGGCTACATCGATCGCAGCCTCAGCGGTTGCACCAACCTCTCCCCGTGCAGCGAAGACGTGCTGACGATCGGCACCGTCACCTTCCGGGCGATTTGCGAAAACGCGGCCGGGATCGCCGGCGTCGTGATCCGCGTCGTCGGCGCCAGCCGCAGCGGCTACTCGTTCGTCTCCGAAACCAACAACGCCCGTCACGGCGCCTTCGAAGGCGAAGGCAACGTGGTCGTGGCGACGACCACCGGCACCAGCGTCGTCGGCGGGACGGGCACTATCGTCGCCCGCACGCCGTCGCGAATCGTCTCGCTCCAGTTCAACGCGACCACGCGAGCGCCGACGATTTCGACCGCCGAATGCACCGTGGCAGCAACCGCGCTCGCCGCCTGAGGACGGGCGAGCGGCTCGCTACTAGCCGCGAGCCCGGCCGGCCAGGACCTCCTAGAGCCAGGACCAGTAGATCGTGCGATCGCCCTCGACGCCTTTCCAGGCCATCAGGGTCGCATTCCCCACCCGGGCGACGCTCGGGCCGACCGAGGTGCCGGCGCCAGGAATCGTCACCTGCCCGCTGAAGGTGTCGTCGCGGAAGAGGCTGAAGTAGATCGAGGCATCGCCTTCGGCCCCCTTCCAGGCGATCATGATGCTGTCGCCGCGCGTCGTTGCCGCGATTGCGCCGGTGGTGCCGATCGCGTTCGATTCGCCGCCCTTGGCATTGAAGGTGCCATAGGTGATCGGTTTGGCGGGCCTCCAGAGAGGGTGGACCTCACCGGTGTCGAGGTGGGAGTAGTAGCCGCCGAAGTCGCCCCGCACGCCCTTCCAGAACATGTAGAGGCTCTCGCCGTAGGCGACGAGAGACGGGGACTCGGAGGTCATCCCGGCGGCGATGCGTTCCTGGGGCATCCAGGTTTCGGTGGTTTCGTCGAACTGCGCCCCCCAGAGGTCGCTGTCGCCGTCGATCCCCTTCCACGCCATGTACACCTGCCCGTTCAGGTTGGCGAGGGTCGGGGCGCGGCTCGAGCCGACGTTCGGGATCGGTCGCTGTTCCTCCCAGCCGTCACTCAGCTTGCGGGTCCAGTAGAGGCCCTGGTCGTCCCCGACTCCTTTCCAGGCCATCAGCAGTCCGGTTTCATCACCCGGGGCGGTCGGCAGCGGCACCTCGGTCAGCGCCGGGCTGTAGGAGCAGCCGACCCCGGGAACCCGGCTTTGCGGGGTCCACTGGCCGTCGACGAACTCGGCCCAGTAGATGCCCGGGTCCTCTTTGGCGCCTTTCCAGACCATCTGCGGCACCGTGTCGATGCCGCCTCCTCGGCGGCGCCCGACGGATCCGACCGTAGCCCGGTGCGTAGTCGCCCGATCCGCGAGGTGTTGCTGGGGCAGCCACCCGTAGATTGCCCTGATCGCTTCGACCGCATCCTGGTCGAGGCTGGTGTTGTCACCCTCGATCGGGTACATCAGGGTTCCGTCGACGCCCGAGTGGGTGAGACCGAGGGCGTGGCCGATCTCGTGCAGGCTGTCCCTGAGCAGGCCGTCGTGGTCCCAGGACTCAGAGGCGTCGAACTTCACCTCTCCGCTCTCGGGTTTGATGCCGGAAGCCCTGACCCCACCCGGCGAGCCGAAGCCGGCGTTGAGCTCGCGGCCGCCGAAGTGCACGTGGAAGTCGGCCGGGCTGCCCGGTTTCACGAATGAGAACTCGAAGAAGCGCTCGGCCGTTTCCCATTCCCGGAAGGCAGCTTCGATCACTGCCGCGGCGGTCTGTGGCTGGGGCGGTGCCGGCGGAGTGAAGTCGGCCCCAGTCGTGTCGATCGCGACCTTGAGCGAGCCCCGGCTCCAGCGAGCCGAGAGGGGGCCGAAGGCGGTCGGGCCGCCGACGCCGGCGTCGCCGTCCTCGGGATAGCCGCAGAAGGGACCGGATGCGGAGGCGAACTTGGGGGCGGCGCCGACGATCGAGAACGGCGGCCCGATGAAGGCCGGGTTGCCGTCTTCGCCGAGGACCGTGGCGCGCCGCACCAGCCGGTGCTCGTCCATCACCCAGAGCTGCGTCTCGCCCGTCTCCGAGTGATGCCAGAGAATGTCGGCCTTGCCGTCGCCGGTGAAGTCGGCGACGGCCACGATCGAGAACGGCGGCCCGATGAACACCGGGTTGCCGTCTTCGCCGAGCACGGTCGCGCGGCGGATCAGCCGGTTCTCGTTCATCACCCAGAGCTGGGTCTCGTGCGTCTGCCAGTGGTGCCAGAGGATGTCGGCCCGACCGTCGCCGGTGAAGTCGGCGACCCCGACGATCGAGAAGGGCGGCCCGACGAAGGCCTGGCTGCCGTCTTCGCCGAGAATCGGCTCGCGCCGCACCAGCCGGTTCTCGTCCATCACCCAGAGCTCGGTTTCGGTGAGTTTTTCGTAGTGCCAGAGGATGTCGGCCCGGCCGTCGCCGCTGAAGTCGCCGACGCCGGCGATCGACAGCGACCCGCCGCTGGGCAGGTGGACTCCATCCACGTCGAGCACGGTCGCGCGCCGTACCAGCCGCTGCTCGTGCATCACCCAGAGCTGGACCTCGCCCGTCTGCGAGTGGTGCCAGAGGATGTCGGGCCGTCGATCCGCGGTGAAGTCGCCGATCCCGACGATGCGGAACGGCGGCCCGACGAAGGCCGGGGCGCCGTCTTCGCCGAGGACCGTGGCGCGCCGCACCAGCCGGTGCTCGTCCATCACCCAGAGCTGCGTCTCACCCGTCTGCGAGTTGTACCAGTGGATGAATGCGGTCTCGGTGGCCATGGCGAGCAGAAGTCTGGGTAGTTGAAAAACCCTAACCGGTTTTTGAGGTCTCCCACAAGGCGGGACTCGCCGCGAGCCGATAGCGGACGTGGGCCGAACTAGCCTCGGGGCATGTGGAAGGTCGAGGAGAGCGAGAGCGGGGTGGTGGTCGCCCGTTTCGAGCGGCCGCCGATGAGCTACTACACCGACGAGGACATCGGCCAGCTCGAGGGGCTGGTCGCGGAGTGGACGCGGCGGCAGGTGCCGGCGGTGGTGCTGGCCGGCGGCGTGGAGGGGAGGTTCATCACCCACTTCGAGGTCGACGGGATCCTGCTCAAGCAGGTCGAGCCGGAGGGGCCGATCGAGTCGCCTGTGCGCAGCCGGCGAATCCACGTCCTCACCCAGGAGATGAACAAGGCGCCGATGCCGATCCTCGCCGCCCTCAACGGCGACGCGATGGGGGTCGGGTTCGAGCTGGCGCTCTCCTCCGACATCCGCGTCGGCGAACGTGCCGACCACCGCTACGGGCTGATCGAGACCCGGCTCGGGATCGTCCCCGGTGGCACCGGGCTGACGCGGATGGCGCGGCTGATCGGGCCCGGGAAGGCGATGCTGCTCGGCGCCGGAGCGCGGGCGCTGACGCCGCAGGAGGCCTACGACTTCGGCCTGGTGGAGCTGCTCGTCGACGATGCGCTTGCGACCGCGGTAGAGGTCGCCGAGCGGATGGCGACGCTGCCCCGCGCCGCGGTCGCGATGGCGAAGAAGATCGTCTACCAGAGCCAGGGAGTGCCGCTCTCCGTCGCGCTCGAGTTCGAGCTCGACAGCGCCTACCGCGCGAAGCAGTCGCCGGAAGCGGCACCGGCGCTGCGCGACTACCTCTCGCGGCCGCTCGAGCAGCGGCGGGCCTGGTTCGAACGATGAGCGCGGGGAGGATGGGCGACAGGGTGGCGGTCGTCACCGGCGGCGGCCGCGGAATCGGCCGTGCGATCGCCCTCGGGCTCGCCGCCGAGGGTGCGACGGTGGTCGTCATCTCGCGGACCGCAGCCGAGCTCGACGCGGTCGTCGCCGAGGCGGAGGAGCTGGGCGGCGGCGGTCTGCCGCTGGTCGTCGACTGCATGGACGGGGCGGCGCTGAAAGCCGCCGTCGCTGGCGTCGGCGAGCGCCTCGGACGCCTCGACGTGCTCGTCAACAACGTCGGCGGCCTGGTCGGCGAGATGGCGAAGCTGGCGGCGCTGGACCACGACGACGAGCTGTTCGAGGCCAACCTCTTCCTCAACCTGACCAGCGCCTACTACGCGACCCGGGCGGCGCTGCCGCAGATGGTCGCCGGCGGCTACGGCCGCGTCGTCAACATCGGCTCCGGCTACGCGACCCACGGCGGCGGCACGATCGCCTACAGCGCCGCCAAGCACGGCCTGGTCGGCCTCACCCGCGCCCTCGCCTACCAGGTCCCAGCCGAGATCACCGTCAACTGCCTTTGCCCGGGCTGGACCGAGACGGCGCTGCTCAACTGGGCCGGGGAGGAGGCCGCCGCCGGCGCCCGCGCCAAGGCCGCGATCCACACCGTCCAGGGCCGGGTCCTGGAGCCGGTCGAGCTGGCGCCGATGGCCGTCCTCCTCGCCAGTCCCGAGGGCGCCGGGATCACCGGCCAGGTGATCAGCGTCGATGGCGGGTACAAAGTCTGAGTGCACCGAGTCGTCGATGCGATGAACGTGATCGGGTCGCGGCCGGACGGTTGGTGGCGCGACCGCCCGGCGGCGATCCTGCGGCTGGTAGGTGCCCTCGACTCCTGGGCGGATGCACAGGAGGAGCGGGTGACGGTCGTGCTCGAGCGCGAGCCAGCCGAGCCGCTGGCGACTGAGCACGTCGAGCTCGTCTGGGCGCCGGCAGCCGGCCGCGACGCGGCTGACGACGAGATCGCCCGCCGTCTACCCGGCTGGCTGGCGGAGGGCGACGAGGTGGTCGTCGTCACCTCCGACCGCGCGCTCGCTGAGCGCGCCCGTGCCGCCGGCGCCGCGGTCGAGGGCGCTGCCGGCTTCCGTCGCGCCCTCGACCCCTGACCTACGCCGTTGCCGCCTCGGGGTCGGGGCGGACGATCACCGTGTCGGCGACCTTGATGATCTCGTCGGCCGGGAGGTCGGCGCGGCTGGCGTGCTCTTCGATTGCCTCCGGGCTGCTCGCCTGGTAGATGCAGACGGTCCCGACCGAGCCGCCGTCCTCCTCGAGGACGTAGCTGCGGATCCAGCGGATGTCGTCGGACATCTCCTCGTCGCCGACCTGGGCCGAGCGGCCGGCGGCGACCTCGAGCTCGGCCGGCGACTGCCAGCCGCTGCGGCGGAGGATTACGTACGTGTCCATCTCGGCTCCTCTCTGTTGTTCCCCCGAGTCGATCCTACGCCCGCGCGGGCGTAGGTCAAGGCAGCTCGCCGGCGCCCTCGTCCCCCCACGGCCAGACCGCCCAGAGCGCGACCACCGACGGGACCAGGGTCAGGGCGAGGCCGCCGATCTCGCCGATCGCGTCGCCGACCGGAAACCCGCCGAGGTGGGTGATGTGGAAGATCAGGTGGGGGACCGAGACGGTGAGGAAGCCGGCGCAGGCGGCGAGGACGAGCATCCGCTGCGGCCGCCAGGCGGCGAGGCCGGTGATGACGGCGAAGCCGAGGTAGAGGCCGCCGACGTCGGTGACGAGGTGCTCGTTGTAAGGAGGGAGGCGATCGACGTAGTGGCCGATGAAGGGGAAGTCGTCGTAGAAGGTGTGGGGCAGGACGGCGGCGAGGAAGCCGACCGAGACGCAGTAGGCGCAGAGGACGACGAGCGCCACCCGGGCGATCTGAATGCGGTTCATGCCGATACCTCCACATGCCGGAGCTTGTCGGGATTGCGGACGATGTCGACGGAGACGATGCGGCCGGCGTCGATCGTCAGTGAGACGACGCTGACCGTGCCGTCGACGACGATGACGATCCCGGTGGCACCGTTGACCCTGGCCAGGCGGCCGTAAGCCTCGCTGTCCTTGCGGCTGCTGACCCGGGCCAGGCCGACCAGCAGGCGGGCGACCTTCTCCGCGCCCACTTGCGGCTCGCGCGCCGCCGACACCCGGCCGCCGCCGTCGGAGCGCAGCACCGCGTCGGGGTCGAGCAGCGCCAGCAGCTGCTCGTGGTCGCCCTCCTGCCAGGCGAGGGCGAAGGCGATGACGATCCGGTCGCGATCCTCGGGCGCGGCCGGGAAGCGCGGCCTGCCGGCCTCGACGTGAGCGCGGGCGCGGGAAGCGAGCTGGCGCACCGCGGCGGGCGAGCGGCCGACGACCTCGGCGACCTCGTCGAAGGGCAGCTCGAAGACGTCGTGGAGGAGGAAGGCGGTGCGTTCGGCCGGGGAGAGGCGCTCGAGGACGAGCAGCAGCGCGGTCGAGACGGCCTCGTCCAGCGTCGGCTGCTCGCCTGGAGCCTCGACGATGGGCTCGGGCAGCCACTCGCCGACGTAGCTCTCGCGGCGGCGCCGGGCGCTGCCGAGGGCGTCGAGCGCGAGGCGGCCGACGACGGTGGTCAGCCAGGCGCGCAGGTCCTCGATCTGCGCGGCGTCGGCGCGCTGCAGTCGCAGCCAGGCGTCCTGGACGACGTCTTCTGCTTCGACGAGGCTGCCGAGGATGCCGTATGCGACCCGGGTCAGATGTGGGCGCAGCGCTTCGAACTCGCCCGCCAGCTCACCCATCGGTGAGCCATTCGGCGAAGGTTTGTCCCGGCGCGCTCGCCCGCGGATCGCAGAGACCGCCGGCGGCGAGCGCTCGGCCGAGCCCGCCCCAGGAGGGGATCCGCAGCGGCAGGCGGCGGCGCCTGCGCGCCTGCGCCCACTGCGCACTCAGCTCGCCGAGCGTCTGTACTTGGGGGCCGGCGAGGTCGGGCAAGCGACCGGCTGGCTCGGCGAGCGCCGCGTCGGCGAGGCGCGTGGCGACGGCCGCCGCCGCGATCGACTGAAACCGCGCCGCCCCGGTTGGGCGCACGCCGAAGCGCGCGGCGGCGGCAAAGGCCCAGTCGAGCAGCTGGTGGAACTGGGTTGCGCGCAGCAGCGTCCAGGGCAGGGGACCCGCTTCCAGCGCCTGCTCCTGCGCGACCTTGACCCGGTAGTAGGGGTAGGGGACCCGGTCGCAGCCGACGATCGAGATCTCGACGTAGTGGCCGACGCCGGCCTCGCTGCCGGCGGCGAGCAGGCGCTCGCTGCCGGCGACCAGGACCTGCTTGCTGCCGCGGAATGAGTTGGCGGCGCCGACGACCACCTCGACGTCCGCCAGCCCGCCGACCAACCCCTCGCCGCTCGACAGATCGGCGCGCCGGTGCTCGACCCCGGCCGGGAGGTCGCCCGGGTCGCGGCGGCTCAGCACCCGCACCGCGGCGCCGCGCTCGAGCAGCTCGTCGACGACCAGCCTGCCCAGCGTCCCCGTTCCCCCGACGACCGCCGCCCTCATCGCATCACCGACCCTCTCACTTTCGCCTTCGGGGCGCATTCGTCCCCAGAGGGAAGAAATACGCCTGATCCCGATTCGGTCTACTTATGAGAGGACGAAACGGCGCCCGCTTCTGTGACATCGCCACGGGCGGCGGCGAGCAGCTCGACCGAGCGCAGCCGGTTGGCGACCGAGTCGGCGTAGTGGACCGTGATCAGCTCGTCGGCGCCGGTGCGGCGCTGGAAGCGGTCGAGGTAGTCGAGCGCCTCGGCGGCGGTGCCGACCGCGGTGTAGGTGAGCATCTCGTCGACGACCCTGACCTGGGGCGAGCGCAGGATCTGATCGACGTCCTCGTCGCTGAGGCGGCGGTCGCCGCGGCCGAAGATCGATTTGGTCCGCGCCCGCCGCGTCTTCTCGTACTGCTCGGCGGCGGCCTCGGCGCTCTCGGCCGCGATCACGCCGACGCCGGCGATCACGTAGGGCTCCTGCAACTGCGCCGAGGGCGCGAAGCGCTCGCGGTAGATCGCGATCGCGTCGTCGAGCGCCTGCGGGGCGAAGTGCGAGGCGAAGGCGTAGGGAAGCCCGAGCATCGCCGCCAGCTGGGCGCCGTAGAGGGAGGAGCCGAGGATGTAGAGCGGAACGTCGGTGCCGCGGCCGGGGATCGCCCGGACGCCGGGGATCGGGCTCTCATCGCCGAGGAACCCCTGCAGCTCGACGACGTCCTCGGGGAAGCGCTCCGAGGCGGTCGGGTCGCGGCGCAGGGCGCGGAAGGTCGCTTCGTCGCTGCCCGGGGCGCGGCCGAGGCCGAGGTCGATGCGGCCGGGGTGGAGGGTGGCCAGGGTGCCGAACTGCTCGGCGATCACCAGCGGCGAGTGGTTGGGCAGCATCACGCCGCCGGCGCCGAGCCGGATCGTCTCGGTGTGGGCGGCGATGTGGGCGATCAGGACCGCGGTCGCCGAGGAGGCGATCGAGCGGATGTTGTGGTGCTCGGCGTACCAGACGCGGCTGTAGCCGCTGCGCTCGGCGGCGCGCGCCAGCTCGACGCTGCCGGCGAAGCTCTCGGCGATCGTCTCGTCGGGACCGACGGCGGCGAGGTCGAGGATCGAGAAGGGAACTGGAGTCATGGGAGTCGCCGGCCGCCAAGGGGCGGCCACCGGCTCCGCATGACTCTAGGGAGTTGCGATCGTCGGTTGCGAGGGCTAGGCCTCGGCTTCGACGACGACCTCGAGCTTTTCGACCGCGACCCGCTGGCCCATGCCGTCGCCGGGAGGGCTCATCGAGCTCAGCGTCGCGTCGCCTTCGGCGTAGTCCGCCTCGGTCTCGAACAGGGTGATTGCGACGGTCTTGCCGGCGGCTGCGTCCTGCAGGATCAGCAGTCGCTTGGCCGGCACGCCGGGCGGCGGCCCGTCGCTCTCCTCGACCTGCTGTCGGATCCCGGCGGCGCTGGCTTCCAGCGCGGCGGCGTCGGCGCCTTCCCATCGCACTACACGAGCGAGCATCTCGACCTCCTTGGTTCGACTCTGGCCAGTCGAGCCTAACCGCCCGCCCGGGGTCGATGCAGGAGCCCCGCCCGACTCCCGCCGCCCTGCGCGGCGGGAGTGGCGTGACCTAGCTGGCGATTTTCTCCTGGTCGTGCTCGACTCGGGAGCTATGCGTGTTGATCCGGCTCGGATCGAGACCCGCGACCCGCATCGCGGAGGGCTCGAAGAGGCGGAAGTGCAGGGGGACGTCCTCCCCCGTGCGGAGCTTGCAACGCGGGCAGCTCCCGGCCGAGGCCGCGGTCGATGCGTTGAAGCTGCTGCCGCAGCGCTCACAATGGAACATCGATCTCTCCTCCGATCCTGTCGCCGCTCGCCGAAGTGCCCGCTTGGCCCTGGGTACGGCGGGCGGCTGCTTCCAGCCTATCCCATTTGTGCTCTTTGAAACTACGGTCTGGACAGGGGTTGTCGGGATCGAGCGCTTTTTCGCCTTGACGGCGCCGAGGCCCGCGTGAGAGCTTCGCGCTGAGAGTCACCAACGAGGGAGAAGCGAGATGGCGGAAGGATTGATCCTCGAGTTCGACGGTGTCGGACTGGAGCAGTACCGACAGGTCAATGACCTGCTCGGGATGAACATGGAGAGCGGCGAGGGCGATTGGCCCGACGGCCTGCTCTTCCACAGCGGCGGTGCCAAGCCCGGCGGCTGGGTCGTCTTCGAGGTCTGGGAGTCCCAGGCCGACCAGGAGGCGTTCATGGCCGACCGGCTCGGCCGGGCCCTGGCCGAGGGCGGTGTCGAGGGTCCCCCGGCCCGGGTCGAGTGGCTCGACCTCGCCGCCCACCACACGGTCGGCGGCTGAGCGGAGG
Source organism: Solirubrobacterales bacterium (assembly GCA_035542315.1). GTDB lineage: Bacteria > Actinomycetota > Thermoleophilia > Solirubrobacterales > 70-9 > VAYN01. The sequence continues at coordinate 4,505 of DATKLT010000037.1, read as the reverse complement.
CGGCGCTGCGCCCCGGCCGCCGCGGCGCCCCGATTGGCTTCACCCGGCACCGTGGTTGAGCTTTCCTGCGCTATGCGTCGGAAAGCTCAACCACGGTCGGTTGGGTGGGGGACGTGCGAGGAGCGAAGCTCGACAGCGGCGAGGAGGGATACCGCGGCGGCCAGGGCGAGGGGGAGGGCGGTGCCGGTCTTGACCAGGAGGGCACCGGCGAAGGCGCCGGCGAGGATCATCGCCAGGCCGGCGGCGCGCTCGGCGAGCTCGGCGCCGGAGGCAAAGCCGAGCGGGGAGGGTGCGGCGAAGGCGGTCATCGTCAGGTTGAGCACGGTCGTCGCCAGGTCCGGGCCGCCGGCGTGGCGGGCGATCGTGTTGCGCAGGCCCATCGTCAGCGAGAGCAGGGCGATCAGCAGGTAGGCGGCGAAGTCGCCCGCGGAGGGGTCGGCGGCGGCAGCGATCAGGGCGGCGAGGGCGAGCAGCCCGACCTCGGCGGCGAGGGCCGGTCCAAGCAGCGCCCCGGCGGCCTCGGCGGAGCCGCGCCAGGCCAGCGCCGCCAGAGCAGCGCCGAGCAGGAAGGCGGCGAGGCCGACGAGCGGCGCGGCGAACGGGGCCCCGGGGGCGCCCGCGGCGCCGAGGCCGAGGAAGATCACATTGCCGGTCTGCATCGCGGCGAAGACGCCGCCGAGGGCGAGGAAGCTGGTGGCGTCGACGACCCCGGTGACGAAGGTCAGCGCCAGCAGCGTGCGGGTCGGAGGGGGAGGGCTCAGATCGTCGCCATGCTGGCAGAGAGCTCGGGCGTCACCGCCAGGCTCTGCAGCACGACGCAGTAGCGCTCGGTCAGCTTCAGCAGCGTCGCCTGTTCCTCGGCATCGGCGTCGGACTCGATCTCGAAGCTAAGCCGGATCGAGCGGAAGCCGACCGGCGCCTCGCGGTCCACCGCCAGGGTGCCGCGGAAGTCGAGGTCGCCCTCGGCGCGCACGCTGCCGCCCTCGACCGCGATCCCGAGCGAGGTCGCGACCGCGCGCAGGGTGACGCCGGCACAGGCGACCAGCGCCTCGAGCAGCATGTCGCCCGAGCAGAGCAGCGAGCCGTCGCCACCGGAGGCAGGGTGCAGGCCGGCCTCGGCGATCGCCCGCCCGGTGTCGACCGAGCACGAGATCCCCGCGCCGAGGCTGCCGCTGGCGCGCAGGGTGACCAGCGCCGCCTCGGGCTCCTCCTCGTAGCGCTCCTTCAGCGGGGCTTGGGTTGCGCGCAGCTCGTCTCTGTCCATGGCCTGGATACTCGCAGCCGAGTCCGCCGGTTCAGACCTGGCGCTCGCGCCCGGCCCAGAACTCGTCACGCAGGGCACGCTTCAGCACCTTGCCCTGGGTGCTGCGCGGCAGCGACCGGAAGTGGACTGCCTTCGGCGCCTTGACGCTGCCGAGCTCTGCTTTGCAGAGCGCGATCAGCTCGGCTTCCTCGACCGCTGCGCCCGGCTTGCACTCGACCACCGCGGTGACCGCCTCGCCCCACTTCTCGTCGGGGACGCCGATCACGGCGCAGTCGAGTACCGCCTCGTGCCCCCAGATGACCCGCTCGACCTCGCTCGGGAAGACGTTGAAACCGCCGCTGATGATCAGGTCCCGCTTGCGGTCGACGATGTAGTGGAAGCCGGCCCCGTCGCGGTAGCCGACGTCGCCGGTCGCGTGCCAGCCGCCGGGGCGGCGGACCTCGGCGCTCGCCTCGGGGTTCTCGTAGTACTCCTTCATCACCAGGTCGCCGCGGAGCACGATCTCGCCGCGCTCGCCGTCGCCGAGCAGGTTGCCCTCGTCGTCCATGATCCCCACCGCGCAGATCATCGAGGCGCGCCCGCAGCTCGCCAGCCGCCCGCGCTTGGCCGGGTCCGCGAGCGCCTCGGCGTGCTCGGCGGGGCTCATGTAGGTGGCGAGCATCGGCGCCTCTGACTGGCCGAAGCACTGCGCCATCACCGGCCCGAAGACGTCGATCGCCTCGACCAGCTTGTCGACCGACATCGGCGCCGCCGCGTAGAGGAAGTGGCGCAGGGAGGAGTAGTCGCGCTCGCGCACGCCGGGGTCGGCGAGCAGCGCGTAGATCGCGGTCGGGGGGAGGAAGAGGCGGCTGACCCGCTCGCGCTCGATCGAGTCGAGCAGCTCGGGCGCGCGGACGCCGTCGTGGACGACGATCGTGCCGCCTTCGCCGAGGGTTGGGAAGCCGACCGTGCCGGCGGCGTGGGTCATCGGCGTCGCCATCAGGTAGACGGGACGGGCTTCCTCCTTCATGTGGGCGTTGAAGCCGAGGCTCATCGTGCAGAACTGGCGGTCCGTGAGCGTGATCGCCTTCGGCAGGCCGGTGGTGCCGCCGCTGCCGAGGAACATCAGCTTGCGCTCGGGGTCGTGGGAGAGCGCCGGAGCCCGCTCGCCGACCGGGCCGAGCCAGGCTTCGAACTCGGCCCCGAGCTCGTCGTCGGCGAACTCGACCGAGCCCTGGATCCGCTCGTTGCGGGCCAGCAGCGCCCGCGCTCGCCCGGCGTAGCTGGCGGCGTAGATCAGGTAGTCGCAGCGCAGCAGCTCCAGCAACTGGGCCAGCTCGGCCTCCTCCGATTTCGGATTGAGCGCGACCCAGGCGCCGCCGGCCCGCAGCACCCCGATCACCGCCGCGTAGCCAAGCGGTCCGTTGGGGGCGAAGACGGCGACCTTGCCGCCGTCGCCCAGGCCCCGCGCCCGCAGCCCGGTGGCGACGCGGTGGGTGAGCTCGGCAAACTCGCCGTGGGTCAGCGTCAGGCCGCCGCCGGGGCGGCCGATGCAGGGTGCCTCGGGGTCGATCGCGAACCCCCGGTCGAGGTAGTCGACGAACACTCATTCCAACTTAAACTGGGCCCTGCGCTCGACCGGGACGAGGTCGAGGTACTCGTTGTGCTTTTCGATGAAGCCACGGACGAAGGGGCAGAAGGGGAGCACCGAGAGCCCTTCGGCGCGGGCGGCGTCGAGGGTGCCGGCGACCGGCGACGACCGGATCGCTCATCCCGCCGGCTGGGGGTACCACTCGCTCGTCGCATGCAGGACCGAGTCCTCGAGGCCGCGCTCGCGCAGCGCGGCGACCTCCAGGTACTCGGGGTCGGCGATCATTTCGCCAAACGCCTTCCGGCTCGGGTAGCGGACGAGCAGCATCGCGTCCCACTCGCCCGGGTAGCTCTCGTCGGCGATCACCTTGGTCGAGCAGGCGCCCGCGTAAACGACCTCGCCGCCGTACTCGACCAGGAACGGCAGCACCTTCTGCGAGTACTCGTCGTAGAGCGCGCGGTCGCCATCGGCGTAACGCACCAGGTTCAGCATCACCACCGGGCCGCCGTCGTCCTCGGCGACGAACGCTTCGAGGCTGGCCTGGGTGGGGAGGACCGCCATCGGGCGAGCCTATAGGCGATTCCGACTTGCGCGAACCCCGTGGGCATGGTTAGGATCGCCGCTTCCCGCCTCGCGGGTCCCTATGAGGAAGCTCTTCGCCGCCATCGCCATGCTCGTCGCGCTGACGCTCGTCGCGACCGCCTGCGGCAGCAGCAGCGACACCGGCTCGACCGAAAGCAGCGGCGAAAGCACGACCGCCTCGGCCGGGTCCTGCACGCCGGAATCGATGGAAACCAAGACCGCCGGCCAGCTCACGGTCGCCACCGACAAACCGGCCTACCCGCCCTACTTCGAAGACGACGAACCCGCCAACGGCGAAGGCTTCGAGAGCGCCGTCGCCTACGCGATCGGCAAGCAGCTCGGTTACCCGCCGGCCAAGATCAAGTGGACGGTCGAGCCCTTTGACTCCTCCTACGCTCCCGGTCCCAAGGACTTCGACTTCGACGTCAACGAGATAACGATCACGCCGGCCCGGGAAAAGGTGGTCGACTTCTCGGCTCCCTACTACCGAGCCAACCAGGCGGTGGTGGCGCTCGACGGCTCCGAAGCCGCCAAGGCCAAATCCCTGGCGGACCTGAAGGACACCAAGATCGGCGTCCAGATCAACACCACGAGCCTCTCGGCGGTGGAAGAAGAAATCCAGCCGAGCAGCAAACCCGAAGTCTTCAACAACTCCGGCGACGTCGTCACCGCGCTCAAGAACGGCCAGGTCGAAGCGGTCGTCGTCGATCTGCCGACGGCGCTCTACCTGACTGCTGCCCAGGTGGAAAACGCGACCGTGGTCGGCCAGTTCGGCGGCGCCACCGGCGAAGAATGGGGCGCCCTGCTGGCCAAGGAATCGCCGCTCACCGGCTGCATCTCCCAAGCGATCGAAGAACTCGAAGAATCCGGCGAACTGGAAGCCATCACCCAGAAATGGATGAGCCAGGCCGCCGGAGCCCCGGAACTGCAGTAGCGCTCCCCGGTGAGGGACTAGGCGCGCCGGGTCTCGAGGACCCGCCCCTGATCGCACACCGACGGGCAGGTAGGTGTGCAATCAGGGGCGGGTCTGCATGGGGGGAGGGTCGAATCCCATCGTTGTCGACTTTTCCCTTGCTATAGCCAGGGAAA
>DATKLT010000036.1:0-38339 GCA_035542315.1 Solirubrobacterales bacterium | reverse complement strand
ACATTGACCACGCCAGAGGGGGGTCAATGTGTCGAGCGGGAGCGCGGGTGGCCAGCGCGGGCTAGAAGCTCCAGTCGGGTTCGGAGCCGTTGCGGACGAGGACCTTCGGCTTGCCGCCGGTGAACGGGATGCGGACGACGGTGTGCTTGTTGCCTGGGTCGAAGCCGCCTTCGAAGCCGAGCACCCACTTGCCGTCGGCGGAGAGGGCGGTGCCGACGAAGCCGGTCTCCCCTGCCTTGCCGATCGGCTTCTGAGCGCCGGTCTTGGCGCTGACGCCGACCGCGTAGCTGGTGTCCTGGCCCTCGAACTCGGCCAGGATCCGCGTCCCGTCGCCCGACCAGTCGGTTGGGAACAGGCCCTGCAGCAGCGGGTCGACGTTGGTGTGAGTGAGCCGCTTGACGCCCTTGCCGTTTTCGTTCATCAGGTAGAGCTCGTTCTTCGGCCCGTACTTGCGCGAGCCGGCGCCGAGCAGCTTGGCGAAGACGATCTGCCCGCGCGGGCCCCAGAGCGGGTCGAGCGAGCGGTGGTCGTGGGTCAGGGCGACGGTGCCGAGGCCCGCGGCGGAGACGCGATAGACGTCGCTGCGCGGCGGGTACTTTTCGGAGTTGGCCTTCGAGTAGACGATTTCGTTGCCTTCCGGCGAGAAGCTGAAGCCGCTGAAATAGCCGCTCGCGATCACCTTCTGCGCGCCCGTCGCAACCGTGATCAGGACCAGCTTGCGCTTGCCGAGTTCACCGCCGCGCAGGGCCAGGATCGTTTCCGAGTTCGGCGACCAGGCGAGGTAGAAGGTTTCCCGCCAGCCGACCATCAGGGTCCTCGCCGCACCGCCGGCGGTCGGCGCAACCTTCAGTTCCGCCTTGTGCCCGGGACCTTCGTGGAAGTAGGCGACCGAGGCGCCGTCGGAAGCGATGTGGGGGCTGTAGCCGGGACCGATCTTGTGCACCGCGGAGCCGTCGTCCTTGGCGACGTAGACGCTCGGGTTGAACTGGTTCTGCGGGCTGCGGGTGAAGGTCAGCGTCGCCTGCGCGGCGGCCGGCAGGGCGAGCAGGGCCGCGAGGGCGAGCAGGGGCAGGAGCAGCTTCGACTTCGGCAGGGATGGCATCGCGCGATCGTATCCGCGCCGCCCCCGGATTGGACTAATTAGCCGCACCGGGGGCACGAAGTGCCCCCGGGCGCTCAGCCGCCGCAGGTGCCCCAGCTCGGTTCGAAGGCGAACCGGGTGAGGACGCTCATCGCGGCCCAGCTGCCATTGGAGGCGACGGTGCCGACACGGTGGTTGGAGAGCGAGTGGAAGCCGCCGCTGGAACCGAGCACGCGGTGGCCGTCGCAGGAGAAGGAGACGCCGACGAAGCCGGCCTTGGGCCGCTGCGCCGGCCACTGGGCGTGCGTCCCGGGTTCGACCATCAGGGCAACGCCCGAGCGGGATCCTGCATTCGGGTAGACGTTCGCCAGCAGCAGCCGGCCATTGGCCGACCAGGCGACGGGGACGATCTCCCGCGGCTTGGCGTAGGACCGGCGCGGGACCATGCGGTAGACCGAGCCGCCGTCACCGGTCATCCCGTAGAGCTGCTCGTGATGCTTGCTCCCCATCTCTTTGACGAAGGCGATCTGATCGCTGACGCCCCAGACCGGGCGCTTGGAGCGGTGGTCGTAGGTGAGCCGCTGGACGCTGTGCGGAGCGCCGACCGAGATCCGGAAGATGTCGTTGCCCGGCCGTCGGTCACCGCGGTTGACGACGCGCGAGAAGGCGAGCTGGGTGCCGTCGGGCGAGAAGCTGACCCCGGTGAAGTGGCCGCGGGCCACGACGCGCTCGCCGCCGAACACGGTGCTGACCAGGACCAGGGCCTGCGGACCGTGGCGCGGAGCGCGCACGGCGGCGATCGTCTCCGAGTCGGGCGACCAGGTGACGAAGGAGATCCGGGCGGCGTCGAAGAGCTGGTCGGAGGCGCCTCCGCGCACCGAGACGACCTTCAGCCGGTGCCGCCCGCTGGAGGGCTCTTCGTTGATGTAGGCGACCGCAGCGCCGTCGGGGGAGACCTGCGGGTCGTAGCCGCGGCCGACCCGGATTTCTTCCTTGCCGGCGTTGGTCGCGGTGAAGACGTAGGGCGAGAGCGGGTAGCGGCCGTACTTGACGTAGGCGAGCATCGCGTGCGCCGCCGCCGGCAGGACCAGGATCCCTGCGAGAACCAGCATCGAGATGAGCAACTTCGGCTTCGGACCGCTGAGCATCGCGCGATCCTACACCTACTTTTGCATCAGTTTCAGAACACCAAAGTATTAAAAGCTGTGCGCGGTCGAAGACTCAGAGCTCAGGCACGTCTGCGCCCTGCGGCTCGAAAGGCATCCGCCGCACCTCGGCCCAGCCGGCACAGCGCTGCTCCAGCGCCGCCGCGACGGTTCCCGCCTCTTGCCAGGTGGTCCAGACAAGGACAGTCGGGCCGGCGCCCGAGATCGTCGCCCCCAGCGCCCCGATCTCGCGGGCGGAGTCGACGATCTCCATCGAGCGCGGGTAGAGCGGGCGGCGGCGCTCCTGGTGGATGCGGTCGCCGAGACCGCGGGCGACGAGGTCGAGGTCGGCGCTGCGCAGCCCGAGCACGAGCAGAGCCGCGGCGGAGACGTTGGCGACGGCGTCGGCGAGCGGCAGCTCGGCCGGGATTGCGCCGCGGGCGCGCTCGGTAGAAACCTCCTCGGGCGGGATCACGACGATCCCCTCGAGCCCGTCGGGCGGGTCGAAGCGGGCCGCCAGCGGCGCCCCGCCAGAACCCATGCCGCAAACGACGAAGCCGCCGTAGATAGCAGCGGCGACGTTGTCCGGGTGCCCCTCGATCTCGCTCGCGCGGGCCAGCATCTCCTCTTTGGAGAGCGCCAGCTCGAAGAGATGGTCGGCGGCGGCGAGACCGGCGACGATCGCAGCCGCGCTGGAGCCGAGACCGCGCGCCAACGGGATCTCGCTGCGCAGGCGGAAGGCGATCCCGTCAGCCGAGCGCAGCGACTCGAAGGCGCGCACGATCAGGTTCTCCCGCCCGGTCGGCACCTCGAGCCCGCCGCTCTCGAACGAGTACTCCCCGACCTCCTCGACTTCGAGGTCGAGGTGCAGCGAGACCGCCGCCGCCATCGCGTCGTAGCCGGGACCGAGATTGGCCGAGGAGGCCGGGACCCGGACCAGACGGCGGCGCGCGGTCAATCGAACACCGCGCGCTCGACCGCGGCGAGGTCGTTCTCGCAGGCGATCACGGCCGGGGCTTTGCCGAGCGCGGTGTCGGGGTCCTTGAGACCGTGGCCGGTGAGCACGCAGACGACGGATTCGGGGGCGGCGACGCCGTCGGGAACCGGCAGGCCGTGGGCGAGGAGGCCGGCGACCGAGGCCGCCGAGGCGGGCTCGCAGAAGACCCCCTCGCTCGCCGCGAGCCAGCGGTAGGCGTCGAGGATCTGCGCGTCGGAGACGGCGGCGACGCGGCCGCGCGAGGCGGTGAAGGCGGCCATCGCCTCCTCCCAGCGGGCCGGGTTGCCGATCCGGATCGCCGAGGCAACCGTCTCCGGATTGGCGACCGGCTCGCCGGAGACCAGCGGCGCGGCGCCCTCGGCCTGGAAGCCGTAGAGCAGCGGTGCGGTCTCGACCTCCTGGAAGCCGCGCCAGTAGGCGGTCACGTTGCCGGCGTTGCCGACCGGGATCGCGAGCGCGTCGGGGGCGCCGCCGAGCTCCTCGACGACCTCGAACGCAGCGGTCTTCTGGCCTTCGATCCGGTGCGGGTTGACCGAGTTGACGAGCTCGATCGGGTGCTTCTGGGAGAGCTCGCGGACGATCCGGAGGGCGTCGTCGAAGTTGCCCTGCAGCGCCACCACCCGAGCCCCGTGCATCAGCGCCTGGGCGAGCTTGCCGATCGCGATCTTGCCCTCGGGCACGATTACCGCGCCGCGCATCCCGGCCCGCGCCGCGTAGGCGGCGCAGCTTGCCGCGGTGTTGCCGGTCGAGGCGCAGATGATCGCCTCCGCCCCCCGCCCCTTGGCCCGCGAGACCGCCACCGTCATCCCCCGGTCCTTGAACGACCCGGTCGGGTTCAACCCCTCGAACTTGAGGTAGGCGCGGGCGCCGATCCGCTCCGAGAGCCGCGGCGCCTCGATCAGCGGCGTCGCGCCCTCGCAGAGGCTGACGACGGGGTCGCTGGGCTCCAGCGACAATCGGTCGCGGTAGCGCTCGATCAGCGGAGCGGCCATCGCGCCCTAGAACTCTTCCTCTATGACATGGATGTAGCGAGCGGGGGCGCGCAGGTCGTCGAGCTTGCCGAGCGCCCGCACCGCCTCGGCGAAGTGCGACTCGAGGCACTCGTGGACGACCATCACCAGGCGCGCGTCCTCGCCGATGCCGCGCTGGACGACGCTCTTGACCGAGACCCCGTGGTCGCCGAGGACGGTCGCCACCTGGGCGAGGACGCCGGGGCGGTCGGCGACCTCGAGGTGCAGGTAGAAGGAGCTGGGCACGTCGGCGACGATCGGCAGCTCGGTGCGGGTCTCGTGGACGGGCGTGTCGCCAGCGAGGATCGAGACGACGTCGCCGAGCACCGCCGAGGCGGTCTGCAGGCCGCCGGCGCCCGGGCCCGACATCGTCACCTCGTTGATCGCCGGCGCCTCGACCATGACCGCGTTGAACGGGCCCTCGATCGGCGCCAAGGGGTGGCCGCTGTAGAGGAAACAGGGGAAGACGCGGACGCTGATCCCGCCGTCGCGCCGTTCGGCGACGCCGAGCAGCTTCAGCGAGAGGCCGAGCTCCTTGGCGTAGGCGAGGTCGTCGGGCTTGATCGAGTCGATCCCCTCGTAGGGAACCTGGGCGAGGTCGACCGGGGTGTGGAAGGCGAGGCGGGCGAGGATCGCCATCTTCGCCGCCGCGTCGGCGCCGGAGACGTCGTCGCTGGGATCGGCCTCGGCGTAGCCGAGCCGCTGCGCCTCCTTCAGCACCTCCTCGTAGCCGGCACCGCTGGCCGCCATCTCGCTGAGGATGAAGTTGGTGGTGCCGTTGACGATCCCGAACACCTTCTCGATCCGGGTGACGCCGAAGCTCTCCTGGATCGTGCGGACGATCGGGATCACCGCCGCCACCGCCGCCTCGAAGCGCAGCTGCACGCCGGCCTCGCGGGCGACGGCGAAGAGCTCATCGCCGTGCTGGGCGAGCAACTGCTTGTTGGCGGTGACGACGGGGCGCCCGGCGCGCAGCGCGTCGAGCACGAACTGGCGGGCGGGGTCGGTCCCCCCGATCAGCTCGACGATCAGGTCCGACTGCTCGAGGATGGCGCCGAAATCGCCCTCGGAGCGGGTGAGGACTCCGGCAAGCTGCGGCCGGCGGCCGGTGGCGGCCTCGACCGCGGCGGCGCGGTCGGCGATCAGCTCGGCGAAGGCGCCGCCGACCGTGCCGCGCCCGAGCAGCCCGATGCGAACCGGTTTGGAGCCCTCGTCAGACATCGCGCGCGGTGAGGTCGTCATAGGACTCACGGCGGACGACGACGCGAGCCTCGCCCTCGCGGCAGAAGACGACCGGCGGCCGCGTGACGCCGTTGTAGTTGCTCGCCATCGCGTGACCGTAGGCGCCGGTCGCGGGGGTGACGAGGACGTCGCCGACCGTCGGCTCGGCCAGCATCGCGTCGCGGACGAGGACGTCTCCCGACTCGCAGTGCATGCCGGCGATCGTGACCAGCGTGTCGGGCGTGGCGGCGGCGCGGTCGGCGATCAGCGCTTCGTAGCGCGAGCCGTAGAGCATCGGCCGCATGTTGTCCGACATGCCGCCGTCGACGGCAAGGTAGGTGCGGACGCCGGGGATCTCCTTCAGGGTGCCGACCCGGTAGGCGGTGACCCCGGCGTTGGCGACCAGCGAGCGGCCGGGCTCGACCAGGATCCGCACCCCCTCGCCGAAGACCTCGGCGACGCCGCGGACCTTGACGTCGACGTAGTCGTCGATCGCTGGCGGCTCGTCCTCGCCGGTGTAGGCGACGCCGAGGCCGCCGCCGACGTTGACGACCCGGCACCAGTCGCCGGCGAGGTCGCCGAGGGCGCGGATCGCCAGCGTGTAGGGCTCGAGCTCGAAGATCTGCGAGCCGATGTGGGCGTGGAGGCCGACCAACTCGAGCTTGTCGGAGGCGAGCACGCGCTCGATCGCCTGCGCCGCCAGCCCGTCCTCGAGCCCGAAGCCGAACTTCGAGTCGAGCTGGCCGGTGGTGATGTAGTCGTGGGTCGAGGGCTTGATCCCGGGGGTGACCCGGATCAGGACCCGCTGGCGCCCGTCGAGCAGTCGCTCGCAGCGCTCGATCTCGTCGAAGGAGTCGAGGATCAGGTGGCGGATCCCGGAGCGGGCGGCGAAGAGGATCTCCTCGTCGGTCTTGTTGTTGCCATGCATGTGGATCCGGTCGGGGTCGAAGCCGGCCTTCAGCGCCATGTGCAGCTCGCCGCCGGAGGCGACGTCGGCCGAGAGCCCCTCCTCGGCGAAGAGCCGGTAGGCGGCGGTGCAGGGGAAGGCCTTGCTGGCGAAGAGGACCTCGTGCTCGACGCCGCGGCGCTCGAACGCCTCGCGGTAGGCGCGAGCGCGGGAGCGCAGATCGTCCTCGGCATAGACGTAGGCGGGGGTGCCGACCTCTTCGGCCAGCTCGACCAGGTCGCAGCCGGCCAGCTCGAGATGGCCGCGCCCGTTTACGCGACTGCCGGCGGGATAGACCGCGGACCCCTCGACCGGATCCCCGCTGGCAACCGACCCCTGTTCTCGTTCGACCTCCATCGGAGGCGCATTGTGACGATTAGCGCGCCGCCGGGCGGCAAGGGGTCAGCGTTTCCCGCCCAAGAGGCCGCCGACGGTTTCGCCAACCGTGTGGACGGTTTCGTCGACGACTTTGCCGACCGGCGATTCGGGGCCGGCGAGACCGTTGACCACGCCTTCGGTGGCTTCGGTGACTCCGCTTTCTTTGAGAGCGCCGCCGAGCACGGTTTCGTCGACGCCGGTCACCGTTTCGTTGACGGTTTCGGTCACTTTGCCCGAGGTCGAGGAGCTGCCCGAGCCGCCGGAGCTGGAGCCGCCGCCCGAGGACGATCCGCCGCCCGAGGAGGACGAGGAGGAGCTCTGCGTCGGAGCGGGGCTCGAGCCGCCGCCAGAGCCGCCACCTGCTTCGGAGCCGCCGCCGGAGCCGGTCTGGCCCCCGCCTTCGCCGCTGCCCGTCGGGCCACCGCCAGCGGGCGCCGTTCCGCCGCCCTGCTGCGCGTCGCCGCCAGCGCTACCGCCGCGGCCGTTGCCGCCCGCAGCCTTGCCAGCGGGCGCCGCCGCAGGTCCGCCGCCGCCTGCGGCAGCGGTAGAGCCCGACCCGGCGTCGACCGCCTGGGCGTCGGAAACGGTGGCGCCCTTGCCGTCACCGCCGAGGGCGGCGATCGGCCAGCTCTCGAAGACCTGGGCGGAGACGAGCAGGACGAAGGCGACGATGGCGATCACGATCAGCGTCGCTCCCGACATCGCGCTCACCAGATAGGTGTGCGCCTGGCGAATCATCTGCCTATTGCTAAAGGTAGCCCATTGGGTCGGTTACCTGGCCAAATATCCGGACCTCGAAGTGGAGGTGCGGACCGAGGCAGTAGCCGGTGCAGCCGGTGTATCCGATTACCTCGCCCTGGCTGACGGCAGCGCCGAGCGAGACGGCAAAGCGGCTCTGGTGGGCGTAACAGGTGGAGAGCCCACCGCCGTGGTCGATGCAGGTGTAGTTGCCGTAGCCGCCGCTTTCGGCCTCCGACTGCTGCAGGGCGACGGTGCCGGCTGCGGCGGCGCGGATCGGCGTCCCTTCCGGGACCGCGATGTCGATCCCCGGGTGGTACTCGTAGCTGCCGTTGATGTTGCGCGGGCCGAAGCCGGAGGCGATCGGGCCGGTGACCGGCCAGATCAAGCCGCCGCTGCCTTCCTGGATCGGGCCTGCCGGCAGCGGCGCCGACCCGGTTTCCGCCAGCTCAGCGGCGATTTCGCCCTGCAGCGCGCTGACCGAGCCGTCTAGCTCTTCTTCGTTGGCGCTGACCTGGGCGAGCGCGTCCTCGCGCCTGGCGCGGGCCGAGACCAGCGCCCGCTGGCGGCTGGCGAGGGCGGCCCGGGTGCTGCTCAGCCGCGCCCCTTCGGCGGCGATCGCGTCGCGCGCCGATTCGATCCGCTGCGCCGAGTCGCGGCGGCGGACGACGACGTCGCGCACTTCGTCTCGCAGGTCGCGAACCCGGGAGGCGACCGCTTCGTCCTGGCCGTGCAGGCGGTTGAGGTATTCGGTGCGGGCGGCGAGTTCGCCGACGTCGCCGGCGGAGAGGATGACGCTGAGGACGTCGGGGTCGCCGCTCTCGTAGATCGCGATCAGGCGCTGGCGCAGCGCCACCAGGGCACGGCGCAGGTGGACGCGGGCGGTGTCGAGGCGCCCCTCGGCGCTGCGCAGCTCGGCGCTCGCCCGGTCGAACTGGGCCTGCTTGGCAGCGAGGTGGGCGCGGACCGCGGCCTCGCGAGTGCGGATCGCGGCGACGACGCGGGTGAGGCGTTCGATCCGCGCCTTGTCGTCGGCGATCGTCGTCGTCAGCACCCCCTTGCGCGCGTGCACTTCTTCCAGCTTCGATTCCTTTTCTTCGAGCTGCGAGCGCAGGTCGGCGGCGGGCGCCGCCGGGGCAGAGACGAGCAGCGTCGCCAGCGCCGCGGCGGCGACCATCGCCGTCGCGACGAAACGGTGAGTCAGCATCGATCCGAGGCTAGAGCAGCCCGAAATCGGGCTCGAAGCGGCAAAAGTCCCTGCAACTGCGGTTGCGGCGAAGAGGCTGAGCGCAGCCGGGGAGGGCGCCGGCCACCCTCTCTGGGCAGGTAGGGCGGCCGGCACCCTCCCCTCCCAGGTCAAGGCGCGCCCATCGCGTGGTTCCTTTTAGACGCATAGCGTGCAAAAGGAACCACGCGATGGGGATTCCGGCCGATTCGGCGTTTCGTGGTTCTTTATGCACGCATATCGTCCGAAAGGAACCACGACTTCGCGGCGGGCGGGGCGGCGGACCTACCTGCGTGATGGTGGGCCGGTCCGCCCGTCCCGCTAAACGGTGCTGCTGGGGGCGTTCTCGACCCGGAGCAGGCGCTGGTCGGCCTCCTCCTCCATCTGCAGCGTCGTGTGCTCGATCCCGAAGCGCTCGTTCAGGGTCAACTCGAGGCGGCGCCGGATCAGGTCGCGGTCGGCGCCCTGGGCGACGACGACGTGGGCGGCGACGGCGCCGAAGCCGGAGGTGACGGTCCAGACGTGGAGGTCATGGACGGAGCGCACACCCTCCTCCAGGCAGATCGCCTGTCCCATACCTTCGACGTCGAGGTCGGCTGGGGCCGCCTCCATCAGGACGTCGAAGGGCTCCTTGATCAGCCGCCAGGAAGAGGCGAGGACGAGGGCGGCGATCAGCAGGCTGACGATCGGGTCGATGACGTCGGAGCCGCCGGCGAGGACGAAGGCGCCGGCGACGACGACCCCGATCGAGCCGAGCGCGTCGGCGGCGGAATGGCGCAGCGCCCCCTCGAGGTTGATGTCCTCGCGCTGGCCGCGGGCGAGGACCCAGGTGGCGGCGGCGTTGCCGGCGAGCCCGAAGAGACCGAGCGCGAGGACGCCGCCGGCCTCGATCGAGGGTGGGTCGGAGAAACGGCCGATCGCCTCGACCGCGATGACGACGCTGACCGCGACCAGCAGCAGGCCGTTGACGAGCGCCGCCAGCACCTCCGAGCGCTGATAACCGAAGGTCCGCCGCCCCGCCGCCGGCATCGACGCCAGGCGCGCCGCGAACAGCGCCAGCGCAATCGAGCCGACGTCGGAGAGCAGGTGGCCGGCGTCGGCGAGCACCGCAAGCGAGCCGGTGAGGACGCCGCCGACCGCCTCAGCGACGAGCATCGCGGCGTTGATCGCCAGCGCGACCCACATCCGACGCCTGCTGTCCGCCCGCCGCGCGTCGAGCGAGTGAGTGTGGCTATGCCCGCCGGGCCCGTGCATCAACCCGAGGATACGACCGCGGTCAGGCGGCGACGGGCTCCTTGGCGGCGATCGCCGCGGCGGCGACTTCGGCGCCGTATTCGAAGCGCTCCGCGTATTCGCGAGCCTGCATGCGGGAGATGACCATCCGCTGGATCTCGGCCGTGCCCTCGAACAGCTGGTAGATCTTGGCGTCGCGGAACCACTTCTCCAGCGGGCAGTCGGTGTCCCAGGCATAGGGGCCGACCAGGTCCATCAGCGTCGTCGTCGCCCACATCGTAACGTCACCGGCCTTGAGCTTCGACATCGAGCCCTGGCCGCCGCGCATCGGGACGCCGTTGCGGCCCATCCAGCCGGCCCGCTGGACGAGCAGCCGCGCCGCTTCGATCTCGGTCGCGACGTCGGCCAGGGTCTGCTGGATCCGCTGCGCCTTGAGCAGCGGCACGCCGCCTTCTTCGCGGCCGTCGAGGTACTCGAGCGTCCACTCGTAGGCGGCCTGGGCGATCCCCAGCGCTGAGGCGCCGACGATCGGCCGCGTGATCTCGAAGGTGGCGAGGGCGTCGGCCGAGCGCGAGGCCTGGCCCGAGCGCGCCCGCTCCAGCTTCTTCTGCAGCTTCTCCTCGCCGCCGAGCAGGTTCTCCATCGGCACCCGGCAGTCCTCCAGCACCACCTCGGCGGTATGCGAGGCGCGAATCCCGAGCTTGGTCTCCTTCTTCCCCTGGGAGATGCCGGGCGTCCCCTTCGGGATCACGAACGAAGCCTGGCCGCGGGTGCCCAGCTCGGGGTCGACCGCGGCGACGACGACGTGGACGTCGGCGATGCCGCCGTTGGTGATGAAGACCTTGGTTCCGTTCAGCACCCACTCGTCTCCGTCGCGCCTGGCGGTCGTCTTCAGGCTCTTGACGTCGGAGCCGGCTTGCGGCTCGGTCACCGCGTAGGCGCCGAGCTGGACCTCGTCGCCGACGCCGAAGCACTCGGGGACCCACTGCGCGATCTGCTCGGGCGTGCCGCTGGCGGCGATGCCGGCGGCAGCGAGCCCCGAGCCGCCGATCGCGAGCGCGATCCCAGCGCAGCCCCAGTGCATCTCTTCGGCCGAGATCAGCTGCATCTGCCCCTCGGGGTCGGAGGCCGAGCGCTGGATCGCCTCCAGTCCCTGCAGGCCCTGGGCGCGCGCCTCCTTGATCACCTCCCAGGGGGTGCTCTCCTCTTCGTCGTGCTTGCGCGCGGCGGGGCGGATCACCTCACTGGCGAACTTGCGGACACGGGCCCTGAACTCGAGCTGCTCGTCGGTGGGTGCGAAGTTCATTGCGACCTTTCTGGGCTCAGGGCTTCTTTTTGACGCTCGTTGCGTACTGATTGACTGGTCAGTCAGCCAGTCCTCTGAACTGTACCCGAAGCCGATCCCGGAAGCGCCGGGAAGCACGGCTAAAACACGACAAGTACCTGTGTAGCGTTGACCCGGTGAGGCGCCCCAAGCCGATCAACGCCGACCTGCCCGAGACCCCGGAGGAAGAGCCGAGCAAGCCCGAGCCGGCCGGTGACGTTGATGAGGGGCAACCCTTGCTCCTCTCATCTCCCCCATCGAGACGGCAGCCGAAGCCGCTGACGCCGAAGCTGCTGGCGCTGCTGGCGCTGCTGGCGGTCGGGTTGATCGTCGCCGCGATCCTCGGCGGGACCGGTGGCGGCGGCGAAGATACGACGAGCACGGCGTCTCCTCCCGTCGCCGCCTCCGGCGGCGACTCCGGCACGGGCAGCGAAGACCTCGGCTATCCCGCCTTCGCGACCAGCAACACGACCCGGATCGGCGGCTCCGACGCGGCCGAGATCGCGGCCGCCGCGGCGCTCACCGCCTACCCGTCGACCACCGCCGCGCAGCGGCCGGCGCTGGTCACCCTGGTCGCCGAAGAAGACTGGGCCGGGGCGATCGCGGCCGCGGTCCTGATGGCCGAACCGGTGCGGGCGCCGCTGCTCGTCTCCGGGCCGGGCGAGGTCCCGGGCCCGACCGGAGAAGCGCTCGCGGCGCTCGCCCCCACGGGGGAGAAGCGGATCGCGGGTGCCAGCGTCGTCGCGGTCGGCGCCGCCCTCGCCCCCGGCGACCTCGCGGCGGAATCGATACCCGCCGGCAACGGTGCCGAAGAGGCCGCTGCGATCGCCGCGCTCCGCGACCGGGCCTTCGGCACGCCTCCCCGGCACGTCGTCATCGCCCCGCTCTCCCGGCCCCAGCTGGCGATGCCGGCGGCGGCCTGGGCCGCCCGCTCGGGCGACCCCGTCCTCTTCGCCGAAGCCGGCAAGCTGCCGAAGGCGACCGAACGGGCGCTGCGCCGCTACAAGGACATCCCCGCCTACGTCCTCGGCCCCTCCTCGGCGATCTCCCCAGGCGTACTGAGCAGGATCGGCAAGCTCAGCGGCAAGGTCAGGCGGATCGCCGGCAAGGACCCCGTCGCCAATGCCCTCGCCTTCGCCCGCTACGGCGACGCCAGCTTCGGCTGGGACGTCAACGACCCCGGCCATGGCTTCGTCCTCGCCCGCGACACCGAACCGCTGGTGGCGGGCGCCGTGGCGGCGCTCTCGGGCTCGGGGACGTGGGGTCCGTTGCTGCTCACCGACAGCCCGACTAAGCTCCCGGCCGAACTCCGCGACTACTTTCTCGACGTGAAGCCCGGCTATACCGACAACCCGACGCGCGCCTTCTACAACCACGTGTGGGTTGTCGGCGACGAGGAGGCGATCGACGTGAACCAGCAGGCCGAAGTCAACGAGCTGGCCGAACTGGCCAAGATCGGCGGCGGCGAATGAGCGAGAGCGAGAACCCACAGCTGCTGGGACGCGCGGCCGAGGTCACCGCCGAGGACATCCGCGCCCTTGCCGGCGCCTCGACGCCCCACTTCGCGCTCCAGGTCCGCAACCGGATACGGCGCCTGATCGAGCCGCTGCCCGCCGGCCACCCCGCCCGGGTCGAAGGCGAACGCAAGATCGCCCGGCTCGAGGAGCTGGCCGAGCACAGCGGCGACCCCCGCGGCACGCTCGGCATCTCCCACTAGGGGCCGAGGATGCGGTACATGGCACCGGGCGTCTGGCGGCTCGACGAGCTGCCGCGGCCGCTGATCAACGTCTACCTCGCCGAGGACGTCCTGATCGACGCCGGCCGCCGCTGGGACGGGCGCCGGATCGCCAAGCAGACGGCCGGGATCGAGCTCTCGATGGTCGCCCTGACCCACGTCCACCCAGACCATCAAGGCTGCGCCAAGGAAGTCTGCGACGAGCGCGGCATCCCGCTCGCCTGCCACGCCGACGACGTCGACGCGATGGAGGGGCGAAGGCCGGTGGCGGCGACGGCGGCGCCGCTGGCCAGGTTCTTCGGCTGGCTCTGGCAGGGCCCACCGCGAACGGTCGACCGCGTCCTGGGGGAGGGCGACGAGGTCGCCGGCTTCCGCGTCGTCCACGCCCCCGGACACGCGCCGGGCCAGGTGATCTTCTTCCGCGAGCGCGACCGGGTCGCGATCTGCGGCGACGTGATCCGCAACATCACCTACGTCCTCGGCCGCACCAAGCTCGACGAGCCACCCGCCGACCTCACCCCCGATCCAGCCGAGAACCGCCGCTCGATCCACAAGCTGGCGGCCCTGGAGCCGAGCCTGATCCTGCCCGGCCACGGGCCTGCGGTCTCAGATATGCAGGCCTTTTCGCGGTTCGTCGCAGCGCTTCCCGGGTAGCACCGCAGCGTCTCGCCTTGCGGCGGGTTACTTAATTTCAGTTACCACAACTGGAAGGGAGTCCAGATGAGCACGCTCAAGCGGCGTCGTCCGTCCCCCGCGATGGTCGTCGCGGTGATCGCTTTGGTCGTCGCCCTCGGCGGCACCGCCTACGCCGCCGGACAGATCAACGGCGGCGCGATCATGAAGCAGTCGATCGGGGCCGGCAAGCTGAAGCACAAGACGCTGACGGGGTACCAGATCAACACCAACAAGCTCGGCGTCGTGCCCAGCGCCAAGCGCGCGACCAACACCTACTGGGCGGTGGTCCACAACCCGGGCAACGCGAGCAACGCAACCCTGGCCCGGGCCAGCGACTCGGGGATCACCGCGACCGAGGGCGGCGGCGCCGTCACGGTCGTCTTCCCGGTCAACGTCACCGGCTGCGCCGACGTCGCCGCGCGCAACAACGCCGGCACCTCGGTGCCCGACGCGGGCTACGCCCAGACCAACACCTCGGCGGCAAACCCGAACGCGATCGAAGTCCACACCCACGACAAATCCGGCGCCAACGAGGACGCCGACTTTCACCTGATCGTCGTCTGCCCATAGATCCTTTCGGCGTGTCGGTCGCGCCGCTACGATCAGCGGCATGACCGACACGCCGATGGCACCCGAGCAAGGAGTCGTCAACGACGACAACGCCCGCGAACTAGCGATCCAGCGCCTCAAAATGAAGCAGGACTTCAAAGGCATGCTCGCCGGCGGAGCCCTCGCGATCGTCGTCACGATCGTGATCTGGGCGCTCGGCGACGGCGGCTACTTCTGGCCGGTCTGGGTGATCTTCGGGGTCGCGATCGGGGTCGTCGCCCAGGGCTGGAAGGCCTATGGGCCCAGTAACCGGATCACCGAGGACGACGTCCAGCGCGAGATGCGCAACGGCTAGACGCGGGCGCGGGCCATGTCGACCCGCTCGCCCCTGAACGGCACGCCCTCGGCGACCAGCAGAGCGCGCTGGCGAGAGCCCTTGGCCAGCGAGCCGTCGGCGCGGACCACCCGCCACCAGGGCAGCTCGTGCTCGGTCGCCCCGAACAGGACCGAGCCCGCGAAGCGCGGCGCCCCAGGCGAGACGTCGCCATAGGTGGCGACGCGACCGACGGGGATCGAGCGCACCCGCTCCAGCACCTCTCCTTCACGGTCGCGCCCGGCGCTCACGCCGCGCGATCCGGGCCGAAGGCATCGACGATCCGGGCCTGGAGTTCGCCCAGCTCCTCGGGCGAGATGAAGTACGTCGGCGGAGTCAGGAAGAGGCCGTCGGCGTACTCGGCGGTGGCTTCGACCCGCGCCCGCACCTTGTCGAGCGGGCCGGCGGCGCAGTAGGTGTCGACCATCTCGTCGCTGATAGCTGCCGGCACGCCGGCGAGGTCGCCGCGGCGGAAGGCCTCCCCCGCCTCGACCGCCTGCTCGCCGAAGCCGTGCATCTCCCAGATCGGCATGTAGGTCTTGACCGTCGCGTAGAAGGAGATCGTCCGCCGCGCCATCTCGATCGCCCGCCCCTCGTCCTCGTCGATCGCGCAGCAGACCGTGGGCAGGAAGTCGAAGTCGCGGCGCTCGCGTCCGCTGCGGGCGAGCCCGGCCTCGAAGCCGTCGACGACGACCTCCTCGAGCCAGCGCAGGCTCTGCATCGGGTGGCCGATCAGGCCGTCGGCGACGTCCCCCGCCATCCGCGCCATCCCCGCCTGCAGCGCCGCGGCGTAGATCGGAACGGCCTCGCGGGCGGCGGGATGTGGCCGCACCCAGCCTTTGATGTCGATGTCGTAATAGCTGCCTTGGAAGCGGATCGGATCGCCGGCAGAGGCCTGGCGCATGATCAGCCGCGTCGCCTCGATCGCCTCGCGCAGGTGCGGCGCCGGGCGCCCGTAGTCGGCGTTGTGCCAGGTCTCGTTCAGCCGCTTCACCCCCGCCCCCATCCCCAGCCGGAAGCGGCCACCCGACATCTCGTCGACGTCGAGGGCGGAGACGGCGGCGATGAAGGGGCTGCGGGTGAAGGCCCAGACGATGCCGGTGCCGATGCCCACCCGCTCGGTCCGTCCCGCCAGGTAGGCCGCCTGGGTGACGGCGCTGCGGAACAGCTCCGGCGCCCAGACGCACTCGATCCCCGCTGCCTCGGCGCGCAGCGCGTCGTCCTCCAGCTCGGCGACGGTGATGCCGACCGCGGCAACCGAGACGCGCTCGAGGGCTCCCATCGACGGCGCGCTCAGGCGGCAGCGGGCGCCGCGGCCCGGGCCAGCACCGCCTCGGCCACGCGCTCGCGGTGCCAGTGCGCGTCGCCCCACATCGCTGCGTTGGCGCGGCCGCGCTTGAGGAAGAAGTGGAGGTCGTGCTCCCAGGTGAAGCCGATCCCGCCGTGCACCTGGATCGAGGCGTCGGGGACGCGCCAGCCGGCGTCGGAGGCGTAGGCCTTCGCCATCGAGGCCGCGACCCGCAGCCCCTTGGGCTCGGCGTCCGCCGCCCAGGCCGCACCGTAGACCGTCGAGCGCGCGTTCTCGGTCTCGAGCAACATCTGCGCGCAGCGGTGGGAGACCGCCTGATAGGCGCCGATCGGGCGGCCGAACTGCTGGCGGTCTTTGGCGTACTCGACGGCCATCTCCATCGTCCGCTGGGCGACCCCGGTCGACTCCGCCGCGAGCGCCACGCAGACGCGATCGAAGACCGCCTCGTACTCATGGCCCGCCGCCGGCAGCGTGTCGGCGGCGTCGACCCGGACGCCGTCGAGGCGGACGCTCGAGATACGGCGGGTGGTGTCGATCGAGGGTTCCTCGCTGACGGTCACTCCCGCGGCGTCGGCGGCGACCAGGTGGCGGCGCCCATCCGCGGTGGCAACCAGGAAGAAGTCGGCGCTGGCGGCGTCGATCACGAGCACCTTCTCGCCGTCGAGCACGGTCTCCTCGCCGTCGCTGCCGGCGGCCATCTTGAAGGCGCCCGGGGTGGCGGTCGAGCCCGCGTCCCAGAGCGCCGGCGTGCCGCGCAGCTCGCCGGCGGCCAGCGGCCGCAGGTAGCGCTCGCGCTGGTCGTCGGAGCCGCAGAGGCTGAGGGCGATGCCGGCGACGGTATTTGAGAGCAGCGGAGAGGGCGCCAGCGCGTAGCCGAGCTCCTCGAAGAGAACGGCGAGGTCGACGATCCCGAGCCCCTGTCCTCCCCACTCCTCCGGCAGCGCCAGGCCGGCCCAGCCGAGCTCCGCCATCTCCTTCCAGCTGGCGGCGTCGAAGGCGTCCTCACTGGCGGCGAGCTCGCGGATTCGCTCCGATTTGAAGCGCGAGGCGAGGAACTCGCGAGCGGTCGCCTTGATCGCCTGCTGCTCGTCGGTCAAATCGAAGTACAAGGCTCTCCCTACCTCAGCCTCGGCAGGCCGAGCACGCGCTCGGCGATGATGTTCTTGAGGATGTCGGTGGTGCCGCCCTCGATCGAGTTGGCGCGCGAGCGGAGGAACCCGTACTGCCAGGCACCGCCGGCGACCGCGTGGTCGGCGCCGCGGGCGAGCGGCGCGTAGGCGCCCTCGATCTCGAGCGCGAGCTCGGTCAGGCCCTGGTTGATGTCGGCCCACTGCCACTTGCCGAGCGAGCCCTCGGGCCCGGGGATGCCCGACTGCATCGTCTTCGTCAGACCGCGGTAGGCGCCGAGCCGCATCGCCTCGGCCTCGATGTGGAGCTGGGCGATGCGCTGGCGGAAGTAGGAATCCTCGGCCGCGGTGGCGGCTCCCTCCTCGCGCGCTTCGGTCGCCAGCCGCGTCAGCCGGGCGAGGCTGTTCTGGACCTGGGCGATGGCACCGAAGGCGAGCCCGGCGCGCTCGTTCATCAACGTCGTGATCGCCACGCCCCAGCCGTTGCCGACACCGCCGACCACGTTCTCGTCGGGAATCCGCGCCTCGTTGATGAAGACCTCGTTGAACTCGCCCTCGCCGGTGATCTGGACCAGCGGTTTCGCTTCGACCCCGTCCTGCTCCATGTCCATCAGGAAGTAGGTGAGGCCCTGGTGCTTGGGGGCATCGGGGTCGGTGCGGGCGACGAGCATGCACCACTTGGCGTACTGGGCGAAGGTCGTCCAGACCTTCTGCCCGGTGACGACCCATTCGTCGCCGTCCTTGACCGCGCGCGTCTTCAGCGAGGCGAGGTCCGAGCCCGACTCGGGCTCGGAGAAGCCCTGGCACCAGATCTCCTCGCCGGTCAGGATCGGCTCCAGGTAGCGCTCCTTCTGCGCCTCGGTCCCGTGTGCGATAACCACCGGCCCGCCCATCGCCAGCCCCAGCACGTTGGCCGGGCTCGGCGCTTCCTGGCGGGTCGCCTCGTCGACCCAAATCGCCTGCTCGATCAGCGTCGCGCCGCGGCCGCCGTACTCCTTCGGCCAGGAGATCCCGGCCCAACCGGCGGCGTGCAGCTTCCGCTGCCACTCGCCGCGGAAGGCCATCACTTCGTCGAGTCCCCCCTCGGGCTCGGTACCCGGGTTGTTGGCCTGCAGCCAGCCGCGAGCCTCGTCGCGGAACTCCTCCTCCGATGGCGACAGCGTCAGGTCCATCGCGGCAACCCTACTGGCTGGGCGACCAGGGCCTCAAACCCTTTGGATCAGGGTCCCGGTGCCGAGTCCCCCGCCGCAGCACATCGTCACCATGCCCATCTCCTTGTCGGAGCGCTCCAGCTCGTGCAGGAGGGTGGTGATCAGGCGGGCGCCGGAGGAGCCGAGCGGATGGCCGAGGGCGATCGCGCCGCCGTTGACGTTGACCCGGTCCATGTCGGGCTCGAGCTCACGCCGCCAGGCGGCGAGCACCGAGGCGAAGGCCTCGTTGACCTCGATCAGGTCGATGTCGTCGATCTCCATCTCGTTGCGCTCGAGCAGCTTCTTGGTCGCCGGGATCGGGCCGGTCAGCATGATCACGGGGTCGACCCCGACCGTCGTCTGGTCGTAGATCCGGGCGCGCGGGGCGAGCCCCAGCTCCTCGGCCTTTTCCCGCGTCATCAGCAGCACCGCGGCGGCGCCGTCTGAGACCTGCGAGGAGTTGCCGGCGGTGATCTTGCCGTCGGGCTTGAAGGCGGGTTTGAGCGCGGCGAGGCCCTCGAGCGTCGTCTCGCGCAGCCCCTGGTCGGTCAGGTAGGTGTCGCCGTTGACCTGGAAGGGCATGATCTCGCGCTCGAAGCGGCCCTCCTCGGTCGCCTTGATCGCCAGCTGCTGGGAGCGCAGGCCGAGCTCGTCGAGCTCGGAGCGGGGGATCTCCCATTTGTCGGCGATCATCTCGGCCGAGAGGCCCTGCGGGATCAGGTCATAGCGCTCCATCAGCTCCGGGGTGAACGGCATCCCGAACTCCTCGACCTGCTTCGCCGCCTGGGCGAAGGAGTTGTGGCCCATGTGCTCGACGCCGCAGCCGACCGCGACGTCGTGGACGCCGGAGGCGACCAGCGCCGCGGCGAGGTTGACGGCCTGCTGGCCGGAGCCGCACTGGCGGTCAACGGTCGTCGCCGGCACCTCCTCGGGCAGGCCGGCCTGCAGCCAGGCGTTGCGGGTGATGTTGAAGGTCTGCTCGCCGAACTGCTGGACGCAGCCGCCGATCACGTCGCCGACCTCGAGCGGGTCGAGCCCGGCGCGCCTGATCAGCTCCTCTAGGTTGCGGGCGAGCAGGGTCGAGGGGTGGACGTCCTTGTAGTAGCCCTTCTCGGCGTGGCCGCGGCCGATCGGCGTCCGCACCGCCTCGACGATCACTACCTCGCGGCCGCCGAACTGTCCCTTTCCGTTAACCGCCATCGCTCGTCTCCGTTCCAAGTTTTGTGATGAAACTGACTCTGACCCAGATGATAGCTGGCCGACTGATCTGTCAATCGATCCTCTTGTCGACGATTACACAGGCTCACGGCACCGTCGCGCTGGCGCGTGATAGGAACCCGCTGTGATGAGCACAAAACAGGGGTACGACAGTCCGGGGATCGCGGGCTCGGGGGCGATCGCCACCGGTCTCGCCGCGGTCTCGACCACGACCGCGGAGACGATCCTGCTCGCTCGCTCAGAGGCCTCGGCCTGGCGCGCGGAGGAGAAAGTCGTCGCCGCCTGCGCCAAGATCGAGGGGGCCGAGCCGTCGCGGCTGCGGGTCACCACCGATCCCAGCGACCTCGCCGACTGCGACGTCGTCGTCGAGGCGATCGTCGAGGAGCTGGAGGCCAAGGGCGAGCTGATCTCGACCGTCGCCAAGGCGTGTCCGAACGCCGACCTGGCGACGACCACCTCCTCACTGGGGATCGGCGAGATCGCCAGCGCCGCCGGCGTAGAGCGGCTCTACGGCCTGCACGTCTTCAACCCGGTGCCGCGGATGCAGCTGGTCGAGGTCTGCTTCCCGGCCGGCGCCGCCGACGCCCGCGAGCGGGCGCTCGCCTGGTGCGCGGCGCTCGGCAAGACCGCGGTCGAGGTCCCCGACCAGGCCGGCTTCGTCGTCAACCGCCTCCTCTTCCCATACCTCTTCGACGCAGTGCGGCTGATCGAGCGCACGGGGATGGACCCGGGCGAGGTCGACGCCTGCATGAAACTCGGCGCCGGCCACCCGATGGGCCCGCTGGCGTTGCTCGACTTCGTCGGCCTCGACGTCGCCGAGGCGATCGGCGACGCGCTCTTTGCCGACTCCAGCGATCCCGCGCACAAGCCGCCGGGGCTGATCGTCGAGATGATCGGCGAGCAGAAGCTGGGCCGCAAGAGCGGCCAGGGCTTCTACAGCTACGACTAGACCGGCGCATATCGGCGTCCTCGGTCGCTTGCGTGCAGAGCACGCGGCGCTCCCTGCGTCCTTGATCTGCTTGGTCTAGTCGAAGCTGTGTTTGCCGGATAGGTCCCAAATTACGTCGGCCACAGAGATCCGCTGGTTCCTGGCGATCTCCTCGACCTCTTCCCAGGGCAGCTCGGCCTCGGGCAGCTCGTCCCAGCGGGCGAGGTCGAGGGCCTCGATCGAGCCCTTCAGCGCCGGGCCGAGATGCTCCTCGGAGCGCAGCAGCGCTCTCAGGACCTCGAGCTGCTTGTCGGTCAGGCGTACAACCCACATGCCGTACCTCCACAACGTTCGGGGGATCGCGGGTTGCCCGGGGAATCTAGGCCGCTGGACGGACGGAACTGCTGATCCGGACCGCCTCGATCCGGTTCTCGCGCACCGCCTCGACCCGGATCGTGTAGCCGTTGGCGACGATCGAGTCGCCGCGCTTGGGCAGTCGCCCGAGCTCGCCGAAGACGTAGCCCCCGACCGAGTTGTAGGCGTCGCTGTCGACCGGCAGCTCGATGCCGGCGTCGGCGAGGTCGCCGAGCGAGACGTGTCCGCGGACGAACCAGTCGCCGTTGGTCAGCTGCCGCAGCGCCGCCGCGCGCGGGTCGGTCTCGTCCTCGATCTCCCCCACCACCTCCTCGAGGATATCCTCGACGGTGACGATCCCGACCGTGCGGCCGTACTCGTCGACGACGACCGAGAGCGAGGTCCGCTGCACCTGCAGGTCGTGCAGGAGGTCGTCGAGGGGGCGGGTCTCGGGGACGATCAGGGCGTCGCGGATCACGGTCTCGATCGCGGCCTCGGGGCCGTCGCTCATATAGAGCCGGGCGAGCGAGTTGTTGTGGACGATGCCCTTGACCCGGTCTGGGTTGTCGTCCTCGATCACGACCAGGCGCGTGTGGCCAGAGGTGACGCAGCGGCGCAGCGCCGCCTCGACCGTCTCCGAGGAGTCGACCGTGATCACCGCCGGGATCGGCGTCATCACCTCGCGTGCCTCCTGCTCGTGCAGGTGGAAGACGCCGGCCAGGTGCCCGGCCTCGCCGGGGTCGAGGCGGCCGCGCTGCGCCCCGCGCGAGATCAGCAGCCGCAGTTCCTCGGGCGAGGTCTCATCGGCGACCGAGGCGGGGTCGACGCGGAAGATCCGGAAGACGATGAAGTTGGCCGGCGCGTTGGTGGCGACGATCAGCGGGTGCAGGGCGGAGCGGAAGAAGCGAAGCGGCCGCGAGATCCGGATCAGGGTCGGCTCGGCGCGGGCGATCGCCAGCATCTTCGGCGACTGCTCGCCGAGGATCACGTGCAGGAAGGTGACGATGATGAAGGCGAAGGCGATCGAGATCCCGAGCGCCACCGCGTGCGAGAAGAAGTTGCCGAAGATCGGCTCCAGCAGCGTTGCCAGCGCCGGCTCGCCGAGGAAGCCGATGCCCAGCGAGGCGAGGGTGATGCCGACCTGACAGGTGGCGACGAACTCGTCGACGTGGTCGAGCTGCTCGAGCGCCAGGGCGGCGCCGCGGACGCCGTCGCCGCGCATCTGCTCGAGCCGCTCGCGTTTGGAGCGGACGATCGCGAACTCGGCCGCGACGAAGAAGCCGTTGACCGCAATCAACAGCAGAAGGAGGACGAGCAGGAGGACGCTCATCGGCTATGCGGCCCGGTACTTCGGGCTGGGACGTCCTCGACCATGAGGCCATCGGAATATAGCTGGCTCCCCCGCGGCACTTTCCAGAGCTGAGATATTGACCGAATCGTGCGAGTCGCGACGCTCAGCGAGATGCTCGAAGAGGTGGTCCGGCTCGGCGAGGCGTCGGGGATGGAAGGGCACGCCCACGAAATGCGGGGCGAGCTGGAGGGACGGCTGGCGACGGTGCGGGCCGCGGTCGCCGGGACGCGGGCGCCGCGGGTGGTGGCGCTGGAGCGGCTCGACCCGGTGCGCGCAGCCGGCTACTGGATCCCGGAGATGATCTCGATCGCCGGCGGCGTCGACGTCGCCGGCGATCCGGGGCTGGAGCCGCCCGAGGTCGGCTGGGGCGAGCTGGCGAGCCTGCGCCCCGACGTCGTCATCGCGATGCCCGACGGCTCGCTCGACGATGCCCACGCGCAGGCGATGGAGCACTGGGAGCAGATCGCGGCGATCGGCGGCGCCCGCGCCTACGCGGTCGACTCCGACGCCGCCTTCTCGCAACCGGGACCGCGCCTGGTCGACGGCGTCGAGCTGCTCGCCCACCTCCTCCACCCCGACCTCTTCGAGCCGCCGGTCGGCGTCGGCTTCGAGGTCCTGCGAGCGCCGGTGCCTCGGGGCTGAACGACGACGCCTAGTGAGGCGCGTCAGGCGACCGCGATTCCCCAGAGGATCGCGACCACCGCGACCGCCGTCATCGCCGCCAGTTCTGCCGGCAACCGCCTTCGACCGAGCATCCCCCGCTCGCCGGCGATGATGATCGCCGCGCAGACAGCACCCCCGACCAGCCCGCCGACGTGCCCGCCCAGACTCACTTCGCGATCGGTCAGGTCGAAGACGAAGTTGAGGACCAAAAGTACCCCGAGACTGCGCACGACCTGCTCCGCGCGGCGCTCAAGGGCGATCACGATGCCCGCCCCAGCGACCCCAAAGATGGCGCCAGAAGCGCCGGCGGTTATGACATAGGGCGCGCTCAAGATCAGCGCCCCCAAGGCACCTGCGAAGAGCGATGCGAAGTAGATGCCAAGGAACCGTGGGGTGCCCACGGCCGGCTCGACCAGGCGCCCGAGGAAGAAGAGGACGAACATGTTGAAGCCGATGTGCGTGAGGCTGAAATGAACGAAGCCGCTCGTCAGCAGCCTGTAAACCTCTCCGTTGGCCACCTGGTTGCCGACCAGCCCCCAGTGTTCGATGAACGAGGGGCTCGGGTTGCTGAGCCCACCGGGACCACCGAGGATCTCGATCAGGTAGACGATCACGTTGATCGCGATCAGTGCCACCGTCGCCGGGAAGGCGCTCGCCTGGCCCGGCGTCCCGCTCGGGTTGCGGACGACTTTGGTCCGCTGCCGCGCGCACTCGGGGCAGCGCATCCCGACCGGGGTCGGCGTCATGCAGTCGGGGCAGATCGGGCGGCCGCAGGAGGAGCAGGAGACGCCGGTCTCGCGGTTGGGGTGGCGGTAACAGGTCTGGGCCATCGGACAGGGGAGCCTACAATCGGCGCCGATGGAGGCCGCTAGCCCCGCCCGTCTCTACGCCGCCGCGGTAGGCCTGCTGCTGGTCGCGGTCGGCGTCCTCGGCTTCTTCTACGGCTCCGACCTCGGCGCGCCGGGCAAGGTCGAAGCGGCGCTCGGCGTGCTCCGGGTCAACGGCTGGCTCAACCTCCTGCACTTCGCGATCGGGCTGCTCGGCCTCGCCTGCGCCGGCACCGCCTCGCGTCGCTACGCGCTCTGGACCGGCGCCTTGTTCACCGTGCTCGCGGTCTGGGGCTTCGCCCTCGGCCCGGGCGACGCGATCCTCGGCTTCATCCCCGCCTCCGGCGGCGACGACACCCTGCACCTGGTTCTCGGCCTGCTCGGCCTCGCTGCCGCCGCCGCTACTCCGCGCATCGCGGCATCCCAAGGCGCTTTCCCCCTGGAGGGAGGGAGAAAGGCGCCTCGCGAGCGCTCAGAGGCGGGAGCGGAGGCCGCTGGAGAGGGCGCGTAGGCCGCTCTCGCTCTTCTGCTTGCTGCGGCGGCGCAGCTCGAGCGCAACCAGCGCGCCGGTGGCGATGCTGCCGGCACCGACCGCGATCACCGGCCTGACCCAGTTGCGCGGGTCGCGCAGCGCGTGCAGCTCTCCCTCGGAGAGCTCTTCGGCCCAGCCGGAGAGCTCCTCGGCGGCGGCCTGGGTGATCGCTGCCAGGGTGTCCTCGATCCGGCCCGAGAGCCGCTCGGGCGGCTCGATCGGCGCCAGCGCGTCGGCCAGCAGGCTCTCGACGTCCCAGCTGCCGGACCCGGCCTCACTCATCGCCCATCTCCTCCTGCAGTTGCTTGATCGCGCGATGGATCAGGACCTTGGTGGCGCCGTCGGATTTGCCCATCGCCCGCGCGATCTCGCGGTTGTCCATGCCGAGCGCGAAGCGCATGATCAGCGCCTCGCGCCGGTCCTCGGAGAGCCGCTCGAGGTTGGCCATCACCTCGCGCAGCTCCTCCCTGCCCTCGGCGATCGCGACGGTGTCGTGGCGGGCGGCGATCGGGTCGGCGCTCTCCAGCGGCGTCAGCGGCCGGCGCGAGCGGTCGCGGTAGTAGTTGGAGGCGAGATTGTGCGCGATCCGGATCAGCCAGGGCCGCAGCGGCCGCCCGTCGGACTCGCGCCGGGCGCGGTCGAAGTGCCGGTAGGCCTGGAGAAACGCCTGCTCGGTCAGGTCCTCGGCGTCGTGGTGGTTGCCGACCCGGTAGTAGGCATAGGAATAGACGTCGCGCAGGTGCTGGCGGTAGAACTCCTCGAAGGCGCGGTCGAGCTCCGCCTTCTTCGCCGGCGACAGGTCGGCAGGCTCGACGTTCTCCGCAGCACCGCTCACCGGCCAAAGATAGTCCGCGGCCGGGTGCCGGCGCGCCGCCCATCAGGCGGCCCGCCTCGCCCGCTCGACCCGGCGCAACCCGGCGACCCAGGCGGCGGCGTCGAGCTCTCCCTCGATCAGTTCGGCGAGCCCGCCGAGCGCCTCGGCGGAGACGCCAGCGGCGGCCACCGCTTCGGCCAGCAGCGGCGTCGTGTCGAGGCCCTCGGAGGCCTGGCCGATGATCGCCGGGATCTCGGCTGCCGGGGTCCCGGTGCCGAGCAGCTCGCCAGCGCGGCGGTTGCGCCCGGTCGGCGCCATCATCGTCGCGGTCAGGTCACCGACGCCGGCGAGGCCGGAGAAGGTCTCGAGCTCGGCGCCGTGGCGAATCGCGTACTCGATGCACTCGCTCCAGATCTCGGCGACGGCGATGCCGGCGGCATTGAGCCCGTGCGGCTCGGCCGCTGCGGCGGCCAGCGCCGCGGCGTTCTTCGCCGCCCCTGCCATCTCGACCCCGGTGACGTCGCGCGAGCGCTCGCAGACCAGGCCGGCATGGTCGAAGACCTCGCCGAGCTGCTGGCGCAGGTCGGGGTCGGCGGAGGCGAGGACGAGGGCAGCGGAGCCGGAGACCGCCTCGCGCGCGTGCGCCGGCCCGCCGAGGCTGGCGATTGCCCGCGCCCGCACCCGTTCGCTCACGTACTCGGCGGGAAGCTGGCCCTGGGGCGGGATCAGCCCCTTGGTCATCAACAGGATCGAGGAGCGGCCGCCGACCCGGTCGGCGATCGCGCCAACCGCCTGCGGCAGGCTCTTGGAGGGGATGGCGAGGCAGATCAGGTCGAGGCCGTCGAGCTCGATCGCGGAGGCAACGCGGACGTCGATCGACTCCGGCAGCGGCACCTCGGGCAGGTAGCGCCGGTTCTCGCGGTCCTCGATCAGCTCGGCCGCCTGCTCGGGGGTGCGCGCACCCAGCTGCACCTCGAGCCCGCCGCGGGCGAGGAGGACGGCGACCGCGGTCCCCCAGCTGCCCGCGCCGATTACCGCCGCCCGGCGCAGCGGCGGCAGCCCGCCGAGGTCTTCCCACTGCAGTTGGACGTTGGGCCAGATCCGCGCCGTCACCGTTTCCGCCAGCGCCTTCGAGGGCTCCTCGGCGCGGGGGAAGGTCATCGCCTTGCCGAGCCGCACCTTGACCTTGCGGGGCCGGATCCGCCAGCCGCGGCGGACGTGTTCGGTGCCGAGCACCGCAGTTGGGATCACCGGCGCCCCGGTCTGCAGGGCGAGGCGGCCGACACCGCGCTTGGGCGAGGCGAGGGTGCCGGTTCGGATCCGGGTGCCCTCGGGGAAGATGCAGACGGTGCCGCCGCGCTCGACGATCAGCCGCGCGGTCTCCATTGCCTCCTCGTCGGACTCGCCGCGGCGGATCGGGAAGGCGCCGAGCCGGGAGAGGATCCAGCCCTGCCAGCGCCGCTCGAACAGCTCGACCTTGGCGACGTAGTTCATCGGCCGCCGCCAGGGCAGGCAGCCGCCGACGACGAAGGGGTCGAGGAAGCTGCGGTGATTGGAGGCGACGATCAGGCCGCCCTTGACCCGGCGAGCGTGTTCGCGGCCGGTCCGCGAGTAGCGGAAGTAGACGATGAAGAAGGGCTCGAGGAAGACGCGGGCGAGCAGGTAGAGCGGCCAGCTGACGCTGTGCTTGCGGGTGTAGGAGTGGTAGGAGGCCAGTCGCTCGGCGGTCACGCAGAGCGCTACACACGAGCTGGGCGCTAGTTACCCGGGTCCCCGACGGTGCGGGGGTTGACCACCGGGCGCAGGTTCGGTTCGACCTCCCCGCGCAGGTGCTCGAAGGCGGGCGGCAGCGAGAGCTTCTCGCCGAGGTGCTCGAGCGGCTCGTCAACGGTGAAGCCGGGACCGAGCGTCGCGATCTCGAAGAGGACGCCGCTCGGCTCGCGGAAGTAGATCGACTTGAAGTAGAAGCGGTCGATCTCCGGCGTCGGCCGGGCGCCGGCGGAGACTGCCTTCTCGCGCCACTGCATGTGCTCGGCGATGGTCGAGGCCCAGGCGACATGGTGAACGCTGCCGGCGCCCTGTAGGCCGGGCTCGGCCGGCGGCTCGTCGTAGAGGTAGCGGCCGCCGCGTGCTTCGCCGCGCGCCTCCCAGGCACCGTCGACCTCGGCGAACTCGAGCGCTTCGAGCAGACCGCGGCTTGCCTCGGGGGCGGCGCTGTAGGCGCGCACGGCGTGGAAGCCCTGCAGCGCCAGCTCGGCCGGGATCTCCGGGTGGTCGGCGATCAGCGGCGCGTCGGGAACGTCGACGACGAGCAGCTCGTGCTCGAGGCCCTCGGGGTCGGCGAAGAGGAGGCCGGCGCCCTCGATCCGGGACTCGACGTCGTGGGCGCCGAGGCGGCCGGCCCAGAAGGAGAGCGCCTCCTCGGAGGCCACCCGCCAGACGATCCGGTGCACCATCCCGGCGCCGGCCCGGCCCGGCGGCGCGCCGGGGTACTCGAAGAAGGTCAGGTCCGAACCGGGGTCGCCGTTCTCGTCGGCGAAGAACAGGTGGTAGACGGTCGGGCTGTCCTGGTTGACCGTTTTCTTGACCAGCCGCAGCCCGATCACGCCCGCGTAGAAGTCGACGTTGCGCTGGGCGTTCTCGGTAATCGCGGTGATGTGGTGGATGCCCTCTAGCTTCATGGGCCGTGTATAGCATCCACCCATGAGCCGCGGACGCCGACGCACGGTCAAAGCGCTGATCGTGCTCGGTTCGGTCCTCGCCTTCCTCAGCGTCTTCGCGATCTGGATCGAGCGGCAGGCGCTCAACACCGACGACTGGGTCAACACCAGCTCGCGGCTGCTGCAGAACGAAAAGATCCGCACCGCGCTCGCCAACTACCTGGTCGACCAGCTCTACGAAAACGTCGACGTCGAAGAAGAAGTCGAATCCCACCTGCCGAAGGCGATCAAGGAACTGGCCGGGCCGATCGCCAGCGGCGCCCGCCAGTTCGCCGGCACCGGAGCGGAAAAGGTGCTGGAAACCTCAGCGATGCAGGAAGCCTGGGAAGACGCCAACCGGGTTGCCCACGAACAGCTGTTGGCAGTGCTGGAAAACAAGAAGGAAGCGGTCTCGACCGCGAACGGCAACGTCGAACTCAACGTCGCCAGCCTGATCACCAAGCTCGCCGACCAGATCGGGATCGGCAAGAACATCGCCGAACAGCTGCCCGAAGACGCCGGCCACATCACGATCCTCCACTCCGACGAACTGCAGACCGCGCAGAACATCGCGATCGCGATCAAGGGGCTGGCGCTGATCCTCTCCCTGCTCACCCTGCTCGTCTTCGGCCTCGCGATCTACCTCGCCCGCGAGGGTCGCTGGGTGACGGTGCTGTTCTGCGGCGTCGGGCTGATCGCCGCCGGCTTCGCCGTGATCGTCGCCCGCCACATAGCGGGCGGCATCGTCGTCGATCAGCTGGTCAAGACCGAGAGCGTCAAGCCCGCCGGCGAAGCCGCCTGGTCGATCGGCACCTCGCTGATGACCAGCATCGCGACCACCGTGATCGTCGTCGGGGTCCTCTTCGCCGTCGCCGGCTGGCTCGCCTCGCCGACCAAGCCGGCCCGCTCGACCCGCAGGGTGATCGCGCCGGCGCTGGAGCGCTACCCGGCCTGGGTCTACACCGGCCTGGCGATCGTCGTCGGCATCTACTTCATCTCTGCCCCTAGCCAAGGTCTGCGCTCCTTCCTCACCGCCCTGGTGCTGACCGGGATGGCCGCCTTCGGCATCCACGAGCTGCGCCGGCAGGTCGGCGAGGAGTTCCCCGACGCCCAGTTCAACGACGCCTTCGGCGGCACCCGCGACAAGGTCGTCGCCGCGGTCAAAGGCGCCAACATCGGCGAGCGGGCGGCGAAGCTGCGACTGCCGGAAGTGCGACGGCCGCCGGCTCCGGGAGCCGGCGAGGAGAGCCCAACCGCCGAGGTGCCCACGACCGAGGCGCCGACCGAGACGCTCCGGCCCAACGGCGAGGACGACCGCCTCGCCCGCCTCGAACGCCTCGGCACCCTGCGCGAGAAAGGCATCCTCACCGACGAGGAGTTCGCCGCCGAGAAGGCGCGAATCCTCGCCGGTAAGTAGCCCCGCTCAGTCGGCGAGGTTGACCGAGAGGCGGCTTACATCCGCGTCGGAGGCGGCGGTGTAGGCGACCTTGACAACGACCTGCACCAGGCTCGACCCGATCGTTACCGGGCTGGCCGGGGTGTAGGTACGGCAGGTGTTGTCGGTCCGTTTGGTGTTGTCTTCGACCACGTTTTCCGAGCCCACGCGAAGAAGGACCTTTTCGAGCGCTGCCGTCGCACTGGCTTCGTAGCAGAGTTCGAAGCTCGTGATGCGAACCGGTCGGCCCTGGAGAACCGAGGGGACCGTCATGCCGGCGTCGAAGAATGCTTCACCGCTGGCACTCTTGTTGAGGTTGACCTGGTTCGTGAAGTAGCTCACGGTGCCGCCGCCGCTGGCCGCGACCCACGAGCTGGGCGAAACCTGCAGCGTCGACGGTGCCGATGAGGGGAGGAACTTCGATTCCGCTTCGGACTTGGAGACGAGGCTGGCGGCAGCCGACTTCGTCAGGTAGGTGGATCCGGCAGCCGACTTGCTGAGCAGCTTTTTCGCCGCCTTCTTGGTGACGAATATCGTCTTCGCCTGCTGCGGGGTGAGAAATCCGGGACCGCCGAACGCCGGCGAGACGAACCCGGCCAACGCGACGACCGCAAGCGTGGCCGCCACTGCAATGAGAGAGCGCTTCATCTCGACTCCTCGTCTAGTGGGGCGGCCGATCCGATGCGGCGTGCATCGCCAGACCGACCCCGTGGGCTCGACCAACATAGAGTTGACGACCGACAGCGGCAACAGCCGCGAAGAGAGCCCGCCGTCGGGTTCGAACCGACAACCTCCTGATTACAAATCAGGTGCTCTCCCAGGTTGAGCTAGGCGGGCGTGGTGGCAATGTGAGATGACGATGGACGTCAACTTCAGGTTCTTGGGGCCCCATGAGGGTACCGTGCTGACCGGGGCGATCGAAGCGGCCTACGGTTTGACGTACGACGTGCGCTGGGTCTACGACGCTGGCGAGGTTGCGGCGCGGCTCGGCGATGGGCGCTACGTCTCCTGCGTGGCCGAGACCGAAAACGGGGAGCTGCTCTGCCACGAGGGGATGAGTCTGGCGGCGGCCGGCGACGCGGTCGGCCACTCCGGACAGGCGGTGACGATGCCGGCGGCGCGGGGCCAGCACCTCTTCACCCGCACCAAGCGCTTCCTGATGGATTGGGCGACCGAGCGGGGGCTGGCCGGGATGTACAGCGAGGCGACCGCCGCCCACCCCTACAGCCAACGCGCCAACGTCGAGCTCGGCGCCCACGAGACCGGCTTCCTGCTCGGCTGGATCCCGGCCTCGGTCGACAACGACGCTGCGGCGGGCGGCGGGCGGCCGCGGCGCCAGTCGGCGGCGCTCTTCTACACGAAGCTGAACGACGGCCACGAGCGCCGCGTCTATGCGCCGCCCCGCCACCACGAGATCGTCGGCCAGACGCTCGCTCTCTGCAGCCTGCGCGGCACGCTGTCGGTGCCCCCTCCCGACGCCGAGCTGGCAGCGCGAACCGAGCTGCACGCCGAGATCGACAGCGATCACAACCTCGCCCTGATCACCGTCCACACGCCCGGAGCCGACCTCGAGCAGGTGCTCGGGGCCGAGCGGCACCACCTCTTCCACCACCACTGCCTCGACGCCGTCTACGTCGACCTGCCGCTCGAGCAGCCGGCGACGGCGCTGGTCGCCGACGACCTCGAGCGGCTCGGTCTCTCCTACGCCGGCGTCTTTCCCAACAACCGCACCGACGGGGACGTGCTGCGGATGCAGTCGCTGCACGGGGCCCGAGTCAAGGCCGACGACATCGCCGTCGCCTCGGACCACGGCCGCGAGCTGCTGGATTACGTGCTCAACGACCTGCCGGCCGAGCAGACCGCCTAGGCCGGCACAGCCCGGGAGGCGAGGTGCGAGCCCACCTTGCGCTTGACCCGCTGCAGGGCGTTGTCGACCGTCTTCGTGTCGCACTCCAGCTTCTCGCCGATCGCCTCGTAGGAGTGACCGTCGAGGTAGAGCGAGAGGACGCGGCTCTCGAGATCCGAGAGGACCCCCGAAACGCCCGAAAGACAGGAGACGAGGCTGTCCAGCTCTTCGCTGGCGATCACCTGGTTGACCGGGTCGTGGACGCTGGGACCGGGCAGGATCTCGTCGAGGGTCGTCTCCGAGTCCCCCGCGGCAGCTGGGGTCTGACTGAAGGAGACGTACTGGTTGAGCGGCGTGTGCTTGTTGCGGGTCGCGGTCTTGACCGCGGTGATGATCTGACGGGTGATGCAGAGCTCGGCGAAGTTGCGGAAGCTCGACTCGCGGTCGGACCGGTAGTCGCGAATCGCCTTGTAGAGGCCCAGCAGCCCCTCCTGGATTAGGTCGTCGGACTCGCCGCCGAGGAGGAAGTAGGAGGAGGCCTTGAGCCTGACGAAGCCGCGGTAGCGGCGGACGATCATGTCGTAGGCGTCAGGCCTGCCGTCCTTGGCGAGCGCGACCAGATAGTGATCATCAAGTTCAGCCTGAGGGTTAGACTGGTGCTGGGTAGGGGTGCTGAGAGCCACAGATCCTTCTCCTTGCCGAAGGGTCGTGGCGCCGCTTACCTCCCCAGGGGCGCCGCCTATACCGAGGCCGTCACCTCAGACTAAAGCTGAGGTTAAGGCTTATGTGGCCCGCATGTTTACCGCTCCGCGGAGTTCTGTCAACCCCAAATTGCGACTTTTTGCAAATGCCGTTGCATCTGCCGCGGGCGGCAGGGGTCGGGGCGCAGCCTCAGCTGCGCTGGCGCAGGGCCTCGAAGAGCAGCGCCGTGGCGGCTGCCGAGACGTTCAGGGACTCGACCTCGCCGTGACGAGGGAGGGCGATCAGCCCGTCGCAGGACTGGGCAACCCGGCGCCGCAGGCCCTTGCCCTCGCCGCCGAGGACGAGCACGGTGGAGCCGGTCAGGTCGGCCCCCCAGGGAGCGGCGTCGGCCTCGGCGTCGGCGCCCCAGATCCAGAAGCCCGCCCGCTTCGCCTCGGCGAGCCAGTCGGCGAGGTTGCGGACGTGGGCGACGGCGAGGTGCTCGACGGCGCCGGCCGAAGCCTTGCAGGCGGCAGGGGTGACGGTCGCCGCGCGACGCTCGGGGACGACGAGGCCGGCGGCCCCGGCGAACTCCGCCGAGCGGCAGACGGCGCCGAAGTTGCGCGGGTCCTGGACCTGGTCGAGCGCCACGAGCAGCGCGCCCTCGACCCGCAGCAGCGCGCCAGGATCGGCGTACGGGAAGGGGTCGACCTCGGCGACCACACCCTGGTGGTCCGGCGACCCGCAGAGCCGCTCCAGCTCCTCCCCCCCGATCTGCGGCGCCCGCCAAACCCGCCGCACCCTGCGCCGCCCCCGTTCGGCCTCGTGCACCGGCTGCTTGCCGTAGATGAGTTCAGAGGCCATCTCGACTCAGCGCGGCACCAGTTTCGGACCCTCAGCCGAGTCGCGCACTTCCCATCCAAGCGCCGCCAGCTGATCCCGGAGCTCGTCCGCTCTCGCGAAGTCCTTGGCGCCCCGCGCCTCCTCACGCTCTCGCATCAGCTCATGCGCTTGAGAGTCGGCCTCAGCACCCTGATCCGGCTCGGTGAGGGAGCTGAGGCCGATCAGCTCAAGCATCTCCGTCAAGACGGGCACTGCTTCGCCGCCCGAGACCTCGCCCCGGTTCGAATCTCCCACCAGCTCAAAAACCTGGGCCAGAGCCCTGGGCGTATTGAAGTCGTCGGCCAGCGCCTCACAGAAGCTCTCAAACCGCCCCGCAGCTGAGGAGGGGTCCGGTGATGGCTCGACGGAGCCTCCCCGCTGTTGCTCCGACGAGCCATCACCGGACCCCTCCCCCACCGCGTGCTCCCGGAAGAAGTTCCGCAACCGCTCGACCCTGGCCACCGACTGCGCCATCTCCTCCGGCCCAAAGGCAAGCGGTTGCCGGTAGTGCCCCGAGATCAGGTACAGCACGACGGCCTCGCGCCCATACGTGTCCAGCGCCTGCTTCAGCTGGAAGATGTTCCCATCCGATTTCGACATCTTCTCGGCGTCGGTCTCGACCATGCCGTTGTGCATCCAGACCCGGGCAAAGGGCCGGCCCGCGGCCTCCGACTGGGCGATCTCGTTCTCATGGTGGGGGAAGACGAGGTCGGAGCCGCCGCCGTGGATCGCGAACTCGGCGCCCAGCTCCTGCTCGGCCATCACCGAGCACTCGATGTGCCAGGCGGGGCGGCCTCGTCCCCAGGGGGAGTCCCAGGCGCTGTCCTCGCCCTCCTTGTGCGCTTTCCAGAGGGCGAAGTCGAGCCGGTCCTGCTTGAGCGAGGCCGAGCCCGCCTCCTCGCCCTGGTCCATCTCCTCGGGCCGCCGGTTGGAGAGCTTGCCGTAGCCGTCGAAGCTGCGGACGCGGAAGTAGACGTCGCCGCCCGACTCGTAGGCGTGGCCGGACTCGACCAGCTCGACGATCAGGTCGACGATGCCGGCGATCGTCTCGGTCGCCAGCGGCTCGGAGTCGGGGCGGCCGAGGCCGAGCCGGTCGGTGTCCTCGAAGTAGGCGGCGGTCATCCGTTTCGCGAACTCCTCGGAGGGCTCCCCCGCCGCCTCCGCCGCAACGTAGATCTTGTCGTTGACGTCGGTGACGTTGACGACGAACTTGACCTGGTAGCCCTCCTCGCGGAGGAAGCGGGCGAAGAGCGAAAAGACGACGTAGGGTCGCGCGTTGCCGATGTGGATGCGGCTGTAGACGGTCGGGCCGCAGGCGTAGATGCCGACCTCGCGGCCGCTCTCGAGCGTCCGCGGCTCGCCGCTGAGCGTGTCCTTGATCCTCACCTCGCGCATCGCGGGGCTAGGTTAAGACTTCGCTGACCAAAAGGCCGTCAGGCCGTTAGAAAGTCCGGTAGCCGCTGGGGGACACCGGCTTCGGCGTGCTGCGCATCCAGGTCGGCGTCGACTCGTCGGCGGCCGCCAGGACCTCGCGCTTGGCCTTGTTGGCGCTGGCGCGGATCTCGCTCTCGGTCGCCTCGCGGACCCGCTCCTCGCGTTTTTGCGCCTGGACCCGGATCCGGTCGGACTCGGCCTTGATCTGCTCGTCGGCGCGGGCGCGGGCCGCCTGCTCGGCGTTGCGCTCGACCTTCTCGACAAGTTTCTGGACGCTCTCCTCGGCCTCGCGGCGGACCTCCTCGGTCCCCTCCATCACCCGCCGCTCGATTTCAGTCTCCAGGCGCACCGCGGTCTCCTGCGCCTCGGTCGCCGCCGCCTCGGCTTCGGCGGCGCGCTGCTCGGCTGCAGCGACGCGGCGGTCGGCCTCGGCCGCGATCGCCGCCCGCGCCTCCTCGACCTTGGCTTCGATTTCGCGCTCGAGCTCGGCCCGCGCCTGCGCCACGGTCTGCTCGGCGCCGCGGCGGGCAGCGAGCGTCGCCTTCTCTGCGTCCTCGCGCGCCTGGCTGGTCGAGGCGACGATCTGCTCGCGCTCGACCTCGGACTTCTTCTGCAGCTCCTCGAAGGCTTTCTCCGCTCGGTCCCGCGCCGCCTCGGCGGCGGCCAGCTGGCCCTCCGCCCGCTTGCGCGCCTCGCGCTCCGCGTCGACCCGCTCGCGCGCCTTGTCGGAGAAGCCTTTGACGGTCTCCAGCGCCCGCTCCTTGAGCTCGGCGCGGACCTTCTCGGTGCGGGCTTCGGCGGCGGCGACCCGCTCCTCGCTGACGCGGACCCACTCGAGGGCCTGCTCGGCGACACCCTGCATCGTCCCGGATGCCTCGCCGACCGTCTTCAGCTGCCTAGCCGGATCGCTCATGCAGAGGTCAAACCTACCCGGTCAGCCGGATTGCCGTGCCTGGAGGCTTGATTCCACGGCCAGGCGCGCCTGGATGGCGCTCCCGGCACACTTCGCATCCCTGCGTCCTCGGGCTTGCCTTTGCCAACCGGCAAA
Organism: Solirubrobacterales bacterium; assembly: GCA_035542315.1. Lineage (GTDB taxonomy): Bacteria > Actinomycetota > Thermoleophilia > Solirubrobacterales > 70-9 > VAYN01. Next base: position 3,371 of record DATKLT010000036.1, on the reverse strand, counting down.
GGCTGCGCCCTGCGTCCTTGGTCTGCTCGGCCGGGCGCGCCCCCAGTCACACCTGGCCGTGGAATCAAGCCTCGCGCTCGCGCAGCTCGCGCTTCAGCACCTTCCCCGTCGCGTTGCGCGGCAGCTCGGCGAGGAACTCGATCTCGCGCGGAGCCTTGTAGCTGGCCAGGTTCGCCTTGACGTGGGCGGTCAGCTCCTCGGCGCTGGGCTCGACCCCCTCGCGGACGACGACGAAGGCTTTCAGGCGCTGCCCGAACTGCTCGTCGTCGACGCCGATCACAGCCACCTCGACCACCGAGTCGTGGTCGGCGAGCAGGTCCTCGACCTCGCGCGGGAAGACGTTCTCGCCGCCGGAGACGATCATCTCGTCGTCGCGGCCGTCGATGAAGAGGCGGCCGGCCTGGTCGAAGTGACCGACGTCGCCGCTGGAGAGGAGGCCGTCGATCGCCTCCTTGGTGCCACCGCCGGTGTAGCCCTCAAACGACATGTCGTTGCCAACGAAGATGCGTCCGACGCCACCCTGAGAGACCTCGTTGCCGGCCTCGTCGAAGAGCTTGATCCGCGTCCCCCGCGGCGGTTTGCCAGCGGTACCGGGGGCGGCGCGCAGGTCGGCCGGGGTGGCGATCGTCGCGTAGGCGACCTCGGTCGAGCCGTAGAGGTTGTAGACGCTCTCGCCGAAGCGGTCCATCCAGGCGATCGCCAGCTCGCCCGGCAGCGCCGAGCCCGAGAGCGAGGTGATCCGCAGCGAGGAGAGGTCGTAGGAACGCAGCGTCTCGTCGGGCAGCTCGAGGATCCGCTGCACCATCACCGGCACCGCGGCGAGCACGTCGGCGCGGTTGCGCTGCACCGCGCGCAGCGTCTCCTCCGGGTCGAAGCGGCGGCGCAGGACCATGGTCGAGACGGTCGGCAGGCTCATCACGAAGTGGAAGAAGCCCCAGGAGTGAAAGAGCGGCGCCGCGATCGTCATCGTCATCCGGCTGCGGAAGGGGATCTTGTCGATCAGCGAGGCGACGGTGAAGAGGCCGTCCGGGCTGGAGCGCTGGGCGCCCTTGGGGGTGCCGGTGGTGCCCGAGGTGAGGATCACGAAGCGCGGCTTTTCCGGCGGCGGCTTCAGGTCGCCATCCTCGCCGGCGGCGATCAGCTGCTCGAGCGTCGCCTCTCCTCCTCCGTCTCCATCGGTCCAGGCGACGACGCGGTGGATGCCGCCCTCGACGCCATCGAGCAGGACCGAGAACTCCTCGTCGTAGACGAGCGCCTTCGGGCCCTCGCGACGGGTCACCTCGGCCAGCTGCGGACCGGCGAACATCGTGTTCAGGTAGAGGGCACTGGCGCCGAGCTTGGCCGCCGCCAGCGTCGCCTCGAGGAAGCCGCGGTGGTTGCGGCACATGATCCCGATCCCGTCGCCGGGACCGATCCCGAGCGCGGCGAAGGAGTGGGCGAGCGCGTTCGAGCGCCGGTGCAGGCGCTCCCAGCTGAGCGCGCCGCGTTCGTCGATCACGGCGATCTCGTGCGGGTGGTGGATCGCGGCGATCGTCACCCCGGTCGCCGGCGAGGCGCCCCAGCGCAGGAAGGTGGAGCCGATTCGCAGTGCCTTGTCGGGCCGCATCGGAGCGAGGATCCCCGCCTCGCGCAGGACCCTGGCCTCGAAGGCGGAGTCCGCCAGCGAGGACTTCAAGCTCGACAGGTTTGCGCTCGCATTCGCCATCGATCGGTGAAGACTATTCGCTTCCCTATTCCCCCTCCAGCATCGCGACGGCGATGCAGGCGATCCCCTCACCGCGGCCGATCCAGCCCATCCCCTCGTTGCTCGTCGCCTTGACGCTGACCCGCGCCGAGGTGACTTCTGAGAGCAGCCGCTCCATTTCGTCGCGGTAGGGACCGAGGCGCGGCCGCTCGCAGATCAGGGTCGCGTCGACGTTGCGGACCGCCGTCGGCAGGGTCCCGATCACGGTCCGCAGCATGTCGATCGAGTCGGCGCCGCGCCAGCGCTCATCCTCGGGCGGGAACATCGTGCCAATGTCGCCGCCGCCGGCGGCACCGAGCAGGGCGTCGATCACGGCGTGGGTGAGGACGTCGGCGTCGGAGTGTCCCTCCAGTCCCTGCTCGTGCTCGACCTCCACCCCGCCCAGGATCAGTGGCCGCCCGTTGGCGAAGCGGTGGCTGTCGTATCCGATACCGACCATCTCAGACGATTCTCCCCCGCCGTCCCGCCAGCGTCTACCCGACCCGGGCGCCGAGCGGCGCCAGGCTGCGGCGGCGGCCGTCGAAGACGGCGATCTCGGTCACCCCGAGGTCGTCGAGGAACTCGAGCGCTTGGTCGTAGCCGAAGCCGACCTGCTCGGGGACGTGGGCATCGGAGGAGAGCGCGAACGGAGCGCCGGCCTCGACGCAGAGCTCGGCGAAGGCGCGCGACGGATAGAGCTCGCCGACCGGCTTGCGCAGTCCCGCGGTCGAGACCTCGACCGCGATGCCGCTCTCGGCGATCGCCTCGACCACCGGCTCGTAGTAGCGCCTCAGGTCGCCTGCGGGCAAGGGCCGGCGGGCGCGGCCCCAGACCTTGACCAGGTCCGGGTGGGCGAGGATGTCGTAGAGGCCCGAGCGGGCGCATTCGGCGAGCATCTCGAAGTAGCGCCCCCAGATCTCCTCGGCGTCGGCACCGCCCTCCCAGACGTCGAAGCCGTCGTGGTCGACGGCGGCGTCGCCGTCGCCGACGAAATGGACCGAGCCGACGACGTAGTCGAGATCGCGGGCACCGAGCAAGGCCTCGATCCGCTCCTCGGCGCCGGGCACGAAGTCGCACTCGACCCCGAGCCGCAACGGCGTCGTGCGGACGAAATCGCAGTACTCGTCGATGTCGTCGACGGCGTTTTCGACCCAGAGCGGATGGCTCCAGATCTCGAGCGCCTGACCGAAGCGGTAGACGTGCTCGGAGACGCCCAGCTCCTCGATCCCTGCCCCGGCGGCGGCTTCGAGGTAGCGGTCGACGTTGGCTGCGGTGAAGTAGCGCTCGGCATCGGTGCCGGCGTCATCGGGGCGGAGGTGGAGGTGATAGTCGGTGAGCATGCCGCGAGACTAGGACAAGCGCGCCGTCGGCGACCCGCCGCCGCCTAGACTCCCGGCCCAATGGCGCGTCAGCTAGCGATCCTCGTGCTCGCCTTCGCCGGCGGCACCCTCCTCGCCCTGGCCCTGGGCGCCAAAAATCTTGGCACCGCCCTCGCCGTCGGCCAGCTCGTCTTCGCCGCCGTCCTCGTGGTCGTCCTCCTCACCGACAAACGCCGCCGCTAAGGCCGTGGCAGAGCTTTTAGCCGCATGGCGACCAAAAGCTCTGCCACGCGGTGTTAGGCCGAGCGGTCGCGGAGGAGCATCTCGGC
>DATKLT010000035.1:0-31171 GCA_035542315.1 Solirubrobacterales bacterium | reverse complement strand
GGTAGGTGCGCCGCCCCGCCCACCCCGGAAAGTCGCGGTTCCTTTTGGACGCCCTCCTTCCTAAAGGAACCACGCGAGGCCGACGCGTCTGGAATCTCCATCGCGTGGTTCTTTTCGGACGCCATAGGTCCAAAAGGAACCACGGGATCCTGGCGCTTGGCGCGGGAGGGGAGGGTGCCGGCCGCCCTACCCGCCCAGAGAGGGTGGCCGGCACCCTCCCCGTCAATACGCGCGATCCCCGGATATCGGATCCGACATCGACCACACCAGGGTGGGGTGAACGTCGGAAGAGCGGTCTCGGCCGAAGCGGGCTCAGTCGAGCAGGCCGACCTGGCGCAGGATCGAGACGCTGTCGGACCAGACGTCCTTGCGCTTGACGAGGCCATCCTCGAACGGGATCACGTCGAGGCCGTCCCACTCGACCCGGTTCCCGGTCGGCTCGGCGACGAGGTCGCCGCGGCGCATCGTCTGGGTGTGGGTCGCGCTCGCGGTCCATTCCTGGACGACCAGCCCCTCGCGCACGTAGAGGCGGCGGGTGGTGAAGGCGATGTCGGGCCAGGTCGAGAAGATCGAGCCGATGTGGCCGCGCGCCTCCTCGCCGCTGGCCGACTCCCCGGCGGTGTGGTTCTCGAAGACCATGTCCGGCGCGTGCATCGCCATGATCGCGTCGAGGTCGTGGGCGTTCCAGGCCGCGTTGTAGCGGTTGATTGCTTCGCGCAGAGCCGCCTCGTTGTCCTTGCCCTGATCGGTCATCTCGGGTTAGAGTCGAAGCTAATGGGCGCCGGCTTCACGATCAAGCACCGCGACGAGTTCGAGGCGATGGAGGGCTCGGGCGAGAGCACCTGGAAGCTCGCCCGCAAGGCGCTCGGCACCTCGGCCTTCGGCTTCAACCTGGTCGAGATCGACCCGGGCGGCGGCATCCCCGAGCACAGCGAGGGCGAGAGCGGCCAGGTCGAGCTCTACGTGATCCTCGAAGGCGAGGCGGTGCTGCGGATCGAGGGTGAGGACCACGCGGCTCCGGCCGGCACCTTCGCCTCGATCGAGCCGCCCGCCAGCCGCACGATCCTCAACCGCTCCGATGCCACGGTCACCGCGCTGCTGATCGGCGTCCAGCCCGAGGGCGGCTACGAGCCGATGTCCTGGGCCTAGGACGATTTGCCCTCGCAGTTTGTCGCCCACAGGGCGACAAACTGCGAGGGCAAGCGGAAGAAGGTCACGTTTTGCGGGGAGATTTGCGATTGCGCGGGGGATTTGCCGGCGGCGCCTATAATTCTCGGACCTGTCAACCCGTCGCGCGCCCGCTCGAAGAAGGCGTGGATCCCGGGAGGTCACATGCCGAAGCACCAGTCAGCTCGCGATGCGAGCGTCGTCCGCTACTCGCCCGAGCGCCCGTATAAGCCACTGGTTTCGCCACCCAGCGTCGAGGACAAGGACGCCTGCGCGATCTATGCCTCGGTCCGCAAGGACGCGACCCCGAGCCACGCGCCGATCGAGCTGGCGATCCCGGCGATGCAGAAGATGCTTCACCGCGCCGGCAACGTCGACGGCGAGGGCGATGGCTGCGGCCTGCTGCTCGACATCCCGCGCAAGATCTGGGCCGAGGAAGTCCGCTCCGGCGGCCACGACCCCTCGCTCACCCTCGACGACGCCTTTGCCGTCGCCCACGTCTTCATCGAGCGCTCCCAGGACCGGGAGAAGATCCAGCACGACGCGCGCGAGCTGCTCAACGAAGGCGGCTTCCGTGTTCTCGCCGAGCGGATCGGCCAGGTCGACTCGACCGCGCTGGGCCCGACCGCGCGCGAGGAGGAGCCGGTCTTCTGGCAGATCGCCGGCCTCGTCCCCGACGCCAAGCGCCGCGACCCGATCCTCTTCGAGCTGCTGATCGAGCTCGAGCGCCGGCTCGGCGTCCACGTCCCCTCCTTCTCGGCGACGACCTGCGTCTACAAGGTGATGGGCACGCCCAACGTGCTCGGCGCCTACTACCCGGACCTGCGCGACAAGCGCTTCGAGACGATCGGCTGCTTCGGCCACAACCGTTACTCGACCAACACCTGGCCCTCGTTCAAGCGGGTGCAGCCGTTCTCGATGCTCGGCCATAACGGCGAGATCAACACGATCGAGCAGCTGCGCCAGGAGGCGAAGATGCTCGCCGTCCCCGTGCAGCCGGGCGCTTCGGACTCCCAGGACCTGAACCTGACGATCGAGGCGCTGGTCAGTCGCGAGGGCCTCACCCTTGCAGAGGCGATGGAGATGATCGTGCCGCCGATCGTCGCCGAGATCCGCGGCCTGCCCGCCGACCTGCACAGCTTCTACATGTACCTGCACCAGGCGATGGGCCCGTTCGCCCAGGGCCCGGTGGCGCTGATCGCCCGCCACGCCGACGAGTGCGTCTTCTCGGCCGACGCGATGGGCCTGCGGCCGCTCTGGCAGGTCGAGACCGAGGACGACTTCGTCTTCAGCTCCGAGCCGGGAGTCGTCTCCGTGCATTCGATGGTCTCCGAGCCGAAGCCGATGGCGCCGGGGGAGAAGGCGATGGTCCTGATCGACCGCGACGCCCGCGCCTCGACCCTGCACCCCCACGACGAGATGCTTCGGATCGTCCGCGACTCGTGGCTGCAGCGAAACGGCGTCGACGCCGTTGCCGGCTACGACCGGGCGCTCGAGACCGGCGGACCGCTCGAGGGCGACGACGTCCCCGGCTACTCCGAAGCCGGCCCCGAAGAGCCGGTCAAAGTCGAGGACCGCATCCTCGCCGGCTTCGGCTGGCAGCGCGACGACGTCAAACTCGTCCAGCAGATGGCCTCCAACGGGGCCGAGCCGGTCGGCTCGCTCGGCTACGACGGGCCGCTGGCGGCGCTCTCGCCCGAGCGCCAGAACCTCGCCGACTACTTCAAGGAGACGGTCGCCGTCGTCACCAACCCGGCGCTCGACCGCGAACGGGAGCTCGAGCACTTCTCGACCCGCGCTCTGTTCGGGCGCCGCCCTTCGCTCGACTCGGCCGGGGTCGACACCGGCACCGTCGAAACCGAGTTCCCGGTGATCCTCGGCGGCCACCACGGCCTCGCCCCGCTCTCCGACAAGACCTACCGCAAGATCGCCCGCGACCACCACACCTACCTGCTGGAGGACCTCTGGGAGGAGTTCCGCGGCCGTGCCGGCGCCGTCGACATCTCGCTGCTGGAGTCGGAGACGAGCGCCGGGGCGATCGAGCGGATCAAGCAGGAAGCGGTGAAGAAGGTCCGCGACGGGGCCGAGCTGCTGATCCTCACCGACCGCACCGTCTACGACGCCGAGCGCCGCTACCTCGACCCGCACCTGGCGACCTCGGCGGTCGACCAGGCGCTGAAGCAGTTCAAAGTCGAGCGCGGCGAGGAGAACCTGCGCCGTCGCTGTGGCCTCGTCCTGCGTTCGGCGGCGATCCGCAACGTCCACGACGTGATGCTGGCGCTCGGGCTCGGCGCCAACGGCGTCTGCCCGTACACGATGGTCGAGGTGATTTGCGTCGAGGACTACGAGACCGACGTCGGCCACCTCTGCGCGGCGCTGCGCAAAGGGATCGAGAAAGTGATCTCGACGATCGGGATCCACGAGGTGCGCGGTTACGCGCGCCAGTTCTCCTCGATCGGGATCAAGCCCGAGCTGGCCGAGATCTTCCAGACCGAGGCGTTCGCCGCCTCGGCCAAGGGCGGCACCGGCTTTGCCGACCTCGACGAGGACACGAACGAACGCGCTCGCGTCCTCTCCGGGGAGGACGACAGCGCCAAACCGGCGAAGACGTTCCGTTTCTACCCGAAGGTCTACAAGGCGGCGATCGCGACCGCCAACGGCTCCGGCACCTACGAGGAGTACTCCGAGAAAGTCCGCGAGCTGGAGAAGCAGAACCCGATCTCGATGCGCCACGTGATGGCGTTGAAGGGGGACCGCGATCCGGTCGACCCGGCCGGCGTCGACGCCGCTGTCGGCCACCACGACTACCCGATCGTGATCTCCTCGATGAGCTTCGGCTCGCAGTCGGAGTCGGCCTTCCGCGCCTACGCCGAGGCGGCGAAGGCGACCAACATCCTCTGCATGAACGGCGAGGGCGGCGAGATCCGCGACATGTATGGGCAGTACCGCAACTGGCGCGGGCAGCAGGTTGCCTCGGGCCGCTTCGGCGTCTCGGCCGAGATGCTGAACAGCTCCTACGTCGCCGAGATCAAGATCGGCCAGGGCGCCAAGCCCGGCGAGGGCGGTCACCTGCCCGGCAAGAAGGTCTCGGCCAAGGTCGCCGCCGCCCGTAACGCGGCGCCTGGCACCGACCTGATCTCCCCTTCCAACAACCACGACCTCTATTCGATCGAGGACCTCGCCGAGCTGATCGACGAGCTGAAGACGGTAAATCCCGACGTGCGCGTCTCGGTCAAGGTCCCGGTGGTGCCGAACATCGGCACGATCGGCCTCGGCATCGCCAAGGCGGGGGCCGACATCATCACCCTCTCGGGTTTCGAGGGCGGCACCGGCGCCGCTCGCCAGCACGCGCTGCGCCACGTCGGCCTGCCGAGCGACATCGGCACCCGCGCCGTGCACCGGGCGCTGATGGAGGCCGGGCTGCGCAACCGGGTCGAGATCTGGGCCGACGGCGGCTACCGCACCGGCCACGACATCGTCAAATTGCACTGCCTCGGCGCCAACCGGGTTGGCTTCGGCACCCTGGCGATGGTCAGCCTCGGCTGCACGATCTGCCGCGGCTGCCAGCTCGACACCTGCCACGTTGGCATCGCCACCCAGATCGAGACGATCGAGGAGGCCCAAGAGCACGGCCTGAAGAAGTTCACGCCGCAGGAGATCGACCGCGCCGCCGAGAGCTGCGCCCGCTTCTTCTCGGCGATGGGCGAGGAGGTCAAGCAGGTCGTCGCCTCGCTCGGCTACGACCGTGCCCAGGACCTGGTCGGCCGCTACGACCTGCTCGAGCAGGTCGCGGCCAAGGACAGCATCGACCTGGCGCCGCTGATCACGCCGCTGGAGGAGTTCCTCGACCTCGAGCCGCTCGACCTGCCGGTGGCGGAGGAGGAGGTCGACGCGCGCGCCGAAGCCGGCCTCGTCGTCGCGCGGCCGATCCGGATGGAGGCGAAGGCGGCCTCGACCGAGATCGCCGCGCTGGCGCCGGAAATCTGCGCCGGGCGCACCCTGCGCAGCGAGTTCCCGCGGGCGACCGACGCCAACGACCGCGTCCTCGGCACCGAGCTGGCGGGCGCGATCGCCCGCTCGAGGGTCTTCGAAGACGGGCCCGAGCCGAGCGACGAAGTCCTCGCCAGCCTCGAGTTCAATGGCGGCTCGGTCGCCGGCCAGGGGCTGGGGGCGTTCAACGCCTACGGCGTCTCGATCCGGGTCGAGGGCGGCGCCCAGGACGGCGTCGGCAAGACGATGCTTGGCGGCTCGATCGCGATCCTCAAGGGCAAGGGGGCGCGCGGTAGGCGGCTCAACGGCTCGGTCGGCAAGTCCTTTGCCTACGGAGCCCAGCGCGGTCGCCTCTTCGTCCAGGGCTCGGCCGATTCGCGCTTCTGCATCCGCCTCTCCGGCGCCGACGTGATCCTCGGCGGCGAGCCCGAGGAGCCGATCGACGACAGCCGCGGCTGTATCGTCGACCGCGCCAACGCCAAGGGCTTCGCCTTCGAGTACATGACCTCGGGCCGCGCGATCGTCCTCGGCGACCTCGGCCCCTGGGCCTGCGCGGGGATGACCGGCGGCCGCGTCTACGTCCGCCACAACGCCTTCGGCATCGACCGCGACGCGATCCAGCGCCGCCTCGGCGAGGGCGCCAAAGTCGAACTCAAGGACCTCGACGCCGAAGGACTGCTCGACATCGACGACCTGCTCAGCGCCTACGCCGGCGAGCTGCGCGCGACCGAGCAGGACGAAGAGGCCGAGCGGATCATGGCCCTCTCCGCCGACGCCACCAGCAACTTCCTGATGGTGATCCCGCAAAAGGTCCAGGCCGACCCGAGCATCTCGACCGAGTGATCAATCTTGCGCCGCAAATGAGCGGGCGCATTTAAATACTGAAAAGTATCTGATAGAAACCCTTTCGATTCTGATTTCGAGAGGGGGCGGTCAAGTGCGGGGAGCTTCTGCAGCTAAGTGGCTGGTCATTTCGGGTGTTTTGATGTTGGTCATCCTGGGGTTAGGTCCGGCCTCTGCCTCTGGCTGCGAAATTGTTCGCAAATTCGGCGGCGAAAATTCCGAAGCCGGCCACCTCTCGGCACCGAACGACATCGCCAACGACTCCAAAGGCAATGCCTGGGTCCTCGACGCCGGCCACAACCGTGTCCAGGAGTTCAGCGCCGAAGGCAAATCCATCCGCCAGTTCGGCACCCAGGGCACTGGCAACAGCCAGTTCAATTCCCCGACCGGGATTGCAGTCGATTCCGAAGACCACGTCTGGGTGTCCTCAGGGGGTTCTCGGGTCCAGGAGTTCAGCAGCGAAGGAGCGTTCATCAGATCGTGGAATGCCCCGAGTGAAGGCGAAGGCAGTGTCACTGGGATCGCCGTCGACCCCGAAGGTCACGTCTGGTTGGTCGGCACGTTCTTCGAAGGGGAAAAATTCGTCGAAAAGCATGTCGAGGAGACGACCGGTACCGGTGAACTGATCCGCCGTTTCGGCGCTACCGGCAACGGCAACGGTGCGCTGAAAAGCCCCCGGGACGTCGCCACCGACTCCGAAGGCAACGTCCTCGTCGCCGATACCGGCAACAACCGCATTCAGGAATTCAACTCCGCCGGTGAATTCGTCCGCAAATACGGGACCGAAGGATCCGGGAACGGCCAGTTCAAGGAACCCTACGGGGTTACCGTGGACCCCGAAGGAAGGGTGTGGGTGGCGGACACGGGTAACTTCCGCGCGGAGCGCTTCAGCTCCAAAGGCACCTACCAGACGCAGTTCGGCAGCCCTGGACCGAATGAAGGCCAGCTTGCTAAGCCCCAGGGAATCAACGTCGATACCTCCGGCAACGTCTGGCTGGCGGACACCGGAAATGACCGGGTGCAGGAGTGGGGCGGCTGTTAGTTATTCCGTCTTGGTAGTCAGGAGGTCCGCGATGGCGCGGACCTCCTGCAGGAGGCCGTCGAGCATGCGCTCGGTCTCGGAGTGGATCCGGTACTCGGCCTCGACCCGGTCGGCCTCGACCTGGTCGATGCGCTGCTCGAGGCGCTCGGTTCGCTCGTCGATCTTGCGGATCGAGCGCTCCAGCTTCTTCTCGCTGCGGCGGACGCGCTTCTTGACGTAGAGGCGGGTGTCCTCGCGCAGGTCGTTGAGCTCGCGTTCGAGCTCGGCCGGGACCGGCGCGTTCTGCTCGGCCAGCATCTCTTCGACGCCGACGCGGACGCGCTCGATCTCCTGGTGCAGCTCAGTGCGGGCGCGGTCGGCAGCGGCGGAGATCGAGGGGGAGCCCGAGGGCAGCGAAGGATCGACCGGGTTGGGGACGGCGCTCACTGGAACAGATCCTACGGGCGGGGGTGGCCGGAACGCCGCGCCCGGGCGGCCGACCAATAGAATCGCGCCGCGATGGGCCCGATCCGCGCCGAAATCGAGATAGACGCCCCCCGCGAGCGGATCTTCGCGCTGCTCGGAGACCTCTCCCTGCGGCCCTCGTTCACCGATCACTTCCTCTCCGACTTCCACCTGACCCGGATCGACTCCCGCGGGGTCGGCGCCGGAGCGCGGTTTCGCGTGCAGGCGCCTTTTCGCAAGGTCTGGCAGGACACGACGATCGTCGAGCAGGAGGAGAACGAGAAGATCGTCGAGCGGGGCGCCGGCGGCCGCACCAACCGGATCCCGACTCACACCGTCTGGGAGCTGACCGGCGGCACCGGCGATCTCACCGCGGTCACCCTCAATCACTGGACCGAGCCCGCCAACTCGCTGGATCGCCACCTGGAGAAAGCCAGCGGCGGCGCCTTTTGGCAGGAGCGCGGCTGGCGCGAGGCACTGCGCAGGTTGCGCGAGGCGATCGAGGACGATGCCCCCGCGGCCGAGCGGATCGCCGTCGCCGGCGGCAACCGCTACGCGACCGGCATCCCCTGACCGACGCCGCCGGAGGGTGCAAACCCTGCCGTCGGGGTCCTTTATAGACTCCTGCCCGCCGATGTTCGCCAACCGCAAGTTCGCGCTGCCGCTGTTCGCCGCCCTCGCCATCCTCGTGTTCGGGCTAGGCGCCGCCGCCTGCGGCTACAAGAGCGACTCCAAGGAGGGGGCCGAGGGCGAGTCGGTCTATCTCGGCGACCTGCAGTTCAACGTGATCTTCTCGCGCTACCTGAACCCGGCCGACAACGAGGACGCGGCCTACCTGGTCGGGCACCCCGAACCGCCGAAAGGCGAAACCTACTTCGGCGTCTTCCTCCTCGTCCAGAACGAACACAACGAAGGCCACCAGCTGCCTTCGACCGCCTGGATCACCGACGCCGATCACACGAAATACGAACTGATCCCCAGCGAAAGCCTCTACGCCTTCCCGTTCGGCACCGAAGTCGAAGAACAGGAACAGATCCCGGTCCTCGATTCGACCCCGCAGCAGGGCCCGATCGAGGGCTCGCTGGCCCTCTTCCTCCTGCCTGAATCGGCTTCCGAGAGTCGGCCGCTGATTCTCCACATCCCCGCCGCTGAAGGCGACGAAGAAATCGAAATCACGCTCGACTTGTAGGGCGCGCCGTGCTCAGAGGCCGCTGGAGAGGACTTCGGCGGCGGCGGGGGCAGCGACTTCGCCGCCGGCGGCTTCGGCTTCGATCAGCAGCACCCCGATTGCCAGCTTCGCCTTTTCGGCGGGGGCGAAGGCGGCGAACCAGGCGTCCTTGCGCTGTTGGGGGTGTTCTTCGTTCTCGGTGCCCGGTTTCGGTCCGAGCTCGGCGGTGCCGGTCTTGCCGGCGACCTGGGCCTGCGGGATGGCGCCGGCGGTGCCGGTCCCTTCGACGACGACGCCGACCATCAGTTCGGTCAGCTGATCGGCGATCTTCTTCGACATCACCCGCACCGGTTCGGCGTCCGGCCGCAGTTTCTTGTTCTTCAGAATCGAGGTCGGCATGCGGACGCCGTCGTTGCCGATCGTCTGCGCGACGCTCGCCATCGCCAGGGGCGTCGCCAGCACTTCGCCCTGGCCGATCGCGGAGACCCCGAGTTCGACTTCGGTCGGGATTTCCTGCGGGATCGTCGATTCAGCCGGTTCGACTTCTTCGGTGATCTTCTGCGAGTAGAGCGTCGGCGGCGAGTTGAAGCCGAAGCGCTCGGCGGTGGCGACGAGGTCGTCGTTGCCGATCTGAGGGCCGAGCGGGGCGAAGTCGGCGTTGCAGGACTCGGCGAATGCCTGGCGGAAGGTGCCGCCGCAGATCTCGCCGTTGGCGTTTTCGATGAAGCGGCCACCGACGTTGACGCCGCTGGTGTATTCGAATTCGTCGTCGAGCGAGACGAGGTTCTTCTGCAGGGCTGCCGTCGTCGTCACCATCTTGAACGTCGAGCCGGGCGGCTGGGGTGCCGAGAAGGCCTGGCCGGCGAGGGCTCGGACGTCGCCGGTCTTAGCATCGAGGACGGCGATCCCGCCGGCGCGCCCGGCGAGCGCGGTCACCGCCGATTCCTGCAGCCCGGGGTCGATCGTCGTCTTCACCGGGGTCCCTTCTTCGGGTTCGGACTTGGCCAGCGCTCGCGTCGAGCCGCCGGTGTCGACCGCGTACAGCGTGCCGCCGGGCTTGCCGGCGAGGCGGATGTTGAGCGCCTGCTCGAGCCCGCTGATCCCGACCGGCGTCTCGGCGGTGAAGCCATGGCGGGCGAGCCGCGGCTCCTCTTCTTCGGAGGGAAGGCCCATTTCGCCGACGACGTCGATCGCCGAGCTGCCCAGCGGGTATTCGCGTTCGTCCGCCGGGCCCTCGGCGAGCGGCGTGCCGTCGTTGGCGAGGATCGGCGCCCGCGGCGCCAGTTCGACGTCGGCTTCGAGGTGCTCGCCCTTGCGCAGGCCGGGGAAGACGAGGCTTGGGTTCCAGGCGACGCCGCCGTTGGCGAAGGGCAGCGCCAGCTGCTCTTCGAAGTGGCCGAAGGCGACGGTCGAGAGGCCCATCGGCACCGGGACGACGGTTTCCCCTCCGCTCGATTCCGGGTCGCGCGCCGAGCCCGCTTCGAGCCGCATCAGGGTCGACTCCTGCTCCCCTTCACGGTAGGCGTCGGCGAATTCCTTGGCCCCGATGGCTTCGCGCGAGGTGTCGTTCAACTCGTCGTACATCGCGCTGAAATCTCCCTGCGCCCACGCTTCGGCGAAGCGGTTGGCGGCGTCGCGCTGCGGCGAGCCAGGCGCGCCGATCGCGGCGCCGACGACAAATGCGACTATCGCAATCAAGGCGAGGGGGAGCGTGCGCGTGACGAGGCGTCGGCGCCGCTCCACCTCGGGGGGCAGCCTGCTCACCACTGAAAGGTATTAGACGCGGTCCTGACCAAGATCCCAGCATGCTTCTATTCAGGGATGACTGTGCTGGATTGGGCGATCGTCGCCTTCACCGTCGCCCTCGGCATCTGGGGCTATCGGCAGGGATTGATCGTCGGTGCTCTCACCCTGGCGGGGTTCGTGGCTGGGGCGTTCGCCGGCAGCCGGATCGGGCCGATGCTCCTCAGCCAGGGACACGATTCGCCCTACGCGCCGCTTTGCGCCGCCCTCGGGGCTCTGCTGATCGGGGCGGGGGCGGCTGTTGCGGTCGAGAGCCTCGCCCTCGGCCTGCGCCAGAAGCTGATCCGCCACCGGGTTCTGCACCACGTCGACGGCGCCGGCGGCGCGGCGCTGATCGGTGCCGTCGCGCTCGGCTTGGCCTGGATCTTCGGCGCCGTCGCGCTCCATGCGCCGGCGACCGAACGGCTGCGCGCCGACGTTCAGGACTCGGTCATCCTCGGCAGCCTCAACGAAGTGCTGCCGCCGAGCGGTCCGGTGCTGGACGCGCTTGACCGCGTCGATCCGGCGCCCTCGGTGCTGGGGCCGACGACGCCGGTGGCATCGCCTGACGCCGCGATCGCCACCGACCCCGACGTGCTCGACGCCGGCCGCTCGGTCGTCCGCGTGCTCAGCACCGCCTGCGGGCTCGGGATCGAGGGCTCGGGCTGGGCGGTCGCGCCCGGCCTGGTCGTCACCAATGCCCACGTCATCGCCGGCGCCGACGACACCACGGTAACCACCCAGGACGGGGCCGAGCTGGAGGCGACGCCGGTGTTCTACGGCACCCGAAACGACCTGGCCCTGTTGCGGGTCGGAGCCAACATCCCGACCCTGCCGATCTCCTCCGAACGGCCCAGCGGCTCCGACGCCGCAGTGCTCGGCTACCCCGAGAACGGGCCCTACTCGCTCGCCCCGGCGCGGGTGGGCGAGACCCGGGAAACGATCAGCGAGGACTCCTACGGACGGGGGCCGGTCGACCGCACGATCACCTCGCTCGGCGGCACCGTCCGCAGCGGCAACTCCGGCGGTCCGCTGGTCAACGCCGCTGGCGAAGCGATCGGCGTCGTCTTCGCGACGACGACCAGCGGCTCGCCGGGCGGCTTCGCGATCCCCGCCGAGCTCGTCCGCGGCGCCCTTCGACACACCGCGCCGGAAGTCGACACCGGTCCCTGCACCGGCTGAGGATCGCCTGCAGGGCGGGGAAATCGGCTTGCCGACGACTTACGTTCAGTAAGGTCGTTAGTCGTGGAACGGGTGAGCGCGACCCAGGTCCAGGAAGCCGACGAACCGTCGGTTGCCGGCACGCGCCCCCAGGGGGACGCGGCACATCCGAAGGGGGGCTGCGTCTGTCCGCACTTCCACCAGGCGATCGAGCTGATCGGCAAGCGCTGGACCGGCGCGATCGTTTGCGCCCTGACCGAACGGCCGATGCGCTTCGGTGAGCTCGCCAAGGCGGTTCCCGGCCTCTCTGACCGGCTGCTCTCCCAGCGTCTGCGCGAGCTCGAGGAAGAGGGCCTCGTCCAGCGCGAGGTCGAAGCCGGCTCGCCGGTCCGGGTCACCTACTCGCTGACCGAGATGGGCAATGAGCTGGACCCGGCGATCAAGGAGCTCCGCGTTTGGGCGCGCCGTTGGAAGCGGGCTTGTTAGCGCGTCTCCTGCCCGTCAGGCACGTCAAATAGCCTGACCTCATGGATCTTCCGGGGCCGTTTCCGGTCGGGCGCTACGCGCGCAAACTGGAACAGGAGATGAAGAAGCGGGCGCGGGTCCAGCTGATGGGCGAGGTGACCGGGGTCGGGCGCAGCAAGAAACAGGCCTTCTTCGAGTTGCGCGACAGCGAGGGAGCGGTGCCCTGCACGATGTGGCTCGACGACCTCGAGCGGGCCAAGCTGCCCGACGGTGCGCTGCGGGACGGCGCCGAACTGGTGATTGCCGGCGGTCCCGACTACTACCGCGGCGGCGGCCAGGCCTCGCCCAGCTTCTCCTTCCGCGCTACGCACGCTCGGCTTGCCGGCGAAGGCGACCTGCTGGCGCGGTTGGAGGCCCTGCGCAAGCAGCTGCGCGCCGAGGGCCTGTTCGAGCTGCAAAAGCAGCTCGCCCGACCGCGTCTGCCGAAGGCGATCGGGGTCGTCACGGCGGAGAGCGGCGCGGCGCGGCGCGACCTGCTCGCGGGGCTGCGCCGGCGCGGCTGGGGCGGCACGGTCGTCTGGGCCTTCGCCCCGGTACAGGACCGCCACGCCGCGCCGGCGATCGCCGCTGCGCTGCAGGACCTGGCGGCGCGGCCGGAGATCGAGGCGATCGTCGTCACCCGCGGCGGCGGTAGCCTCGCCGACCTCTGGGCCTTCTGCGACGAGACCCTCTGTCGCACGGTGGCGCTGCTGCGGGTGCCGGTGGTCAGCGCCGTCGGCCACGAGCGCGACTCGACCCTGATCGACGACGTCGCCGCCGTCGCCTGCTCGACTCCCACGCACGCCGCCGAGGCGATCGTCCCGCTCGACTGCATCGCGGCGCGACGCGAGCTGGAGCGCTCGGTCGCCTCGCTGCGGCGCTCGGGCGAGAGCGCGATCGGATCGCGGGCGCGCCACCTCGGCGCCCTGGCGCGCGGCCCGGCCCGGGCGCTGCAGCGTGAGCGCAGCAACCTCAACCAGAAGATCCGTGAGATCCGGGCCGCCTCCGGACGCGGGGTCGCCGAGCGGCGCGGTTTCCAGCGGCGGATCGCGACCGTCGTCCTCAGTCGCGCGCAGCGACGAGCGCTGCAGCGGATCGAGCAGGCCCAGGCGCGGGAGCGGCAGCGCGGCGCCACGATCGAGCGCTCGGCGGAGCGGGCGCTGCGCCGCCGCCGCGAGGCGCTGCAGCGGATCGCCGTCGCCCTCCGCGCGCACGACCCGGAGCGGACCCTGGAGCGCGGCTTCGCCCTGGCCGAAACCGCCGAAGGGGAGCCGGTGACCACGGCGGCCGCCGCGGCCACCGCCGGAGCGGTAAGACTGCGGTTCAGCGACGGGCGCGTCGGCGCCGCGATCGAGGGAGAAATTGAGCGAGACGCCTGATAGCTACGAGAGCGCCGTTGAGCGGCTGGAGGAGATCATCGACCGGCTCGATTCCGGTCAGGCAGGCCTGCGCGAGACGCTCGAGCTCTGCCGCGAGGGCCGCGAGCTGGTCAAATACTGCGCCGCCGAGCTCGACGCCGTGGGCGAGGGGCTGAAGGAGCTCCGTCTCGACGAGCTGGCTGCGAAGCTCGACTCTCAGGCTGCCTGAGCGGCTTCATCCGCTGGTCCCGAGCACAGATTGCCCAGGGCCGGGCAGCCGCGGCAGAGGTCCCAGTTGCGATGCGACTCCCCGGCGACCGGGAAGTCGCCTTTGCCGATCCGGCGGATCGTCGTCTCCAGGTGCTGGCGGGCGGCGGTCATCTGCATGTGTTCGAGAGTCGTCAGGACCGGGTCGGCGGGCCGCTCGAGGAAGACGTAGGCGACCTCGACCTCGGGTGCGCCGAGCGACTCGGCGACGGCGAGGGCGTAAATCGCGCGCTGGGTCTCGTAGCGGCCGGCGTGCTCGCTCGGAGCGCCGCCGCCGAGGCGGTCGGTCTTGTAGTCGACGACCAGCGGCGGCCGCTCGCCGCGCTCGACCAGCAGGTCGATCGATCCCCGCAGCACCGTCTCGCCGAGGCCGAGCAGGATCGGCACCTCGGCCCGTACCCGCGTCGCTTCGGTCTCGATTCGCTCCCGCAACGGTGAGCCGAGCCATTCGCGCAGCGGCTCCAGCAGGCCCTCGGCGTCGGTTCGCTCCGGGTCGAGCCCGGCCGCGAGCGCGTGCCGCCGCGCCAGCTCCGCCGAGGGCTCCCGCCAGCCGTTCCCCTGGCTCCACTCGAGCAGCGCATGCACCGCCGCCCCCCGCGCCGTCCGCTCCTCCCGCGCCGAAGGTCCCCCGGCGCCCGCGCCCGCGCCATCCCCCGTCAGCGTGGCAGAGGTTTGTCTCGAATAGAGAGACAAAGCTCTGCCACGTGGGGGGAGGCTGAGGACTCGTTCCATGTAGAAGCGGTAGGGGCACTCCTCGTAGGCGTGGATCGCGGTGTAGGAGAGGGGGCGGGAGGGGACGGTCGGTGGGTGGCGGTGGACGAGGGGCGGCGGGCCGCTGCCCGGCTCCCGCTCGCCGCCGAGCTGGCGGCGGACCGCGGTCAGCTCTTTGGCGCGCTCGGGGGAGGGGAGGTTGACGCGGACGGAGACCTCGGCGGGGGCGAAGCTGGCCTCGAGCCCGGGGCGCGGCTGCGGCGCCTCGACCGTCACCGTCGCGTCCTCCTCGCGGCCGACTTCCAGCGCCTCGACCAGGCGCTCGACGACCGGCGTGCTCGGCTTCGTCTCGCGCCCCGGCTCGGGCTTGACGACTCCGCTCAGGATCAGCTGCCGCTGCGCCCGCGTCGCGGCTACGTGAAACAGCCGCAGCCCCTCCTCGGCGTCGCGCTCGCGCGCCTCTGCCAGCAGCTCGCCGTACTCGAAGAGGTTGATCCCGGCGCTGCCCAGGCGGCGCCACTGCATCCCCACCCGCGGCGCCCCTGGTGCGCGGCCGAGCAGAAGCAGCGGCGGCCGCGAGCCGGCGAGCAGGCTGCGCGAGAGGTCGGGGACGGCGACGACCGGGAACTCGAGCCCCTTGGCGTTGTGGATCGTCATGATCCGCACCCCGTCGTGACCCTCGGCCGCGGTCGCCGCCTGAGCCTCGGCGTCGCCTTCGGCGCGGACGGCGAGAAAGTCGAGCAGCCCGCGCAGGTCGCGACCCTCGCGCGTCTCGTACTCGCTCGCCAGCCGCATCAGCTTGCGCACGTTGGCGAAGCGGGCCTCGCCGGCGGGCCGCATCAGCACCGCCAGGTCGTACCCGGTCTCGCTCGTCGCCCGCTCGATCAGCGTTGCCAGGCCCATGCGCGGCGCCCGTTGGCGCAACGACTCGAGCCGGCCGGCGAAGACGCGCAGCAACTCCAGCTCCGCCGCGGGAATCTGGTGCAGCCGCTCCGGCTCGGCCAGCTCCGGCTCGCCGCTGCCGGCGACCGCTTCCAGCGCCGGCCAGACGTGACGGCGCGGCCCGGCAGCGGCGCGCAGCAGCCAGAGCGTGTCCGGTGCGACCCCCGCGGCCGGGGAGGCGAGGGCGCCGAACAGGGCCTGGTCGTCGAGCGGGTTGGCGATCGTCGCCAGCAGCGCGCAGACGTCGGCGACCTGCTGCTGGGACCAGTAGCCGCGTCCGCCGACGACATAAGGGGCCAGGCCGGCCCGCTGCAGCGAGTCCTCGTAGGCGTCGAGGTGGGTGAAGGCACGAAGCAGGACGACCATCTCCCCGCGCGCGAGGCCGCCGTCGGCGAGCTCGCGCAGGCGGGCGGCGAGGAAGCGCGCCTCGGCGAGGCAGCCCGGCGGCGTGCGACCGTCGATCGCCGGCTCGAGGTCGATCGCCTCCTCGTCCCAGCCGTCGCGTGCGGTCAGCAGCAGCTCCAGCGCGGGACCGCCGTCGCCGTCCTCCTCCGGCGCGGCGCCCACCCGCAGCGGCCGGTAGGACTCGCCGATCAGCGCCGCGCCGAAGTGGTTGACGGCGGCGATCAGTCCCGGCCGCGAACGGAAGTTGCCGCTCAGCGCGAGCAGCTCGGCGTCGGCGCGCCGCTCGACCTCCTCGCGCTGGGCGCGGAAGACGTCGAGGTCGGCGTGGCGGAAGCCGTAGATCGATTGCAGCTCGTCGCCGACCACGACCAGCTCGCTGCGCGGCCCGCGCAGCGCCTCGATCAGCCGCAGCTGCAGCCGGTTGGTGTCCTGGAACTCGTCGACCAGCAGGTGGCCGAAGCGCGCCCGGTAGGCCTCGCCGATCTCCGCCCGCTCGAGCAATCGTGCGGCGAGGATCTGCAGGTCCTCGAAGTCGATCCCGAGGCGGCGCTCCTTCGCCGCCTCGAAGGCGACGCCGAAGAGCCGCAGCAGCTCTCCCACGTGCTCGTACGCGGTGCCGCCCTCGCCGGCCTCGGCGCAGCGCGCGATCGCTGCCTCGATCGCTTCGCGGTAGGGCGCCAGCGCCCGCGCCTTGCTGTCGACCGCCAGCGCTCGCAGCTCCTCGACCCCGGCCTCGCCGCCAGGCGCGGTCAGCACCTCGCTCGCCCGTTCGAGCAGCTCGCGCTTGGGGTCGTCCTCCTTCAGCTCGGCCAGGCACTCGCTCGCCGCCGCGGCTGCCCGCGCCCGCGCCGCCGCCGGGTCCGGGGGTGACGGCTGCGGCAGCTTCGGCTCGGCTTCACCGCGGCTGCGGAGCTCGGCGTGGACGCCGCTTACAAGCGAACGCAACTCCTCGATCCCGTAGGCGGCGACCGTCTCCTCCCGCTCCGGACCAGCGCCGGCGAGGAACTCGGCGAGGGCGGTGTCGAACGCCTCCCTCGCGGCGCGCTCGGCCTCGGGCTGGTCGAGCACGCGGAAGCCGGGGTCGATTCCGGCCGCCACCGGGTGGGCGGCGAGCACCCGGTTGCAGAAGCCGTGGATCGTCGTCACCCAGGCGCCGCCGATCGTGCTCAGCAGCTCCGCGGCCCGCTCCGAGCCCTCGCCAGCACGCCGCGCCAGCTCGGCCGCGATCCGCTCGCGCAACTCGGCCGCCGCCTTGTCGGTGAAGGTGAAGGCGAGGACCCCGTCGGGGGAGAGGCCCTCGTCGACGACAAGACGGCAGTAACGGTCGACCATCACTCCCGTCTTGCCGGTGCCGGCACCGGCTTCGAGCAGCACCTCGCGTCCGCTGGTGGCGATCGCGGCGGCCTGCTCTGGGGTGGGCTGGCGGGCGCTCACCGCTCCTCCACGTCTTCGTCCTCGACGTAGCGCGGCGCGCGGTCGCGGCGGCAGATCGGCGCGTAGGCGCAGAACTGGGGGCAGACGTCGTGGCCGCGCAGGCCGCGGCGCGGGCCGGGATCGCGTCGGATCTCGCCCGCCCGCATGCGGGCGACGATCTCACCGGCGCGGCGGCGCGAGTCCTCCAGCAGCGCCTCGAACTCCTCCTCGGGGACGACGTCGCGCGGATAGAGGCCGTAGCCGGCGAGGTCCGCTGCGGCCTCCGCCTCGACGACGCCGCGCGGGCGTCGGGTCGAGCTGCCGCGCAGACGGTGGTAGAGCCCGCCGACCGGGTCCGCACCCCAGTGCTCGGCGGCGGCGAGCAGGTAGAGCGGTAGCTGCAGCTTCGCTTCCTCCTCGAATTTCTCACGCGGAGTGACCGAGCTGGAGAGCTTGTAGTCGATGACGACGGCGCGGCCGTCGGCGGCGCGGTCGACCCGGTCGATCGCGCCGTGCAGACCCCAGCCGCCGAGGTCGAGCGCCGGCCGCTCGCTGTCGGGCTCGGCGCCGAAGCGCGCCTCCAGCAACCAGGGCTCGAAGCCGCCGGTCTCGCGCCCCGCCTCCTCGACGAGGAAGCGCTCCAGCAGGCTGCCGACGCGTCGCACCATCGCCCGCTCCGCCGGGTGCTGGCCGACCTCGCGCTCGGCGACCAGCTCGGTGAGCAGATCGCGCCCGCGCCCGATCCAGGCCGGGAGCGAGCCCGGCCGCGGCAGCGGGTCCCCGCCCGGCCGCTCTCGGTACAGGCGCTCGAGGACGCCGTGCATCAGCCCGCCCTGGACGAGCGGGTCGGGAGTGGGATCGAGCGGCTGCGGGCCGAGCTCGTGGTCGGCGAACCAGCGGTAGGAGCAGACGTCGAACAGCTCCAGCGTGGTGCCGCCGTAGGCGGGGACGGCGGCGAGGGCGGCTAGCACCGCGGGGTTGCCGAGCGGCCCGGGAGCCCGCGCTGCGGCCTCGGCTCGCCGTGCCGCGGCGAAGCGAGCCTGCAGGCGCGCGGCCAGCTCGCCCTCGACCGCTGCCCCGGCCAGCAGGGCGGCCGTGTCGGCGCCGGTGCCGTGGGCGGCGAGGGATCGCGCCAACGCGTCCTCGGCCGGGGCTTCGGCGAGGGGCTCGACCACGTGGGCGAGATCGCGGACGCGGGTCGGGACGTCGGCTTCCGGGTCGATCAGCCGCTCGAGCTCGTCGAACAGTGGCGAGCGAGCCTCGGCGCCGCCGTTCTCGTCGCTGTCGCGGTAGCTGAGGAAGAGCTGGCGGCGGGGCAGCGCCAGGCAGGCGTGGAAGAGGTAGCGCTCCTCGGCCTCGCTCTCGCGGCGCGGGTCGAGGCCGAGCGCCAGCCTCTGCGCTTCGGAGAGAAAGGGATCGGCGCCACGGTCGCGGCGGGGGAACTCGCCGTCCTGCAGCGAGGCGACGAAGACGTGGTCGAAGCGGCCGGCGCGCAGCTGCTGTGGGCTCGCGATTCGCACCCGGCCCTCGACCGGTCCCGACCAGGCGCGGAAGCCGAGCGACTGGATCGTCGCCGCCAGCTCGGCCGGAGCGGGGCAGAGGTCGCCGAGCGCCGCCAGCTCGGCCAGCGCCGCCGCGATCGTGCCCGCCGCGCGCAGCTCGAGCCCGTCGCCCTGACCCAGTGCCGGCCCGTCGCCGCTGCCCCGCAGCGGCCGCGAAGCCATCGTCGCCGCCAGCGCCCCGACCGCCTCGCAGAGCGCGGCCGGCGAGGAGGCCGCGGCCTCGCGCAGGCGGCGCAGGTCGTGCGGCGGCTCGCCGTCCTCGCCCTGCCAGAGGCGGAGCGCGGTGGCTGCGTCCTCGATCCGGTTCCGGCGCAGCGCTCGCTCGAACCAGTCGACGCGGCGGGCCGGGAGGCCGGAGGGGCCGCGCAGGTAGCGCAGCAGATCGGCTGCCCGGCTCGTCCCGAACGCCGCTTCCAGCAGCGCCAGCAGGCAGCCGCCGACGGCGGTGGCCGCGACCGGAAGCTCGGCCTCGAGCGCCGCTGCGACCTCGTTGCGCTCCAGCGCCGCTGCGATCTCCGGTCCGCGCCGGGCCGGGTCGCGCAGGGCGATCGCGATCGCGGCCGGGTCGGCGCCGGCGTGGATCAGGCGGGAGACCTCGAGCGCGACCGCCTCGGCCTCGCCCCGAGCCCCCGCCGAGCGCAGCAGGGTCAGCCCCTCGACCGCCGCCAGCGGCTTGCTGACGGGGCGGCCGAAGCCGTGCGCGAGTGCGAACAGGGTCGGGCTCTCGGTGTTGGCGGGCTCGGCCTCGGTCGTCTCCGCGGTCGCGATGCCGAGACGCTCGTGCAGCGCCTCGAGCAGCCCGGCGTGGGCCGCCAGCGCGGTGCTGCCCGCCTCGTAGTCGAGTGCGACGGTGACCTCGGCCCGCGCCGCCAGCGCCGCCAGCAGCTCGAACTGATTGGGGGTGAGGTCGTCGAAGCCGTAGAGGAACACAGGTCGTTCGCGCCACAGCCGGGCGTCGGCCCCCAGTAGCTCGATCGCCTGGCGAGCGATCCCGTGGCGGTCGACGCGGCCGAGCCGGTCGCGGGCGGCGGCGTAGGCGCTGAAGAGGGCGGCGATGTCGCTCAGGTAGGCCGACCCCTCGAGCGTCGCGGCGCTCGCCTCGACCGCCTCCGGCTCGACCCCGGCGCCCTGCAGCTCGTCGAGCAGCCGGACCAGGGCGGGGGCGAAGCCCGGGCGGCGTGCCGAACGTCGCAGCGGTCCCAGGCGTTCGGCCCGGGCGGCGACCGCGGCCACCACCCGCAGTCGCTGCACGCCGGTCAGAACCGACGCCGGCGGCGCCCCAGCGTCGGTCGCGACGCGGCCGAAGAGGGCGCCGAAGGTCATCGCCTCGACCCCCAGCGCCGCGCCCCCGGCGCAAAGCTCGCGCTCGAAGGAGAAGACGTCGTCGAGGGTCGGCACGACCAGCACCGGCTGGCGCTCGAGCTGGGTGCTGAGGCGGGCCCGGATCAGTCCCCGCTTGCCCGAGTTGGGCGGCCCGTGGATCAGTTTCAGCGGCACCGGCCCAGCCTATGGAGGCGGTCGGCGCCCGCCCGCCCCAGACCCGTCCGGGCGCTGCCGCAAACTGCGCGTATCTGGCTCTGTTTTGCCGTCTACGCCCCCCTCTAGATTCCTGCCCAGCCGATGTCCCTCTGCTTCGTAGACCCAGCCGACGCAATCCGCGCCATCGCCGACTCGATCGGCCGCGAGGCGCGTCGTCAGCTGCTCGGCGAGGCGGTCCGCTCCTGGGTCGACGAGATCCCCGATTCCGAGCTCGAAGTCCACTACGCGAAGGCGATCGCGGAGCTCGACGAGCACGACCTCTCGATGCTCGCCGCCTGGCACGGCTCGCTCGAGGTCGGCCAGCCGATTCCCAACCGCGACTTCCTGATGGGCGCCTTCAGCTCGCTCGGCGAGAACCGCCGCGAGGCCCTCAAGCTCGCTGCTGGCTTCCGCGGCGAGGAGGCCGTCGACGCCGGCGTCACCGAAGAAGACGCCCTCGAGCTGGTCCTCGAGCTGCTCTCGCCCCCCCGCCTGATGCAGCTCGCCGTCGAGGCGGTCGAGCTGTACGTCTGGGACCGCGCGGGCAGCGACAACTAGCCGCTGATTACGGCTCGCAGCCGATGCCATCGCCATCGGCGTCGAGGCCGTAATGGTCTTCCCCCACGACGACGACTTCGCCCGTGTAGTCGGGCCCGTTGCCGCTCCCCCCTTCGCAGTCGTAATCGGAGGCGTAGGGGTCAAGGCACGCGCCCGAATAGTTCGGGTCGCATTCGCTTGCGGCTTCCGATTCTTCCGCTTCTTCCTCTCGGCGGGCGGCGGCGAGCTGGCGGGCTTGCCGTTGCGCCGCGCGCTGTTGACGTAGGGCGGCTCGTCGTGCGGCGTGAGCCCGGCGGCGCGCGGCTGCCCGCCTAGCGGCTGCGCGCGCTTCGCGGCGCAGCCGGACGCGCTGCCTTGCTCGCTGGGCTTCGCGCTTCGCTAGCTGCTTCGTAGCCTGATGCAGCGATTGGGCGGATCCGGTGCCACTCGTGTCGCCCGAGCTGCCGCAGCCACTGAGGGTGACCCCGACGCCGACGGCGAACAAGACCGCGAGTGCGCCGAAGTTCCTGCGAACCATCACCGTACCCATACTTTCATCGCATCCGCGCGAAAGTGCGCAGGTCTCGGCGAACTTCACTGTACTTTGACGTACTTCATACCTCCGTTCGAGATAACTCAATTGGTACGCGGGAGTTATCTAAAGGCGAGCGGGAGGAGCGGGAGAGATGGAGCGCGCGGCGGGATTGGCGCCGGTCACGGCGGCGGAGCAGTTGCAGGTGGACGCCCCGCAGGGCGATACGCAACCGTTGCCGGAGGGCAACCCCGGGCGAGCGAAAGCCGCCGACGTCGGCATCGAAGACCCCGGCGAGGGCGTCTCCTTCCTCGTCATCGGCGACCACGGCGGCGTCAAAGCCCCCGGCCCCCAGAACGCCGTCTCCTACGCGATGCAGAGCGCCGCGGGGCCGGCGCCGGCGTTCGTCTACACGGTCGGGGACATCGTCTACTTCTACGGCGAAGAATGGGAGTACCCGCACCAGTTCTACGAGCCCTACGCTCATCTTCTTCATCCGATCGTCGGGATTCCCGGCAACCACGACGGCGACCACAAGGGCAAAACCACCGAACGCAAGCCGCTCGACGGCTTCATGGCCAACTTCTGCGACAAGACGCCCTCGATCCCGCCCAGCGACCCCCACTTCGAGTTCGGCCGCCACACGCAGACCCAGCCCTACTGCGACTGGACGCTGGAGCTGGACGCGGTGACGATGATCGGCCTCTACAGCAACGTCACCTCCCACGGCCACTTCGAGCCGAGCCAGACCGAATGGCTGACGGGGGAGCTGAAAGACGCCGCTGCCGGCAAGCCGGTGATCGTCAGCCTCCACCACCCGCCCTACAGCGTCGACTCGATGCACGGCGGCAGCGAACGGATGGGGGCCGCGCTCGACAAGGCCTTCGACGAATCTGGGCGCACGGCGAGCCTCGTGCTCTCCGGCCACGTCCACGACTACCAGCGCTTCACGCGCAAGCGCGGCGACGAGGAGATTCCCTACATCGTCGTCGGCAACTCCGGGTACCACAACCTCCACCGTTTCGCCAAGGGCTCGACCCCGGGCGAGGAAATCGGCGGCGGCGTCACCTTCGAGTACGGCGACGACGGCGAATACGGCTTCCTCGAGCTGACCGTCAGCGACGGCAGGATCTCCGGCAGCTATACCGGCGTCAAACCGGGGACGATGCCCGACGGCTCCGACATGACCGCCACCCCGGGCAAGGACACCTTCACGCTCTGACCGGGGCGCATTTGTACGGCCCTTCCGAACAAATGCGCCCCGGCGTCATTCGCCGCCCTCGCGTTCGCGGCTGAGCACGCGCAGCAGCTCCTCGTAGGGGCCGACGAGGTAGGCCTGGTCGCCGGCGGCGAAGCGGGTGTCGCGGCGGGGCGGGTGCTCGAGGGCGCCGTCGCCGCTGCGGGAGATGGCGACGACGCGGATGCGGGCGCCGAGTTCGCGCATCGCCAGGCCTTCGAGGCCGCCGCCGGGGCGGACGGTGAGACGGGCGACGAGGAAGGGGTGGTTGCGGACGTAGAAGGTGGCGAGGATCTCGAGCCCGAGGACGGCGCCGACGAACCAGGGGTAGGCGAGGGCGCCGGTCGACCAGACGTGGTTGAACTTGAAGGTGCGCTCGAGGCGGTTGCCGAGGGCGCGGTCGAAGACGCGGAGCACGACCGGCACCTCGTGCCAGCGCTCGCCGAGGACGTCGCGGGCGGCGAGGCCAGCCTCGAGGTTGACGAGGTCGTCGCTGGTCAGGATCGCCACCGCGCTGGCGGCTTGGAGGTTGACCGAGCGCAGCGTCTGGCCCAGGGTCGCGTCGCCGTGGAAGATCGGCACTCCGAGCGAGCGCGCGTGCTGGACGTAGCGGTTGTTCTCGTCGCGCTCGACGACGACCACGTCGCGCTCCTCCGCCCGCAGCCCTTCCACGGCCCGCAGCGCGACCGCGCCAAGGCCGACGACGACGACGTGGCCGTCCATGCCGCGGATCGTCCCCTGGCCCAGCGAGCGCTCGATCCGGCGGCTGACCAGGGCGTTGGTGATCAGCGCCAGGATCACCGTGCTCAGCGTCACCCCGGCGATGATCAGGAAGATGCCGAAGAGCTGCATCGCGGTCGACTGCTGGGCGAAGGAGAAGTCGCCGAAACCGACGGTGGCGAAGGTCTCGATCGTGAAGTAGACCGACTCGCCGAGGGAGAGATGGGTGCCGTTGTCCTGGAGATACCCGAGGCGGAGGACGACGGTCGAGATCACCAGCGTCACCAGAGCCAGGGCGAGGGTGATGCCGACGGCCCGGTCGGTGCCCTGGGCGAGGCTGCGGCTCGCCCGCCGCGACCACTGGCGCCAGGCGGAGGGGTGCGGCTCCTCGTCGGGCTCGGCGGCATGGGCGACCTCCGCTAACGCCAGCTCCTCCGGCGTGCCGAGCACAGTCGCACGGTCTCCCGTGGCGACCTCGAGGTCGCGCCCCGGGCAGACGATCAGCTCGCCCTCGCGGGTGACCACCGCGACCGGCACGAGGTCGCCGAAGAGCTCGCGCAGCGTCCCCGCCGCGCCGACTCCGACCTCGGCGGTGATGAAGCGCTCCTCGCCGAGGATCACGTCGTGGCTGCTGCGCATCGTGCAGGCGTCGACCACGGCGGGGGCGAAGAGGCCGGCGACGTCGAGCGCGCTGCCTTCCCCGGTTGCCTCTTCGACGGCGCTGCCGACGGTCGGGTTGTCGAGATGGGCGACGACGGTGACGTCCTCGCGCAGGTCGCGCGCGAGCAGCGCCGTCTCGACGTTGCGCAGGTCGCTGGCAAGGGTGCAGACGACGGCGCGGGCGGCGGCGATCCCGGCTGCGTGCAGCTCGTCGTCGAGGCGGCCGCGGGCGGCGATGTGGGGGCAGCCCCAGCTCCGCACCAGCTCGGCCCGCGGCTGTTCGGGATCGTCGTCGAGCACCACCACCTCGACGCCGGCGTCGCGCAGCTGCTCCACCGTTCGCAGCCCCACCTCCTCGAGGCCGCAGACGATCACGTGGCCTTGCCAATCCCGGGGGTCGAGGGCGGCGTTGCTGTCGTTCAAGCGCGGCACCTTACCGTGGGGATCGCCGCCCGTTTCGGATCTCGCCCACGTGCGCCGCTAAGCTGCCGCCCTTGACTGACGCGAGGCAAGACGATCTGGGTGCGGTTCCGGCTCTGCACCCGCACGTCATCCTCATCTTCGGCGCCACCGGCGACCTCGCCCGCCGCAAGCTGCTGCCGGGTCTGCTGCGCCTCTTCCACGCCGGCCTGATGCCGGAGGCCCGCATCGTCGGCGTCTCGCTGGACTCGCTCGACGACGCCGAGTTCCGCGCCTTCGCCGCCGATGCCTGCCGCGAGTTCGCCCGCCACCAGTTCGGCCAGGAGGAGTGGGTCGAGTTCTCCCAGCGCCTCTCCTACGTCCCCACGGGCGAGGCCGAGGCTCGGCTCGCCGAGGTGGTCGGCGCCCACTGCGCCGAACTCGGCCCGGAAACGCGGCTCCTGCATTACCTCAGCGTCCCGCCCGCAGCCGCCGCCGAAGTGATCGAGCTGCTCGACACCTGCGACCTGGTCGAGCGGGCGCGGGTAATCATGGAGAAGCCCTTCGGGACCGACCTGGCCAGCGCCCGCCGCCTCAACGAGACGATCCACGAGGTCCTGCGCGAGGAGCAGATCTTCCGCATCGACCACTTCCTCGGCAAGGAGGCCGCGCTCAACATCCTCGCCTTCCGCTTCGCCAACGGCCTCTTCGAGCCGATCTGGAACCGCGACCACATCGACCACATCCAGATCGACGTCCCGGAGACGCTCGGCGTCGGCAGCCGCGCCGCCTTCTACGAGAAGACCGGCGCCTACCGCGACATGGTCGTCACCCACCTGATGCAGATCCTCGCCTTCGTCGCGATGGAGCCACCGACCCACCTGGCGCCGGAGCCGATCACCGAGGAGAAGAACAAGGTCTTCCGCAGCCTGCGTCCGCTCGACCCCGACTGGGTCGTGCGCGGCCAGTACGACGGCTACACCGAAGAGCCCGGCGTCGCCCCCGAATCGAGCACCGAGACCTTCATCGCCCTGCGCAACGAGATCGACAACTGGCGCTGGAGCGGGGTCAAGTTCTACCTGCGTACCGGCAAGCGGATGGGCGAAGGGGCGCGGATCATCTCGATCGCCTTCCGCGAGCCGCCGCAGAGCATGTTTCCGGCCCACTCGCGGGTCGGCCGCTACGGCCCCGACCATCTCACCTTCGACCTCGACGAGTCCTCGCGCGTTTCGCTCTCCTTTTACGGCAAGAAGCCGGGGATGGGGATGGTCCTCGACAAGGCAAGCATGCAGTTCTCGCTCGACGAAACCGGCTACCGGGCGGATGCGCTGGAGGCCTACGAGCGGCTGATTCGCGACGCGATGGCCGGCGACCGGACGCTGTTCACGACGGCGAAGGACATCGAGCGCCTCTGGGAGATCTCCGAGCCGCTGCTGAGTGACGGCCCGGCGGTCAAACCGTACCCACCAGGCTCATGGGGGCCGGCCGAGATCGGCGGCCTGATCGCGCCCAACAGCTGGCGCCTGCCCTTCGCCCGCCGCTGGCGCGAGAGCTAGGCGACCGCTAGCCGGCGAGCGCGGCGCGGATCTCGCCGATCGCCTGCTCGTTGTCGCGGAAGTGAACGGCCCGCATGCCGAACTCGCGCGCCGCCTCGCAGTTGGGCTCCATGTCGTCGACGAAAAGGCAGGCCTGCGGCGCCAGCCCGATCCGCTCGACCGTGATCTCGTAGATCCGCCGTTCGGGCTTGCGGCAGCCGACGAAGGCGGAGTCGATCACCGTCTCGAAGATCTCGTCGACGGGCAGCATCGCTCGCCAGACCGGCTCCCACTCGCGCACGTTGTTGGTCAGCATCGCCATCCGCAAGCCGCTCTCGCGCAGCTCGCGCATCAGCGCGATCGTCTCCTCGTTGGGGTGCAGGGTGCCGAGGAATACCTCGCGGAAGCGGTGCATGTGGGGCTGGTGGTCGATCAGCGGTTCCAGTCCCTCGGCGAGCCGGTCGAGGAATGCCTGCTCGCTGATCTCGCCGCGCTCCATCGCGAACAGCGGATTGGCGCCGTCCTCCTCGGTGACCGCGCGCAGGGCCTGGCCGAAGTGTTCGGGGGAGACCCCGATCTCGTCCTGAAGGGCCATGAAGGAGGGCATCAGCGGGGTCGTCAGGACGCCGCCGAAGTCGGAGACGACGGCCCCGACCGCGCCGCGCTCAGCCATCGGTGCGGGCGATCTCGTAGTGGCCGAGCCCCTCGCGGCCCTCGACCGACCAGCGGAAGAAGGCGATCTCCGCGTCGAACCCGTCGCGGCGGACCGCGACCGAGCTGATCAGCGAGCCGGCGCCGCGCAGCGGCTGCGCATCCTCGGCGTCGGCCCAGAGCTCCAGCGAGGCACGGCGCTGGACCCCGTTCTCGCCGTACTCGGTCGAGAGCAGCGCCTCGCCGAACTCGACCGGGGCGCCGTCGGGATCGCAGAGCACCGCGACGACGTCCTCCTCGCCGTGCTCGCGGCCGCCGGCCGGGAGGGCGGAGGTCAGGGCAAGCAGGCCGCCGTCCTCGAAGACGATCCCGATCGATCGCCGCACTATCCGCTCGCGGTCGCGCACGGCCGGCAGCCTACCGGGACTCATATCCTTCGCCGCCCATGAGCTCCCTCGCCATCCGCAGCGCCGACCCCGAGCGCGACGCCGCCGCCTGCGCGGCGATCTACGCGCCGAGCGTCGAGGCGCCGACCTCCTTCGAGGAGACGGCGCCCGACGCGGCCGAGATGGCGGCGAGGATTGCGCAGTACTCGGCGACCCACGCCTGGCTCGTCGCTGAGGACGGGGGGGAGGTGGTCGGCTACGCCTATGCCTGCCCCTTCCTCCAGCGCCCCGCCTATCGCTGGACGGTGAGCGCCTCGGTCTACGTCGCGGCCGGGCACACGGGCGCGGGCATCGGCCGCGCGCTCTACGAGGAGCTGTTCGCCCGCTTGCGCGGCCAGGGCTACCGCATGGCCGTGGCAGGCATCACGCTTCCCAATCCCGCCAGCGTCTCCCTCCACGAACGCCTCGGCTTCTTCCAGACCGGCGTCAACCGCGCCGTCGGCTGGAAGCTCGGCGCCTGGCGCGACGTCGGCTGGTACCAGCTCGAGCTGTCTCCGGAATCGCCGGGCGCCCCGTCGGACCCCCACGGGCACGAGCCCGCCGACGCGGCCGGCTAGCATTCCCTGCATGAATGAGGATCTTGAAACCCTGACCGAGGAAGACGTCTACGAGGCGCTCGAGGAGGTCATCGACCCCGAGCTTGGCCTCGACTTCGTCTCGCTCGGGCTCGTCTACGACGTCAACATCGAGAACGAGGACGTCTACGTGACCTTCACCCTGACGACCCCGGCCTGCCCGATCGGCCCCCAGGTCTCAGAGCAGATGAAGGAGTTCGTCGGCGACCTTCCCGGCGTCAGCGCGGTTCACCCGAAGATGGTCTTCGACCCCGCCTGGAGCCCGGAAATGATGACCGACGACGCCAAGTTCGCGCTCGGGTTCTAGCAGCGCGCGATGCGCTCCCCCGGGGAGCGCATCGCTTTAAGTCGCCGTCTAGCCCTGCTTCGTGATCTGAACAGCTGGGATCGCGACCGTCACGGTCTGGATCGTCATTCGCTCTCACCTCCTCCCACGAGTCGAGAACTGCGTGCGAAACAAACGACCCGAGAAATGCTGGAGACGGCTACAGCAATGCAAAACGATCCAGCAAAAAAACCGCCACGTTCCCCTATCTTGGGGTAAGAATCTCGAACGCTCGATAAACCGTCATCAAAGGGGAAGGTGCCGTGCCCGAGGTCAAGAAGAGAAACCGGAAGTCATCCCGCCGTCGGCCGCCAGGACTGGACGGTCGCCTAGCCCAGGCCCTCAGCCATCCGACCCGAACGCAGATCATCGCGATCCTCAGCGACCGCGTCGCGAGCCCGAGCGAACTCTCGAAGATGATGGGCGCGGAACTCTCGAGCGTCAGCTACCACACCAGGGAGCTGCTCAAGCTCGGCTGCATCGAGGTCGTCGACAAAGAGCAGGTGCGGGGTGCGACAAAGACGCGCTATCGCGGCACGACGAGGATGCTGCTCGGGACCAAGGAGTGGGAGAGGCTGTCGAAGGAGACGCGGGTCGGGATCAGCATCAACGCCCTCAACGAAGTGATCGAGCGGGCGACCAGCGCAGTGGAGGCCGGCACCTTCGATCGCCGCACCGACCGAGCCCTGATCACGGTGAAACTCGACGCCGACGACGAGGCATGGGGACGGATCCAGCAGATCGTCAACGACGCCTACGAGCGGATCTCCGAGGTCGAGGCGGAAATGGTCAACAGGTCCGCCGAGGGCGCCGACACAGTCCGCATGACTGTCTCGTTGCTGGCCTACGAGTCCCCGCTCGAGTCATAGGCAGAGCCCGGTCGATCGAGCTCGGGGGGGGCCTTCTTCAAAGCCCCCAGATGGGGGATTGTGCTCCGTAGTATCCTAGTATCCAAGACTTTGGGTGCAACTAGGAGGACGGATGCCAACCAAGATCAAGGCCGCCGAGGACGCCGCCGCGGGCAAAGACGCTGACGTAGGCGTTGCCCCGGCGCTCAGTGTTGAGCGCCAGCTCGAGCTGTACCGCGAGATGACGCTGATCAGGCTCTTCGAGGAAGAGGCCGAGCGCCAGTACAAGGCGGCCCGGATCGGCGGCTATTGCCACCTCTCCTCCGGCCAGGAGGCCGCCACGGTGGGCACCGTCGAGGCGCTCGAGCCCGACGACCTGCTGATCACCGGCTACCGCTGCCACGGCTTCGCCCTCGCCCGCGGCGTCCCCGCCGACGCGGTGATGGCCGAGCTGTTCGGGCGGCGCGACGGCTGCGCGCACGGTCGCGGCGGCTCGATGCACCTGCTCGACGTTTCCCGCGGCTACTACGGCGGCTGGGGCATCGTCGGCGGTCAGCTGCCGATCGCGACCGGGATGGGGCTTTCGCTCGTCCGCCGCGGCGCCCCGCAGGCGGTTCTCTGCGAGCTCGGCGACGGCGCGGTCAACATGGGCGCCTGGCACGAGTCGCTCAACCTCGCCGCGGTCTGGCAGTTGCCGGTCGTCTTCCTCGTCGTCAACAACAAGTACGGGATGGGGACGAGCGTCGAGCGCGCCTCCGCCGAGCCCGACTTCTTCAAGCGTGCCGCGGCCTACCGGATCGCCGGCGAGCGGGTTGATGGCAACGACCTCGAGGCCGTGATCGAGGTCTCCTCGCGACTGCTGGCCGAGGCACGCGAGCAGCGCAAGCCCGCGGTGCTGGAGGTACTGACCTACCGCTATCGCGGCCACTCGGTCGCCGATGCCGGTCTCGCCTACCGCACACGCGAGGAGATCGACGAGCGTCGAAAGCTCGATCCGCTGGTTCGGACCCAGGAGCGCCTGCGCGCGCTCGGGGTCGCCGAGGCAGAGCTCGAGGCCGCCGAGCGCCAGGCGGCTGACACGGTCGCCGCAGCCGTCGAGTTCGCGGAGTCCAACCCCGCTCCCGAGCTCGACCGGCTCGCGGCCGGCGTCTACGCCGAGGGCAGCGCGAGTCAGTTCGAACGGATGCTGCCCGGCAGCCCGCAGGGCGAGCGCGAGCTCGTCTTCGCCGCGGGGCTCGGTCAGTGAGCAGCGCCGAGGTGGCTGACCCCGCGGTCGCCGAGGCGCCGGGGGGCGTCGAGACGATGACCTACCGCGAGGCGCTGCGCCTCGCGATGCGCCAGGAGCTGGAACGCGACGAGCGCGTCTTCGTCATGGGTGAGGAGGTCGGCCTCTTCGACGGTTCCTACAAGGTCACCGCCGGCCTGATGGAGCAGTTCGGTCCCGACCGCGTCCGCGACACGCCGATCTCCGAGGAGGGCTTCCTCGGCGCCGGGGTCGGCGCGGCGATGCTGGGGGAGAGGCCGATCGTCGAGATCATGACCCTCAACTTCCTCCTCGTCGCAATGGACCAGGTCGTCAACCATGCGGCCAAGATCGGCGCCATGTTCGGAGGCGAGGTGCGCTGCCCGCTCGTGATCCGCACCCCCAACGGCGCTGGCAACCAGCTCACCGCCCAGCACTCGCAGTCCTTCGACGGCTGGTTCGCGGGCACGCCGGGGCTCAAGGTGGTCTCCCCCTCGACCCCCGCCGACGCCAAGGGGCTGCTGAAGGCGGCGATCCGCGACGACGACCCGGTGCTGGTGATCGAGAACCTGCCGATCTACAAAGAGAAGGGCGAGGTGCCGCTCGACGCCGATCTGACGACCCCGATCGGCCTTGCCGCCGTCGCCCGCGAGGGCGTCGACCTGACCCTCGTCTCGCACTCGTTCGCGACGGTGCGAGCGCTGCGGGTCGCCGAGAAGCTTGCCGCCGAGCGCGGCGTTTCGGTCGAGGTCATCGACCTGCGCAGCCTGCGGCCGCTCGACGTCGAGACCGTCGCCGCCTCGGTCGCGAAGACCAACCGGGCGCTCTGCGTCGAGGAGGGATGGCCGACCTACGGCGTCACCGCCGAGATCGCCGCTCGCATCCAGCACGCCTGTTTCGGCGACCTCGACGCCCCGGTCGAGCGTCTCGGCATGGCCGAGGTTCCGCTGCCCTACGCCAAGGAGCTGGAGCTGGCCGCTATGCCGACCGAAGACCGGATCGAGTCAGCCGTCCTCTCCTGCCTGGAGCTCGCCTGATGCCCAACGTAGTAATGCCCCGCCTCTCAGACTCGATGGAGGAGGGCACGATCCTGACCTGGCTAAAGCAGGAGGGAGACGAGGTCGCCGTCGGCGAGGAGCTCGTCGAAATCGAGACCGACAAGGCCAACATGGCCTACGAGGCCGAC
>DATKLT010000034.1:0-12877 GCA_035542315.1 Solirubrobacterales bacterium | reverse complement strand
CAGAAGCGGCGCCGAAATATGAAGACAACGGCAAGAGCCTGACCATCGAGGGCGCGGTGATCGGGGTTGGACGGCCGATCGTGAACGGCGTCTTCTTGCTGACCGGGCCAGAAACTCGGATCAGTGACGTAACGATCCACGGCTTCTGGATCGAATCGGCGGCGCTGGACATCGGCAACGGTGCCCAGGCCGATCGCGTGGAGGCGACCAGCGGGCTCATCGATGGCTGCAAAATCGGCTCCACCGGCGGAACCATCACCAACTCTCTCTGCGTGGGGCCGTCGCCTTCCAGCGGCCTCTCGACCCAGTCGCGGTCAGGCGGGCAGCAGCCGATAGTAGTGCGAAACGACACCATGATCGGAAAGTACGGGTACTACTCGAATTCCGGCACGGCAACGACCATCACGGACTCGATCGCGAAGAGGAGCACGGGCGAAGGCGCTGACGTCAACCTGGGCAACAAAACGACGGCCCTGGTGCGAACTTACGCCTTGCATCAGTCGGGAACGCCCCTCAGCGAAGAAGGCCAGCTGACCGAAGTGCCGACCTTCCTCGAATCGGGCGATTACCGCGAGGCCGCCGGCTCGCCGTCGATCGACTTCGGCGATACCACCGCCGAACCGGGCGAACTCGACCTCAACGGAAACCTGCGCAAAATCGGAACGAAGGTGGATCTCGGCGCGTATGAGTACGTCCCCGAGGCGCCTTCGGTCAGCACCCCGACGGTCTCCGGAGCCACCACCACGAGCGCAACGGTCAACGCCACGATCAATCCAAACTCCGGCCGGACCTACTACTACCTCGAATACGGGTCGACCACGGCATATGGCACCACGACGCCGACCGTCGCCATCCCAGCGGCTACCACCCCCACCGCCGTCCAGATCGCCCTCAGCGGCCTGCCTGTGGACTCCACCCTGCACTACCGGCTCGTCGCGACCAGCGATGGTGGCACCACCGAAGCCACCGATGCGACACTGAAGACCGAACCCCCGCCGCCGCCCACTCCGCCCAAGAAGCTCGCCCCCATACTGCGTTTCGCGGGGAGCAGGGGCGGGGTGCCGAAAGGCCAGCCGCTGCTCGACCGCGCGGCGATCAAACTCTCGACCGGCTGCGGGCCGATCGCCTGCAACGTCAGCGTCGTCGGCAAGGTGAAGATCGGCGCCAAGACCTTCGGCACCCTTCCAGGGCCGAAGACCCCGAGTCACTGGCAGGCGGGCAAGCAGGGCGCAATGAGGCTCAGGGTCAGCTCGAAGCTGCAGCAGAGCGTCCGCAAGTACCTCGAAGCCAACGCCGGTGCCCAGGCCAAGATCTTCGTCACCGCCACCTACGTGACCGCAGGCGGCGCGACGGCGACCCGCAAGCTGAAGATCCCGGTTCGGCCGATCTAGCCCAGTGACCGGCGCCGCGTTGCAGGCGCCTCTCGAATATCGCCTTAACCGGACGGTATTTGAACCAAGCGCGGGAGGCCCTCGTCGCGCTCGGCTAGGAATGCCGGCGAAATCCCCGTCGTCAGCAGCATGCGGCCGCTACTCGGACTTGGCCAGACTTGACAGGGCTAAGTACATTTTGTACGCTATAACCTCCAAATGCGACGGAGGTAAGGCCATGATTTACGGATTCTGGAACAACAAGGGTGGAACGGGGAAGACGAGTCTGTGCTTCCAATCCGTCTGCTTCTACGCTAACGATCACCCGGACGAGAAGATCCTCGCCATCGATGTCTGCCCCCAGGCAAACCTGTCGGAGCTCCTCCTCGGCGGGCTCACCAACGATGGATCTACGAACTTGCTCCTTCGACAGGGCGAGTTTCCGCGAGCGACGATTGGCGGCTACTTCCAGGAACGGCTCCCGTCCCCGTACTCGGCTCCTTCCTTCGGTCCGCACGACTTCATCACGAAGCCCAGCCACTACAACGGCGCGATTCCCGAGAACATCGATCTGATCTGCGGCGATCCCCTCCTCGAGCTTCAGTCGAACGCGATCTCGACCCTTGCGAATACGCAGATCCCCGGCACGGACGCATGGGTTTCAGTCGTTGACTGGCTGCGAGACTTCCTGGCACCGATCGCCGACGACTACAGCACGATCTTCGTCGATGCGAATCCGAGCTTCTCGATTTATACCCAGATCGCCTTGGCAGCCGTCGATCGGCTCGTGCTGCCCGTCATGGCCGACGACTCGTCTCGTCGGGCCGTTCAGAACGCGTTCTCGTTGATCTACGGGCTGAAGCTTCCGTCCGAGATCTACGCGACCTACGCATTCGCAACCCGGCTGACCGAAGCCGGCCGGACCCTGCCGAAGGCGCACATCATCGCGAAGAATCGCCTGACTCAGTACATGGGTCCTGCGTCCGCCTACGGTGCGGTCCTCCGATCAATCGACCAGGATGTCGAGGAACTTCTGGAGGCACATACGGACAAGTTCACCTTCAGCGCTATCAATGAGGGCGTGGTTGATATCCGAGACTTCCAAACCACCGGCGTCGTGGCATTTGCGCGGGGCTGCCCCTTCTACCGTCTGCAGTCCGGCCGGCTCGACGTTATGGGGCAGCGAATCCAGGTCAATGAGCCCTACCGCATCCAGTGCATTGAGGCGATGGAGGGACTCGTCAAGAAGCTCTGAGGTCGCCGGCTTGAAGTCCAAGGCCAGGATTCGCCAACCAGTGGTGGTTTCTAATCGGCCTGACCGGACGGTATTTGAACCGCGTCAAAGGGCTGGACAGCGCATCTACTTGTCGCCGTCGCGAATCCTGAACCCGATCGGTCGTCTCGGTGGGACCGGGGGTTCGATCAGCTGTCGTAGCGCCTCGAAGATCTGGCGAAGCTGGTTGTCGTGCTCGCTCAGACGCGCCCCGATGTCGAGTTCAAGCTGATCGAGGCGCTTCTGCAATGCGTCAAAGGAGCCAGCGGCGCGGCGCAGCTCGACAAATGCGCGCATGATCTCGATGTTCACCGCGATGGCCCGATCGCTTCGGAGCACGCCGGAGAGCATCGCCACTCCCTGCTCAGTAAAGACGTAGGGCGAATAGCGACGCCCGCCCCGCCCCTCGTTTGAGATCACAATTTGTGATCTCAAAGCCTCCGTCTCGGCGTTCGTCAGCTGGAACATGAAGTCCGGTGGGAAGCGCTTCACGTTTCGTTTGACCTGCTGGACCAGGACTCTGGTCTCGACGCCATAAAGATCCGCCAGATCCTCGTCGAGCATCACCTGACGGTCGCGGATGACGAAGATCCGCTTCTCGATCGCCGGCGCCGCGACGACCTGAACCTCTGCCTTCTCTCCCGCCGAATCGGCCATGTCGGCAGGATGCCAGACCGGCCGGATGCTTCTGTCTGCAATCGGGGAGACAGGATTTGAACCTGCGACCGCTCGGCCCCCAGCCGAGTGCGCTACCAGACTGCGCCACTCCCCGTGGGGTCTTGGCATTCTGACGAATTCGCGGGGCGGCGGCTAGGCTCCCTCGAGCGCGGCGGTAGCTCAATGGTAGAGCCACAGCCTTCCAAGCTGTTGATGCGAGTTCAATTCTCGTCCGCCGCTTTTCGCTCGCGCGCCCGCAGCTCCCGCCGCAGGGCCTTGCCGGTCAGGGTCTTCGGGATCGAGTCGACGAAGACGACGCGGCGCGGCGCCTTGTAGACGGCGAGGCGCTCACGGCAGTGGGCGATCACCTCGTCCTGCTCGACCTCCGCGCCCGGCCGCGGGACGACGTAGGCGACCGGGACTTCGCCTCGGTATTCGTCGGCGGCGCCGACGACCGCCGCCTCGGCGACCGCCGGGTGCCCGAAGAGGACGTCCTCGACCTCGCGCGGCCAGACCTTGTAGCCGGAGACGTTGACCATGTCCTTGATCCGGTCGACCAGGTAGTACCAGCCGTCGGCGTCGCGCTTGCCGACGTCGCCGGTGTGCAGCCAGCCGTCCTCGATCGCCACCGCGCTCTCCTCGGGACGGCCCCAGTAGCCGGGCGTCACCGCCGGCCCGCGGGTGAGGATCTCGCCCTCCTCCCCGACCGCGGCCTCGGCCCCGTCCTCGACCCGGACCACGCGTGACTCGTTACCGGCGATCGGGAGGCCGACCGAGAGCGCGCCCGTCTCCGCGTCGACCGGCGCCTTCGACCCGCGCGGCACGACGTGCGAAGGAGCCGCCGTCTCGGTCAGCCCGTAGGTGTTGTGCAGGTAGGAGCCGGTCGCCCGCTCCCAGCGCTCGACCACCGCGGCGTAGACCGGAGCGCCGCCGCTCGCGGTCTTGGTCAGCGAGGAGAGGTCGCGCTCGGGCAGCGACGGGTGGTCGAGCATCGCGATGAAGGCGGTCAGCGGCCCGATCACGTAGGTCCCGCGCCAGCGCTCGATCAGGCGCAGGATCTCGCCCGCCTCGAACCGGTGCATCAGCAACAGCGGCGTCGCGCTCGCCCGCGCGGTCGCCAGGTGGCAGACGAGGCCGGTGATGTGGAAGAGCGGCGCCATCGCCACGGTCACGTCGCCGGGCCCGAGGTCGCCCCAGCTCTTCATCGCCGCCGCCGTGTGGGCGACGCCGCGATGGGTGTTGATCGCGCCCTTCGGCACCCCGGTCGTCCCCGACGTGTAGCTGATCAGCGCCGGCGAGTCGGGCTCGACCTCGACCGCCGGCATCGAGCCGCCGGAGGCGACGAGGTCCTCGAAGGGGATTGCACCTCGGCATTCGGTCCTCTGGTGGCCCGCCAGCACCGCCGGCACCCGCTCCAGCATGTCGAGCTCGGAGACCGCGATCACATGCTCGACCGCCGTCCCCTCCAGGGCCGCCTCGACCACCGCATGGAGGGACTCGAGGCAGATCACGACACGGGCGCCGGAGTCGAGCAGCTGGTGGCGCAGCTCGCGCTCCTTGTTCATCGGGTTGACCGCGGTGCAGACGCCGCCGCAGCGCCAGACCGCGTGCACGGCGATCGGGAACTGCGGCACGTTCTGCAGCATCAGCGCGACCCGATCTCCCGGCCGCAACCCAAGCTCGCCGCGCAGCGCCGCCGCCAACGCATGCTCCCGCGCGACCGCCTCCCCCGCCCCGATCGCAGTGTCGAAATAGAGGAACGCCGGATCCCCCCACCCTCCGCCGAGGTTGCCTTTTCCGTTCATATAGAGGGGAAAGGGCAACCTCGGCGGGTCAGTAGTCGAGGTCGAGGGGCTCGATGCCCTGGGAAGCGCAGAAGTCGTGGTAGGTCTTGGTGTGGTTGAGGACGTCGTCGAAGCCGACCACGTTGTCCTCCTCGTCGACGTAGAGCAACGCTCCCTCGAGCTGGAACAGGGTGACGGTGCCTTCCTCGCCGCTCATCAGGGTGTGGACGTCGCCCGGCGGCTCCCAGACCATCATCCCCGGCCGCGCCACCCAGTCCTTCTCGGCGTAGTACCAGCTGCCCTCGAGGACGAAGCCGACGACGCCGTTGACGTGGTAGTGGCGGTTGATCTGACCGCCGCCCTCGACTTTCGTCAGGTTCGCCCACTGGCCGGTCTTGCGGTTGAGGCGCAGCGGTTTGACCCAGATCGTCTCCGTGTAAGGAACCCAGGGGATCTGCTCGGGGTCGATCACCCGCTCGGGGAGGGTGATCTGCTTCAGTGGCCGCAGCCCGAGCTGGTCTTCGCCTGAGCCGGTTTCGGTCACCTGCCGACCGTAGTCCAGCCACGACCGACGCCGGCTCGGCGGCGACCGACGCCTTGGAGACCTCGACATGCGCCCTGGCCATACCACGCCGGTACCGGCATGGGCGCAGATTTTCACACCCGCGGCGCTCTGTCTGCAAGTCTGGTCCGGGGGGCCAGTTGATGTCGGCTGCCCCTGCTTCCGAACGCGAGCGAGAGGGGCGGCGGCCTTGGGGCCGTCGTCCCCTTTCGCCTGCTCGCACCGCTAGCGTTGAGCGGGATGAGCGGTGGCGCCCCGACGATCCGCACCGAGGGCCTCAGCAAGCGCTACGGCGAGACGCTGGCGCTCGATTCGCTCGACCTCGAGATCGCGCCCGGCGAGGTCTACGGCTATCTCGGCCCCAACGGCGCTGGCAAGACGACGACGATTCGCCTGCTGCTCGGGCTGCACCGGCCGAGCGCCGGCCGGGCAGAGCTGTTCGGCGTCGATGCCTGGGCCGACCCGGTCGCCGCCCACCGCAGCGTCGCCTACGTCGCCGGCGAGCCCTTCCTCTGGCCCTCTATGACCAGCGCCGAGACCTTCGAGTTCCTCGCCCGGGTCCACGGCCGGGTCGACGTCGCCTATCGCGCCGAGCTGGTCGAGCGCTTCAAGCTCGACGTCGACAAGAAGGTGCGGGCGCTGTCAAAGGGCAACCGCCAGAAGGTGCAACTGATCGCCGCCCTCGCCAGCCGCGCCGAGCTGCTGATCCTCGACGAGCCGACCTCCGGCCTCGACCCGCTGATGGAGGTCGCCTTCCGCGAGAGCGTCGCCGAGGCCAAGGCGCGCGGCCAGACCGTCTTCCTCTCCTCCCACATCCTCAGCGAGGTCGAGGCGCTCTGCGACCGGGTCGGGATCCTCAGCGGCGGGCGGCTCGTCGACGAGGGCACGCTGGAGCAGTTGCGCCATCTCTCCAGCCATACGGTCGAGGTCGGCTTCGACGGGCCGGCCCCGGCGCTGCCGCCGCTCGACGGCGTCCGGGTCGAGCCGGCTGGCGAGAACGGTCTGCGCTGCGAGGTCAGCGGCCCCCTGCGGCCACTGCTCGCGGCGCTCGCCGAGCTGCCGGTGGCGACGCTGACCAGCCGCGAGCCCTCGCTCGAGGAGATCTTCCTCCACCACTACGACCGCGCCGACGGTGCACGCGACTAGCGCCTTCAGGGCGCTCGCCCGCCGCGCCTGGGGGGACGGGCGCACCCGCACCGTCTCCTTCGCCCTCCTCTTCGGCCTCGCCGCGCTGATCCAGGTCGTCGGCTACGAACACAGCTACCCGAGCGTGGCCGACCGGACGCAATTCGCAACCAACTTCGGCGACAACAAGGCGATCCGTCTCTTCTACGGCGTCCCCCACGACCTGCTCACGGTCGGCGGCTACGCCGCCTGGCGAGTCGGCGGCGTGCTCGCGATCTTCGCCGCGGTCTGGGGCATCTTCGCCGCCGTCCGCGCACAGCGCGCCGAGGAGGACGACGGCCGCGCCGAGATCGTCCTCGCCGGCCCTCTCGGCCGCGGCACCGTCTTCGCCGCCGGCCTCGTCGGGGTCGGCGCCGGCGCCGCGCTGCTCTGGGCCGCGACCTGGCTCGGCCTCGTCGCCGGCGGGCTGGCCGCGGGGTCCTCGGCCTACCTCGCACTCGAGGTGGCGGCCGTCGCCGCGGTCTTCGTCGGAGTCGGATCGCTGGCCAGCCAGCTGGCGCCGAGCCGGCGGCTGGCGCTGGGCCTGGGAACGGCCGTCTTCGCGGCCGCCTTCGCGCTGCGGATCGTCGCCGACACCGCCGGCTCGCTGGGATGGCTGCGCTGGGCGACGCCGCTGGGATGGGCGGAGGAAATGCAGCCCTTCACGGAGGCCCAACCGGCGGTGCTGCTGCTGATGGCGGCGGCGACGGCGGCGCTGCTCGTCGCCGCGGCGCGGATCGCGATTCGGCGGGACGTCGGCACCGGCCTGATCCGCAGCTCCGACAGCGCGCCGCCGCGGATGCGACTGCTCTCCTCACCGGCGGCCTTGGCCCTGCGCGGCGAGCGCGGCCAGCTGACCGGCTGGTTCGCTGGGATCGCCGTCTACGCGATCCTCACCGGGCTCCTCGCCGACACCTTCAGCGCCGAGAACCTCTCCAGGTCGGTGCGCGAAGAGCTGCGGAAGTTCGGCGGCGCCTCGCTGATCACCCCGAAGGGCGCACTCGGCTTCTACTTCCTCTTCTTCGCCTTCGCGATCAGCCTCTTCGCCTGCGCCCAGATGACCGCCGCCCGCCACGAGGAAGCTGAGTCGCGCCTGGAGACGCTCTTCGCCCTCCCGGTCGGTCGCCGCGGCTGGCTGCTGGGCCGCCTGGCGCTGGCCGTCGCCGGAATCGTCGCCCTGGCCCTGGCGGCGGCTCTCCTCGCCTGGGCCGCGGCGGCGACCCAGAGCGCCGGCATCGGCCTCGTCGCCGCCCTCGAAGCGGGCGCCAACACCGTCCCCGCCTCGCTCCTCTTCCTCGGTCTCGCCGCCCTTGCCTTCGCCACCGTTCCACGAGCGACGGCGGGCATCGCTTACGGCCTCGTCGCGGTCGCCTTCCTCTGGTACCTGTTCGGCGCCCTGCTCGGCGCGCCCCAGTGGACGCTCGACCTCTCGCCCTTCCAGCACGTCGCGCCGGTCCCGGCGCAGCCCTTCAAGGTCCCAGAGGCGCTGGCGATGGTCGCGATCGGGGTCGCGGCATCCCTCGCCGCGCTCGCCGCCTTCCGCCGCCGCGACGTTCTCGGCGCGTAGCCGAGGTGAAAACGCGGTTGTTCCCGCTATCCGGGCAGAAGTGCGTTCTCAACAGTCGCGGGACGGGGCAGCCAGGACTCGAACCTGGAATCGCCGGTTTTGGAGACCGGTGCCTTAGCCAGTTGGGCCACTGCCCCAGAGGGCCGGATCGTAACGGGCGGGGGGCGTTGCCGGAGCGCCGTCGACCGATGCGGGCGGAGGGACTCGAACCCCCAAGGGCCGAAGCCCACCAGGACCTAAACCTGGCGCGTATTCCAGTTCCGCCACGCCCGCGTGGGGTCGATTCTAGGTGCCGTTAGAGAACGATCGACTTCGTCTTCGAGACGGAGATGCCGGATTTCGGCTTGAAGGTCGCCTTCACCCTGACCCTGGCGCCAGCGGTCGAGGAGATGATCACCGTCAGCGTCTGTGCCTTCTTCGCCTTCTTCTTGACCGTGGCGATGCCTTTGCCGGAGATGGTGAGTTTCCCGGCACCCGGCACCTTGACTCTGAGAGTCGCGGTGCCCGTCGCTGCGTTGACCCTGGCGACCGTGAGCTTCAGCTTCGGCTTCGCCACCTTCAGCTTGGCGGTGCCGGTGGCGGTGCCACCCTGCGCGGTCTTCGCCGCAAGGGTGACCTCGTAGGTGCCCGGCTTGATCGAGCGCGGCACCGAGACCTTCACCTTGCCGGTCGCGGTCGGGGCCAGGTGGGTTTTGGCGTTGACGTTCCCAGGTTTGAAGGTCTTGGCACCGAGCTTGACCTTGCCGCCTTTCGCCGTCGTCGTCGCGCTCAGCGTGAAGCTCGGCGAAGACGCGGCGGTGCTGGCGAAGCTGAGCGGGAAGTCGACCTCGCCGCTGCCACCGACGAAGGCTTGAGCCGGTTTCTTCGGCGCGGCGATCGTCAGGTCAGAGGTGTCGACCTGAGCCTGCTGCTCGGTGCCGCTACAGATGGCATCGTCTGCCGGCGCCGCTCCCGCTC
Organism: Solirubrobacterales bacterium; assembly: GCA_035542315.1. GTDB lineage: Bacteria > Actinomycetota > Thermoleophilia > Solirubrobacterales > 70-9 > VAYN01. The sequence continues at coordinate 3,543 of DATKLT010000034.1, read as the reverse complement.
CTTTTTCGTATATCGCGCAGTGGACGGGGCGACTTGCGGGCATGGTTTCGGTGACTTCGCGGCTGCCTGCGGCCATCGCCGCGGCGAACGGGCCCGTGAACGGAGTCCCACTCGCTTCGGTGGGGAGGCCGAAATCGGCGTCCAGCGACCATTCCAGGTTCGCGCCTTTGGCCTCCAAGTAGGGCGTCGAGATATATCCGAAGCCCTGCATACCGCTCGGTGGCCAGGGACCGCCAATCAAGGGTTTGGCCGCTTCCGCTTCTTCTTTTTCTTTCTGGGTGCCTTCGGTGTAGACCTTCTGCCAAGCGGTGGCGGCGGCCGCGATTTCCGAGGTTGCTTCGTCGCTGCGGGTGAAGACGAGCGGGGTGCTCCCTTTGACCGACAGCGCGGTGATGCTCGCGGGCGCAGTCGACCCCGTGGGAACCGCGATCCCGATCAGGAATTGAACGGTCCTGCCTTTGCTTTCCGTGTTGGCCGAACAGGTTTCTTCGCCGACCGTGCAGAGGACGAAGTGCACCCGAACGGATCCGACCGCCCCCGGCTGGCTGAGCGCGAGGCTTCCAGGCTTGAGGAAGACGCAACCGCTCAGGAGAAGCCCGAGGCCGGCGACAGCGACCAGCGCGAGCACGGGTTTGGCGAGACGGTGACTGCGAAGCATCGCGATTTCCACCTTAACGCGGGATCAACGCGGAATCATCATTTCCGGCTTCTAAGATCTGGCCATGGCTGTGGGAGAGGTGAGGCCCGGCTACGAACTGTGGCGGCCCAATCGGGAGAAGGCGGGGTCGGTGACGACGAAGTTGGTGATCGTCCTGCTCCTGGCGGCGACCGCGGCGCTGGCGGCGGTGATCGCGATCGGCGGCTGGTCGCTGATCAACGGCGGCAGCGGCATGGGCGTCGTCTGCCTGATCTACGCGCTGCTCTACGCGGTCTTCGCCTTCCGGGTCGCGCGCTGGGGCCGGGGCGTGCTGCCAGTGGCCGCGGCGCTCTCGATGATCCTCGCGATCTTCTGCGCGGTCGGCGCCAATAGCTGGTTTTCGCGCGACAAGGAGGGCTTCGCCGAAGCGGCCCTCCCCTCCTCGCTGCTCGGCGTCCTCGTCGTCGCCCTTGGCCTCCTCCAACTGGTCGTCATCGCCGCCGCCTTCTACGGCTTCAGCCAGGAGTGGCACGTAGAGGAGGAGCGCCCCATCGGCTCCGCCGAGGACTACGGCGCCGGCGCGACCCCCGGCGACGGCGCCCCCCAGCCGGCCTGAACCTCAGTACGCGCCCGAGCCGAACGACGCCTCGGACGGCCGTAGATACTCAGAGGGCGCCGGGCCAAGCGAGGCAAGGACGCAGGGAGCCCGAATAGCAGCGCTATTTGGGCGACCGAGGACGCCGCATCGCGCCGGCCCGCCGCCCTCTGAGTGCCGGAGGTGGGATTTGAACCCACATGCCTGTAAAGGCAATCGATTTTGAGTCGATCGCGTATGCCAATTCCGCCACTCCGGCGCGGCGCGGCCGGGAGACCCGGCGCGGCTGCCCAAAGATAGACTGGTGCCCGTGAGCGTGCCCACCACCGCGCCTCTGTGGGAGCCCTCGTCCGAACTGGTCGAGAACGCGCGGATGACGGCGTTCATGCGTTGGCTGGAGGCCAAGCGCGGCCTCTCCTTCAACGACTACCAGGAGCTACAGCGCTGGTCAGTGGACGACCTCGAGGGCTTCTGGTCGGCGATCTGGGAGTTCTTCGAGGTCGAAGCCGATGGCGACCCCTCCCCCGTTCTCGCCTCGCGCGAGATGCCGGGCGCGGAGTGGTTCCCGAACGTCTCGCTCAACTACGCCGAGCACGTCTTCGCCGGCAAGGAGGGCCTCGACGCGACAGCGATCTTCCACAGCTCCGAGCTGCGCCAGCTGGCCGAGCTCTCCTGGGGCGAGCTGCGCGAGCAGGTCGCCGCCGTCGCCGCCGGGCTCCGCGCAATGGGCGTCGAGAAGGGCGACCGCGTCGCCGCCTACATGCCGAACGTGCCGGAGACGATCGTCGCCTTCCTTGCCACCGCTTCGATCGGCGCCGTCTGGTCCTCCTGCTCGCCCGACTTCGGCGCCGCCAGCGTGATCGACCGCTTCGCCCAGATCGAGCCCAAGGTCCTCTTCGCCGTCGACGGTTACCGCTATGGGGGCAAGGACTTCGACCGCCGCGAGACCGTCGCCGCCCTGCAGGAGGCGATGCCGAGCGTCTCGCGCACCGTCGTCGTTCCCTACCTCGATCCCGATCCAGACCTCAGCAGATTGCGCGACGTCACCTCCTGGGACCACGTCCTCACCGAAGCCGAAGGCGCAGCACTCAGCTTCGAGCGCGTCCCCTTCGACCATCCGCTCTGGGTCCTCTACTCCTCCGGCACGACCGGGCTGCCGAAGGCGATCGTCCAGAGCCAGGGCGGGATCCTGCTCGAGCACCTGAAGAAGCTCAACCTCCACGTCGACGCCCAGGAGGGCGACCGGCTCTTCTGGTTCACGACCACGGGCTGGATGATGTGGAACTTCATCGTCTCCGGACTGCTGACGCCGGCGGCGATCGTCCTCTTCGACGGCAACCCCGGCTACCCGGATCTGAACACGCTCTGGGATCTGGCCGAGAAGACGCGGGTCAGCATGTTCGGCACCTCCGCCTCCTATCTCTCGGCCTGCATGAAGGCGGGGATCGAGCCCGGCAGCGGCCGCGACCTCAGCGCCCTGAAGGCGATCGGGTCGACCGGCTCGCCGCTGGCGCCGGAGGGCTTCGACTGGGTCTACGAGCACATCGACGCCGACACCTGGCTCTTCTCGACCTCGGGCGGCACCGACGTCTGCACCGGCTTCGTCGGCGGCGTCCCGCTACTGCCCGTCTACCGCGGCGAGCTGCAGGGGCCCTCGCTCGGCGCCGCGCTGCAGGCCTGGGACGAAGACGGCAGCCCAGTGGTCGAAGAGGTCGGCGAGCTGGTGATCGTCGAGCCGATGCCCTCGATGCCGATCTCCTTCTGGAACGACCCCGGCGACGAGCGCTACCGCGAGAGCTACTTCGAGATGTTCCCCGGGACCTGGCGCCACGGCGACTGGATCGAACTGACCCGGCGCGGGACGGCGATCATCTACGGCCGCTCGGACTCGACGATCAACCGCGGCGGGATCCGAATGGGGACCGCGGAGATCTACCGCGCGGTGCTCTCGCTCGACGAGATCGTCGACGCCCTCGTCGTCGACCTGCCCAACCCCGAGGGCGACGGCTGGATGCCGCTCTTCGTCGTCCTCCGCGAGGGAGCCGTGCTCGACGAGGCGCTGACCAAGGAGATCGCCCGGCGGGTGCGCGAGCAGTGCTCGCCCCGCCACGTCCCCAACCAGGTCTTCGAGATCGCAGAGGTGCCGCGGACGCTGAGCGGCAAGGTGCTCGAGGTGCCGGTGAAGCGGATCCTGATGGGGACCCCGGTCGAGAAGGCGGCGAGCCGCGACTCGCTCGCCAACCCCGCCGCGCTCGACTACTTCGTCGAGATGTCGAAGACGCTCTAGGGCACTGGCCGTGGTTGAGGTTTC
>DATKLT010000033.1:0-21893 GCA_035542315.1 Solirubrobacterales bacterium | reverse complement strand
CTGTGAGTCGGGTAGAAGGTCTCCACTCCGTCCGGGCGCAGCGAGCGGATCAGGTCGTCCACCTCGTCGGAGTCGGAGATGTCCCAGTAGGGGTGGGCGACGACGGCGACGCCGCCGGCGGCGCGAATCAGGTCGATCGCCTCGGCGGCGCTGGGCCAGCGGCGCGGGACGAAGGCCTTGGCGCCGGGCACCAGGTACTCCTCGAAGAAGGGGCCGAGGTCGCCCGTCGCCCCGGCCGCGCGGGCGATGTGGGGACGCCCGATCGAGAGCGCGTCCCCGGCCTCGCGGACGGCGTCCTCGAGGTGGAGGTCGAAGCCCTCGATGCGCAGCTTCGCGACGATCTCCCCCGCCCGGGCGACCCGCTCGTGCTGGGCCCGCTCGCAGGCCGGGGCGATCTTGCCGAGGTCGACCCAGTAGCCGCAGATATGGAGGTCTTCGGCGTACTCGTGGACGCAGGACATCTCGATCGCCGGCACCAGCTCGATCCCGTGCCGCTCGGCCGCCTCGGCCGCCTCGGCGACCCCCGCGATCGCGTCGTGGTCGCTCAGCGCCAGCGTCGTCACCCCCGCCTTCGCGGCTTCCGCGACGACCTCAGCCGGCGCCAGCTGCCCGTCGGAGACCGTCGAATGACTCTGCAGCTCAATCAGCATCGGCGCCGCAGCCTACTGGGGCTGGAGAGGGACGGCGGGGACACCCTCGAACGGGCGGATACTCAAAGCGGTGGCCTAATTAGGCCACCGCTTGTCCGGGCGAGGGTGACCCCGCCGTCCCTCTCCCGGTCTGAATAGACTGCGCCGCCGTGTTCCAGAAGGTGCTGATCGCAAACCGCGGCGAGATCGCGATCCGGGTCGCGCGGGCCCTGCGCGAGATGGGGATCACCTCGGTCGCCGTCTACTCGGAGATCGATCGCGACGCCCCGCACGTGCGCGAGGCCGACGAGGCCTACCTGATCGGCCCGGCGGTGCCGGCCGAGAGCTACCTCGACATCCAGAAGATCATCGACACCGCCCGCGAGGCCGGCGCCGAGGCGATCCATCCCGGCTACGGCTTTCTCGCCGAGAACCCCGACTTCGCCCGCGCCTGCGCCGAGAACGGGATCGTCTTCATCGGCCCGCCGCCGGAGGCGATCGAGGCGATGGGATCGAAGACCCGGGCCCGCGAGATCATGAAGGAGGCCGGGGTGCCGATCGTGCCGGGCGCGACCGCGCCCGCGAAGGACCTCGACGAGGCCCGCCAGCAGGCCGAGGAAGCCGGCTACCCGGTCGCCTGCAAGGCCGCCGGTGGCGGTGGCGGCAAGGGGTTCCGGGTGGCGATGACGCCGCAGGACCTGCAGGACGCCTACGAGGGCGCCGCCCGCGAAGGCGAGAAGTTCTTCTCCGACGCCCGCGTCTACGTCGAGCGCTACCTCGAAGACCCGCGCCACGTCGAGGTCCAGGTGCTGGCCGACGGCCACGGCAACGTGATCCACCTCGGCGAGCGCGACTGCTCGATCCAGCGGCGCCACCAGAAGGTGATCGAGGAGGCCCCCGGGCCGCAGGTCGACGCCGAGATGCGCGAGCGGATCGGCAAGATCGCCACCGAGGCGGCTGCCGCGGTCGGCTACCGCGGCGCTGGCACGATCGAGGGGATGCAGGTCGGCGAGGAGTACTTCTTCCTCGAGATGAACACCCGCGTCCAGGTCGAGCACTGCGTGACCGAGATGGTCACCGGCGTCGACATCGTCCGCGAGCAGGTCCTGGTCGCCGCCGGCGAGCCGCTCTCGATCGCCCAGGAGGACCTCGACATGCGCGGCTGGTCGATCGAGTGCCGGATCAACGCCGAGGCCGCGCACAAGAAATTCGCCCCCGCCCCCGGCCCGATCGGCTCCACCTACCACGAGCCCTCCGGCCCTGGCGTCCGCGTCGACTCCGGCGTCGAGCGCAACTCCGAGGTCTCGCCGATGTACGACCCGATGGTGGCGAAGCTGATCGTCTGGGACGTCGACCGCGAGAAGGCGACCCGGCGGATGCTGCGGGCGCTCTCCGAATACGACTCCGGCGGCCTGACCACGCTGATCCCCTTCCACGAAGCGATCCTCGCCACCGAGCAGTGGGCCAAGGGCGAGACCTGCCGCGACCTGATGGAGGACAGCGACTGGCTCAAGTCGACCGCCCCGGCCGAGGCAGGGGCGCCCGAGCCGAGCGAGGAGGGGGCCGAGATCCTCAGCCGCGATTACAAGGTCGAGGTCGGCGGCAAGCTCTTCGACGTCAAGGTGATCGGCGAGGCAGTCGCCGGCGCTGCCGCGCCGACGGCCGGCGGCCGCAAGCCGCCCAAACGCGAGCGCAAAGCTGGCGGGGGAGGCGGGTCGTCAAGCGAGAAGCTCGTTGCGCCGCTGCAGGGCAGCGTCTTCAAAGTCGTCGTCGCCGAGGGCGCCGAGGTGGCCGAGGGCGACCTGGTCTGCGTGATCGAGGCGATGAAGATGGAGAACGAGATCACGGCGCATCGGGCGGGCAAGGTGACGAGCCTCGCCATCAAAGAGGGCGACGCAGTCAACAGCGGCGATTTGCTCGCCACCATCGAGTAGGACGGCACAGCCACCAGGGTTTGGGGAGGGCCGGTGGACCCTCTGAAAACTCGCTCGCTGCGCTCGCTTTTGAGTGTTTTCAGAGGGTCCACCGGCCCTCTTTCAAGCTTCGGGAGCTGGGAAGCCCTTGGTGATGGTCGCGAGCGTTCACGGCAGCTCGCTGGGTCTCCCGCTGCGACGCCAAGGGCCAGGAGCTTCAAAGCCCGAGGATGCGAACCGGTGGATTGAAGCTGTCGGGACACGTCGGGGTTGGGAAGCTTCGTGACCGGGGAGCACCGGAAGTCCGGAGCGGTTCCGTTGGGGGGATCTGGTGATCCCTCCCAAAACACTCAAAAGCGAGCGAATGCGAGCGAGTTTTGGGAGGGGTCACCAGATCCCCCTCTCGCAAAGCCCCCTACTTCTAGTGCTTCTTTTTTTCGCGTTCTTTGCGAACCCGTTCCCGTTCCCGCTGTTCCTTTTCATGCTGCCGTTTGATCCTCAGCTGTTCCCGCTTCGTCAGCGGGATCTTGCCGGCGTTTTCGCGGCAGGTCTTGTCGCGGCAGACCTCGAGGCGGACGAGTTCCTTGTGGAGGAAGGCGCGGATCGGGAAGTAGTTGGGGTCGCGGACGATGTTGTTGAGCTCGTAGGGGTCCTTGGTGATGTCGTAGAGCTCTTTCTCACCGTCGGGCCACTCGATGTACTTGTAGGGACCGAGGCGGATTCCGTAGTAGTTCTTCGGCGGCGCCACGATCGAGGCATGGGCGCTGGCGCTGGAGCCGTAGCCGGTCTTCGGCCGTTCGTTGACGCTGGGGCCGCCGCCGGAGCTGCCGTTGGCGACTTTGGCGGGGGATGCCGCCGGCCCGCCGCCGTTCTCTTCGACGTCGCTGGTTTCGACGAAGGACTCGAACAGGATCGGGCGGCGGTTGCGCAGGCTGGGGTCGTGGGCGAAGGGGTAGAGCGACTCGCCGTCGACGTAGACGTCCGGTTTTACCCCGGCCAGTTCGAGGATCGTCGGCGCGATGTCGATGTTGGCGGCGAGCTGCCCGGTTTCGGTGCCCGGCTTGATCCCCGGCCCGCGCATCAGGAACGGCAGGTGGGTCGAGGGCTCGTAGGCGAGGAACTTGCCGCCGGTGAGGCGGTGCTCGCCGTAGAAGAAGCCGTTGTCGGAGGTGAAGAGGATGTACGTGTTGCGCAGCCGGTGCAGGGCGCCGAGCGTGTCGTAGATCATTTTCACCCCGTCGTCGACGGCGCGCAGCGACTCCAGCGCCTTGTCGTAGTAGACGCGATAGGTGTGGATGTCGTTGGCCGAGAGGAAGGGGGCTTCGCGGATGAAGCGGGGCTTGTCGTTGACGTTGCCCTCGTTGAAGCCCTGCGAGGTGTTGTGCGGCAGCGGCACTCCTTCGAAGAGTCCGTAGTCGCGCGGGGCTGGCTCAGGGCCGGCCGGCCGGCGGAAGTCGCCGTGCGGGGCGGTGTAGTCGAGCTGCAGGTAGAAGGGTCGGTCAGGCGGCGTCCCGTTCAGCTCTTCGGTCGCGATCCGGTTGAAGACGTCGGTCTCGTAGTAACAGGGTTTGCCGTTGAGCGGCGCGTTGGGGCAGCCGGGGTCGTCGCGTTCGCCGTATTCGCGCGTTTCCCAGCTGCCCGAGTCGCCGAACGGGCCGTCGATCGAGCCGTTGTCGTTGAGCGTGTAGCCGTAGAAGTAGTGGTCGGTGTCGGCGTTCAGCACCGTGTGCCAGGCGTCCCAGCCGGGCGGCACGGTTTTGCCGTTGTCGAACGGTTCGTCGCCGTAGCCGTTGAGGAACTTGCCGATGTGGATCGTGCGGTAGCCGGCCCCCTGCAGCCAGGTCGCGAGGTTGTGGTTGTAGGCGTTGCGGATCGAGAAACCGGGGTAACCGCCTTCGGGGGGGACGTTGCCGCGCACGTGGTGGTTGTGCGCGTAGCGCCCGGTCAGGAGGCTGACCCGAGAGGGGCAGCAGAGCGGGTATGAGACGTAGTAGCGGGTGAAGGTGACGCCCTTCTTGGCGATCAGGTCGAGCGTGTTCGGCATCACCCGGATCTCCGTACCGCCGACGTTGAGCGCGGCGTAGAGCTGGTCGAGGGTCTGGTCGTCGGTCTGGATCACGACGAAGCTCGGTTTCTGGGTGGCCGACGTCTGCGCCGTCCGCTTCGCCGTCGCCGCGCTGGCCGGGTCGCTCTGCCCGGCGGCGAAGACGACCGCGCCGATCAGGGCGAGGACGGCGAGGGCCATGGCGAAGCGCGCCGCCGCCAGGGCACGCGTCTGAGTGCTGGGTATCGCAGACCTATTCATCAGAGAAGAGATCGGGAAAAGCGCCTACCGCGAAAACCGGCTGGGGAAACCGGAGTTGCGCCTTGAACGCTAGAAAACGCTCAGGACGCGCCGAGTTTTTTCGCCGCGTCGCGGAGGGTTTTGACCGTCAGGGTCGGGGCTTTGCGCCCGTCGAGCTTCTCGCCGTGGCGGTTGACCCAGATCACCGGGACGTTCATTTTCAGCAGCGGCGCGACGTCGGTCGTGTAGCTGCTGGCGATGTGGAGCCAGCCTTTTTTGCCGCCGATCCGCCGCGCGCACTCTTTGAAGTGGACCGGGTCCGGCTTGTAGCTGCGGACCTGCTGCGCGGTGACGACGAGGTCGAGTTCGGTCCGCAGGTGGCGGCGCGAGATCCCCAGCAGTTTGTCGTCGATGTTGGAGATGATCCCGATCTCGTACTTTTTCCCGAGCCGGTCCATCGCCGCGTTGGCCTCGCGGAAGGGGAGCCAGTAGGCGACGCTGTTGGGCAGGAACTGGGCCCGCGAGGGCTCGACCTCCCAGCCCAGCTCGCCGGCGACTTTGACGATCGTGCGGCGCAGGACCTCGGCGTAGAGCTCGTAGGAGCCGGCCATCACTTCGGCCTGGACCTCCATGAAACGGGCGAGGAACGGCTCCTCCTCGAAGCTGAACCCGTCTTTGGCCGCCTCTTTCTTGCAGGCGTCGACGATGCCTTTCTCCCAGTCGATGAGAGTGCCGTAGCAGTCGGTCGTCACCCAGTTGATGGTTTTGAGGCTGGGAAGGGCCATTGAGCCGCGGCATTATGCCAAGTGCGGGGACTTTCGGAGTTCCCACCACGGCTGCCGTGACCGCCGAGCGCCCGAACACCGAAGTTCTATAGGGTCCCCGACCGCACTTCCCCCACCCCATGGACCTCCTCGAGTACCAAGGTAAGCAGCTGTTCGCCAAGCACGGCATCGCGGTGCCGAGCGGCGAGGTTGCCGACACCGTCGAGGATGCTGTGGCCGCCGCCGAGCGGATCGGCTACCCGGTCGCGATCAAGGCCCAGGTCCTGATCGGCGGCCGCGGCAAGGCCGGCGGGATCAAGATCGCCCAGAACGCCGAGGAGGCGCGCGAGTACGCCGACGCGATCATCGGCATGGACATCGTCGGCCCCCACGGCGAGGGTCCCTTCCGCGTCGACCAGGTCTGGATCGAGGGCGGCTCGGACATCGCCGAGGAGTACTACGCCTCGATCATTCTCGACCGCGGCGAGAAGAAGCTGCTGGCGATGGTCTCCGCCAAGGGCGGGATGGACATCGAGGCGGTCGCCGCCGAGGATCCCGAGGCGCTGGTCAAAGTCCACGTCGACCCGACCGCGGAGTTCGACGCCGCCGCGGCGCGGCCGATCGTCGCGGCCGCCGGGCTCGCCGAGGACGCGCTCGACGCCGCTGCCGAGGTGCTGGTCAAGCTGGCCGAGGTGGCGAGCGGGGAGGACGCGACCCTGATCGAGGTCAACCCGCTGATCGTCACCGCCGACCGCGAGGTCGTCGCCCTCGACGCCAAGGTGACGATCGACGGCAACGCGCTCTTCCGCCACGAGGACCTGGCCGCGGTCGCCGACGTCGTCGACGACCCGCAGGAGCAGATGGCGAAGGAAAAGAGCCTCACCTACGTCAAACTCGACGGTAACGTCGGCATCCTCGCCAACGGCGCCGGCCTCTGCATGTCGACTCTGGACGTCGTCGCCCAGGCCGGCGGCGCCCCCGCCAACTTCCTCGATGCCGGCGGCGGCTCCAAAGCCGAGGCGATCGTCAACGCCCTGGAAGTGATCAAGTCCGACGCCAAGGTGACGGCGATCCTCTTCAACATCTTCGGCGGCATCACCCGCTGCGACGAGATCGCCAAGGGCATCGTCACCGCCTCGCAGCAGATCGACCTCGGCGTGCCGCTGGTCGTCCGCCTCGACGGCACCAACTCCGAGCAGGGGCTGCAGATCCTCGCCGAGGCCAACCTCCCCGACCTACACCAGGAGAAGACGATGCTCGACGCCGCCCGCCGCGTCGTCGAGCTCGCCGGGAGCGGCTCGTGAGCATCATCGTCGACGGCAACACGAAGCTCGCCGTCTCCGGCCTGACCGGCCGCGAGGGCTCCTTCCACGGACTCCGCAACCGGGCCTACGGGACGGACCTCGTCGCCGGCGTCACCCCCGGCAAGGGCGGCCAGGACGTCGAGGGCGTCCCGGTCTTCGACACGATCGAGGAGGCGGTCACCGAGGCCGGCGCCAACACCTCGATGATCTTCGTCCCCGCCCGCTTCGCCGCGCCGGCGATCGACGAGGCGATCGACTCCGGGGTCGAGACGGTGATCGCGATCACCGAGGGCATCCCCGTCCTCGACATGCTGAAGACCTACTGGAAGGCGAAGGAGGCGGGTGTGCGGCTGATCGGGCCGAACTGCCCCGGCGTCCTCTCCCCCGGCAAGGCCAACGTCGGCATCATCCCCGCCCAGTTCTTCGACCCGGGCCCGATCGGCGTCGTCTCCAAGAGCGGCACGCTGACCTACCAGATCGGCAACGAGCTGAAGCAGGCGGGGACCGGCAACTCCTCGATCGTCGGCATCGGCGGCGACCCGATCGTCGGCTCCGACTTCATCGACATCCTCACCCTCTACGAGGCCGATCCCGACACCGAGCTGATCGTGATGGTCGGCGAGATCGGCGGCGACGCCGAGGAGCGGGCGGCCGAGTTCATCGCCAGCGAGGTGAGCAAGCCCGTCGTCGCCTACATCGCCGGCTTCACCGCGCCTCCCGGCAAGCAGATGGGTCACGCCGGAGCGATCATCTCCGGCTCCTCGGGCACCGCCGCCGCCAAGAAAGAGGCGCTCGAGGCGAAGGGCGTCCGCGTCGGCGAAAGCCCGACCGAGACCGCGGCGATCGCGGCCGAAGTCCTCGAGTCGCTCTAGCGAGCGGCGCTCAGTAGACCGGCTTCGGCCGCAGCTTCAGGCCGCGGACGATCGCTTCCATGCCGGCGTAGGAGTCGTAGGGCGTGTGGAAGAAGCACCCCTTCGGGCAGGTGGGCGGGTTGACGACGACTTTGACGCCGCCGACATCGACCCAGGCGCTGGCGATCGACGGCTTCTTCGCCGGGCAGGTTCCGTAGTTCTTCGCGTAGCCGAGGAAGATCGTCGCCGTCCGGTCCGGCAGCGAGATCGTCCGCTTCTGGGTGCAGTGCCAGCCGGTCAGCGCCCGTGCGCTCGCCGAATCGGCGAAGACGCTCCAGGATTCCGACGTCCAGGTCATCAGCTGGAAATTGAAGTAGCCAAGGGTGAGTTGACCGCTAGGCGCTTCGCCCAGTTCCAAAGGCCCGTGGCCCTGGATCTCCGGCTGCGGCTCGCGCTGGTAGTAGGCGCCGTAGAGCCGGTTGGAGATCAGCTCTCCGCCCGGCATGAAGGTGCGCCCCAGCCAGTAGACGGGGACGTCGACCTCGGGGTCGTCGAGCACGACTTCTCCGTCGTAGCGTTCGGGGGCCGTGTAGGGGGTCGGCTTGCGGACGTGGGCCTGCTGGCGCGGGGCCATCTCGGCGACCGTCGCGTCGGTCTCCGCGAACGAGTCGGAGATCGCCATGATCACCGCCACCACGTTCCCGGAGCGCCAGGCGAGGAAGGACGCCTTGGTGCCGGGCCTGCCGTAGGTGAACGGCACCGCGGTGGTGTGGAAGAGCCGCGCCTCGCTGCCGACCCGGAGCGGCGATGGTTCGCTCGCCGGTATCCGCTGGTGCTTGGTCACGCGGCTGAGCAGCGTTGGCACCAGCCTCCAGGCGGCGTCGGCGGCGGCGTCGCTGCCGAGCGCCATCGCGCCGCTGTAGACCAGCGGTGCCCGCGGTTCCTCGCCCGGCGCGGTAAAGACGCTGTCGTAGGCGGCGATGCACCCCTTGGGGCGGAAGGCGCCGACGAACCTCGCCAGCGGCGCCGGCGTGGACCGCGACTGTCTCAGCGATTCGCAGAGGATCCCGTCTTCTCCCCGCCCCTCGCCGAGGTAGCCGTTGACGTAACCGGTCGGCAGGTCGTGCAGGCGCAGCAGCATCTGCGTCTGGTCGACCCTCGGTGGCCGGTAGCCGCTGGCAGCTTCGGCATCGCTGGAGGAATCGCCGAGGAAGAGCGCGACCGAGAGTGCCGCAAGCACCCCGAGCAGGGCGAGAGCGCCGAGGCGCAATCTGGACGAGCCCCCCATGGCGCGCGAGTATAGGTCGCGTTGCTAGGGTCGAGGGCGATGGCCGCAGACACGATCTCCTTCGCCCGCGGTGCCCCGAGCGCCGACATCCTTCCCCACGAGCAGGTGCGGGATGCGGCTGCGCGGGCGCTTGCCGAGGACTGGGAGACGGCGCTCTCCTACGGGGTCGGGATCGGCCACCCCGGGCTCTGCCAGTGGGTCGCCGAGCGTCACGGGGGGCTCGACGCGTCGCAGGTGATGATCGCCAACGGCTCTTTGGAGGCTGGCGCGATGCTCTTCCGCCATCTGGTCGGGCCCGGCGACCGCGTCGTCGTCGAGCAGCCGACCTACGACCGCACGCTGCTGCTGCTGCAGCAGATCGGGGTCGAGCTGGTGCCGGTGCCGCTGGAGTCCGACGGGCTCGACCTCGTTGCCTTCGAGGCGGCCCTGGCCGAGGGGCCGATCAAGCTCGCGCACGTCATCCCCAACGCCCACAACCCGGCCGGGTGCACGCTCTCGGCCGAGAAGCGGGTGCGGCTGGTCGAGCTCGCCGCCGAGCATGGCTTCTGGATCTTCGAGGACGACCCCTACCGCGAGCTGCCCTTCGAGGGCCAGCCGCTGGAGACGATGCTGGCGATCGACCGCGCCGACCGCGTAGTCCACGCCTCCTCCTTCTCGAAGACGGTCAGCCCCGGCATCCGCGTCGGCTACCTGGCCGGGCCGGCGGCGGAGATCGCGAAGCTCGCCAAACGCGCCAACGAGACCTACATCTCGCCCAACATGCTGGCCGAGTCGATCGTCCTCGACCTCTGCAAGACCGGTGAGCTCGACCGCAACATCGAGTTCGTCAAAGGCGAGCTGAAGGCGCGCTGCGAGGCTCTGGTCGAGGCCCTGCGCGAGCAGATCCCGGAGGCGGAGTTCGTCGTCCCCGACGGCGGCTACTTCCTCTGGCTCGACCTCGCCGAGGGCACCGACACCGTCGCCCTGCTGGCCGAGTCCAAGGCCGAGGGCGTCTCCTTCGTCGCCGGCCCCGACTTCATGATCGAGGGTGGCCGCAACAGCCTCCGCCTCTCCTTCGCCCCGGTCCCGGCCGACCAGGCTGCGGAGGGCGTGCGTCGCATCGCCACCGCCCTGGACCGCCTGCGCTCCGGCGCACCTGCCTAGCGTCAATCTCGATCAGCTGTCGTGCGGCGGCGGAGTTGCCGCGGAACGCAGGGCGCCGGCACTGGCGATGACGACGAGGGCGATGGCGAGGATCTCTACTGCGGTCAGGTCCTGGGAGAGGGCGATGAAGCCGATCGCGGCGGCGACCGCCGGCTCGAGGCTCATCAGCACGCCGAAGGTCGCCCGCGGCAGCCGCCGCAGCGCCTCCATCTCGAAGACGTAGGGCACCGCGGTGCTGAGCAGGCCGATCACGGCTGCGACCGCCAGGTGGGCTGGGTCGAGCAGGGCGCTGCCGCCCTGGGCGATCCCGAACGGCGCCACCACCACAGCGGAGATCACCGCCGCCATCGCCGCCCCGGAGACGCCCGGCTCGACCGCGCCGACGCGGTCGCTCTGGACGATGTAGGCGCCCCAGCAGATGCCGGCGACGAGGGCCAGCACGACGCCGAGCGCGTCGATCCCGCTGCCGCCGCCGTTGGTGAGGAGGACGATGCCGACCGCGGCGAGCAGCGCCCAGACCACGTCTCGACGGTGGCGCGAGCCGAGCAGAGCGACACCGAGCGGGCCGACGAACTCGAGCGTGACGGTGATCCCGAGCGGCAGGCGGTCGAGGGCGGCGAAGAAGAAGATGTTGACGCCGGCGACGGCAAGGCCGAGCAAGACGACGTTGCGGTGCGGCCAGCGGCGCGCCCGCAGCGGCGCCCCGCGGACCAGCGCCAACAGGAGCAGGGCCCCGAACAGGGCACGGAGGAAGACGGTGCCGATCGGCCCGAGCTGGTCGAAGAGGCCGGTCGCCAGGGCCGAGCCGGTCTGGACGGAGATGATCGAGGTCAGGGTCAGCGCAACCGCGCCGCGCGTCCTCGTCCCCGTTGCCGCCATGGCAGCCATCGGACGATTCTGACGGCCCTATTCGACTTCGATCGTTCCCTTCATGAACGGGTGGAAGGCGCAGAAGAAGGCATAGGTGCCGGGTTCGTCGAGCTTCACCGTCGCGCTTTCGCCCTGCTTGATCGTCCCGGTGTCGAAGGCACCCGACTGCTTCGAGGTCGCCGTATGCGGCGAGCTGTCCTCGTTGGTGAAGCGGACCGTCGTTCCAGCCGCGACCGTGATCGTGGCCGGATCGAATTCGAAGTCTTCGATCGTCACCGCGGCCGGTTCGCCGTTGCCGCCGCTGCTGGTCGACGCGCCTGCGGTGGTCGATTCCGAGCCGCCGCAGGCCGCCAAGAGCAGGGCGAGGAGGACGAGCGTGAGCCCGATTCTCTTCATGCCACCTATTCGTGCGGCGGCTTCCCGCGGATCAATTTCCCCGATCGAATCGATTGTGATCCGCCCGCCCTGCGGCTCGCGTAGGGGACCGACAGATGGCAAACGAGCGAGGAGGCACGATGGTTCCCGAGGCGACGAAAACCAAGGTTTCACGGAGGGCGCTCCTGGGAGTGGGTGGTGGCTCGGCTGCTGCCGCAGCCTTCCTCGCCGCCTGCGGCGGCGGTGGCAGCTCGACCATGACCGGCTCGACGACGAGCCCTGCCGAAGGCGGCGCCGGCAAGTCCGAAACGGAACAGTTCGGCAAGGGCGACCTCGGCATCCTCAACTACGCCCTGACCCTCGAGTATCTGGAGACGGCGTTCTACGCCGACGTGGTCAAGAGCGGGCTGTTCAAGGGTGCCAACCTGGCGGTGATCAAGAAGTTCGGCGAAGAGGAGGCCGAACACGTCGCCGCCCTGACCGCGGCCGTGAAGCAGATGGGCGGCAAGCCCGCGCCCGAACCGAAGACCGAATTCCCGCTCGAAAGCGCCAAGGCCGTGACCGAACTGGCGGGGACCGTCGAGAACCTCGGCGCCGCTGCCTACCTCGGCCAGGCCGCCAACATCGAAAGCCCCGAAGTGCTCGCCTCGGCGCTCGCGATCCACAGCGTCGAGGGACGCCACGCGGCGGTCCTCAACACCGTCCTCGGCACCTCGATCACCCCCGACGGGGCGTTCGCCAAGCCGGCCGACGCCAAGACCGTCCTCAAATCCGTCGAACCGTTCATCGTCGGCTGAGGGCGACGGGAGACGAAAGGAGCAGCTATGAGCGACGCACACGACACTCACGCACCGGCCCGTCCCGATCTCGCCGCGGTCGAGGTGATCGACGAGAGCGGTGGCGACCTCTCGCGCAGCGAGGTGATCCTCAAGGGGGCGCTCGCCGCCGGCGCCGCCTACGGCACGCTCGCCGTCAGTCCCTACGTCCGCCGGGCGCTGGCGATGGGCAGCGGCAGCAATGGCGGCGACGTCGGGATCCTCAACTTCGCCCTCACCCTCGAGTACCTCGAGTCGACCTTCTACAAGGAAGCGAAGACCCGGGCCAAGGCGAAGGGCGACCTGAAGAAGCTGATCGGGATGCTCGCCGATGACGAGGAACAGCATGTCGAAGCGCTGCAGGCGACGATCAAGCAGCTCGGCGGCAAGCCCGTGGCCGAGCCCAAGTTCGACTTCCCCTACAACGACACCGCGGGCTTCCTGAAGCTGGCGCAGACCTTCGAGGACACCGGCGTCAGCGCTTACAACGGCGCCGCGCCGATGATCGCGTCCAAAGAAGTGCTCGGCGCCGCCGGCTCGATCGTCCAGGTCGAGGCGCGCCACGCGGCCGCGATCCGGCTGCAGAACGGCGAAGAACCGGCCCCCGCTGCGTTCGACCCCAGCCTCGACGAAGCCCAGGTGCTGAAGGCGGTGGAACCCTTCCTCGCGTAGGGGAAGGGCTCCGCGGCGCGAAGATTGGTGCGGGATGGCGGTTGACCGTGAGAAAGCCGAGCGCCTCGCCGACGAGGAGCTGATGCCGCTGATCGCGGCCAAGGACCCGGAGGCGTTCGCGGTCTTCTACGACCGCCACGGCGGCGCCGCCTACTCGCTCGCCTACCGGGTCGTCGGCGACGCGGGCGCCGCCGAGGACGTCACCCAGGAGGCGTTCATCTCGCTCTGGCGCAGCGGCGCCCGCTACGACCGCACCCGCGGCAGCGTCCGCGCCTGGATGCTGAGCATCGTCCGCAACCGGGCGATAGACGCGCTGCGGGCCGGTGCCGGCAGGGCCCCGAAGCTGAACTTCGACGACGACTCCGTGCTCGAGCAGCGGCCTGCCGAGGAGCGGACCGAGGAGGAGGCGATGCGACACGAGACCGCGGGCGAGATCCGCGGCGCCCTCGATCGCCTTCCCAACGACCAGTCGAAGGTGATCGAGCTGGCCTACTTCGGTGGCTTCAGCCAGTCGGAGATCTCGCAGATGCTGGGCGTGCCGCTGGGCACGGTGAAGGGACGGATGCGGCTGGGGCTGGAGAAGATTCGCGGCGAGCTGGCGGAGGGACTGGCATGAACGAGCACGAGCGCTGGAGCGAGGACGTCGCCGCCTACCTGCTCGGGGTGCTGGAGCCGGGGCGGGCGACGGAGCTGGAGCGGCACGCGGAGACCTGCGAGCGCTGCCGCCAGGCGATGAGGTGGCTGGCGCCGGCGGTCGACGCGCTGCCGGAAACGGCGCCGCGACGCGAACCACCGCCCGCCCTGCGCGAGCGGCTGCTGGCCGAGGTCCGCGCCGACGCCGCGGCTGCGCAGGGTGGCGAGGCCGACGCCGGCCCGCTGGAGCAGATCACCGGCTGGCTGCGCGGCGCTGGCCCGGGCCGGCGCTGGCGACCGCTGGCGGCCGGCTTCGCCGTCGTCCTCGTCCTCATCGCTGGTTTCGTCGGCTACCAGGTCGGCAGCGGGGGCGGCGGCAACTCGCCGCGCACCTACACCGGCGCCGAAAACGGGATCACGGCGGAGGTCGTCAGCGAAGGCCAGGGCGCCGAGCTCAACCTCGCCCACGTCGAGTCGCTGCCACCCGACAAGGTGCTCGAGGCCTGGGTCCAGCGCGAAGGCGAAGTCGAACCGGTGAAGGCCCTCTTCGTCCCCGACCGCGACGGCAACGCCTCGACGATGATCGCCGACATGCACGGGGTCGAAGTCGTGATGGTCACCCGCGAGCCGCAGGGCGGCACCTCGGCCCCGACCAGCACCCCGATCGTCACCGTCCCGATCGCGACCGATTAGCCGCCTCGGGAATCAGCGGCCGTAGCGGTCGCTGCTCAAAACGAGCTGCTCGGGGATGGCCGCGCGCGGCGGCGGCGCCGGGTCGGCGCGGACCGAGACGGTCTCGGCGACGCTGCGGCTGACCTCGTGCTTGGCGTCGGCGGAGGCGATTACGACCCTGTCCTCGTCGCTGCTCTCGAGCTTGCCTTCGAGGCCCGGCTCGAGCCCCGCCCCGCGCAGGTAGTGGAGCAGCTCCTCGGCCTCGTTCTCGAAGCGCAGGACGGTGACGTCGGCGCCGACCGCGACGTCGGCCAGGAGCGAGCCCTGCTCGCGGATGCCCTCGACGATCGGGTGGCCGTGCGGGCAGGTCGTCGCGTCGCCGATCGCGAGCCGCATTTTCTCTTCCAGTACCGGCGACATCGCGTGCTCGATCCGCTCCGCCTCCTCGTGCACCTCGTCCCAGGGAATGCCGAGGACGTCGGTGAGGAAGCGCTCGATCATCCGGTGGCGGCGGACGATGAAGCTGGCGTGCTCGCGCCCGGAGTCGGTGAAGGTGAGCGATTTGTTCGGGTTGCGCTCGACGTAGCCGTCCTCGACCAGGCGGCCGACCATCTCATGCACGGTCGGCGGCGAGAGCTGCATCGCCCGGGCGATGTTGGCGCCGGTCATCGGCAGCCCCGCCTCCTCGATCCAGAACATCGTCTCCAGGTACTCCTGCTCGGCGACGGTGGCGTTATCCGACGACACGCATTCCCTTTCTCCCGGGTCTTGACCTTGTCGACCCGATAGTAGTCGGCGTGCGGATCGGCCGAGCTCGGCCCGCTCTCATCTTCTCTTTATTAGGACTACCTAATGTGGGCACCCTAATGACGGCCGCCCTCAAGGAGAGCTTCAGGCGGCGCTGGCCCCTCTACGCCGGCGGCCTGCTGCTGGCCCTTCTCGCCTGGAGCGCGCTCGATGCCCACGGCGGCGTCCCCGACCCGACCGCGACCTCCCACCTCAGCAACGGCGCCGTCGTCTTCGACAGCGGCCTGCTGGTCTTCCGCGAGGGCCTGGAGACGATCCTCGTCCTCGCCGCCGTCACCGCCAGCATGACCGGCGCCAGCGCCGGCTACCGCAGGCCGATCGCGGCCGGGGCGCTGGCCGGCTTCGGCGCCACGGTTGCGACCTGGTTCGTCGCCGCCTGGGCGATCGGCCAGCTCGGAGCCGGCGGCCTCGCCGTGCAGGCGGCCACCGGCCTGCTCGCCGTGATCGTCCTGCTGGTGGTGATGAACTGGTTCTTCCACAAGGTCTATTGGACCGGCTGGATCTCCAACCGCAACCGGCAGCGTCGCCGGATCCTCGACCGCGCCGGCGTCGACGGCCGCCGCGCGGCGCTGATCGGGTTCGTCGTCCTCGGCCTCACCTCGGTCTACCGCGAGGGTTTCGAGGTCGTCCTCTTCCTCCAGAACCTGCGGCTCAGCTACGGCTCGGGGATCGTCCTCGCCGGAGCCGGGATCGGGTTGTTGCTGACCCTCGCCG
The DNA here is from genome assembly GCA_035542315.1 of Solirubrobacterales bacterium. GTDB lineage: Bacteria > Actinomycetota > Thermoleophilia > Solirubrobacterales > 70-9 > VAYN01. The sequence continues at coordinate 6,159 of DATKLT010000033.1, read as the reverse complement.
TTGGCGCCCTCACCTTCCTCGCCCACCGCAAGCTGCACTACAAGCGGATGCTGATCCTGACCGGCGTGTTGCTCGGCGTCGTCCTCATCGTCATGGTCGGCGAGAGCGTGCAGGAGATGCAGCTCGCCGGCTGGCTGCCGACGACGCCGGTGCCGCTCTCGATCCCGGGCTGGGTCGGTCTCTGGTTCGCGGTCTTCCCGACTCTCGAGGGGCTGATCGCGCAGGTGCTCGCCGCCGGGCTCGTCCTCGGCAGCTACTTCGGGGCCGCGTACTTCAAGGTGAAACGACCGCGCCGCCAGGCGCAGGCGACTCAGCGCCCTTCCATCAGCGTCGAGACGACGGCCTCGTAGAAGCCGTCCCCCATCCGTCCCTCGGTCACCGTCGCGTTGTCCCATTTTGCGAGCTCGGCGCGCAGGCCGGCATCGCGTTCGGGCCCGTTGGCGACGACGAAGAAGCGGCCGACGGCGGCGGCGACCTCGAGGTCCTCGACCGAGTCGCCGACCGCGATGCACTCCTGCGGCGCATAGCCGCGGGCACGGGCGTGGGCGGCGACGGCGTTGGCCTTGCTGACCTGCCTGGGGACCAGGTGGTAGGCGTGGGTGGGGCCGTCGATCGCCGCCATCGGGGTGCCGATCGCACCGTTGTCGAGCAGCCGCAGGTCGTCGTCGCCGTTGGCGGCGAGCAGGTCGTTGGCGACGGCGACGTCGACCTTGCCGCGGAAGAGGTGGGAGAGGACACGGCCGTGGTGCCAGGGCGAGTGGTACTCAAGATGGTCGGGGAAGCGCTCGAAGAGCAGCTTCGGCACCCCGCGCGCCTCGATCTGCTCGTAGATCGTGCCGCTCTCGTCGGGCTGCAGGTCGCCGGTGAGGAGGGTCGTCTCGCGCTCGATCGAGAAGGCGCAGCCGGCCTCGTAGATGTAGGAGGTCTGGCCCATCAGCCGCGCCGCCTCCTGCACCTGCGGCTCGCGGCGGCCGGACATGATCACGACCTCGGCCCCGGCCCGCGCGCAGGCCTCCAGCGCCCGCGCCTGCGCCATCGAGAAGGCGCCGTCGGCGTCGCGGAATAGCACTCCGCCCGGTCCCAGCAGGGTCCCGTCGAGGTCGGTGTAGACGCAACTCAGCGACATCGCGGCGGTTACCGTAGCCGAGTTCCGTTTACCTGCAACGCGATCCAGCGAACGGGGGGAATCGAGTGGCGAGGATCAGGTCGGTGGCCATGGCGGTTGCGCTGGGAGCGTCGATGCTGGCGACAGCTGCGCCGCCGCCAGCGGGCGCCTCGGTCGGCAACTTCGCGATGGTCGTCCAGCCCGACGGCAAGATCCTCGTCGCCGGCGGCGCCGGGCGGCTGATTCGGGAAGGGAGGCGTCGGGAATTCGGCGCTGTCGCTCGATTTCTCCCCGACGGTCGTCCCGATCCCTCCTTCGGCGACGGCGGGATCACGATCGCTCGACCGCTGGCGCCGTTCACGGCTATCGCGCTGCGGCCCGACGGACGTATCGACCTCGCCTCTTCCCTGAGCCAGGTTACGCAGCTGCTGGCCGACGGCCGCTTCGATCGGCGTTTCGGTATTGCCGGGCGAGCCGCGCCCGGGACGTCGTCGTCCTGGTACCCGACGAGCATCGCGGTCGGCGATGACGGCGCGATCCTCACCGGCGGCATGGACGGCTATCCCAAGGCCGCCGGCTCGGGACTGTACGGCCGCCTGCACGCGGTCGCTGCCGACGGCCGCAGCGGCCCCGCCTGGATCGGCGCGATGACGAGCGGCGACGGCGGCCCAGGTGAGCCCAATTCGGTCCTCAACGACTTCCTCATCCTGCCCAGCGGCGCCATCGTCGGCGCCGGGAACGTGGTGGCGAAAGAAGCGGGCGCGCGCTCGCATGCGGCGCTGGTCGGTCTGGTGCCGGCGCCGACGGACGCTGGCGGCTACCCGACCGGGCCGACGCCGGCCTTCGGCGGCGGTGTCGGCCTGGTCGAATCGAGCTTCTTTCCGGCTGACGCCCGTCCAGAAGCCGCCAACGCCATTGCCCGTGATCCCCAGGGCCGCCTGCTGGTCGCCGGCGAAGCTGCCGGGCAGATGCTGCTCGCTCGCTACAGCGAAGACGGAATCCTCGACCAGAGTTTCGGCGTCGCAGGGGCGGCTCTCACCCGGTTCCAGGGACCCGCGCGTGCCAATGCGGTTCTCGTTCAGCCGAGCGGCCGACTCCTCGTTGCCGGCGAGAGCGATCGCGACTGCATCGATTGCTCGCGCCTCGCACTGGCCGCCTTCCTCGGTGACGGTCAGCCCGACTACGGCTTCGGTCATGAAGGTGCGGTCAACCCTTTGGTTGACGCTGCCAGAGGCGAAGGGGCCAGCGAAACGGCGTACGCGCTCGCCAACCAGCCGCACGGGGCGATTCTGGTGGGCGGATTGCTTCATACCGGGCGCGACGCGACGAGGTTCTTCCTGCGTCGCTTCCTCTCCGACGGGCGCCCGGATCCCTCCTTCGGCGTCGGTGGCGAGGTGACGCGGCTCCCCTTGGTATGCAGGGGAACGACCGTGCAACTGCGAGCCGCCGGCTGCCTACCGCGGGCGCAGGTGACGTTGCGGAGCCGCGACCTCGGCTCGCCACAGCCGGTCGTCGACTTGACCGTCCAAGCTCCGCCCTGGGAAGGGCTGCACGCGATCCATCTTCGGCTCCCGCGGGGGATGGACGCCGATCCGAGCAAGGTCCTCGCCGGGGCCCAGGTGAAATTCGATTCGAATCCCTCCGGCACCAGCGGCACGCTGCGCGCAGGCACCCGGCGGGTCAGCGTCGTGCCCCAACGCGAGTACCACCGAGAGATCGAGCTGCGGCTCTCGCGGGGTCAGATCGAAGCCGTCGGGGGCAAGCCGCCCTCCCAGGGCTACCGCTTCGGGGTTCTGGTCGAGTTCAGCGGCGGCAGCAGCGAGCTGGTGAAGGTGAAGCGGCGACCCTGAGGATCGGGGGGCCCGGGGCGGGCAGGGCATAAGCTCGGCCGATGAGTCGCTGGCGCCTCTCCGATCGCACCCTCGACCTGGTCCACCCGATCGCGGCCGGGATCGTCAACGTCACCGTCGATTCGATGTTCGAGGGAGCGCGCAGCGGCACACCCGAGCAGGCGGTGCGCGACGGCTTGGCACTGGCCGAGGCCGGGTTCGAGATGCTCGACGTCGGCGCCGTCGCCGCCAAAGCCGGACCGCTGGTCCCGCCCGAGGAGGAGGCCGCGGCGCTGGTGCCGGCGATCGAGGGACTCGCCACCAGCGGCGTGCCGGTCTCGGCCGACACCTTCTCGGTCGAGGTCGCGCGGCGGGCGCTGGCGGCGGGCGCTGACGCCGTCAACGACATCTCCGGCGGCAGCGAGGAGATGTTCGAGCTGGTCGCGGCGACGGGATGCGGCTACGTCCTGATGCACATCGAGGGGCCGCCGCGGGTCGACCGGCCCTGGCGCGAGTACGACGACGTCGTCGACCACCTCAAGGCCTGGTTCGAGGGGAGAGTCGAGCTGGCCCGCGGGCTTGGCGTCGGCGAGGAGCAGATCGCGATCGACCCCGGACTCGACTTCGACCTCAGTCCCGCGCAGGACCTCGAGATCCTGCGCCGCCTCGGCGAGCTGCGTGATCTCGGCCTGGCGCTCTACGTCTCGCTTTCGCGCAAGGACTTCATCGGCGCCGTCCTCGCCGGCTCCTGGGAGGAGCGCTGGCCGGCGCGCGAGCGCGAGTGGGGGACGGTGGCGGCAACCGCCCTCGCGGTCCGCGAGGGGGCCGACATCTTGCGGCTTCACGATCGCTCGTCTCTGCAGGGGATGAGGGTCGCCGCCGAGATCCGCGGTCGAGCGAAGCGGGTCGGCTGATGGCGCGCGGCGGCTCGCTTCTCGCCGAGACGTGGAGCATCGCGATCGATCCCGGGCGGCGCGACGGGCGGATCGTCGCTCAGAGCTCCGAGGGGGAGCGGCGGGCGCGGCCGGTCTCGCTGCCGGGGGAGCTCGACCCGGGCTTCGCGGAGGCGCTTCGCCGCGGCGGCATCGAGAGCCTCTACAGCCATCAGCTCGCCGCCTTCGAGGCTGCGAGCGCCTCGAACCTGGTGATCACCAGCGGCACCGCCTCGGGCAAGAGCCTCGCCTTCAACCTGCCCGTCCTCGACGGCATCGCCCGCGACTCGAAGGCGCGGGCCCTTTACCTCTACCCGACCAAGGCGCTCGCCCAGGACCAGGCGCGCAAGCTGGCCCAGCTGCGGCCGCCGTCGCTGCGCGAGGCGATTTACGACGGCGACACGCCGAAGGACGAGCGACCGGCGATCCGCCGCCGTAGCAACCTCGTCCTCACCAACCCGGACATGCTCCACGTCGGCGTCCTCCCCAACCACAAGAGCTGGGGAGACTTCTTCGCCAACCTGCGCTGGGTCGTCGTCGACGAGGCCCATACCTACCGCGGCGTCTTCGGCTCCCACGTCGCCAACGTGCTGCGGCGGCTGCGGCGGCTGGCCCGCGCCTACGGCTCCGAGCCGCGCTTCCTGCTCGCCTCGGCGACGATCGCCAACCCGGTCGAGCTGGCCGAGCGGCTGGTCGGGACGCCGTTCGAGCTAATCGACGACGATGGCGCCCCGCGCGCCGGCCGCGAGCTGGCGATGTGGAACCCGCCGCTGATCGACAAGGCGACGGGGACGCGGCGCTCGGCGCTCTCGGAGGCCGCCGATCTGCTCGCCGAGCTGGTCAGCCAGGGGGTGCGGACGATCTGCTTCCTCAAATCGCGGCGCGGGATCGAGCTGATCCAGCGCTTCGCCCGCGAAAACCTGGAGCGGCGCGGGAAGCCTGAGCTGGCGGCGCGGATCGCTCCCTACCGCGGCGGCTACACGCCGCAGCAGCGGCGCCAGATCGAGGACCAGCTCAGCGGCGGCGAGCTGCTGGCGGTGGTCGCGACCGACGCGCTGGAGCTGGGGATCGACGTCGGCGAGCTCGACGCCGCGATCTGCGTCACCTTTCCCGGCACTGTCGCCAGCCTGCGCCAGATGTGGGGGCGGGCGGGACGACGGCGGCGCGGGCTCGCCGTCTACGTTGCCGGTGCCGACGCGCTCGACCAGTTCTTCTGCCGTCACCCGGAGGAGTTCCTCGAGCGCCCGGTCGAGGCGGCGATCCTCGACCACGGCAACGAGCAGATCGCCTCCCGCCACCTGATCGCTGCCGCCTACGAGATGCCGCTGACCGACGAGGACGAGGAGATCTTCGGCGCGGGTTGGCGCCAGCGAGCCGAGCGGCTGGTCGAAGCGGGGGAGCTGCGCGGAGCAGGGGGCAAGCTGCTGCCGCGGCGGAATACGTTCGTCGCCGGGCGGATCGCGCTGCGCTCGGCCTCGGCCGACTCGGTGGCGGTGATCGAGCGCGACTCGGGGGAGATGCTGGGCCTGGTCGAGGCCGAGCGCGCCTTCACCACCGTCCACCCCGGCGCTGTCTACCTCCACCTCGGCCGCTCCTACGAGGTCGAGCGGCTCGACGTCCAAGAGCGGCGGGCGATCGTCTCCGCCTTCGACGGCGACTGGTACACGCGGCCGAAGAAGGAGACCGAGATCTACATCGAGCGGATCCACGAGCAGCGCTCGACGGCGGGGGTCGAGCTGCACTCCGGCGAGGTCTCGGTCAGCGAGCAGGTGATCGCCTTCCAGCGGGTCTCGATCTCCGAGCAGGAGCCGATCGACATCGTCGCCCTCGAGCTGCCCGAGCAAAGCTTCGTCACCCAGGCGCTCTGGTATGTGCTGCCGGATCGGCTCAGCGGGTCGCTCCCTCCCGATGCCCTGCTCGGCTCCCTGCATGCGACCGAGCACGGCCAGATCGCGGTGCTGCCGCTGATCGCGATGTGCGACCGCTGGGATATCGGCGGCCTCTCGACCAACGTCCACTTCCAGACCGGGCGCTCGACGATCTTCATTTACGACGGCCATCCCGGCGGGGTTGGGATCACCAGGCGCGGCTACGAGGAGTTCGAGCGGTTGCTGGGCGACGCCCGGCGTCTGATCTCCGAGTGCCCGTGCGAGTCCGGGTGCCCTTCGTGCGTTCAGAGTCCAAAGTGCGGGAATCTGAACGAACCACTTCATAAGGCGGGGGCGCTGGAGCTGATGGGGTTGATGAGGAGAGAGGTGTGATGGAGGGGAGCCAGAGGGGGTCTCGTCGGAGC
>DATKLT010000032.1:0-2934 GCA_035542315.1 Solirubrobacterales bacterium | reverse complement strand
GACCCCGCCCTGGTTCCTGGCGCCCGGCGACGTGCTCGAGAGCGAGATCCCTGGCATCGGCTCGATGCGCCAGGAGTTCGTCGAGGACCGGATCGAGACCTCGGTCGCATCGGCTGCGGGGAGTGGCTCTTGAGGGAGGCGCGGAGTAGGAACGGGACCAGCCCGTAGTCGATGGTGGGTCTCAGGCTTGTCACCTTCGAGGCGCCCGCCCGAGCCCAGGGGGTGCATCGGACCGGCGCCCTGGTGGACGGGGGCGTCCTCGACCTGTCGCGTTCGTGGGAGGCCCTGCTGGAGCTGCGCGGCGAGGACGCGGGCTCGGCTGGGACGACGGTCCCCGGCGACATGGTCGGCTTCCTCGAGGCGGGCACCCCCGCGCTCGAGGCCGCGCACGAGCTCGTCGCGCTGGCCGGCGCCGGCGAGCTTCCTGCCGCCGGCGGTCCGCCGCTGGTGGTGGTCGATGACGAGTTCAGGTTGGCGGCCCCACTGCCCAGGCCGAACAGCCTGCGGGATTTCATGGTCGTCGAGGAGCACGTCCTGAACTCGCTTCAAGAGGTTCCCGACGAGTGGTTCAATCTGCCCGTCTATTACACGGGCAACGTCGAGGAGATCTACGGTCCCGACGACGTCGTACCCTGGCCGGCGTACACGGACAAGCTCGACTACGAGCTGGAGCTTTGCGCCGTGATCGGCAAGGCCGGGCGGCGGATCCCGGTGGAGCGCGCCGCCGAGCACATCGCCGGCTACACCCTCTACAACGACTGGAGCGCGCGCGACATCCAGCTGAGGGAGATGTCGGTCGGGATCGGCCCAGCCATGGGCAAGCACTTCGCCAGCTCGATCGGCCCCTGCATCGCCACCGACATCGACCGCGACGAGATCGTCCTCTCGGCCCGGGTCGACGGCGAGGAGTGGTCCAGGGGGACGATCGGCGAGATGCACTTCTCCTTCGAGGAGATCATCGCCTGGGTCTCACAGGAGCAGACGCTCTATCCGGGCGACCTATTGGGAAGCGGGACGATGGGCGGGGGCTGCGGCCTCGAGCTCGATCGCTGGATCGAACCGGGAAGCTCGGTCGAGCTCAGCGGCACCCGGATCGGAGTGCTCGCGAACCGCGTCGGCGAGAAAGGCAAGGGCTCGCGGCGGGCAACCGAACCCAGGCGCCGCATCTGATGGCGCCCGGCAGCGGAATCGAGCGGTGCCCACGTCGAACCAGGGTCCTGATCGCGGGCGGCGGGCCGGTTGGTCTCGCGGCGGCGGTCGAGTTGGGCCGCCGCGGCATCGACAACGTCGTGATCGAGCCCCGGGCCGAGGTCTCCCACGCCCGACCCCGCTGCAAGACGGTGAACCCACGAACGATGGAGCACCTTCGTCGATGGGGAATTGCCGATCGGCTGCGGGAAAGGTGTCCGCTGCCGACCTCCTGGAGCCAGGACATCGTCTTCTGCACGTCGCTCACCGGTTACGAGATCTCCCGCTTCACGGGAGTCCTGGGCCTGGTTTCGGATGGCGACCGCTTCCCCGAGCTCGGCCAGCAGGCGCCTCAATACCTTTTCGAGGAGCTGCTGCGGGAAGTCGTCGAGGAGCTCGATGCCAGCACCATGGTCACCGGGTTGCGGGTCGCGGCACTGCGGGCCGGCAGCGAGGGCGCGGCGGTCACCGTCGTCTCGGGCAGCGGAGAGGAGCTCGAGATCGAAGCCGACTTCGTGCTCGGTTGCGACGGTCCTCGCAGCACGGTGCGGGAGGCGATCGGCGCCTCCTACGTGGGGGAGTGGGCGCTCCGGCCCAACTTCGGGATCGTCTTCCGCTCGCCGCAGCTCTGGCGGCAATTGAGGCATGGGCCCGCGATCCAGTACTGGATCGTCAACGCGGACGCCGGGGGTCTGATCGGACCGCTGGATCGCGAGGGAACGTGGTGGATGGGCGCCTTCGGCGTCGACGCGGAGACCGGCGAACGGGAGAGGGAGCGGATCATCGCGGACGTCGTCGGCAGACCGCTCGACGTGGAGGTGCTGTCGACCGATCCATGGACGGCCAGGATGCAACTGGTGGACCGCGCCCGGATCGGCCCGGTCCTGCTTGCCGGTGACGCCGCGCACCTCAACCCACCGTTCGGCGGTCATGGCATGAACATCGGAGTCGGGGACGCCGTGGACATCGGCTGGAAGCTCGCCGGGGTTCTCGAAGGCTGGGCGGATCCCGGATTACTCGACACCTACGAGCTGGAGCGCCGGCCGGTCCAGGAACAGGTGATCGCCGAGGCCACCAGCAACATGCGGGTGCTGTCCAGCGATCTGTTGACGCCCGGCATCGACTCCGATGGCCCGGCCGGCGCCGAGGCGAGACGGCTCGCCCACGATCGGATCCAGGAGACCAAGCGTGCCGAGTTCCACGCGCTGGATCTGGTCCTCGACCTTCGCTATGAATCCGCCGCGATCTCCTCGTCTTCGAGCGCTGCGGGTTCCCTCGCCGGTGCACGCCTGCCCCACGCCTGGCTCGGCGGTGGCGATTCGATCTACGACGAGCTCGCCGACGGATTCACCCTGCTTCGTCTCGGCGGCGCCGGCGGGCTCGAGAGCGGCCTGGTCGACGCCGCGGCGCGCCGCGGCGTCCCCCTGCGCTTCGTGGACCTGACGCGGCACGGCCTGGCCGAGCGGTACGGCACCGATCTCCTGCTGGTCCGGCCCGACCAACACGTCGCTTGGTCCCGGGAAGGGCAGGGGGTCGACGAGTCGGACGTGATCGAGCGGATCCGGGGAGCGGCCCCCGCCCGCCCCGAGCTTTGACTTGACTTCCCTATGTAATATGCACAATCAAGGCCGAGCGATTCGGCCGTCTAGGGAATGGAGGATCGACCGATGGGGACGACGCAGCTCAAGGACCTCGAGAAGCAGACGGGAGTGGGCGAGGACGGGATCGCGCACCCGGCCCTTCACC
>DATKLT010000031.1:0-110529 GCA_035542315.1 Solirubrobacterales bacterium | reverse complement strand
CTTTGAGGCCCAGTGCCGTCTGCGCGGGGTCTCCCGGAACCAGGTGGATCAGGAAGAAGACGACAATCGTGACCCCGATGATGACCGGGACGGCCTGCAGGAGGCGCTTGGCGAGGAAGCGGGCGTAGGTCACCGGGCGCTCCTAGCCCCTCGCTCTACGGCGCGACACACGAGCCGTGCAACCGAGCATCGCCGACCAGGTCGTGTTCGACCTTGCGACTGCTGGATACTCTCGCTCCTCATTTGCTCTCGGACAAACTTTGGCCTCTCTCCCAGCGCCCTTCCCCACAGCTCGTACATAATAGCTAATGGTCTAGTTGTTGGCATTGAGTCCGACCCGCCGGCTCTACGAAGCCAAATACACGCCCATAACTACGCGGGCGCGGACCGGGTGACTCGGTCCCCTGCTCCGGTCCAGGACGCGGAGCAAGGGACCGGCCGGATCATGGATTACTTCGTGAACCCTGCACGCTACGTACGGCGGGCGGCCGCGGTCCGCCCCGATCTCGACAAATCGCTCGTCTAGTCGTCGACCGACTCGAGGCTCGTTGACTTGTATATCGCCTCTTCGTTCCAAGAACGACGAAAGCCCCGCAATTGCGGGGCTTTCGTCGATTAGCGGGGCGGGCTCCAGCCCGCGACCTTCGGGCAATGAGTCAAGGTCGCGGCCGAGGAAAGAGCCCAATCATGGATTAGCCGGTGAAACCTACGTTTCGCAGGAGCAAATTGCCAACGCCATCGAATTCAAGTCCGGTGACGTTTTCCGCGATAGGCACGATTTCCGGCTGGTAGTTGAGCGGCAACAGGGCTTCTTCTTCGATCATCATTTCCTGCAATTCGGCGTAGAGCTGAGCCCGTTTTTCTTCGTTCAACTCCGTCGCCGCCTCTTCGGCGACCTTCTTCAGTGCCTTGACATCCTGTCCGGCCGGCGGGGATACAACCCCGAGGATGACATTGGACATCCCGACCGGATCTGAGAACGTCGCGCCGACGCCATAAAGAATGGCGTCGTAGTCGCCCCCAAAGAGCCCTTCGTACAACGACGCTTCCTGGACCCCCTGCAGCTTCACCGTCAGGCCGACTTCTTCGAGGTTCTGCTGGACGATCTGAGTCGCCAGGCGTGAGTAGGCTTCGCCGCTGTTGAAGTTGAGCGAGAACTCGGGCTTGACGCCGTCTTTGACCGCTTCGGCAATCAGTTCTTTGGCTTCGGCAACGTCGCGAGCCGGGGGCTGCGTGTCGATCCGGAACGTCTGGTCGGGTGGTAGGAAAGATGCGCCTTCCTGCCCTCTGCCATCGGTTGCGGTTGCCGTGATCCCCTTGTAATCAATCGCGAGATTGATCGCCTTGCGCACCCGCGGATCCTTGAAGAGCGGGAAGTTCTGGTTGAGCAGGAAGGTGTTGACGAACTTCGCGGCCGATTCTTCGATCTGTATGCCCGAGTTGGCGGGCACTCCGGTTTTTGCCCCGATCGGAGTCACACTGCTCACCACGTCGAGAGCACCGCTGCGAAGCTGCTGCAGATTGCTTTCTTCAGCGGCCGGGCTAAAGACGATTTCGTCGAGATGCGGTTTCGGCTGGCCCCAGTACTTCGGGTTGGAGACGAGCTTGACCGTCCCCCCTTGCTTCGCGGACTTGACCTCAAACGGGCCGGTGCCCATCGGCTTCAGGGAAAATTCCTTCTCTGACATGCCGGCCCAGTTGTCGGGAACGATCAGGGAGCTGTAGTTCGCGAGCACAGAGGTGATCGCGGGCATTGGTTCTTTAAGCGTCAGGACCACGGTGTCCGGCGACGGCGCGCTCACCTTCGAGATCTCTTCATAGAGGCTGCTGTTGATCGCGCCGCCCTCAGCCTGTTCGATCGAAAAAACTACGTCCTTCGACGTCATTTTTTGGCCGTTCGAGAAGGTCACATCGGTGCGCAAGTGAATCGTCACCGTGAGGCCGTCGGCGGAGGTCTTATAGCTCGTCGCGAGCCTCGGGACAATTTCGCCCTCGGAGTTGGTTTCGAACAGGGCTTCACCAAAGGTTTCGGTGATCATCCCCCCATCGCCGTTCTGCGCCGGATCAAGCGTTTCCGGTCCCGTTGGCACGCCAACACGCAGGACGCCGCCGTCGATCGCTTCAGCGCTACTGGCGTCGCTGCTGCTACTGCCGCTGCTTCCCCCACAGCCGGCCAGCGTCGGCACTGCTACGGCAACTACGCAAAGAAGCACGAATCGGCTCAATGCCCGACCAGATCTGGTCATGTTTCCTCCTAGTAAGTTCCAAGACAGGCTGCAGGGAATGATTCGTCCCGCCGCTAACATAGATAAAGGTCTGATGAATGTCAATTAGATTCGGCCCGAGTGCCTGTTCAGGAAATCGCCCGGGGCCGATCTGCCTTCGGCGACCGAAACAGACCGGCCCGATCAGGTCTCGCCGTGACCCACGGTGAGCTGGCGCGTCAGGTGATCGAGGAAGCCCTCGGCCCGCAATCCCATGGCAACCCTCACCACCGGAGCTCCGGCAGAGACCCGCATCATGCCGTCGGCCTCGATCGCGATCGGGAGCGGCTCGATCTCGAGCAGGGACTCCTCATAAGCGAGATAGACGGCGACCGTGTCAAAGAGCACCGAGCTGTTGCTGGTGTACATCTGGGGGCCATAGATCTGGGGCTCGATGCCGACGAATTCGGCCGCTTCGGCCTTCCCGACCGCCTCCGCCCACTCCCGGTAGGTCCGCATCACGGCTTCGAGCAGGGGATCTGTCGCGCGCTGGATCGCCGCGTAGCGCTCTCCATCGAGATACACCCTGCCACAGCTGTCGAGCGGGGTAATCGTCACCTCCCAGTCGGCGGCGAGGGCCGCCCGGCAGGCGGGAACGTCGGCCATGACGTTCCACTCGGGCGCCGGCTCCGGGGCGCCAAAGAGCCCCTTTCGAATCGAGCCGAGCATCGCCACCAGGCGCGCGTTCTGGGTGATTCTGGGCTCGAGGGCGAGGGCCGCGGCGATGTTCGTCAGCGGCGCGATCGCGATCACCGTCACCGGCTCGGGGCTCTCCATGATGCACTCGACCAGCGCCTCGATCCCGTCGGTCCGCACGCTCCCGGCGTAGCTGCTCAGGTCCGTGGCGTCGGCGAGCGCCTGCTGCGGCTGAACCGTCACCTCGGGGAGGCCCAAGGGAAGCTCGGTGGCCGGTCCGATCCCAATCGGGACCTCCTCACGACCTGCCGCAGCCAGGATGCCCGCGGCGACCCTGGCCCGGTAGGTCGTGTCGCCGATCGCCGTCAGGACCAACCGTGGCTCGAGCTCGGGGCAGCGCAGGAGCATGGCCAGCGCCCAGGTGTCGTCGATGTCGCCGCCGATGTCGGTGTCGAGGACGACCGGAATGGGAACCGTGGATCGGGTCATGGAGCCGGGACGCTTGCCCGCGGAGAGTGTAAAGCATTAATGTACTGGCGATAGCCCAAAGAGGAGAGAGAACTTGATGCACCCCCCCCGTAAGCCGGCCGACGAGGCACCAGCCACCACCCGGGGCGCCGACCACGCCCCTGGAGAACAGCGGAAGCTCGGGGCCGACGCCAACGCGGCGGCCTTCCCGCTGGGCGGAATCGGCACCGGGACGGTTTCGCTCGGCGCCCGCGGTCAGCTGCTCGACTGGGAGATCTTCAACAATCAGGGCAAGGGCAACTTCCTGCCGTTCAGCTTTTTCGCGATCCGGACCGAGGACGCCGACGGGTCCCTGACCAGAGTCCTCGAGTCCAAGGTGCTGCCGCCCTATACGCAGCTCGGCGAGGTGAACTTCGGCGACCCGGCGGGCCTGCCCCATCTGGAGGGCTCGACGATGCGCGGCGAGTACCCGTTCGCCTGGATCGATTTCTCTGACGACCAGCTCCCGGTCGAGGTCGGGCTCGAGGCGTTTACCCCGTTCGTCCCGCTCGATGCCGACGACTCGGGGATTCCCGCCGCCGTTCTTCGCTACCGGGTCAAGAATCGCTCAGACCGGCCGGTCGACGTGACGATCGCCGGATCGCTTGCCAATGCGGTCGGGTTCCAGGAGAGCGAGCGCTATTTCCCGCCGCGCTGCGACGGGACCGGGACCAACTCCTTCCTCGCCGAGGAGCGGGTGCGGGGAGTGCTGATGGGCTCCAAGGACCTTCCCGCCGATCACTTCACGAACGGGACGATGGCGCTCGCGACTCGGGCTGAGAACGTGACCGCGAAGCCGACCTGGGACGAGGCGGCCGACAGTTGGGACGCTCTGATGGAGTTCTGGGCTGACCTCGAGGAGGACGGGCGCCTCACCGACGTGCCCCCGCTCGCGTCCGGTGGCAACTCGCCCTACGTGGCGATCCCGATGCTCCCGATCGGCTCGCTGGCAATACACGAGCAGCTCCAACCCGGCGACGAACACACCTTCGAGTTCCTCCTCTGCTGGCACTTCCCCAACCGCGAGCGCCGCTGGAACGGATTCATCTTCCCCGACGACGACGCCCCCAGCGACGGCGTTGCCCGCAATTACTACGCGACCCGGTTCGCCGACGCCTGGGAGGTCGCGCGCTATCTCGGCGACGAGCTCGACCGCCTCGATGGCCACACGCGGGACTTCCACCGAGCTTTCTTCGGCAGCTCGCTCCCTCCCCATGTGCTTGACGCGGTTTCGGCCAACATCTCGACCATCCGCAGCACCACCTGCTTCCGGATCGAGGACGGCACCCTGCTCGCCTGGGAGGGCGGTCTGCACCTGCGCGGAAGCTGTGAGGGCTCTTGCACGCACGTCTGGAACTACGCCCAGACGATGGCCCACCTGTTCCCGGAGCTCGAGCGCTCGATGCGGCGCGTCGAGTTCCTGCTCGAGACCAATGAAGAGGGCCTGATGGCCTTCCGCACCAATCGGGTCTTCGGGCGGACCGGCTGGGACCACCCGGCGACCGACGGCCAGCTCGGGACGATCGTCCGCTTCTACCGGGAGTGGCGGCTGAGCGGCGACGAAGAGTTCCTGCGCGAGCTGTGGCCAGGCGCGCGGCGGGCGCTCGATTACGCGCTCAGGGAGTGGGACACCGATGGCGACGGGTTGCTCGACGGCGAGCAGCACAACACCTACGACATCGAGTTCTTCGGCCCTAACTCGCTGACGGCCCTGCAGCTGCTCGCCGCCCTTCAGGCGGGGACCCGAATCGCCGCCCACCTGGGCGAAGCGGAGCTGGCCGCCAACTACGAGGAGACCGCTCGCCGCACCGCCGCCGCCACCGAGGAGCTGCTCTGGAACGGCGAGTACTACATACAGAAGCTCGACGATGTCGATGCGCACCGCTACCAGTACGGGACCGGATGCCTCTCCGACCAGCTCCTCGGCGAGTTCTTCGCGCGTGCGGCCGGCCTCGACCCCGTCATCCCCGCGGAGCGCCTGCGGACCACGGCGGCGGCGATCTACGGCCACAACTTCAAGGAAGGCTTCTACGGACACCGCAACTACGAGCGCGTCTACGCGATCAACGACGAGGCCGGGCTGCTTCAGTGCAGCTGGCCGCACGGCGGCCGCCCAAAGCAACCCTTCCTCTTTGCCGACGAGGTTTGGTCGGGGACCGAGTACTACGTCGCCTCAGTCCTGATCGAAGCGGGATTGGTCGACGAGGGCCTGACGATGGTCGCGGCCGTTCGCGACCGCTATGACGGTTACAAGCGAAACCCCTGGAACGAGATCGAGGCGGGAGACCACTACGCCCGATCGCTGGCGAGCTGGAGCGTCTACACCGCGCTCTGCGGCAGCCGCGTCGACCTCGTCGAGCGGCACATCTCCTTCGCGCCGGCGATCAACGTCGCGGACTTCTCTGCCTTCTTCGTCGCCGGCGGCGCCTGGGGCATCTATCGCCAAAGCATCGACAGCGGCAGTGGCGAGCGGACCTGTGAGGTAGAGGTTCTCTACGGCGATCTCGACGGCGTCGAGGTCAACCCTGAGTAGGGGCCGCACCCGCGCCCTGGATCGAGGCTCCTGGTTCCGATGACAGTGGTGAGCGCAGGACAGATCGTCGATCGCATCAAACGCCAGATCGGCGTGGAGTGGCAAGCGGCCACGGAGGACAGATTCATAGTTGGCGATCCCGGAGCAACGGTCACCGGGGTCGCTGTCAGCGTTTGGCCGACGCTTGACGTGTTGAATCGCGCTGCGAGCGGCGGAAGCAACCTGCTCATCACCCATGAGCCCACCTTCTGGACCGATGAGGACGAACCCTCTGCCTTCCCTGACGACGGAGTTGCGGCGGCAAAGCTTCGCGTCATCACAGAGAACGAGCTAGTCGTATTTCGCCTCCATGAGCACTGGCACCTTCGCCAGCCCGATCCATTTTGGACCTGCCTTGGCCGGGCCCTCGGCTGGGAGGAGTACGAGCGGACGCCCGAGAACCAGCCGGGCCGCTCGACTTCGAATCCGTGGCTCAAACACCACTTCCGACAGCCGACGTACCAGCTACCCCCCACCAGCTTGGAGCGGTTGGCTCAGGACGTCCAGCGCAAGCTGCCCGCGCCGTCGCTCCGGGTAATCGGCGATCGGCAATTGACAGTCGGCCGGATCGCTCTATCTCCAGGCTTCTGCCCTCTCGAGTGGGCGATCGATGGGCTGTCTCTGGCCGACGTGCTTATTTTGGGGGAGTGCCGCGAGTGGGAGGGAGTCGAGTATGCGAGGGACCTGGTTCGCCGTGGCATCCGAAAAGGAATGATCGTGCTCGGCCACGCCGTCGGCGAGGAGCCCGGAATGGAATGCTGCGCCGAGTGGCTACGGGAGGTGGTCCCGGACGTGCCGGTCGAGTACATCGCCGCGGGTTCGCCGTACTGGCATCCGGATCCAGCCCCAATCGAGGGCTCGGTGTAGCCCCGGCCCGCTCAGGCAGCCACCCGCTCGATCTCCTGCCATTCCGAGACGAGGTCGAGGTCCTCGAGCACTACATGCGCGACGTTGTGGCCCGGTCCGCCGGAAACCTCTCCGAAGGGATGCTGCCCGGCGGCCCCGAGGTAGAGGCCGTCGATCGGCGCTCGGTACCGGGCGAGCTCGGGACACGGGCGCTGCGCGAGCATCTGGCTGGGGACGATGTCGACGTGGTGGATGTTCCCGTCGGTCAGCATCACCCGCTCGTCGAGGTCCGGAGGCGTCAGCAGGAAGCGATCGACAACGAGCTGCTCGAAGCCGGGCGAGTACTCGCCGACGACCTTGACGATCCGGTCGGCCATCTCCTCGCGCTCGGCCTCCCAGGAGGACTCCGCCAGCTCGACCGGGGCGAACTGCATCCAGATCGACATCGTGTGGCGACCGTCGGGGGCGAGCGTCTCGTCCCAGGCCGACGGCATGAAGAGGTTCATGTAGGGACTCGAGGGCAGGCGACCGTGCCTCGCGTCGTCCCATGCGCGCTCGTGATAGTCACGGCTGGGCTGGATCGCGAGCGCGCTCCGCTCGAGGACGCTGACACCGGGAAACGCGGGGAACTCCGGAATGCCCGAGAGCGCCAGGTGCATCTTCAGGGGCGCGATGTCGGCTCGTAGGCTCTCCACTCGCTTCGCGACATCTCCGGCCTCCTCGACCCCGGCGAGGAACTTGGTGAAGGTGCGCTTGACGTCGGCGCAAGAGATCACGGTCTTCGACTCCAGTTGGCTTCCGTCGGCGAGTGCGACGCCGGCGACGCGGCCCTCCTCGACGACTATCGCCTCAACCGGCGCGTTAGTGCGGAAGACCACACCCTCCTCTTCAGCGGCCTCCGCGAGAAGCTCGATGACCCGCCCCATGCCGCCTCGGACAAACCCCTTGAGACAGGGGTCCCCGGTCTCGGAGTACATCCCGTTCGCCGCCCCCAGCGCCTGGACGAAGGCCGACCCGTGGTCATAGAGGCTGCCCACGTCGTGCGGCGCCTCGATCATCCCCCGCATCTCCTCGGACTCGAAGTAGCGATCTCCGAGCTCGGCGATCGATGACGTGAGCAGGGTCTCGAGGACCGCTTCCAGGCCCAGCTTCTCGGCCCGCTTCTGCAGCTCTCCGAGGCTCGGCGGGTAGCTGAGGAGGTAGGGCCCGAGCAGGTCCCGGGCGTCATCCCACAGCGCCGACCACTGGCTCCAGGCGCGACTGTCAGCCTCGGAATGGCGGCCGAGTTCGGCCCTCAGCTCGGCATCGTCCTCCCAGGCGGTGAACCCGCGACCCCCGCTGAGGACATGCGACCGCGGCAGACCGCCTTCGACGACAAGCCCGCGCTCGAGCAGCTTCGTATCGGCGAGGACCCGGGGCCGGAACCAGGCAAGGATATTGGCGCAGGTCGAGAATCGGTAGCCGGGGAAGAGCTCCTCCGTCTTGCAGGCCCCTCCGATCGTCGGCTTGGCCTCGACGACCTCGACCGACAGCCCGGCCTTCGCCAGATAGAAGGCGGCGACTATCCCGTTGTGACCGGCTCCGATAACAACGACATCTCGGTTCATCGTTCTCCTCTCCTAGTCACGAAGCAACCAGCCCATTTGGAGCTGGCCAAAAGTCTCAGCCCGCGGCACCCAGCCCGGGCTGGGTGAACACGATCTCGGGGACCTGACAGTTGGCGGACGTACGCAGCAGGAATCGGACCGCCTCGGCGATATCCTCGGGCTTGATCATCGCCTCGGCGGGGACCACGTCGGAATGCTCGGCCGCCATCGGGGTGTCGACCCAGCCGGGGGCGAGAGCAGTGCACTGAATCCCTGCCGCGCCCGCTTCCAGCGAAGTCGATTCGGTGAAGTTGAGCACCGCCGCCTTGGTCGCGGCGTAGACCGAGGCTCGGGTCTGGCCGCTCTTGCCCGCGATCGACGCGGTGTTGACGATCAGTGCCTTGCCGTGCTCGGCGCCCGCCTGACGCAGGAGCGGCAGACCCTCCCGGGTGCCGAGGATCACAGCTCGGAGGTTGACCTCGAGCTGGCGGTCGAGGTCGTCGGCGCTGAGATCATCGAGCGTCCCCGGGATGCCGACGCCGGCGTTGTTGACGAGCACGTCGAGCCGTCCCCAAGCCTCCCGGTGGGCGGCGAAGAGCGCGAGGACGTCCTTCTCGCGGCCGATCTCGGCAACTGCCGCATGCACTTCGAACCCGAGGTCGCGCAATCCCGCTGCGGCCGACTCGAGCTTCTCGGCGCGGCGCCCCGAGACGGTCAGTACGTAGCCCTCCTCGCCCAGCGCCCGGGCGATCGCCAGGCCGATGCCGCTCGAGGCGCCGGTTACCAGGGCCGCGCGCTTACTCACCGCGGATCTGCCCGAGGCCGAAGCCGCCGTCGACGGTGATCGATTGCCCGGTCACATACCCGGCGTCATCGCTGAGCAGGAAGAGGATCACGTCGGCGATGTCCTCAGGGTCCGCCCAGCGGCCAAGAGGCGTGCGTCGCGCGGTCCACTCTTCGGCCGTGTCCAGCACCGAGGCCGAGAGCGGCGTGCGGACCAGGCCCGGGGCGACGGAGTTGATGCGGATGCCTTGCGCACCCAGATGGGTGGCGAGCGATTTCGAGGCCAGGCCCAGCGCGGCCTTGCTGCCGGCGTAGGCGGGCGTCGTCGAGCTGACGATGGCAACCGGGATGAACTCCTCCAGCGAGGTGATCGCGACGATCGAGGCGCCGGGGGACCTGAAGCGCTCCATCAGCGCCTGGATCAGGAAGAACGGGCCCCGCACGTTGACCGCGAAGACCCGGTCCCACTCCTCTTCGGAGACGGCGGGAAAGCGACCGTGCTCATGGATCCCGGCTGCGTAGACCAAGCCGTCGATCGCCTCCAGCCGCTCTTCGATGCCGGCCTTGACCGGCTCCAGGTCGAGCACGTCGCCCTGGATGAACTCGATCCCAAGCTCGGCTTCGGCGGCGCGACCGCGCTCGGCGTCGATATCGACCGCTAGCACCCTCGCGCCGGCCTCGGCCAGGCGGGCGCAGGTCGCCCAGCCCATCCCGCCGGCGCCGCCGAACACGACGTAGGAACGGTCCTCGAAACTCTCTCCACCGGCCTTGCTCATACCCGCCTCCGCGCCTGCGTTCATCGTCCCAGCCACATCCCGAAACCGCCATCGATCGTGATCTCCTCGCCCGTCATGAACCGCGACGCGGAGCTGAGCAGGAAGCCGACGACCTTGGCAACGTCTATTGGCTCGCCGACCCGACCAAGCGGAGTCTGGCCGATTACCCACTGGCGCGAGGCATCGCTGATTGCAGCGGTCTGGGCGGTCGCGATCAGGCCCGGCGCCACGGCGTTGACTCGGTGGCCGGCACGTCCGAGGTCGACGGCCAGGGTCCGCGTGAAAGTCGCTAGAGCCCCCTTCGAAGCCGCGTATGCGGCCGCAGTTTTGCCGCTGGTGTTGACCACGGAGAGTCCCTCGAGCGAGAGGAAGTTGACAATCGCGGTGCCCGGTTGGAAACGGGGGAACAGGGCCTGGGTCATGTGCATCGGTGCTCGCAGGTTGACGTCGAAGATCAGATCCCAGGCGCTGTCGGTGTACTCGGGAAAGACCTCTTTGGGGCCGACGGCGGCAACGTTGACGAGGCCGTCGAGTGACTCGATCGGCGCCAGCGCGGCATGCGCCTCGTCGAGGCCTCCGGCCAGATCGATGCCGATGAACGGTGCCTCCAGCTCTTCCCAGAGCGGTGAATCGGCTCGGTCCGGGACGTCGATCGCCGTCAGGGTCCCCCCCAGCCTCCTCACCCGCCTGCAGACCTCGCTGCCGATGCCCCCGGCGGCGCCGGTGACGACGACGTGCTTGCCGTCGAGCCGGCGCCGCGCCAGGTGGCCTTCACTCGCCGGCATCAGACCGAGGCGGCCTGCTGACGGCGAGCGGGGGCGGCGACCTCGGTGACGAATCGGGTCATCCAGTCGCGTCGCGACTCGAGCGGAACGCCGGGGGTGGCGCACTGCAGAATGATGTGGTTGAAGCCGATCTCGGTCAGCTCGTCGATCCGTTCTTTCACGGTCTCGGCTGACCCGATCAGCTGCCGAGTGGTCCAGCCATCGATGTTCTCGGGAATCGTCAGCCGCTTGAAGTTCTTGGCGACGTTGGCCCACTGCTCGTAGCCCTTGACTTTGGTCCAGTCGGTGTTTTCGAGCTGGTAATGGTCGATCTGGGCCTGCATGAAGCGGGGCATGTGCTCGCGCGCTTGCGCGATTGCCTCCTTGTCGCTGTCCGCCACGATGCAGTTGATCATGATCGGTAGCTCCAGATCTTCGCTCGCCGCGAGCTCGGGAGCGTGCTCGCGCCAGGTGTCGATCGCGGCCTGCTGGTCCTCGAGGCTGCCGACCGAGGTACAGATCGGCGGGACTCCGGCGTCGCCCATGATGCTGGCGCTGGATGAGCTCCCGATCGCACCGTAGATCGAAATCTGACTCGGATCGGGGACGGGGCGCAACTGCACCGGCGTCTCGAACTGGAAGTGCTTACCGGAGTGGGTGAATTTTTCGCCGGTGAAAGCCTGCCTGACGATTTCGAGGGTCTCGGCGAAGCGCTCACGCGCCTCGGACATATCGAGGCCGAAAGCGTCGTACTCGTATTTGGCGGTTCCGCGGCCCATCCCCATGTGCAGCTGCCGGTCGGTCAGCTGGCTCAGCATCGCGATGTCCTCGGCGAGCCGCAGCGGGTGATGCCAAGGCGTGACCAGAACAGAGGTTCCCAGCTCGAGCTCGGGGTGGCGCCCGGCGATGTGGCTGAGACCGACGAGCGGGTTCGGGGTCGGATAGTAGTCGACGAAATGGTGCTCGATCATCCAGGCGGAGTCGAAGCCGAGCCCGGCGGCGAACTCGACCTCCTCCAGCATGCTGTGGTAGAGCTCGGCGTCAGTGGAGCCGGGAACGTCGATGGCGCCTGCAGTGAAGCCGAGTTTCAGTCGTTTCTCCGACATGGTTGGTTGTTCCTCCCTATGGGTCAGGCGCGCTCGGGCACGCCGAGGATGAGATCGAGCTCGGTGGCGACGTCGTCGAACGCCGCTTGCGCCTCCTCGAAGAGGCCGGTCATCCCGTAGAAGCCGTGGATCATCCCGTCGTAGACGAGCAGCTTCGAGCTGGCTCCTTCTTCCACGAGCCGGGCATCGGCAGCCTCGGCCTGGAGATGAATTGGATCGCACTCCGCGGCGACGATCAGGGACGGCGGCATTTCCTCCAGGGAAGTGGCCCCGAGCGGGGAAAGCCGCGGGTCATCGCGGTCGATCCCGGCCGGGATGTAGAGCTCGGCGAAGTGCTCGAGCTCGGCGAAGTTGAGGAAGAAGTCGTCGAACGCGTCGTCGTAGAGCTCGCCCTGGCGGGCGAAGCTGACAAGCGGGTAGATCAGTATCTCCGCCGCGACCCGCTGCGAAAGATCCGTAGTTGCCAGCACCGCCATGGTGAGGTTGCCGCCAGCACTGTCGCCGGCGACGACGACGCGAGTCGGATCGGCACCAAGCTCCGCGGCGCTCGACAGCCCCCATTCGACCGCGAAGACCGCGTCTTCGTAGGCCGCCGGAAACTGGTGCTCCGGCGCCAGCCGATACTCGACGTTGGCGACGATTGCCCGGCAGGCGTTGGCGAGGCCGCGGCAAAGCGCATCGCTGGTCGCGATGCTGCCCTGGGCGTGGCCGCCGCCGTGGAAATAGACGATCAGCGGACAGGAGCCACTGGCCTCGCGCCCGCGGTAGACACGGACGGGAAGCGGCCCGGGCGGGGTCGCGATCAGGCGCTCCTCGACCGTCTGGACGCCCGGGCCCGGGCCGACCTCCGCCATCAGGCGCTCGAGGTTTGCCCGGGCATCCTCGATCGGGATCTGGCTCGAGTCCGGTCGAGCCGCGCGCCGCATCTCTTCCAGCATGCCGCGAGCCTTGGGGTTGAGCTTCTCGAAGTTAGTCATATTGCGTCTGTGGTCTAAGACTTGGCCAATCTTACATTGTTTGGATCCGGGTGCAAAAACAGCGCGCCGGCCTCGGCGCGCTGTTTTTCGTCACTGCAAATGAAGCGGGGGCGGAGACCCCCGCGGCGAACGTCTAGGCGGCCTTGTCGTAGTCGACCGGAACCGTGTGGCGCGGGTCGAAGTGCCACTCCCAATACGTGTCACGGATCTGACGCGTCACGGGGCCCTCCTTGCCGGAACCGAGCTTGCGGCCGTCGAGGGTCGTGATCGCCACCACCCCTCCCGCCGTCGTCGCGATGAAGGCCTCTTCGGCTCGCTCGGCGAGCTCGACCGGCACCGAGCCGACGGCGGTGGGGATTTCCGCCTCCTCGGCGATCTCGAGACAGACCTTACGGGTGATCCCGAGCAGGATCCCCTCGCTCGGGGTGTAGAGCGTGCCATCGACCAGGAAGAAGACGTTGAAGCCGGCGCCCTCGGTGATCAAGCCCTGCCCGTCGGTGAGGATGCAGTAGGTCCCGCCGCGGTCGTAGGCCTCGAACTGGCCGCGGGTGAAGTCCCCCCACATGAAGTTCTTGACCGTTGGGTCGACCGAGGTCGGGGGGATACGGAAGACGCTGCGGGCGATGACCAGATTGAGGCCCTCCTCGTGGAGCTCAGGCGGAAGGATCCAGAGGTAGGGCAGCGTGTATCCGTAAAGGGCGGAGGTGAGCTTGCGGGGGTCGCGCTGTTTTCCGGCGGCGGGAACCCCGCGGGTTGCGAGAACCTGGACGTAGGCGCGCTGGAGACCGGAGCGGCGCACCATTTCGAACATCATCTCCCGCACTTCCTCTCGTGAGCCGGGCGGGGTCAGCGTCAACCGCTCGCAGCCACGGAAGAATCGGTCGAGGTGGTCGTCGAGCCGGAAGAACGCCCCGTCCCAGACAGCAACCACGTCGTAGGTGGCGTCGCTGCAGGAGAAGCCGTTCTCACGGATCGAGATTCGGGCGTCGTTGACCGGCATGTACTCGCCCTCGACGAATCCGATTCCGTTGGCCGCGACCTCGTCGTGCGCCGGTACCGGAGGGGTCGTAAGCGATGGAGCGTCTACTTCACTCATCAGAACCTCCAATGGCTTGACTGTATGCCAAACAGGACCTTAGCAGCGGCCGAGCAGGCGGTCGGTCAGATGGTCGAGGAAATCCTCCCGCTGGCGCCAGCTCATCGCCAACCGCGCCTCGGGGGCGCCGGGCGAGATCCGGGTCTCACCATCGTCGGCGACCATCAGGGGGAGCGTTTCGACGCTCAGAAGCGACTCGTCATAGGCCAGGTAGACCGCGACCGTGTCGAAGAGAACCGTCGATTCGCGCTCGCTCATACCGGCGTAGTAGAACGACGAATCAATCTCCTCCCAGGCTGACGCCAAGTTGCCGTCCCACTCCCGGAAGGACCCGACGACGAGCCGCATCAGCGGGTCATCCGAGTCGCGAATCGCAGCGTAGCGATCGCCTTCGAGCGCAACCGACCCGCACGTGTCCAGCGGGGTGATCGTCACCTCCCAGTCCGCCGCGAGGACGGCCTGACAGGCATCGACGTCGACGATCACGTTGTACTCGAGTTCTGGATCGGGCGCGTCCTTGAACCCCGCGTGGATCGAACCCAGCATCGCGACCACCTTGGCCTTCTCCACGATTCTCGGCTCGAGCGCCAGAGCGGCGGCGAGGTTCGTCATCGGGCCGATCGCGATCACGGTGACCTGATCCTCACTCGCCATCACCGCCTCGACCAGCGCCTCTACGCCATCGCGCCGCACGCCACCCCGATGCAGATCGAGATCGACACCCGCTGCCAGCCCGGCCTGCGTTTGACCCCTGAATACGTCCGGCCCCCCGTCGGGAAGCTTGGTGGCCGGCCCGATCGCGATCGGCACGTCGTCGCGACCAGCTGCCGACAGAGTCGCAGCGACGAGCTGCGCGCGGTAGGTCGTGTCGCCGGAGACGGTGGCGACCAGCTTCAGATCGAGCTCCGGGGAGCGCAACAACATCGCCAGCGCCCAGATGTCATCGATATCGGTTCCGATATCGGTGTCGAGAATGACCGGAACCGGGTCTCCAGGAGGCCCCGCCATCATTTGCCGAGCTCCAGGTCGTCGCCCAGCTTGGACGCGACGGCGACCAGCAGTCGAACCGCGGCCTCGACGTCATCGAGGTCCACCATCTCGACCGGCGTGTGCATGTACCGCACCGGGATCGAGACGAGACCGGCGACGACGCCCGAGCGTGAAGCCTGGATGACGTCAGCATCGGTGCCGGAGCTGATCCCGCGTTCGGCGAATCCGTTGGCACCCAGCGCGCACGGAATCCCCTCCTCCGCCGCCGTTTCGATCATCAGCTCGGCGAGCTTCGGGAAAAGAGTGGGCGCGTATTGGACCACGGGGCCCGAACCCAGGCCACGGGCGCCCGTCTCCTTGGGGTCGACGTCGGGAACGTCGCTGGCGTGGCAGACGTCGATCGCGATAGCAATGTCCGGGCGCACCTCGTAGGCAGCCGTGGCCGCTCCGACGATCCCGACCTCCTCCTGGACGGTGACGACCGCCGCGATCGACGGGGCACCGCCGGCCGTCGCGATCCTCCGCGTCGCCTCCAGCGCGACGTAGCTACCGACACGGTTGTCCAGGGCCTTCGAGATCAGGCGATTCCCGCGCAGCGTCAACGGGTCGCCCACGGGCACGACCGGGTTGCCGACGCTGACGGCCTCGGCCGCCTCGGCCAGGGACGACGCGCCGACGTCGATGTGGAGGTCGGCGAGCCGCACGGCCTTGTTGTCAGGCCCTTCCGGGCTCGAGCTCAGCATCTCCGAGCGACCGGCGACCACCCCGTCCACGAGGCCTTCACGGCCGCGAATCTTGACCCGCTGGCCGACAAGGACATGCGGTTTCCAGATGCCGACCTGCGCGAACCAGAGCATCCCTTCCTCGTCGATGTGCCTGACGATCAGGCCGATCTCGTCGATGTGGCCGACGAGTGCGAGCAGAGGACCGGACTCACCGACCCTTGCGATCGAGGAGCCGATCTTGTCAGCGCTGACCTCGGCACCGAAGTCTGCCGCGAAGCGGCGCCAGACATCGGACGCCGGGCCCTCGAAGCCCGACGGGCCATCGGCGAGGAGCAGCTCCTCGAGAAGTTTCGGGATGCTCATGCGGACTTGCCTCCTCCTTTGCCGCCGGTGAGATAGGCCAGGACCAGCGAGACGGCGGCATCGAAATCACGGAGATCCATCATTTCGTTGACGGTGTGCGAGTAGCGGGCAGGGGCGCCCAGCACCACAGACGGCGAACCGCCCTCGAGGAATGCGCCGGCGTCAGATGAGTAGTTCGTAAACATCCCGTGCTGCACGGGGATGCCGGCCTCTCTACCCCGATCGACGACCTCCCAGGCAAGCTCTTGGTGGTAAGCGAAGGATGCGTCCTGGTGAACGACGACCGGGCCCTTGCCAAGCGCGGTCTCGACCTCGGTGGGATTGATCACAGGGATATCTCCAGCCAAGCCGATGTCGATTGCGAGCACGGCGTCGAACTGCTCATGCGCCGCCATTGCGCGGGCGCCGTGGAGTGAATTCTCCTCCTGGACCGTGGCCCCAAGCCAGAGCTCGCAGGTGAGATCGCTCAGGTTGAGGCGCTCGTGCACGAGCTCCATCATCGCGAAGCCAGCTCGGTCGTCGAGGGCTTTGGAGACGATCCGATTGCCCCAGATCTTCGTCTCGGAGGTCCAGACCACCGGTGACCCGACGTGGATCCCCAGCTGCTCGACCTCCTCGCGCGACTCCCGCCCGACATCGAGGAAGAAGTCGGAAAGGGTGAGCAATTTCTTCGATCCCTCGAGCCCGAGAACGTGGCCCGACGGGGCGACGATGGCGCCCTCGGCGACGACCTCTTCCCGGCTGAGAACCAGCGCTCTCTGGCCGACCATGTAGCGAGGCTCGACGAGTTCGCGCGTCCCACCCTGTCCCGAGTCGAGGAAGAGGAACCCCTCGTCGGTGATGTGGCGGACGACATAGCCGATCTCGTCCATATGCGCCTGAAGGAGCACGCGTGGACCGCTGCCGCCGACCTTGGCCAGCAGGTTTCCGACCCGATCAGTGGACGGCTCCAGGCCCCACGACGACCAGCTCTGCTCGAGGTAAGCCCGCACCTTCCCCTCGTGGCCGGTGGGACCGGGGATATGGCAAAGCCCCTCGATCGCCTGGGTGATCCGCGTCGCGGTCGGCTGGGAAAGTGATGCGAGTGGTCCCCCACTGTTCATCGCTGGGTTCCTTCCTCTTGGATTACGAGATCAGCAGGCTTCATCTGACCGCGGGCAGCTCGGCCACTCGCGCCGCGGTGGTCTCGAGGGCGCCGCGGAGGATGGTGGCGATTTCCGCCAAGATGGCGCGGTCCGCAACCAGCGGCGGAGCGAGCGTGATCACGGAGTCGGCCCGGCTGTCAAGGCGGCAGATCAGCCCCCGCTCCCACAGCTCAGCAGACAGCACGTCCGCCAGCAACCGCTTAGCCTCCTCGCCCTCGAGCTTCTCCCCGCTGGCCTTGTCGCGGACGATCTCGACTGACCACAGATAGCCCATCCCGCGTACGTCGCCGACGATCGGGATCTCACGCAATCCCTCGAGCAGCTCGGCAAGGTAGGGCTCGTTCTCGCGCACGTTGACACAGACGTTTTCGCGTTCAAAGACGTCGAGCGCCGCCAGCGCCACCGCGCAGCCGGTGGGATGACCGCCGAAAGTGAAGCCATGGAGGAAGTCGGCGCGCCCGTCCAACAGCGGCCCCGCGACCCGGTTGGAGACCAACACCCCTCCGAGCGGGAAGTGGCCGCCGGTCAAGCCCTTTGCAAAAGTGAGCAGATCCGGCTTGACCCCGAAGCGATCGGCCCCGAACCAGTGGCCAAGGCGGCCGAAGGCGCAGATCACCTCGTCGAGGCAGAGCAATATTCCGTGGCGATCGCAAATCTCCCTCACCCCCTGCCAGTAGCCGGGCGGGGGGACGATCGAGCCGCCGGCGTTTTGGACCGGCTCGGCGATCAGCATCGCCACGTTCTCGGGTCCCTCTTCGAGGATGACCTCCTCGATCTCCTCAAGCAGCAGCCTGCAAAAAAGCTCTGGATCCTCGCCCGCGGGATGCCTGTATGGATTGGTGTTGGAGACGTGTCTGACCGAAATCGCCGTCGGCTGAAACGCCTCGCGAACGGACTCGATCCCAGTCAGCGAAAGGGCTCCGAGGGTAACGCCGTGGTATGCCCTCTTGCGGGCAATCGCAGTGCGCCGCTGTGGCTCGCCGTTCGCCCGGTGGTACTGAAGCGCGAGCTTCCATGCGGTCTCCACGGCCTCGGACCCGCCGGAAGCGAAGAAAACGTGCTCCAGGCCCTCCGGCGCCAGACCTGCCAGGCGAGTCGCCAGTTCAATCGAGCGCGGATGGGCCGAGCTGAAATTGCTCGCGTAGGGCAAGGCGCCCATTTGCGCGAGGGCCGCCTGGCCGAGCTCGTCGCCGTGCGAGTGGCCGAGTGCGACGCAGTAGAGACCGGAGAGACCGTCGATGTAGCGATCGCCGGCATCGTCGAAGACGTAACAGCCTTCACCGCGCTCGAGGATCGGGACCGGTTGCTCGACGAAGTCCTTCATCTGGGTGAAACCCAGCACCAGGTGCTCTCGCAGGGCCGTCTGCATTGCGTCGCGCTGCAACTCATCCTCCGTTTGTCTCGCGGTGAGTATCCACGTTCGCACCCGCGGACGAGCGCGATATTACGTCAATGGTCTGTTCATAGTCAAGTACATGCCAGACGCCGGCCTTCTCAGGGAAATCCCGTCAAGAACCGCGGTGACACGTCCATCTTCCACGGGATAGACTCTGACCGATATCGCATTCTCGATTGTGGACGAGGGTGAGAAGTGGTTGAGATGACTGAATTGACCCAAGAGGAATCAGGCGGACAGGAGCTACGGGATCTATTCCTGCAGCCGATCCCGTCCCGCAACCCATTCGAGGAGACGGTCGCCCGGCTCGCGCGTGCCATCCGGCTCGGGGTCGTTCCCGTCGGCGAGAAGTTCCCCTCGGAGCGAGAGCTGTCCGAGAGCCTCGGCGTCAGTCGCACGACGGTGCGCGAGGCAATACGCGGCCTCGAGCAGTCAGGCTACGTCGCTACCGAGCGGGGCCGCTTCGGCGGCACCACGGTGCTTCGGCAGGAAGCGACGACCAGCTCGAGCGACCGCAAGGAGCTACTCGGATCGGACCTCCTCGACACGCTTGACCTGCGGCGCGCGCTGGAGCCCGGCGCGGCGGCGCTCGCCGCTGAACGTGCGACGCCAGCGCAGATCGATCAGATCCACGTGAGCCTGGAGGAGCAGGTGCCGCCGGCCGAGTACCCGCGCGCCAACTGCCGCTTCCACCTGCTCATCGCCCAGGCGACCGCGAGCGAGCAGATCATCCGTGCCCTCAGCGACGCCGAGTTGCGGATCATGGAGGTTTTCCTGGTTGCCCCCCGGCTCGAGGCGTCGGTGGATCACTCGGCCGTGCAGCACCGCGCGATCGCCGACGCCATCGAGGTCGGCGACGCCGATGCCGCGTACCGGACGATGAGCGAGCACATCGCGGCCAGCGACGTGATCATGCGCGAGATGATCCCGCTGCATCGCAGCCGCTAGCCGCGGGCGCGCGCTGCCTCGACCAGAGCCCTGAACAGCTCCAGGCTCGGGCCGGCCTCGGGGTGCCACTGGACTCCCAGCGCGAACGGATGGGCCGGAGAGTAAAAGGCCTCGATCAGGCCATCCTCGCTGTGTGCGGCCGGAAGGAGCCCCGGCGCCAATCTGTCGACCGCCTGGTGATGAGAAGAGAGGACGCTGAAGCGGCTGCCGAGGACCGCCTCGACCGGGGTCCCCGGCACCGCCTTGACTTCGTGCTCCGCGAATTCGAAAGGGCGCTCCGAATCGGCGTCGTAGAGACTGTGGACGACTCCGTCGAAGCGATCGTCAACCTCGGGAACGAGGCTGCCACCGGCGGTCGCGTTTAGAACCTGGCAGCCGCGACAGATGCCGAGCACGGGGATCCCGCGCTCGAGTGCGAGGCCTGCGAGGGCGAGCTCAAAAGCATCCCGCTTCCCCACCTCAGCCCGTTCCACCTGCCCGGCGACCGCCGCGTACCGGGGCAACTGAATATCGGGGCCCCCGACGAGGACGACGGCGTCGAGGCTGGTGATCAGCCGAGTCGGGACTCGGGGCTGGCTCGGCAGCAGGACGGCATCGCCCCCGGCCTCGACGATGCCTGCAACCAATCCCGCCTCCACGAACGCGACCTGCTGGTCGAAGATGTCCCAACGGACCCGCTCGAGCCAGGTCGAGATGCCGATCAACGGCCGCGGCTCGACGTCAGTAGGCGGTGGCACCACCGTCGGCGACGATCACGGCGCCGTGAATGTAGGAGGCCCGGCGGGAGAGCAGGAACTCGGTCACCTCGGCGATCTCCGCGGGCTGCCCCATCCGCCCCAGCGGAACCTGGGTCGCCGCGCTCTCCTCGCCGCCGGAGATCGCCCGCATGTCGTCACTCATAGGCACCTCGATGAACCCGGGCGCGAGAGTGTTGACGCGGATGCCGCGGGGGCCGAGCTCGGCGGCCAGGGCGCGGGACACAACCTCGACCGCGGCCTTGGTCGCGCCGTAGAGGGCGACGCCGGGCAGGCGCGGCAGGCGCGGTGAGATGCTGCCGATATTGACGATCGCCTCGAGCTGCTCGCAGCGCTGGGCGGCCTCCGCGCAAAAGCGGGTGATCCCGAGGACGTTGACGTCCCACATCAACGCCAACCCGGTTTCGTCGAGGTCCTCCAGCACGGTGGCTCGAAGCACACCGGCGCAGTTGACAAGGCCGGTCACAGGGCCAACCGCCGAGGCCTCCTCGATCGCCGCCGTCAGAGTCTCCGGATCTCGCACGTCGAGCCGAAACCGGGTGATGGCCGGATCCTTGGCCACGCTTGCACCATCCCATTCGATGTCGCCGGCGAGGACGTGACGGCCGGAGGCGACCAGGCGCTCGGCGATTGCCGCGCCGATCCCCCGGGCGCCGCCGGTGACGATCGTGACGCCGCCCTCGAGCTCAGACATCGACGGCCGCCGTGGTCCTCGCGCCGTAGCGCTCCAAATAGGCGGCGGCCGCGGCCTCGAAGCACTCGAGCGGTGCGAGCAGGGTGCCCGCACCGATCTGACCGCCGTCCTTGCCAGCCAGGCCGGCATCGATCGTCGGCAGGATTCCGGTCTCGGCGACGGCGAAGACGTCGATCCCGGTCGGGGTTCCTCGGTAGGCGAGGTAGGGGATCTTGAAGGTCGGGTTCTCGGCGACCGTGATCTCGTACATGCTCAGGTTCGTCTCCCTCATCGCGTCGACCGTGCCCCCCTGGTAGGCCTGCAGGCTGGGAGCCGTCGCCTGGGCGAAGCCGCCGAGGCCGATCGCCTCGGTCATGCAGCTCTCGCCGCCGAGCCACTCGATGTCGTCCTCAGTGAAGCCGTCGAACAGCTTTGCCCTGGAGATCGGGAGCGGCCCGCGAATCCAGTCCTCGAGGCCGCTGACGCGAATCGCGAACTCGAGCCCTGATACGCACATACCGCTGACCACGCTCGAGCCCTCGACGCCGTGCGAGGCATCCGCGGTGGCCTTGGCGGCCGCCATCGAGAGGCGCAGGAAGAAGTAGTCGTTTTCGCGGAGAAAGCCGAGTGCGCTCTCGACCGCCTCCTGATGGCGCTCGCGTAGCTCGAGCAGGGCCGGGAAAATCGCCTGTCCGAAGAGGAGCGAGGCGGCGGTGTTGCGGCTGTGCAGCTCGTCCCCCATGTTGAGGGCGCGGCGGACGATCGGCTTGAGCGGGATCTCCCCTGCCTCGCGGACCGCAGCCCCGAGCACTGGGCCGAGCACGTCCTCGAGGTAGCGCAGCCCAGCGGCGACCTCCTCGTCGTAGACGCCGTAGTTGAGGCGACGCGGCGAGGCGCCCTCATAGAGATTGCAGAAGGCGAGGTTGCCGTGGACCCGGTTCTTGACGACGAAGACCGGCATCGAAGCCGTGTAGATCCCGGCAACCGAGCCGATGCAGCCGTGATCCTGACAGGGCTCGACGAGGATCTCACCGGCTTCGATCTGCCGCCAGGCGTCGTCCTCGTCGGCGGCCAGGCCCTCGTGGATCGCGCCGAAGGCGACCGCCCGCCGCTGGCCGCCGCGGTAAGCCGAAGCGTCGGTGCGTGGTCCGCTGGTGAGGATCGTTCGCTCGCCCATCCCGGGCACTACGTCTCCCGCCCGGGCGACGTCGACGAGGACCGGCTCGGCCTCGAACATTCGCTCGACCGTCGCCGCGTTTGCCTCTCTCTGCTGCATCAGCGTCCCTCGCTCTTCTCGATGAACCCCCGCACGAGGCGCCCAGAATAAGTCAATGGTCGGGTTGTTGTCAAAAGACCGAGACCTCAGGCGCCGGACTGCGATGCCGGGAAGGCCATCAGCTGCGCGGCGACGATCTGGGCCTGTTCGACCAGCTGCGGGTTCGCAATCCGGCCGTCGACGACCGCGCCCGGTTCCGCGGTGTTGATCGCAATTCCCAGCGGGGTCGGCCAGCCGCGCAGGGCATGGACCACGTCGCGCAAGGCGCCGAGGGTGTGAATCGCGCCGCTCCAGCCGAAGCCGGTCGCGATGCAGGCGACCGGCAGCCCGTCGAAGTAGACGCGGGGATCCTCGCGCAGCTCCTCGCTGTAGTCGAGGGCGTTCTTGACGAGGCCGGAGATCGAGCCGTGGTAGCCGGGAGACCCGATTACCAGAGCGTCCGCTTCGCGCATCGCCCGGACCACCCGCGCCGCCCCCGGCCCGCCGTCGGCCTTCGGCTCGTAGGGCGGCATGACCAAGTCCTGGCCGCTGATCAGCTCGGTCCTGGCGCCGAGGCCCTCGGCGTCCGCGAGCACCGCCTTGATCGCCACCTCGGTCGTCGAGCCGGGCCGGGTAGAGCCGCCGATGCCGACCACCAGCTTGCTCAAGGCTCGACCCTCCGGATGCCCTCGACGTCGCCGCGCAGCATCGCGCCCACCCGCGCGGCATCGGCGTCGTCGACGAGCCTCGCGTCCCCGTCGACGTAGCCGCCGCTGGCGCCGACCGCAAGAACGATCAGCTCGCTCTCGCCCGCGTTCCAAAGCTGGCGCGGCGTCGTGCTCGGGACGTACACCGCCTCACCGGGGCCGAGTTCGTGGCGAACACCGTCGATCTCGACGCCGGCGCGCCCCTGGTGCACGAAGTAGACCTCGTCCTGAACCTCGTGGTAGTGCGCGACCTGCTCGGTACCAGGCGGCAGCACCAGGGCAGCGATTCCAAACGCAACGGCCCCCAGCGGCTCACGCAGCGAGCGAAAGGTTCCCTCCAAATCTCCGATCGCAACGGTCTTCTGGTCCATCTGTCATCCCCTTTTGCCTCGGCAGGCTTATCGAGCTATTGGTTTAGCACTATACCGTAGACTCTCTGTAAGGGATCGCTAGTTAGAGGCGCATGCGGCGGGCGGGATCAGGACGTCGGGGGCGCCCCGAAGGCGCAGGAGGAATCCCTCAGTCGGAGCTGGGGAAGCGACCGCTCCGCATCTCGCGGAAATCGGTTCCGGTCGCTTCCAGGTGACGCAGCATCGCTTTCGCGGCGGCACCAGGACGGCCGCGACGAATCTCCCGCAGAATCGCATCATGCTCGGCCCCGGCGCGCTTTGAGAGCGGCCCCAGGAGTCCGGCCGCCGCGCCGCGGAACATCCGCGTCCGAGCCTCCTCGATGGCCTCGGCCAGGTAGGGGTTTCCGGAAGCGGTCGCGATCGCGCCATGGAAGGTTGAGTCGGCGCGGTTGAAGCGAGCAGCGCGCATCGCGCCGTCCTCACCGTCCATCGCCGCGGTCATCTCGTCGTACGCCTTTTCGAGCGCATCGAGATCGGTCTGACTGCGGCGTTCCGCCGCCAGCTGGGCCGCATACGGTTCAACCGCGCGGCGAAACTCGAGGGTAGCCTCGATTTCCCGCAGCAACTCCCGCCTGACCTTGCCTTTCTTGCCGCCTTTGACCGCGGCCTCCAGCACCACCAGCCCGCCCTTGGGCCCGCGCCGCATCTCGAGGATCCCCTGGTCGATCAGGCCGCGAACCGCCTCGCGTAGGGTCGCGACCGAAATCCCCAATTGCTGAGAGAGCTGGCGGGTCGGGGGAAGCCGGTCTCCGGGCAGATAAACACCAAGCTCGATCGCCCGCCTGATCTCTTCGGCCGCTAATTTGTAGGAGGCCGAGTACTGGATCGGGTCGATCGTCGCGGAGGTCCTCTCGGTCGTCATGCCCGACAGTCTTTCAGCTGGGAAAGACCCTGTCCCGGGCACTAGGAGGGTGAAGACGTGGCGCCGGCGTGAGTCCCGGCAAGCTTGCCGGGACGAGGGGGCCGGCGCGTGGCTATCCCACCTGAGGGCCGGTCGACCCGTGGGCGGCGACGACGCGCTGGAGCCGCTCCGCGCCGAGGGCGTGAGCAGTCACGCCGTTCATGCCGGTCATCGTCTCGGCTGCGAGCAGAGCATTGACGATTGCCTCCTCCGTGCTCTCCACGACCGCCTGGAAAAACGGGCTGATGTGGTTGTCCGGGAGCATCTCGACCGCGGCCACGCCAGGCGCTTCGCCCACGACGGGGAGATGCCGAACGCCGGGATTAGCGGTCGAGAAGCAGAACATGAAGTCACCGCTCGTATGCTCGCCGAGGCCGCCCGTGCGACCGACTCCGAGGGCGGCGCGCTGGGCCAACCGGTCGCACTGGTAGGGCAGCACCGGCGCGTCAGTCGCAAGGATGACGATGATCGACCCGGTCCCCGCAGGGACACCACCGGCGATCGGCGGCAGCGGCACCTCCGACCCCGGCAGCTCTTCGCCCACCGGGACGCCGGCGACCACGAGCCGCTCTCGAACGCCGTGGTTGGCCTGCACCAGGGCGCCGACGGTAAACCTTCCGGCCGGACTCTCCACGACCCTCGAAGCGGTGCCGATCCCGCCCTTGAAGCCATGGCAGACCATCCCCGTGCCGCCGCCCACATTCCCCTCCTCGACCGGGCCGGGGGCGGCTTCGGCGACTGCGAGCTCAACCTGCTCGCGCCGGACGTGCTGGCCGTTGACGTCGTTGAGGCAGCCGTCCCACGTCTCGCCGACAACGGGCAGCGCGGCGAGCGGATCGCCTGGCTCGCGCCGACTCGCCTCGAGCCGTATCAGCTCGTCCCGGACGAGGCCGAGGCTGTGCGTGTTGGTCAACGCGATCGGCGACCGCAGAAGCCCGGTCTCGCGCACCACCGCGAGACCCGTCAGCTCGCCGAACCCATTGAGGATATGGCTGCCTGCGAACACGCCTTCAACCCAGGCGTTGCCCTCGTGGGGAAGGATCACCGTGACGCCGGTCCGCACGGCAACGGTCTCGTCGCCCACGTCCAGATCGCGGATGATCGAGGCGTGGCCGACACGAACCCCGGCCACGTCAGTTATCGCATCCAGGGGCCCGGCAGGCAAATTGCCGATCTGGATCCCGAGGTCTCGCGCGGTCGTGCGCTTCCCCTTCATGGCTAGGCGCGGGAAAAGTAGCGGCGGAACTCCCAGTCGGTGACGGCCTTTGCCATCTGGTCCGCCTCCCAGCGCCTCTTCGCCGCGTAGAAGTCGACGAACTCCTCGCCGAGGTAGGTCCGCGCCACGCTCGAACCTTCGAACAGCGAGACCGCCTCATGGAGGCTGCCGGGGAGCTGCTTCAGGCCCGGGTCGGAGTAGGCGTCACCGATCGTCGGGGGCGACAGCTCCAGCTCGTTCTCGATCCCGTGCAGCCCGCCCGCGAGCATCGCCGCGAGGACGATGTAAGGGCTGGCGTCGGCGCCAGGAACGCGATGCTCGACCCGGCAGCCCGACGCGCCGTGGGTGAGCGCTCGCAGGGAGAGGCTTTTGTTGTCCCAGCCCCAACTCTCGGTCGTACCGACTGCGCTGTAGGGAACCAAGCGCTTGTAGGCGGTCGGCGTCGGCAGCATCATCACCGTCAACTCCGAGAGCGTCTGCAGCTGGCCCGCGACGAACTGGCGCATCGTCGGCGACATGCGGTCCTCGCAGTTCGCGTCGAAAAAAGCAGAGGAGCCATCCTCTCGCCACAGCGACTGATGGACGTGAAGGGAGGACCCGAATCCATCCCCGAAGATCTTCGGCATGAAGGTGGCGGTCATGTCCTGCATCGCGCACAGCTCCTTGACGGAGTGCTTGAACAGGAAGCCCTGGTCCGCCGCTTCCAGGGCGGCGGCGTGGTACAGGTTGAGCTCGTACTGACCGCGACCACCCTCCGGTGCCCACGCTTCCACCGGCACCCTCAGGCCCTTCAGGTGCTTGACAATCGGCCCGATCACCCGGTCGTCCAACGAGGACTGAATGGCTCCGTAGGCCATCGGCCGTGAGGCGAGCGCCTCGATCCCGTCGATCCCCTTCGTCATCGCCGTGGGCTCCGTCTCGCGGAAGACGTGAAACTCG
Organism: Solirubrobacterales bacterium; assembly: GCA_035542315.1. GTDB lineage: Bacteria > Actinomycetota > Thermoleophilia > Solirubrobacterales > 70-9 > VAYN01. The sequence goes on along the minus strand of DATKLT010000031.1, from coordinate 84,193 downwards.
AACTCGGTCGCGAAGCGCGGCTTCAGCCCGATGGCCTCGATCCTGTCGATCACGCGACAGAGGACATTGCGGGGCGCGACCTCGATCTGCTCGCCGCTCTCGTAGTAGTAGTTCCCCAGAGCGAGCGCCGTGCGCTCCAGCCAGGGAACCCGTCGCAGGGTCTCCATATCGACGCGCAGGACGATGTCACCGAAGCCGGTACCCCAGTCGGGCCACCGATGGGGGTAGCCCTTGGGTTCGGGCAGCGCCACTTCCTCGATGTCCATCACGATTATGTACTCCGAGAACTCCACCTTTGGCTGCTCGGACGCGAGGAAGCGCTCGGCGGGTATCCGCTTTGCACGGAAGATCCCGTCGAGGTCGGAGCCGCCAACGATGACCGTGTCGATCTCACCGGCTTTGAGCGCGCCCAGCACTGCCTCTGGGCCCTCGGCCGGCTGACCCCTTCCATTCGACCCCGAAGTGGCCTGGGCGACCGACCGCTCTATGGACATGCCACACCGATCCTTTCTGGATGTTGATCCTACGCAAGCGAAGGTGCCGGCCCGCGAGACACGTTATGTTAATGGTCTGATTGTAGTCAGGTAAAGATCGGAGGTCTCGTGGTCCCGTCGCAGGCAGATGGCTCCCCTAAGCAAGACCGCCTCCCCGCGGAGATCACGGTCGCGATCGAGACGACCCGATCGGGTGGCTTTGTCCTTCTCCTGGTCGACGAAGGCGATGGCATGAGGGGTGATCTGATGGTCGCCGCTGACGACTCCTCGCCGACCGCCCTGAATGTGTTGCTGACAAAGGCTCGAGGCCTGCTCTGCCTTGCCCTGGACGATCCCCTGTTCCGTCGCCTCGGCCTTCCATCGGACACGATGGCGAGCATCGGTCGCAACCCGCGCGCGCCCGAAGGCGGAACCACCATCGAGGCGGCGCGCGGTGTCTCCACCGGCATCTCCTCCGCCGACCGGGCGCACACGATCAGCGTCGCAATCGCCCCGGGCACCACGCCGCAGGACGTACGGCGGCCCGGCCACGTTCCGGTGCTCCACGCGGCCCCGGGCGGAGTGCTCGAGCGCCACGCCCCCACCGAGGCGGCGGTGGACCTGGCGAAGCTCGCGGGACTAACCCCGGCAGCCGTTCTCTGCGAGGTCCTCGGGCCGAACGGCGAGATGGCAGGCGCCGATGAACTCGATGCCGTGGCCGTCTCGTGCGGCGCCACGCTTCTGCCGATCAACACGCTCGCGGCGCATCTGCGCGAGGCGAAAAGTTGAGCGCCCGGGTGGCGACCATCCCGGAAGCGCTGGCGGAGATCGCCCGCGGCCGGATGATCGTCGTCGTCGACGACGCCGATCGGGAGAACGAGGGCGACCTCGTGATGGCGGCCCAGTTCGTGACTCCCGAAGACATCAACTTCATGGCCACCCACGCTCGCGGCCTGATCTGCCTGGCCCTCACCGAGCAACGCTGCCAGACGCTCGGGCTGGAGCTGGTCTCCCCCGGAGACGCCGACGAGCACGCGACCAACTTCACCGTCTCGATCGACGGGCGCGACGCCCCAGAGCACGGTGTCTCCGCCTCGATGCGGGCACGGACCGTGCGGATCGCGATCGACCCCGGTCGCGGGCCCGAGGACCTCGTCCGCCCGGGATCCGTCTTCCCCCTGCGAGCGCGGGTCGGAGGCGTCCTCGAGCGGGCCGGGCACACCGAGGCGGCCGTGGACCTCGCGCGGCTGGCCGGTTGCCTGCCGGCGGGGGTGATCTGCGAGATCATGAACGAGGACGGCACGATGGCGCGCCTGCCCGACCTGATTCCTTACTGCGAGCGCAACGGCCTGCTGATGATCACCGTCGCCGACCTGATCGCCCACCGCCGCCGCAACGACAAGTTGGTCGAACGCGTCGCAGAGACCCGTATGCCGACGCGGTTCGGAGACTTCGAGGCGCTCGGCTACCGATCCACCGTCGACGACGCCCACCACGTCGCCCTGGTGAAAGGAGACGTGGCGGGTCGGGAGGACGTGCTCGTCCGGGTCCATTCAGCCTGCCTCACCGGCGACGTCTTCCACAGCCTGCGCTGCGATTGCGGTCAGCAGCTCGAAGCGGCTCTGGGGGCGATCGAGGCCGAGGGCGCCGGCGTCCTTGTCTACCTCGCCCAGGAGGGTCGCGGCATCGGCCTCCTCAACAAGCTGCGCGCCTACAAATTGCAGGAGGGGGGGCGGGATACGGTCGACGCCAATCTCGAGCTCGGCCTGCCAGCCGACCTCCGGGACTACGGCATCGGCGCCCAGATCCTCGGCGACCTCGGCCTCAGCTCGATTCGGATCCTCACCAATAACCCGAAGAAGGTCATCGGACTGGAGGGTTACGGACTCTCGATAAATGCCCTCGTCCCGATCCGGCCGACGCCGAACCCCCACAATGCCGCCTACCTCTCCGCCAAGAGGGATCGCCTCGGCCATTCACTCGAGCACTAGGGGTTCCGCCAGAAGGCAGGCAGAATCCAGTCCTGCGGCCCTAGGCCGGGCCACTGCGTTCAGCAAGCCCTTCCACCTTCGCGAGGGTGGGCAGAGAGCTCATCGCGCCAAGCCGTAGCGTCGCCAAGGCGCCGGCGGCACAAGCCAATTCCACCGCGCGCAGCGGTTCGTCGCCAGCGGCGAGGCGGGCAGCGAAGGCGCCGCAGAAGGCGTCCCCGGCGCCAGTCGTGTCGGCAGGCGTAACAGCGGGCGCCTCTACATGGCGCGCATCGCCCTCCTGCCAGAGGAGCGCCCCAGCGGCGCCGAGCGTGACCACTACGGAGCCAACGCCAAAGCGGTCGGAAAGGGCAGCCGCAAGGTCTCGCGGCCCCAGCTTGGGGTCGTTGATGAGATAGGCGGCCTCATGCTCATTCGCGACAAGCACATCCGGCGCGACTCGAAGCCGCGGTAGCGGCAGCGCCGGGGCGGTGTTGACGATGCTCAAAGCACCAACCTCGCGGGCCCAGGCGACCGCGCTCGCCACGCCTTCGACCGGCGTTTCAAGCTGACAAAGGACAACGGACGCATCCGAAAGCGTCGCGAGAGCCCCTTTTACGGCTGCTTGGTAAAGGAAGGCGTTTGCCCCAGACGAAACCAGGATTCGATTCTCACCTTCCGCATCCAGCCATATACAGGCCCTTCCAGTCGGCTGTCCGGAGAAGTATCTGCAGCCGCTCGCGTCGATCCCTTCGGATGCCAAGAGGCGCTCGAACCGGGCGCCCGCCTCGTCTTGACCAAGGCTCGATAGGAAGAACACGTCCGCCCCGAGTCGAGCGGCGGCGACAGCCTGATTGGCACCCTTACCGCCCAGGTTTTCGGCGAGATCGGCATCGCCGACGGTCTCCCCCGCGTCCGGCAAGCGTGGCGCGCGAAAGGTGAGGTCGACATTCGACGCCCCGACGACGATGACGTCGGGTGAAGTCATTGGGCATCAGCCGCAAGGCGATTGACTGAAGGCGCTTCTTCCTGGAGGTGGTCCATGGCCAGCGAGTCGCCGCGGAGCAGACGTGGCGCCAGGCGATATCGCGCCTCGCCGCGATCTCGGTGCAGCGCGGTGAGGATCGCACGCACGTGGGCGAGGCCAGCCCCCTGCGACCAAACGACGGGCCCGCGCGGGTAATTGAGCCCGAGCACAGTTCCGGTATCGATGTCAGTGGGCGAGCCGACGCCTTCACCAATTGCGAAGGCAGCCTCGTTGACCAACTGGGCGACGATCCGGCCGAGAACCAGGCCCGGCGCATCGCCAACCGGCTCGGGGTGCAGTCCCAAGGCTGCAAAGAACGCGTTCGCCCGCTCCGCCGCCTCGGTCTCGGTGCCGGGCTGCTCAGTCACCTCGACCAGCCGGACGGAGTCATCGAGCGGACCAATCAGGTGGAAGCCGGCCGCCGCGCGGTCTTGCCATGCAGCGAGCGCTGCGCCGGCACAGAGGCAGGTGCGCAATGCCGGACGCCGCTCAGAGCCCGGGCCCCCGTCTGCAGGGCGCAGCTTCGCGTCGACCCCCAGCCAGGCATCGCCGGCGCGCTCGCCACCCCATTCGCAGACGTCGAACCCGGCCAGCCGGGCTCGCTCTCGGAGCGCGACGGCCACCGCACCGTCGCCGTCGATCGCGACCAGCCTGTCGCCACCGCCTCCGAGCCGCGGGGGCTCGGGGTCCGGCGGGCGGTAGGAGCCATCATCGGCGTAGGAGTAAAAGCCGGCACCGCTCTTTCGTCCGAGTCGTCCCGCATCGACCATACGCGCCTGAATCGCATTCGGCTGCCAGCGCGGCTCGCCGTAGCTCTGAAACCAGAAGGATTCGGCGATCTCGAGGTTGACGTCGAGGCCGATCAGGTCGACCAGCTCGAAGGGGCCCATCCGAAACCCCCCCGCCATCCTGCAGATCCGATCGACCTGCTCGACCGTGGCCAGCCGTTCCTGCACCAGTCGCAGCGCCTCGCCGACGAAGGGGCGGGCGCAGCGGTTGACGAGAAAGCCGATGCTGTCGCTGGCGACGATGACCTGCTTGCCGAGAGCCTCGCCGAGGCCGCGCGCCTGGGCGACGGCGACGCTGTCGCTCTCCGCACCCGGGATCACCTCGACCAGCCTCATCCGCGCGACCGGGTTGAAGAAGTGCATGCCGACGATCCGGCCCGGGTCGCTGGCGCCGGCGGCGACCGAGCTGACCCGCAGCGACGAGGTATTGGTCGCCAGAAGAGCCGGGGCGGGGCAGACCTCCGCGAGCCTGCCAAACAGCTCCCGCTTCAGCTCGAGCCGCTCGGAGACCGCCTCGATGACGACGTCGCAGCCCGCGAGGTCGTCCAAGGCGACGGTGAAGGAGAGGCGGCGGCGCGCGGCGTCGGCCTCGCGGCCCGGGAGCCTGCCCCGCTCGACCGCGCGCGCAAAGCTGTCGACGAGCCGGACCTCGGCGCCGGTCAACGCCGACTCGGAGCCGTCCACCAGGACCGTCTGTATTCCGTGCAGGGCAGCCACTTCGGCGATGCCCGCGCCCATCGTCCCGGCACCGACGACCCCGAGACGCTTTGTCGCTTTCGTCGCCACGCGGCTAGACTACCGATCGTTCGGTCTTATCCATTCCGAGGCGCCGTCGCCGCCGTCCGAAACCCGATATTCCGCCAGGAGGTGGCCAAGTGACCCCAAGCTCTGCATCCGAGACCAGTCGGACCCCGATTCTCGCCCCCGACGCTCCCGCCGCGATCGGCCCCTACTCCCACGCCGTCAGCCACGGCGATCTGCTCTTCTGCTCGGGGGCCCTGCCGCTCGACGCGGTCACCGAAGAGCTCGTCAACGAGTCGGTCGGCGCCGAAACCGCCAAGTGCCTGGAGAACCTGGCCGCCATCTGCCGGAGCGCCGGTACCGAGCTCTCCAATGCCGTGCGGATGACGATCTATACGACCGACCTCGATTCCTTCGCGGAGATCAACGAGGCATACGGGAGCTTCTTCCCCGAGGCCCCCCCGGCCCGCGCGGCGATTGGTGTCGCGGCCCTGCCAAAAGGCGCCAAGGTGGAGATCGACGCGGTGGTGGCGGTGAGGTGAGCGACGCGCCCGCGCTGCCGGATCGACTTGCCTTCGCCGAGCTCGAGCGGGCGCACCGGCTCTCGGCCAGGACCGTCAGCCGGACGCCGCTGCTGACCGCCAGCAGCATCTCGGTCCGGTCGGGAGGTCCGCTTTCGCTCAAGGCGGAGAACCTGCAGCGAACCGGCTCCTTCAAGATTCGCGGCGCGCTCAACAAGCTGCGCAAGGTCGACACCTCCAACGGCGTCGTCGCCGGCAGCGCCGGAAATCACGCTCAGGCGCTGGCCTACGCCGCGCGCGACGCCGGCGTCCCCTGCGAGGTCTTCATGCCGCTTGACGCACCGGCCGGGAAGTTGGCGGCGGTGCGCGCCTTCGGCGCTACGGTCGAGCAGCAGGGGGAGTCCGTCGACGAGTGTGTCGAGGCAGCTCGCGCCCGGGCCACAGAGGGCGGCCTGGTCTTCGTCCACCCCTTTGACGACCTCGACGTCGTCGCGGGCCAGGCCGGGGTCGGGATCGAGGTCCTCGAGGACGTTCCCGACCTGGCGACTGTCATCGTCCCGATCGGCGGAGGCGGCCTGATCTCCGGCATCGCCGCCGCGGTCAAGCAGCGGCGCCCGGACGTCCGGGTCGTCGGGGTCCAGGCTGAGCGGTGCGCACCGTTCCCGGAATCCGTCTCCTCGGGCCAGGCCGTGACGGTCGGCAGCGAGTGGACGATCGCCGACGGAATCGCGATCAAGCGACCGGGGGAGGTCACCCTGCCTCTCGTCGCGGCCCTCGTCGATGAGCTGGTCACCGTCGGTGAGAGCATGATCGCCGAGGCGATGACGCTCTCCCTGGAGCGCTCGAAGCTGGTGGTCGAGGGCGCCGGCGCCGCCTCCCTGGCGGCGGTCATCGCCGGCCTGGTCGAGCTCGACGACGACGGCGCCAACGTCGTCGTCCTCTCGGGCGGCAACGTCGACACCGGCCTGCTCTCGATGATTGCCACCCGCGAGGAGAGTCGGTCGATGCGGCGGATGCGGATCTTCGCCCGGGTCGCCGACCGCCCCGGCGGCCTGGCCGGCCTGCTTGCGACGGTCGCCGAGACGCGGGCCAATCTGCTCTCCGTCGACCACATCCGCGAGGACGCCGACCTCGACGTCCGCGAGACCGGGGTCGAGCTGGCGCTGGAAACGCGAGGCCCGGAGCACGCCGAGGCGGTCCGCGACGCCCTGCGGGCCGCCGGATACGGCATCAGCAAGCCTTGAGGTCGGACTTCTCGAGTCAGCCCGATTTACACATCCGAACGATCGGTAGGCTCTGTACGTGATCAACAGCTACCTCGTCACCGGAGTGCGCACGCCGATTGGTCGCTACGGAGGCGCCCTCGCCTCCGTCCGCCCGGACGATCTCGCCGCGCTGGCGATCCGCGAGCTGGTCGCCGGCCTTCCCGGACTCGATCCGGCCCGGATCGACGACGTGATTCTCGGCTGCGCCAACCAGGCCGGCGAGGACAATCGCGACGTCGCCCGCATGGCGGTGCTCTTGGCGGGACTGCCGGACTCGGTTCCGGGTACGACGGTCAACCGGCTTTGCGGCTCCGGCCTCGATGCCGCCCTGATGGCCGCCCGCACGATCGCAGCCGGTCACGCCGACCTGATCGTCGCCGGCGGCGTCGAGAGCATGAGCCGGGCGCCGTTCGTCGTTCCCAAGGCCGAGAGCGCCTACAGCCGCTCGGCCGAGATCTTCGACACCACGATCGGCTGGCGCTTCGTCAACGCGAAGCTGGCCGAGCAGTACGGGACCGACTCGATGCCGGAGACGGGCGAGAACGTCGCCGCCGAGTTCGGCGTCTCGCGCGCCGACCAGGATGCCTTCGCGCTGCGCTCCCAGGAGCGCGCCGCGGCGGCGCAGGCCAGCGGACGGCTGGCCAAGGAGATAGTCGCCGTGTCGGTCCCGCGGCGCCGCCAGGACCCGCTCGTCGTCGACCGCGATGAGCATCCGCGGGAGACCTCCCCGGAGCGTCTCGCTGCGCTGCCGACTCCGTTCCGCGCGGAGGGCACGGTCACCGCCGGCAACTCCTCCGGGGTCAACGACGGCGCCGCGGCGCTGCTGATCGCCTCCGAACGAGCCGTCGCCGAGCTCGGCCTCGAGCCGCTGGCGCGGATCGCCGGCGGCGCCGTCGCCGGCGTGGCGCCGCGGATCATGGGCTACGGGCCGGTCCCGGCGACCCGCAAGCTGCTGGCGCAGACCGGCGTGGAGCTGTCGGAGGTCGACGTCGTCGAGCTCAACGAGGCGTTCGCCTCGCAGTCGCTGGCGGTCCTGCGTGCGCTCGGACTGCCCGACGACGCCGACCACGTCAACCCCAACGGCGGCGCGATCGCGCTCGGGCACCCGCTCGGGATGAGCGGCGCCAGGCTGGCGCTGACGGCGGCGCTGGAGCTACGTGAGCGCGATGCCCGGCGGGCGATCTGCACGATGTGCGTCGGCGTCGGTCAGGGCGTCGCGGCACTGCTCGAACGCGCGTAGCCCGATGACCGGCGAGCTGGGCGAGATCATCGCTTCTACCCGCTGGACCGACACTCACGAGCATCTGATCGAGGAGCGCCATCGGCTGGAAGCCCCCTACACGTTCACCGAGTGTGCCAGCGGCACGACCGTGGTCATACCCGACGATTGGAGCGCTCTCGTCTATGACTATGCGATCTGCGATCTCCTCAGCGCCGGGATGCCCAAGCGCGATGTCGATCGATTCTGGTCCCCCCAGCTCGACGGGCTGGAAAAATGGGACCTGGTCGCCCCCTACTGGCGCGACACCCGAGCGACTGGGTACCACAGGGCACTTGATCTGACTACCGAGATTCTCTGCGGATCGCGGCTCTCACGTGAGACCTGTTGCGAAATCGACAAGCAACTGCGCGAGCTTCGCCGGCCCGGGTATTTCCATGACCTGATCAATGTCTCGGCAGGGGTGCAGAGCTCGCAGGTTCACAGCTTGGACCACGACCCATTTTGCGAGACCGAGTATCCCGACCTACTGCTTCAGGACCTCTCGCTGGTCCCGCTGATCATGGGCCACCACGCGAGCGTGGAGACTGCCTCCGGAATCGAGGTCACGACGCTCGACGACTACGTCGCCGTGATCGAGCGCTGTTTTGCGCAGTACGCCCCACGGGCGGTCGCGGTCAAGTGTCTCTGGGCCTACCTGAGACCGTTGCACACCGAAGTGCCGGCGCAGCCGCCGAGGGAGGCCTTTGCACTGTTGCGCGCCGGTCGTGCAGACGACACGCATACGCGGGAAGTCCAGGACTACCTCTTCGACGTGTGTATCCGCCTCGCCACTGAGTGGAGGCTCCCCGTCAAGATGCACCTCGGAACCCTGGATGGAAACCGAAATCCGATGCTGGTTCATGTGCCGGACCATCCCCGGGCGGCGATCGCCCTCGCGCAGCGATATGCCGATACGCGCTTCGTATTCATGCACATGGCCTGGCCCTTCCAGGAAGGAATGATCGCCGTCGCGAAGCATTTCCCGAACGCCTGGGTGGATCTTTGCTGGTCCTGGATTCTCGCTCCCGAAGCGACCCGGGCGTTCGTCGTGCGATTTCTAACCGCGGCACCGTCGAACAAGCTGCTCTGCTTCGGCGGCGACTACGCGATCGCCGAGAACATCGTCGGCCACGCCGCGCTCGCGCGAGCTGGGCTGTGTGGGGCCCTGGAGGATCTGATCGAAAGTGGCTGGCTGACTCTCGAGCAGGCCTGCGAGGTAGCCCCGAGGCTGATGAGTGGGAACGCAGAGCAGCTCTTCTTCGGAAGATGACTCCTATCTGCCTCGCCGAGGTCCTCCGGGAGACGCGGAACTACTGATCGAAGTCGAGGACCACGCGCTCGCTCAGCGGGTGGGACTGACAGGCGAGGACGTAGCCCTGTTCGATTTCCCCCCGCTCCAGCGCGTAGTCGAAGTCCATCCGCACCTCACCCTCCAGCACCCGCGCCCGGCAGGTCCCGCAGACACCGCCCTTACAGGCGTACGGCGCGTCGCCGCGGACGGCCAGCAGGGCGTCGAGGATCGGCGCCCCGTCGTGGGCGACGGGGATCGTGCTCTCACGGCCGTCGAGGGTCACTACGACGCTGGCGCTGCCCGAGGCCTGACCGCTCTCGCGCACCGGTGGCGGCGCCGGCGTGGCACCCTCGGCATGGAAGATCTCGCGGTGGATCCGCTCGGCTGCGACGTCGTGGCCGAGCAGCTGTTGGCGGCAGGTCTCGATCAGCTCCAGCGGTCCGCAGAGGAACCAGTCGTCGACCTCCTCTGGCGGCAGCAGCGTGGCGAAGATCCGCTCCAGCCGCGCGGCGTCGAGCCGGCCCGAGAAGAGCTCAACCGCCTGCGGCTCGCGGGAGAAGACGTGGATCAGCTCGAGCCGCTCCGGGTAGGTGTCCTTGAGGTCCTGCAGCTCTTCCAGGAACATCGTCGTGGCGCTGGTCCGGTTGGCGTAGACGAGCGCCACCCGGGAGAGCGGCTCCCGCTCGAGCACCGTCGCCACGATCGAGAGGATCGGGGTGATGCCGCTACCCGCCGCGATCGCCGCGTAGCGCTTGCGCTGGGCGGGATCGAGGCTGACGGTGAAGCTGCCGCCGGGCGCCATCACCTCCAGCGCGTCGCCCGTGCGCAGCTCCTCGTGGGCCCAGGTCGAGAAGGCGCCGCCCGGCAGGTGGCGGATCGCGACCCGGAGCACCCCGGAGCCGGCGGGGACGCAGATCGAGTAGGTGCGGCGCATCCCGTCGCGCTCCATCACCAGGTGCTGGCCCGGAGTGAACTCGAACTCCTCGCGCAGCTCCTCCGGCACCGCGAAGGTGACGGCAAGGCTGTCCTCGGTCAGCCGCTCGACGTCGGCGACGGTGAGGGCGTGAAAGCGCATCAGTGGTCCTTGAAGTGGTCGAAGGGCTCGAGGCAGGCCTGGCAGGCGTACTGGGACTGGCAGGCGGTGGCGCCGAAGGCCGAGATCTGCTTGACGTTGGTCGAGCCGCAGCGCGGGCAGGCGACGCCGAGCACCAGCAACTCACCGCCACCGCCGGTCGGCGGCGCGATCCCGTACTCGCGCAGCTTGCGGCGGCCGTCCTCGCTCATCCAGTCGCTGCTCCAGGCGGGAGAGAGGACGGTGCGGATCTCGGCGCCGTCGGCGCCGCGGTCGCGCAGGCGACGGTCGATCTCCTCGCGGATCACGTCCATCGCCGGGCAGCCCGAGTAGGTGGGGGTGACGGTGACGACGACCCGCTCGCGCTCGACGGCGACGTCGCGGAGGATCCCGAGGTCCTCGATCGTCAGCACCGGGATCTCGGGGTCCGGCACCTCGGCGACGATCGCGCGGGCCTGGGCCGCGGTCACCAGGTCGCCCCGGGATGGGCGCGGTGCAGGCTCTGCATCTCGGCCAGCATGTGACCGAACCCCTCGGTGTGCACCCCCTGACGGCCGCCGCAAGGGCGCCAATCGCCCGGCTCCGGGGTGGCCAGGGTGGCGTCCTCGAGCGTCTCGCCGATGAACTCCTCCCAGCCTTCGCGCAACGTGGCCGGATCGACGCCGACCTCCGCCTCGAGCGGGTCAGCGTCGAGCATCTCGTGCACATACGGCCAGAGCGCGTCGATCGCGTCCTGCATGCGACGGTGGCTCTCCGCGGTCCCGTCGCCGAGGCGCAGGGTCCATTTGACGGCGTGATCGCGGTGGTAGGCGACCTCCTTGACCGCCTTGGCGGCGACGCCGCCGATCACCTCGTCGCGGTGTCCAACGAGGGCCTCGTAGCGGCTCAGCTGGAAGGTCGAGAAGAGCAGTTGCCTGGCGATCGTCGTGGCGAAATCGCCGTTGGGCTGCTCGACGATCAGCAGGTTGAGGTACTCGCGGTCGCCGCGCAGGAAGGCCAGCTCGTCCTCGTCGCCGACGCTGGCAAGCAGCGATCGCGCCTGGCCCAGCTGGTCGAGGGCGATGTTGGTCAAGGCCAGGTCCTCCTCGAGCTCCGGGGCCCGCGAAGACCACCACGAGAGTCGCTGCGAAAGGACCAGCGCGTCGTCGCCGAGGCGCAACGCGTAGACGTCGCGGTCGCTCACAGGTGTTCGACTCCCTCGGGCACCTCGTAGAAGGTCGGGTGGCGGTAGATCTTGTCGGCGGCCGGGTCGAAGAAGGCGTCTTTCTCCTGTGGCGAGGACGCGACGATGTCGGCGGCCCGCACGACCCAGATCGAGACCCCCTCCTGGCGCCGCGTGTAGAGGTCGCGGGCGTTGCCCAGCGCCATCTCCGCGTCGGCGGCGTGAAGGCTGCCGACATGCTGGTGGGAGAGTCCGCGGCGGGCGCGGACGAAGACCTCCCAGAGCGGCCAGTCGCGGCTCACCCGGCTACTTTCGCTTCCTGCTTGGCCGCGTGGGCGGCGGCGGCCGTCCGCACCCAGGCACCTTCCCGCTGGGCCGCGCGCCGGTGCTCGAGGCGCTGGCGGTTGCAGGGCCCGTTGCCCTTGACGACGGTCCAGAACTCGTCCCAGTCGATCGGCCCCGGCACGTAGCTGCCGGTCTCCTCGTCGAGCCGGAGCTCGGGGTCGGGGAGGATGAGATCGAGGGCTTCGGCCTGCGGCACGCACATGTCGACGAAGCGCCGGCGGAGCTCGTCGTTGCTGAAGCGCTTGATATTCCAGGCCATCGACTGGGCGCTGTGGGGCGACTCGTCGTCGGGCGGACCGAACATCATCAGGGAGGGCCACCACCAGCGGTCGACCGCGTCCTGGGCCATCTGCTTCTGCGCCGCGGTGCCGTGCGAGAGGGTGTGGAGGATCTCGAAGCCCTGGCGCTGGTGAAAGGACTCCTCCTTGCAGATCCGCACCATCGCACGCGCGTACGGGCCGTAGGAGCAGCGGGTGATCGGCACCTGGTTGACGATCGCGGCACCGTCGACGAGCCAGCCGACCGCGCCCATGTCGGCCCAACTCAAGGTCGGGTAGTTGAAGATCGAGGAGTATTTCTGGCGTTCAGAGAGCAGCAGCTCGAAGAGGTCTTCGCGGTCGACCCCCAGGGTCTCGGCCGCCGAATAGAGGTAGGCCCCGTGGCCGGCCTCGTCCTGGACCTTGGCCATCAGGATCGCCTTGCGGCGCAGGGAAGGCGCCCGCGAGATCCAGTTGCCCTCGGGCTGCATGCCGATGATCTCCGAGTGGGCGTGCTGGGCGATCTGGCGGATCAGCGTCTGCCGGTAGGCGTCCGGCATCCAGTCGCGCGGCTCGATCTGGGCGTCGGCGGCGATCGTCGCCTCGAAGGCAGCAAGCGCCTCAGGCGACTCGCCGCCATCCTCCAGGGGCTGCGCGCGATTGCCGAAGTCGCCGTACATCACCCCGCCTCCGGGTCGGCGTGACGACGACTCTGTACCACCCCGAAGCGGGGGGCGACGAAGGCGGCATCGGCGAGCGAGGCGTTGCCGGCGGGGTTGAGGGCCGTTCCGTGGAAATCGGAGTAGGCGGCCGACTGGTTGACGAAGACCCCCTGGGTGAGGTTGCAAGAGAGCGCGACGCCGGCGTCGAGCGCCGCCGCCTCGGTCGCCACCAGGACCTCCTCGTCGGTGCTGTAGACGCCGGCGGTGATCGCCCCGTGCTCGTGGACGCTACGGCGGAAGGCATCGATGCTCGCCGCGGTCGAGTCGGTCGGGACGAGGAGGGCGATCGGGCCGAACTGCTCCTCATGGGCGGCGGGGTCCTCGGGGCCGTCGACCGCGATCAGGGTCGGGGTTCGCACGTCGGCCTGCGGGAACTCGGGGTGGTCGATCTTCCGCGAGGCGAGGACGACCTCGCCGAGCCCTGCCGCGGCGTCGAGCCGTTCCGCGATCGAGGGGCTGGAGATCGCTCCCAGGATCGCCGTGGCGCGGGCGTCGTCGCCAAGCAGGCCGTCGATCGCGGCGGCCAGGTCGGCGCCGAACTCGGCGAAGCTCTTGTGCCCCTGGTCGGTCTCGATCCCGTCCCTGGGAACCAGCAGGTTCTGCGTCGTCGTGCACATCTGGCCGCTGTAGAGCGAGAGCGTGAAGGCGAGGTTGGCGAGCATCGCCTCGTATTCGTCGCTGGAGTCGACGATGACGATGTTGACGCCCGCCTTCTCGGTGAAGGTGACCGCCTGGCGCGCCTCGCGCTCGAGCCACTCGCCGAACTCCGAGGAGCCGGTGTAGTCGATCAGCCGAACCTCGGGCCGGAGCGCCAGGTCGGCGGCGATCCGTTCGCCGGGGCGACCGACCGCGAGGGCGACGAGGTCGGGGGAGAAGCCACTCTCGGCCAGCACCTCACGGGCAACGGAGACGGTGATCGCCAGCGGCAGGATCGCCCGGCTGCTGGGCTTGACCAGGACCGGGTTGCCACAGACGAGGCTGGCGAACAGGCCCGGGTAGCCATTCCAGGTCGGGAACGTGTTGCAGCCGATCACCAGGGCGATTCCGCGTGGGGCGATCGTGAAGCGCTTGCTCAGGCTGAGCGCCGGCCGCTTGCCCTGCGGCTTGACCCAGAGCGCCTCGGCCGGGACCCGGCGCATCTCGGCGACCGCCCAGGCTACGGCCTCCAGGGCGCGGTCCTGGGCATGTGGGCCGCCCGCCTGGAAGGCCATCGCCGGGCCCTGCCCGGTCGTGTGCGCGACCGCCTCGGCGATCTCGGTCGAACGGGCATTGAGGCGGGCGAGGATCTCCAGCAGGACCGCGCCCCGGACCTCGACCCCGGCATCGCGCCAGGCCGGCAGTGCAGCCGACATCGCGCCGAGCAGCTGATCGGGGTCGGGCACCGGGTAGGTGATTCCCAGCGCGCCCCGGTAGGGGGAGATCTCCTCGCCGGCCCAGTCGGCGGTGCCGGCCTGCTCGAGCGGAAAGCGCTCGCCCAGGTAGCCCTCGAAGGCCGCGCCGCCAACCGCCGCCGCGTCCTCGCCGTAGGCCTTCGGGACCTCGGGATAGGGCGACCAGTAACCACGTTCGAAGTTCGCCTCGATGGCCTTGTCCAGGGTCGCTTGATGGCGGTCGACCAGTTCCCGGACCAGCCCGGTGCTGGAGGCGGTGTCGCTCATGTCTATCTCCTCGGATCTGTGGCGTCGCGAAAGCGACCGAGCGATCGGTAGTTTAACGAATGGCCGATCTCCCCTAAGGAACGACGAACAGCTCGACGTTGCGCGGCCCGTGGACTCCCTCGACGCGCTCGAGCTCGATGTCGGAGATGGCGGAAGGGCCGGAGACGAAGGTCATCGGCCGCCCCTGATCAGCAACGACAGGTCCCGCCACGTCCCCGATCGGGACTGCTGCGCGGGCTCTACTCGATCCGTCCCGACTTCATCGCCGCGCGCCGGTGCGCCTCGTCGAGGCGGCCGTCGATGCGGGTGACGTCGGCCTCGTCGAGGTAGACCGGCCCGCCGGCTGCCAGCGCGGCGGAGACGACCTGCGCTGCCTTCACCGCCATGGCGGTGATCTGCACCACCTCCAGCGCAGTCTCGCCGAGCGCGACCAGGCCGTGGTTGCGCAGGTAGGCGACCTTCGGAAAACGGTCGTGCGCCTCCCGGTGCTCCCGCAGGCGGTCGCGGAAGACCCGAGCCAGGGCCAGGCCGGGGTCGACGTAGGGGAGGAACAGCGGCCGTGGACCGCAAACGACGATCTGATCTGGGAAGACAGCGCCGGCGGCAAGCGCGTCGGCGCGCTCCGAGCAGAGCACGCCGTTGACGGCGGTCGGATGAGTGTGGCCGACGAACGCCGCCCCGGCGGCGACGGCGACGGCGTGCAGGCCGACCTCGACGGTCGGCCTCATCCCTTCCTCGCCGCCGCCGGCCGCGGCCAGCAACCGAGCCCACTCGGCGTCATCGGCGGCAGCGTCGATCGCATCGAGGACAGCGGCGAGGGCGACGTCGAGCAGGCGTGGCTGCCTCAGGCTGGAGCCGCTGGCGGTGACCAGCAGGCGCTCGCCGTCGGCGGCGGACGCGTTGCCCTCGGCGAGAATCGCCAATTCGCGCTCCGGCTCGCCGAGGGTGCGGCAGAGCGCCTCGAGATCCTCACGGACGGAGCTCATCGCGGGAAGGCAGCGGAGACGCCGCCGTCGACGTTGAGCATGTTTCCCGTGGTCTTCGCCGACCACGCCGGCGAGGCGAAGAACCGGACCGCGCGCGCCACGTCGTCGGCGAGGACGCTGACTTTGAGGCCGGTGCGGTCGCGATAGTGCTGCTCGAGCTCCTCGGGTGCGATGCCGTAAGCGGCCGCTCGCTCCTCACGCCAAGCGCTGCTCCAAATCCGCGAGCCGTCGAGGACGGCGTCGGGGTTGATCGAGTTGACCCGAATCCCGGCCTCCCCGCCCTCCTCGGCGAGGCAGCGGGCGAGGTGCAGCTCGAGCGCCTTGGCAGCCGAGTAGGCGGAGGCGTTGCGGCCGGCGACGATGCCGTTCTTGGAGGCGACGAAGACGACGCTGCCGCCGATGCCCTGGTCCCGCATCACCCGGAAGGCGGCGCGGGCGACGAGGAAGTAGCCGCGACCGAGCAGGGCCTGCTGGCGGTCCCAGTCGTCGACCGACGTCTCCTCGATCGGGGCGCTCGCCGCCGCCCCGGCGTTGGAGACGACGATGTCGACCCCGCCAAGGAGGAGCACGGCTTCGGCGAACGCGCTGGCGACGCTGTCCTCGCTGGTGACGTCGGCGACCAGACCGTGGCCCCCATCGCCGAGCTCGGCCGCAACCCCAGCGGCACCGTCGGCGTCGATGTCGGCGACGACGATGCTGGCCCCGGCACTCGCCAGCTCGCGGCAGACCGCGGAGCCGATCCCGCCAGCGCCGCCGGTGACGAACGCGACCCGACCTTCGAGTTCGCGCGGGGGCGGAGCCAGGGTCAGCTTGTAGAGCTCCAAGGGCCAGAACTCGATCGCGAAGCTCTCCGCTTCGTCGAGCGAGATAAACCCGCCCAGTGCTTGCGCCCCACGCATCACCTCGATCGCGCGGCGGTAGAGCGCTGCGCTCAGCCGGGCCTGCTTGAGGTTGCGACCGAGCGTGATCATCCCGACGCCTTGCACCAGGACGACGCGCGGGGTCGTGTCGGCCGTCGGCGCTGCGGGATCGCCGCCGAAGCGCTCGACGTACTCGCCGAGCTCGCGCCGGTAAGCGGCGAATTTCTCCGCCAGCCGAGGCAAGAGCTGCTCGGGCCCCTCGCGCTCCGGGTCGAACTCGATCCAGAGCGGGAGGCGACGGGTGTGGACGAGATGGTCCGGACAGGCAGCGCCAACGGCCGTCAGCGTGGCGGCGTCGCGGCCGCAAACGAACTGCAACACCGGCTCGCTGGCATCCACCTGCAGCACCCGCGGCAGCTCAGCTGAGGCCAAGCCGCGCAGCACCGGCAGAGCCTCCGCAAGCAACTCCCGCCGTGCGCGCTCGCCGAGCGGGGTGATGACACTGCCTCCGAACGCAGGCACTCCTGCCGTGCGCTCGGCAACGAACTCCTGTGCCCGGGCGATCGCCTCCGCGGTGGCCGCCGCGCATTCATCGCTGCTCTCGCCCCAGGTCACGAGGCCGTGCTTGGCGAGAATCACGAGGCGGGCCTCGGGCTGCTCGCGCAGGCGCAGCCCTACCAGCCGGGCCAGCGAGAACCCCGGCCGCTGATATGGGATCCAGATCACGGACTCGCCGAAGCACTCGGCGGCCAGCTCCTCGCCGTTCTCGCAGCAGGCGATCCAGTTGATCGCATCAGCGTGGGTATGGTCGACGTGAGCGGCCGGGACGAAGGCGTGCAGGAGCGTCTCGATCGAGGCCCGCGGCATCTCCGGCAGCAGCTGACAGCGGGCCAGGTAGGCGACCATCTGCTCGTCGCTCATCTCCTCGCGCTCGAGCAGCGGCTCGAGCTCGTCCAAGCGCAGGGCGGTGAAGGCCTCGGCCCCGATGCCGGCGAGGTCACTGCCCGACCCCTTTACCCAAAGCACCCGGGTCTCGCGACCGACATGGTCGGGCTCGACGGTCTTCGCGGAGGTGTTGCCGCCGTACTCGTTGCAGACGCTGCGGTCGGCGCCGAGTGCCTGCGAGCGCTCGATCAGATCGGTCGGGGTCATCGAATCAGTTCTCCTTGTCGGTGGTGGTTGAGGCGGTCGTCGCCGCCCAGGCCTGGCTTGCCGCGGCGAGGCGTTCCCGCCGCGGCACCGACTGGGCGGAGGGCTCGAACACTGCGGTCGCAGCAGAGGCATGAACCAGCTCCCGCAGCTGCCCCCAACTGGAGAGGCGCCCGAGAGCGAGCAGCTGTACCGAGGCGCTCCCGAGAACCGCCGCCTCGGTCGGGCCGACGACCACCGGGCGGCCGCTGAAGTCGGCGCACAAGCGGTTGAGGAGCTCGATCTGACTGCCGCCGCCGACAACGTGGACGACGTCGAAGGTCAGGCCCGCGGCATCGGCGCAGCGCTCCAGCGACCAGCAGGTCTTGGCAGCGACGCTTTCCAGCACGCACCTAACGACCGCTGCGCGCGACTCGAGGCCGAAGCCGCCAGCGGAGGCCAGATCACGGATCCGGCCCGGCATGTCCCCCGGCGGGGACAGCCGCGGATCATCAGGGTCGATCAGGGGAACGTCATCGGCCTCGGCGGCGGCCAGCTCGACCAGCTCGCGCTCGGACCCCTGCCCCTGGCCGAACCAGTGCCGCCGGCACTCCTGCAGCAGCCACATGCCCATCACGTTGCGGGTGAGGGAGGCGACGCCGCCCGGCGCTGGCTCGTTCGAGAGCTGGGCCGCACGCGCGTCCGCCGAGATCACCGGCGCCGCGACGTCGACGCCGACGATGCTCCACGTGCCGCTCGAGACCCAGGCTGCGCCGGTGCCGGGCGGGCGCGGGACGCCGAGCGCCGCCGCGGCGGAGTCGTGGGCCGCTGGCATCACGACGTGCGCACCCGGCAGCCCGACCTCGTCGCGCACCCATGGAACCAACGGTCCGAGGTCGGTTCCGGCCGCGATCAGCGGGGGCAAGAGGTCCGAGCCGAGCCCGAAGGCGGCCAACACCTCCGCGTCCCAGTCTAGGTCGGTCGCACTCAGCATCTGCGACGTGCTGGCGATCGTCGCCTCGCTGGCTCCCGACCCGCTCAGCCAGTGCTGGAAGAGGTCGGGGATGAAGAGGAGCTTTGCGGCGCCGTCCAGCTGCTGCGGTTCGCTGAGCAGCTGGTAAAGAGTGTTGATGCTCCACGAGGCGACCCCGGTACGGGTGAAGAGCTGCTGGTCGCTCATCGTCCGGTGGACGCGCTCGAGAGTCCCAGCCGTGCGGGTGTCGCGATAGTGGACGGGGTCGGCTAGCAGGACTCCGTCACGGTCGAGCAGGCCATAGTCGACCCCCCAGCCGTCGACGCTGATCGCCTCGATCGCCCCGTCGGCAACGAGCGCGGCCCGCTGCAGCCCGATCAGGATCTCGGCGAAGATCTGCGCTGCGTCCCAGCGCAGCCGGTTGTCGACGACGCGAGCGGCGTGGGAGAAGCGGTGTACCTGGGAGATCTCCAGTCGGTCGCCGGCGTAGGCGCCAAGGAAGACGCGACCGCTACTGGCCCCGAGGTCGACCGCAACTAGATGAGCTGCCGCGCCCACGCGCGCCTACTCGGCGAAGACGAGCCGCTCGGGTCGCGAGGTTCGGTCCGAGCGGTTCACGACCCGAGCGCTTCGTACTCGACGTCGAGCAGCCCGCAGACGAGCTCGAGGGTCGCGACGTGGTCACCGGGGACGGCGTGGATGTGGTTGCACCCGTAGTGGCCGAGGATCTCCTCCTCGGAAGCGTCGAAGCGAGCGAAGGCGTGCGGCCAAACGTAGGTCGACGCTTTCATCAGCCGCTCGTTCGTCTCCGCGTCGAAGGTCTCCAACGCTCCCGGCAGGACCTGCATCCTGTAGCGGCCCGAGCAGCGGGTGAGGCGGGCGAAGGTGAACTTCCCCGGCGCGGCGAGGTGGTGGACCGCGGCGCCCCCGGCCGGGAAGTAGAACTCCTCCGGGAAGAAGTGGACCTTGTTCAGGTTGGTGGCCGGGTCGTCGGCCCTAGCGGCGAGCCAAGTCGCGTGCTGCCCGGAGTTGCAGAGGTCCCAGATGCCGAGGTCCTCGTGGTAGTGGCGGACGTCGGCGAACAGGACCGGGGACCCGGTGATCCCCTTCAGGATCTGCATCGTCAGGGCACCGTCCATGTCGGCCTCGGTCGAGCAGACGATCGGCTCTTTCGGCCCCTCCCAGTCATAAGGGTCGTTGAGGAACGCCTCCGCGACGTCCATCGTGCAAAAGCTCTCGGTCAACTCCGGCTGGCCCTTGATTCCGCAGAAGTCGAGGTTCCACTCGTCAATCAGGTCGCGGACCGCGTGGTAGGAGCGGATCTGCCTCTCGAGGATCTCCGGCGTCAGCTGCTTCCCGTCGTAGTGGACGCCCGCTGCTTCCCGCTCGAGCCACTCGCGGGCCGCAGTGACGCGGCCGGCGTCGACCATCTCACTGCGGCGGACGATCTCCCACTGGTCGATTTCCTCGATATCGACCCCGAACTGCCGCATCCACTGGTCGGGGTTCGCGGCCGCCGTGTACATGCCCATCGGCCGGCCGCCGATGCGTCCGAAAGTCGACCCCTTCAGACCCTGGACGACGCCCGCGGCCCGCGCGTGCCGATCCAGCGTCGCCAGCACCGCCGGGTCCGAGACGTCTCCCCAGGCCCGCCCGAAGACGCGCCCCATCTGGTTCAGCGCCCCAGCGGCGGCGAGCATCCCAACCATCCCCGGGTACTGCGGGTCGACGTTCGAGAACAGGACCAGCGGGCCGCTGACCTCCTCGGCGATCAGCACCGTGAAGTGGGGAAAGGCCCAGATCGGGATGTTGACGAGAGTCAGGTCGGGCCTGCTAGCGGCAAGCCGGCGGCCCGCGGCGACAGCGGTCTCGTTCGAGCAGACACCCTCCCCCGCGCGGACCACCTCATGACCCTGACCTTCGAGCCCGCTGGCGATCTCGCCCTCGACCGAGCTCGAAAATCCGGAGAGTTCCCGGTGGACGTTCGCGCGGCCGTCAGAGACCGTGATCAAGCCAACCCGTGCCATCAGCAGTTCCGCCCGAGTCCGCCGTCGATCCACGTCACGCTGCCGCAGCCACCTGGCCAGGTCCCCATTTCCATCTCCTCAACTCGCAGTTTCGAGTGCCTTGACTCGATCAATGTAACGGATTGCTTTGCGGCGCTTCGCAGTATGCCTTGTTAGATCCAAGCGTAGCCGCCAGAAAACTCACCTCTCTGGGCTGGCAAGTTCATCTTGTGAAATCGATTGCAGCATCGATTTGGGATGCGGATTTCGGTGTTGATAGCTTCGCCACATGAGCGCAGAGACCCGGGAGCCGAACGACCAGCCTTCGATGATCGACGTCGCGCGACTGGCCGGTGTCTCGACGGCTACCGTTTCGCGAGTCCTCTCCAGCTCTGGTGCCAACGTGCGCCCTGAGACCCAGGAGCGGGTCATGCGAGCGGTCGCGATGACCGGCTACCACCCCAATCGGCTGGCTCGGAACCTGCGAGAGCGCTCGGCGCGAATCCTGGCGCTGGTCGTCAGCGACATCACCAATCCGTTCTTCACCTCAATCTTGCGTGGGTTCGACGACCGAGCGCGGGCGGCTGGCTACTCGGTGATCGTCACCAACACCGACGAGCTCGTAGAGCTCGAGAGCCAACGTCTTCTGGATCTGGTCTCCGAGCGTGTCGCCGGCATAGTCCTTGCTTCCACCGGTGAAGCCAGCGATGGACTGGCGCAGGCGGTGAGGTCCGGGATTCCGATAGTCGCGCTCGATCGTCGGATCAAAGCTGGCCGCTTCGACATGGTGACGACGGACGGGATCGCCGCCGCATCCGATGCGGTCGAACGCCTCCTGGTGGCCGGACACCGGCGGATCGCCTTCATCGGGGGGCCGCCGGAGATCAGTGCGATGACGGAGCGTCGCGAAGGATTTGAAGCAGCCCTGCGCGGAAAGGGCCTACGTCCCGACGAGGTGCTCATCCGGTTCGGCGACCTGCGGGAGGATTCGGGATCCAGCGCGCTCTCCGAGCTGCTCGATGCGCCCGATCCGCCGACGGCGGTTCTCGTTGCCAGCAACCTGATGGCGATCGGCGCGCTGAAGGCGATCCGTGCCAGGGGGTTGACCGTCCCGGACGACATCTCGGTGATCTGCTTCGACGACGTGGTCGGCGGCGAGCTGATCGGACCGGGCATCGCCGCGGTCCTGCAGCCGACCTATGAGATGGGAGCGGCGGCGGCCGGCCTCCTGCTGCGCCGAATCGCCGACCCCTCGGCCCCGATCGAAGAGAGCATTCTGCCGACGGCAATGGTGCCGCGGGGCTCGATCGGCGCCGTTGCTTGACCAGATCCGCCCTCTGATCAACTAGTGCCGCTCGAATCGCTCACCGGACTTCCTGGCTTGCCGGGGTCGTCTTCGGACTGTGCGAAGGATGGGCTGCAGCCGAGTCCTCCCCCCAGCCTGGTGACCTCCCGCTGTCCGATGGGCGGTTGCGTCCGCGAGCGAGAGCGAGCGCCGGAATCGCAACGAGCGCAAGAACCAGGAGGATCCAGGAAAAGATCGAGGCGAACGCCGCAGCGAGCGCTTCCGGATTGCGGCTTATGCCGCTCTCGCCGAGCCCTGCAGTCTTGGTCGTGCCATGGGTCACCGCGCCGGCGCTGGCCAAGAGGACAGACACAGCCGCGACACAAATCGAAACTGCGACCTGATCGAGCGTGTCCAGGGCGGTGATCGTCCGTGCGGCGGCCCGCTCAGGCACGGAAGCTAGCGCAGCGGTCATGGTCGGCGAGAACGAGAGACCCATGGCGAAGCCGGCCAGCAGACTGAATCCGCAGAGCACGGCGATCGGGGTGCTGGCGGTGACGAACGCGAACGGCGCGAATCCGATGAGCATCAACGGCACCGACCAGAAGGGAAGCCATGCGGAGCGGGCAGTGCGCCGATCGACCGTCCAGCCCGCCAGGGGCAACGCGATCATCACGCCGATTCCCCTGGGAGCAAGCAGCAGCCCGGAGGCCGAGGCGGATGCTCCCCGCACGATCTGAAAGTAGAGGAGCGTCAGCAGTTCGGTTCCGGTCATCGCGACGACTAGGAGGAAGACGATCCCAGCAGCCGCTCCAGCTCGACGCCGAAAAAATGTCTTGACGTCGATCAGCGGTTCCGCGGCGCGCCAGCTGTGAACCAGGAAGAGCGCGATGAGGAGCGTGCCGGCGGCCATGGGAAGCCACGTCCGCGCCTGCGAAAGCCCGTGGGCGGGGGTTTCAGCCAAGCCGAAGATGAGCAGGACGAGGCCCGGCGACAGCAACGCCAAGCCGAGCCAGTCGAGGGGTTTGGCGCGTTGCGGCTCAGATGGCTCGAGCAGGGTGCGGGCAAGGAAGATCGCGAGCAATCCGATCGGCAGATTGATCAGGAAGATGGTGCGCCACGAGCTGCCATCGATCAGAACGCCACCGATAATCGGGCCGAACACCGGGGCGAGGAGCAGGGGGACCCCGAGGATTCCCATCACCCTGCCGCGCCGCCGGATCCCCGCCTTCCTGGTGATGATCGTGGTAACGCAGGGAAGCATGAGCCCACCTCCGAAGCCCTGCAGGCACCGAAATGCGATCAGCGACGCCGGACTCCAAGCCGCGGCGCAAAGGGCCGAACCGGCGGTGAAGGCTGCGAGGGAGCACAGGTAAAGCCGCTTCTCACCGAAGCGCTCGGTTGCCCAGCCTGCTGCCGGTATGACGGTCGCCAGGGCGAGCGTGTAGGCCGTCACCGCCCACTGGATGGTCGTAAACGGAGTCGCAAAGTCCCTCGCGAGTCGATCGAGTGCGACGTTTACGGAGGTCGCGTCGAAGGCCGCCATGAACACTCCGAGCAGGGCCACACCGCAGACGGTCAAGGTCTGTCGGTCGAGCCGATCCAGATTCTGTTCGGGACGCGATTGCATTGGGAGGGCCTCTCGGAAAGCAGACGTACCATGTACGCGTAAGTGCGCGTACACTGTACTTGATGATTTCGAGTCGGCGTCGAACGACCGCCCGAACCCGAGAGGAACCGAGCTCAGACAAGCCGGAGTTGATCTGGCTTCGCCAAGAACCCTCGGCGGCCCGCGCGGCCTACCGTCGCAGTGAGATAGCCGATGTAGCCCTGGAACTCGCTGAGACTCTCGGGTTCGAGGCGGCTTCGATGCGCCGGGTCGCCCAAGAGCCTGGCGCCGGCGCGATGACGCTCTGCAGCGAGTTGACCGCGCCCCTCAGGTAGACAGGCAGTTACGTACGCGTGTACATCGCAAGTAAACTCGGCCAACCGGATTCGATCCGCCGTCGATGACCGCCGACGCCCCCGAGCCTCCAGATACCGCCAAAGAAGCGCCGGAGATGATCTGGTTACGCGATGAGCCATCGGCGTCGCGCTCGGCCCATACGCGTGCCGAGATCGCCGCGGCCGCGATGCAGATCGCCGACGCCGAGGGCTTCGACGCCGTGTCGATGCGGAGGGTGGCCCAAGAGCTCGGCGCCGGCACGATGACGCTCTATAACTACGTCCGCAACAAGGACGAGCTGGTGACGCTGATGGCGAACGCCGTCGTCGGCGAGCTGTTGGTGGCAACGGAGGATTTGACTGCAGCAGGGTGGCGGGAGAACCTACGGCGTCTCGCCGTTCGCACCCGCGAGACGTTCAGGCGTCACCGCTGGGCGCTTGACCGCCTCGACCCCGGGCACCCGGTGCCCAATGGCCTGCTGGTCTTTGAGCAGCGGCTGCGGGCCTGTGCCTCGCTGGAGATCTCCGCCGACGACAAATTCGAACTGATCGCCCTCTTGGAGGACTACGTGTTTGGCTTCTCCGTGCGGGAAGCGCGGGAGATTGCCGAGCAGGAAAGGGGCTGGACGCCGGAAGTGCTGAAGTTCTTGAAGATTCAGCTCGAAAACGAGGAGCTGGTCGAGTTTCGAAATCTCCTGGGCGAGGACGTCGAGGCCGGCTTCGACTACGCGGGCCGGCTGTTCCTCGATGACCGTCGCTTCGAGCGCGGGCTCGATCGCCTGCTCGACGGCATCGAGGTGGATCTTGGGCGGTGACGGGCGCGGTCAAGAAAGTGACCAAACGGATGCCTCCCGTTTGGCAGACGGACACCCGCGCGCTGGCAGCGGTGTGGCGGCAGTCCTTGAGTCCGATCGGATCGAAGCCGAGCTTTCCCCAGTGCTCCGCAGCAGAGAACGATGGTCAGCGGTCGCCGGTGACGCACGGCTGCTCTGGCGCCAGCCCGGATTGGGCAGCAAGCGGCGCCCGCGATCGCTCCCGTCCCGGTCCCCTGAGAACGCTCGCTAGCGCGGCAGCGGGGCGGCGTACTCCTCGTCGGTGACGTGCTCACCCCAGTCGTACATGCTGCCCTCGTCGTCGAGCATCTGCATCGCGACGTGGACCATCAAGCGGTCGGGCGCCGCCCCGTGCCAGTGTTCCTCGCCGGGCTCGAAGAAGACCCGGTCGCCGGGGCGGATCACCTCGGTCGGGCCGCCGCGGCGCTGGCAGAGCCCGATGCCGTCGGTCACGAAGATCGTCTGCCCGAGCGGGTGGCTGTGCCAGGCGGTGCGGGCACCCGGGGTGAAGTGAACCTTGGCGGCCGAGAGCCGGAACTGCTCGGTCGGTACCGCAACGACGTCCATGTAGACAGTCCCCGTGAACCAGTCGCTGGGCCCGATCCCGGTCTCCAGCGAGTTCCTGACTATCTCCATTCCACGCTCCTCTCGAACTTTCTTCAGGATTCCGGGCTGCACCTCCCGTATTGCCGGTACCGAAGGCCGATGCGGTGGGCCAAAGCCCCAATTTCGCCGAACCTAGCAGTCAACGCGCCTGACAGGATTCGAACCTGTGACCTTCGGTTTCGTAGCCAGGTCCGGTGGACCGGCCGGGCTACGTGGGGCGCGGGTTCAAGCGGTTTGGGGGCGGATCGAGCTTGGCTGAGATCTGCTGGGATCTGTGGGGCGTGTTGCCCCAATTGTTGCCCCAGGGCGAGCTACGGCCGTTCCCGGCATATCGTTTGCGGCGATGTTTGCCTGCTGTGACGAGAGCGCTGGAACCCGATGGTGGGTCTACGGCTCAGTTTGGCTCCCCGACCACTCTCGCCTCTCCCAGTACGAGGCCGAAGCGACGAGCCTGCGCCAGCAAGCGAATTGCTGGGGGGAGTTCAAGTGGGAAAAGGTCGGCCCAACCCACTTGGAGACGTACCAGGAGTTCCTGCGACTGACGCTCGCACAGCCACGCTTGAAGTTCGCAACGATCGTCGTTGACACCAAGCTGTTCACGCGGGCCGACCTGGAGAAGTATCACGCTGATGGAGGTGAGCAACTCGCCTATCTGAAGTTCATGAGGCAACTCCTGCGAGAACGGATTCGGCGCTTCGCGAAGAAGGACGATCCAAGCTATGTCGTCCTCTACGACAAGCTGTCCGTCGCCAAGGAGCACGCTTCGACCTTCCGCGACGTTCTCAAGGCCGACATGTCGAATCTGTCCCTGGAGAAGGGCTTTGAGCTGCGTTTCGACCATCTCTCGCAGGCGAACTCGGCGATTCTCCACTTGCTCCAAGCCGCCGACCTCATGACGGGCGCGACGCAATGGGCGTGGGAAGGCGGGAAAGGGTCAGGCAAAAAGGCTAAAGCCCGCGCCGAGGTTCGACGCCAGGTCGAGAAATGGGCCGGGGGTGATCTCACTCATGGGGGATTTCCCCCGGGCCGCTACTACAGTGCGTGGCGATGGGCACCGGCCGAATAGTCCGGTGGGGTTCTTTAAGACCGGTCTTCGACGAGTTGCCTCCACTCGTCTTGACCTTCTTCGCTGGCCTCGATCTCCCTCAATCGAGCAGCGAATGCGCCGGGAAGAGTTTCCTCGAGGTGGGCCGCTGGCGTCACAGAAAGAACCGCGACCGAGCTGATCAGCTCCAAGACGCTCTCGCATATCACGAGCAGCGTCCCGTCCTCGCGGAGGGCCCCCCGCTGGACTCGATCGCGATCAAGCGGCGCGTGCTTCTCGTCAATCACCACGAGCAGTGCCAGATCAGCCCCGAGCTCGGCCGCCTCTCGCGACAACTCCGACGCCACAGCCTCTCCGACCGGAAGCTGCTTCGCCTCAGCCGCAAGGACGATCCGACCATCCGACATGACCCGAACATCGCCGGGGTGGGGGCTGTTGATCGACTGAAGATCTACATCGTCGAATGCGCAGTCAAGAACCGCAGCGGCCAATGCCTGAGCGCGCTTACCGCCTTCTGGGTCAGCCCGTACAAACCGATCGACGATCCCGACGAGGTCCTCCAACGCGACATCGCTATCCATGCCTCGAGCCGCGCGGGCTGCCGCTCGCTCGGCCTCTTGGACCGCCATCCGCACACGGAGAAAGGCCGCGAACGCCGCAAGCGCGTCGGCGCGCTCAAGCCGATTTAGATCCCGAAGGGCGTCGAGAAAGGCTTTGTAGGCAGGTCGCGCTTTCCCCGAGATCTTCGTGAACTCGTCGATCCGCGCCGGACCTCCGAGGAAGGGCCGGTTATTGAGAGGCCACCGTCCCCTCGCGCCCAGGTCATAGCGGCCATCGTTCTGCTCGGCGAGGAACTCCGCCGGCTTTCGCAGGCTGTAGCCGCGAGGCCCGGCGGCGACATCCTGGGCGAGGCTGTCCACCCGAGGATCGGTTGCCTTCGCCAGAAGGGCGCCGCCCAGCGCCGCGATGTAAGTCTTGATCCCCAGGTCACCGAGCCGCTCGACACGCGCGATCCAGACCGCCGGCAGCTCCTCGGTCGACCGCGCCAGAGCGAGCGCGTCATCGAGGGTTAGAAGCAGCGCCTGGTCTTCGAGCCTGATCCCCATCCAATGGAAAACTAACCCGACCTTCCGACACTCGGGAATCTCAGATCCGTCGCCAATGCCTAGGCGGCCAACGCAAGCTCCGCCGAGGGGGCGCAGTCGAGGCGACTTAGCTCGTCGGCGATGGCGGTCGCAACGGCCCGGCCGAGGTCAGGCGGAACCGCATTGCCGAGCTGAAGCTGTTGCTCTCGTCGAGATCCCAGCACCGAGAAGGTGTCGGGAAAGGTCATCAGCCTCTTGACCTCGGCAACGCGCAGGCGCCGATTGTCCCAGTGGAAGGGCCCCACCCATGGCCCCGGCTGGCCCTGGATCGTTGGCGATGGCTTATCCGGATGGAGCTTCAACAGGAAGCTCCAGTAGCGCGAGCGCCACTTGAACCGAGGCTCCTTATGGCCCCGCTCGGCCGTCCAGAAGAGGTAGTTCTCGCCAGCCGGAACCGCCTCGAGCGATTCCGCGTAGGTGCCCGCGACAACCTCCTCCGGCTCAGACGGGTTCACCTCATCGGGAAGAGACGCCAAAGCCTGTCCGGCACTGACGTGGAGTGGAAGATCCTCATCCCAGCCGGTCCGCGTCTCGTGCGGCCCGGAATGAGTGAGCTCCGGCCAGCGGAACTCCCAGCCCTTTCCCGCGCTCGGGATCAGATCGCGACGGAACCCTACGCAGAAGAGCCTTTGCCGGAGCTGAGGAACCCCTAGATCCGCCGCGAGAATGATCCGGAACTCGACCACGTATCCCGCCGCGCGAGTCGCCCGCAGGAAGCGCTCGAGGACAGCACGATTCTGATTTCGGTAGGCGAGCCCGTAGACGTTCTCCATGACGAACGCCTTGGGTTGAACGCCGCGCAGCATTCGCACGTACTCGTCTAGAAGGCTCGCCCGGGGGTCTTCTCCCGCTCGCTTGTAGGCAAGCCAGTAGCCAGACTTTGAGAAGGGCGTGCATGGTGGCCCCCCGTGCAACAGAGACACCTCGCCCTGGTCCAAGCCAGATCGCTCTAGAAGGTCCCGTGGTTCCGTCTCGAGGATGTCGGCGAGCACTGCCTCGTCTCGTAGGCGCGGAAAGAACTTGGGACGGTTTGAGAGGATCGTTTCGCGTGCGGTCTCATCCATCTCCACGACTGCGAGCGTCTCGAAACCGGCTGCCTCGCACCCAAGATCGAGCCCACCCGCTCCTGAGAAGAGAGAGATGGCATCCATGCCTGCCAACCTAGAAAGTCCCCCCGATGGAACGAGCGGCAACCGGCCCGCCACGGTCGTTCCCAAAGCCCCATCGGCCTCCTCGCCTGCCGTCAGGGCAGCGATGCAGGGCAACCGCAAGCGCGACACCCGCCCGGAGCTTGCACTTCGCTCGGAGCTTCATCGGCGCGGCTTGCGGTATCGCGTCGACCAGAAGCCGTTGGAGAGACTGCGATGCAAAGCGGACATCGTCTTTCGGCGCCAGAAAGTTGCCGTCTTCGTCGACGGCTGCTTCTGGCACGGGTGCCCAGACCATGGAACGAGCCCCAAGACCAACGCCGCCTACTGGCGCGCCAAGATCGGCCGAAACATGGAGCGCGATCGACTCAACGATGCTGCGCTGGGTGAGGCAGGATGGGCCGTGGTTAGGGTCTGGGAGCACGAGATGCCAGCCAGCGCCGCAGAAAGGATTGCTCGGGCTCTCGCGAGATGACCCTCCCAGCAGGCTCGACTGCATCTGCCTGAACCGGCATCTAAGAGGGCCGATCGAGACCATTTACGATCGCAGCAACATTGCCCTCCATCATCAACTCGGCCCTGTCTTGGGCAGGGTTAAAAAGCCGCTCGAACGGCCAAAAGCCATCGTAACGGTTCTTCGACCGCCGGGCGAAGGCGCCCAGCATGCCCGCTAAGGACGCTGCGCCATTGGGCAGGCCAAGCGCCTGGGCCGCTTCTGCGGTGCTAATCGACTGCCCCGGACGGCCCGCGAGGAAGAGCAGCAAAGCCCGAAAGTTCTCTTCGCTTTCGAGGAAGATGCGCCGGACGACCCTCTCTGGATCTGACGCCTCCGCGGTGTCCCCTGGGAGGCCTGCTAGGAACCGGAAGACCTCTTCCACTCTCCCAGCTGGAACCGGCACATATACGAACTCTTGACTTCGATCGGGCAAGCTCATTGGCTAAGTATAGACACCTTTAGGCCCAGAGCAAATGCTTTGTAGGTGCTTCATTGAGTCTTCTTCCCTAGAACTTCCCTGAGCCAACTATGAGTCCGCCTTGAGTCAGGCTGAACAAAACTACGAAGCTGGTATCCTCAGCCCCAGAGTTGCTGTCCTCCCACGTTGGGCGCCCTTGATCGGGAGGCAGCATCTAGGGAGGTCCGGGTCGCGCCCGGGCCTCCCGTCCAACCTCTGGAAGGTCCAGCGCGGGCGCCTCATCCCCCGGCAGCAGATGCGTGTAGCGAGTCAGCGTGAAGGCGGGCGAGTGGTGGCCGAGGGCGCGGCTTAGCTGGAGGAGGTTGGTGCCGCGGCTGAGGTGAAGGGACGCGAAGGTGTGGCGGAAGGTGTGGAAGCCGGCCCAGGGAGCGCCGGCCTGCTTGACGAGGGGCTTGAGGACGCGGGGGCAGAGGTTGCTGGGGTCGAGCGGGGCGCCGGCGTCGTTGGGGAAGAGGATCGCCGTCGAGTCCTGATCGGGCTGGGCAGCTAGATGGGCGCGGAGCCGCTGCGCGAGGGAGGCCGGGAGGCGGACCTCGCGGCGGCCGTACTTCGTCTTGGGCGACTCGGTGCGGCCGTTGACGATCGCGCGGCGGACGCAGACCTCGGGCGCGGGACCGTCAAGCTGGACGTGGAGGCGCTGGAGGGCGATCGCCTTGCTGATCCGTAGGCCGGTCGCCGCCAACAGCTCCAGGAGCAGCCTATGGCGCTCGGGGGCGAGTCCTATGACTGTCGCCAGCTGCTCGGGCGTGAAGACCTTGATCTCCTCGCCATCGCTTGCTCGCGCGGCGGCAGCGAGAGGCCCTGCGCCGGGTTGTGGCGGATCAAGCCCTCGCGCTTGGCGGTCGCCAGTGCTGCTCGGAGAGGCATCGTCGCGTTGGCGATCGTGCGGTCTCCGAGGCGCTTGCCCTGCGCCTGCTCGTCGGCCAGCCAGTCAACGAAGCGGGCTAGCGAGTAGGGGGAGAGGTCGATCAGCTTGAGGCGGGCCGGGAAGTAGGGATGGGCGAAGACACGGATCAGGCGGCGGTATTCGTCGCGGGTGTTCTCGCGGAAGCCACGGCGGCCCTGGCCGCGGTAGCGCTCGACCCACTCGTCCAAGTAGCGGCGGAGGGTGATCGCGGTGCGCTCCTGCAGCTCGCCACGGTCGCGGTCGGTCTCGCTCTCGCGCTTGATCCGCTTGGCCTCCTCGTAGGTGCGGGCGTGGCGCTTTCGCTGCCGCCCGCCGGCGCGGAAGACGCAGACGTAGCCGATCGTCCTGCCCTTGCCGTCGATGCGCTTGAAGACGCCGGGCGTCTTCGTCTTTCGCAGCCGCCGCTCATCGCCACAGCCTGGACGGCCCTCGCGGGCCACCGTACCCTGGGAAACGCTCATGAGCACCACCTCGTGAGCCGGGGGCGGGCCGTTGTCGCGGCGCCGCCCCGTTTGACGTTGCGGACAAGACGTTAACAGGGGGATCGGGGCGCATGGTTGAAAGCGGCCCGACTCCCAAGACGTCGTTTTGAGTTCGCAACGCTGTTCGCGTCGCAGTTCGCAACGCGGCTCGCATTGCGGTTCGCATCCGCCATGAGACGACCTCACGCCATGCCGCGTGCCACCTGCGAATGCGGCGATGTCACCCCGCGGACATGTATTCCCAGATAGGGAGTCTTTCCTCACAAGTTCGATCTCAGCCGCCGCTGGCTCTCGGACCGTCCGTGCCGTCAGCCTCGCCTGGCTCTGCTGACCTTCGCCCCTTGCCTCCACCGGCCGGGCTCCGTTCGGAGCACCGGCCGGCCTGAACGCAGGCGACTGGACCTATCAGCCACTGCAGCCTTTCGAGGACCGAGGCAGACGGCGAAGGCCCGCGCTCGCGAGTCCTCCCGTCTTCCGGTGGCCTGCGCCCCGGCCCTCGAAACGCTGCAGCCATGGCGGCGGTCACAGCGGTTACCCCGGGTCGAGGTCGGCGAGAACTTCCTCGCAGGCGTCGTAGCCGAGCTGGAAGCGCCCGGCCACCCTGGCGTCGTGTTCGCTCGCTCTGCGCTCCGCGACCGACTGGGCGAGAACCCGCTCGGCTTCGCTGTGCAGGCGTTTGAGGAGTTCCATCAGGTCGTGGACGGGCATCGTCAGCCTGAAGGTCTCGCAGCTCTCGCAGGGCGCCCAGCCGATGTCTTCCTGGAGGCGGAAATCCTTGGCGAACTCAAGCCCAAGGCGCTCGGCGGTCGCGAAGTCCTCGCTCTCCTCCAGCGCGATCCAGATGTCGCCGATTGCCCCGAGGTGGTTGCGGACCAACTCATAGAGGCCGTCGCGCTGGTCGCGGTCGATCGTGGGCGGTGCTGGTGGGCATCGCGCCCTCCCTTCCGGTCGGACACCGAAAGAGCAGCCGCGATGCCGCCGGAGCAGGGCCGCGGCGGTACCGTCTCTCTCGCATCGAAGCTCCGTCTTCGGTGCCGGGCCCCGGGGCGTTCCACCGCCGCCGGGGCCGCTGTTTCATCTTGTCGCGGCCGAACGTAGGTGGACTGGAGGCCCATCTCAAGGTCCGCGGTCGACCCTCTCTCGGACCTCGTGTTGCCCCAGGCGTTGCCCCAGCGGCGATTCCGGCCTCTCGACCGTCCTCCCAAATCGCCGCAAACCCGCTTTCCAAGCTGGATCACGTCAACGCGCCTGACAGGATTCGAACCTGTGACCTTCGGTTTCGTAGACCGACGCTCTATCCAACTGAGCTACAGGCGCGTGCCCGGCATCGAGGAGTCCGGCTTGAGGAAGCCGCGATGCGGGGAGGGGCATTCTAGAGGGATCTAGGGGGCGGTGAGGCTGGCGAGGACGAGGCTGGCGATCTCGGCGCCGAGCTGCTCGGGGGTGAGCGGGCCGTCGGGGCGGTACCACTTGTAGGCCCAGTTGGCGGCGCCGAGGGCGGTGTTGACGAGGATGCCGGGGGTGGTTGGGAGGGCGAACTCGTCGGCAGCGGCGCCGCGGGCGAGGAGGTCGAGCAGGGTCTGCTCGTACTCGTTGCGGACGGCGATCAGGCGGGCCTGCTCGCGAGCGGGCAGCTCGGCCTCGTTCTCGAAGAAGACGCGGAGGAGGTCGCGGTTGCGGCAGGTGTAGGCGGCGCGGTCGGCGATCAGGTCGTGGAGGGCCTGGCGGGCCGGGCGGTCGGAGTCGGCGATGCGGCGGGCGGCGATCACGTTCTCGCGCAAGACGTCCTCGTAGAGCTCGACCAGGATCTCCTCCTTGGAGCCGACGTAGTGGTAGAGCGAGGCCTTGCCCATGCCGAGCTCCTCGGCGACGTCGCTCATCGCGCTCGCCCGGTAGCCGCGGGCGGAGAAGACCGCGGTGGCGGCGGTGAGGACCTCGCGGCGGCGAGCCTCCTGGCGCAGCGCGACCCGGGTCGCGACCATCAGCAAAGCACCTCTAGAACCCCATCCGCTTGGCGAGGATCTCGAGCTGGACCTCGTCGGTGCCGCCGCCGATGCGAAGGATGCGCGCGTCGCGATAGTGCATCGCCACCGGCGTCTCCTCGATGAAGCCGTAGCCGCCGAAGACCTGGAGCGCCTCGTCGACCACGTGCGAGGCAATGCGCGGCGCGACCAGCTTCGCCATCGCCGTCGTGCTCGCCGCCTCCGGGTGGCCCTGGTCCCAGCGCGCCGCCGCCTGGTAGGTCAGGGTCCGCGCCGCTTCCAGCTCCGCCGTCGCCGCGGCCAGCCGGTGGCGGATCGTCTGGTGACCGCCGAGCGTGGTGCCGAAGGTGCGGCGCTCGCGAGCGTGGGCGACGGCTTCGTCGAGCGCCGCCTGGCCGAGCCCAACCGCCATCCCGGCCAGCGAAATCCGCTCGACCTGGAACGCCTCCATGATCTGGTGGAAGCCGCGCCCGGGCTCGCCGAGCAGCTGGTCCTCGGCGACGAAGCAGTCGTCGAAGGAGATCTCGCGAGTGTCGGAGGCGTGCCAGCCGAGCTTCGCCAGCGGCGGGCTCAGCGTCATCCCCTCCGCCCCACGCTCGACGACGAACGTGGTGATCCCGCGGTGGCCGGCCTCGGGGACGGTCTTGGCGGCGACGACGATCGCGTCGGCGAGGCCGGCGTTGGTGATGAACATCTTCGTGCCGCGGAGCAGGAAGCCGCCCTCGACCGCGCGGGCGGTGGTGGCGATGCCGGCGACGTCGGAGCCGGCGCCCGGCTCGGTCACGGCGATCGCGGCGACGCACTCGCCCGCCAGCAGCGGCCGCAGCCAGCGCTCCTTCTGCTCCTCGCTGCCGTAGCGGGCGAGATGCGGGCCCGCCATGTAGGAGCTGACCAGAGGCGTGATCGCCAGACCACCTGAGGCGCGCGCCAGCTCCTCGGAGAGGATCGCCAGCGCCAGCACGCCGCCGCCGCTGCCGCCGTACTCCTCGGGGTGGTTGACGCCGAGCAGCCCGGCCGCCGCCATCGCCGGCCAGAGGTCGGCCGGGAAGGTGCCCGCCGCCTCGGCCTCGCGCACCCGCGGCGCCAGCTCGCGGACGACGAAGGTGCGGCAGACCTCGCGGAAGTCGCGGTGGTCGTCGTCGAGGTCGAAGGCCGGGCCGCCGACCGTCGCCGCGCCGCCGGCGCTCACGAGCCGCCGCCCCGCTCGATCGTCTCGCGCGCCATCCGCAGCGCCGGCCCGTCGACCATCGCGCCCTCGAACTCGACCGCGGCGATCCCGCGCGCCGCACCAGCCTCCCAGGCGGCCAGCAGCTCGCGCGCCCGCGCGACCTCCTCCTCGCTGGCGCCGAAGGCGGCGTTGGCGAGCGGCACCTGCGCTGGGTGGATGCAGAGCTTGCCGCGGTAGCCGAGGTCGCGGCCGAGGGCGGCGTCGCGCTCGAAGGCGGCGTCGTCGCGGAAGTCGACCACGACCTGATCGATCGCGGCTACCCCTGCCAGCCGCGCCGCCAGCGCCACCCGCGAGCGCGCGTAGAGGACCTCCTCGCCGCCGGCGCTGCGGCGACCCCCGAGGTCGGCGACGTAGTCCTCGGCGCCGAAGTAGGCGACCTCGGGCGCCGCCTCGGCGAGCAGCCGCTCGCACTCGGC
Organism: Solirubrobacterales bacterium; assembly: GCA_035542315.1. Lineage (GTDB taxonomy): Bacteria > Actinomycetota > Thermoleophilia > Solirubrobacterales > 70-9 > VAYN01. The sequence goes on along the minus strand of DATKLT010000031.1, from coordinate 49,695 downwards.
GACCCCGCGCGCCGACTCGAGGCCGGCGAAGATCTGGGAGCCGTCGGGGAGCGCGTCGCGCGCCCAGACCAGGTCGGCGACCTCCTCTGCCTTGGGGACGACGACGCCGGCGACGCCGGCGATCTGCGCCACCGCGTCGACGTCGTCGCGGAACCACTCGCTGCGCGGCGCGTTGACGCGGACGAAGCGGCGTGGCACGTCGGCGACCGAGGCGATCAGCTCCGGCAGCGCCGCCCGCGCCTCCTCCTTCGAGTCGTCGGGAACCGCGTCCTCGAGGTCGACGATCGCGGCGTCGGGACCGCTGCGGCCGATCTTGGCGACGAGATCGGGGCGGGTGGCGCCGGCGAACAGAACGCTGCGCATCAGCTCTCCCTCCGCCGCGTGAGGAACCGGCTTGGATTTAGACCAATAAGTCGAAGATAAATAGGGTTTCGCATATTTATGCGAGATACACTATCGCGAATGATTCGACTAACTGGTCGAACTCTGGCCGAAGACGAGGCCTGGGCGCGTGCCGGCGGCGACCGCTCCCGGCTCGGCACCAAGCTGCCGGCGCGCGAGCGGCTGGCGCTGCTGCTCGACCCCGGCTCCTTCGTCGAGGACGGCCTGCTGGCAAGCGCGCTCGACGAGGAGCTGCCCGCCGACGCGGTGATCGTCGGCACCGGGACCGTCGGCGGCCGCGCGGTCGGCGTCGTCGCCCACGACCCGACCGTGAAGGCGGGCTCCTGGGGGCGGCGCACGGTCGAGAAGCAGATCCGGCTGCTCGAACGCGCCGACCGCGACCTCCTCCCAGTCTTCTACCTCGTCGACTCCGCCGGCGGCCGCCTCACCGACCAGCTCGGCTTCCACGCAGGCCACCGCGGCGCCGCCCGCGTCTTCCACCTCCAGGTCCGGCTCTCCGGTCGCGTCCCCCAGATCTGCTGCCTGTTCGGCCCCTCCGCCGCCGGCGGCGCCTACATGCCCGCCTTCTGCGACTGGGTGGCGATGGTCGACGGCAACGCCTCGATGTTCCTCGCCTCGCCGCGAATCGCCGAGAAGGCGATCGGCGAACGCGTCTCGCTGGAGGAGATGGGCGGGGCCGCGATGCACACCGCCGTCTCCGGCCTCGGCGACCAGCTCTGCGCCGACGACGCCGAGGCGATCGCCGCCGCCAAGGCCTTCTTCTCCTACCTGCCGAGCTGCTGGGAGGAGCGGCCGGCGCCGGCGCCGGCACTGCCTGCCGCGAGCGAGGACTGGGAGGGGGTCATCCCCGCCAACCCGCGCGCCGGCTACGACGTCCGCACCGTGATCGAGCGGGTCGCCGACGCCGAGAGCTTCTTCGAGGTGAAGCAGCGCTGGGCGGCCGAGATCGTCGTCGGCTTCGCCCGCCTCGACGGCGCCGCGGTCGGCATCGTCGCCAACCAGCCGCTGGTCGGCGCCGGCGCGATCCAGGTCGACTCGGCCGACAAGGCGGCCCGCTTCATCTCCCTCTGCGACGCCTTCAACCTGCCGCTGATCTTCCTCGCCGACATCCCCGGCTTCATGATCGGCTCCGCCGTCGAGCGCCAGGGGATCATCCGCCACGGGGCGAAGATGGTGGCGGCGATGTCGAGCGCCGAGGTGCCGCGCTTCTGCGTCGTCCTGCGCAAGGCGTTCGCCGCCGGCTACTACGCGATGTCGAGCCCCGGCTTCGAGCCGCGGGCGACGATCGCCCTCGACGGCGCCCAGATCGGGGCGATGGCCGGCGAGGCCGCGGTCAACGCGGTCTACGCCAACAAGATCGAGGCGATCGAGGATGAGGAGGAGCGCCGGCGCTTCGTCGCGCAGCGGGTTGCCGATTACGAGCCGGAGCTGGACGCGGTCCGCCTCGCCAGCGAGCTGCTGATCGAGGCCGTGGTCGAGCCGGCGCAGCTGCGCGGCGAGCTCGAGCGGCGCCTCGCCGACGCCGCCGGCTGGACCCGCCGTCCAGCCGGCCGCCACCACAGCGCCTTCCCCGTATGAAAGGAGTCCCGACATGAGCGACACCACTGCCCCGCCCGAACGACCCGCCTCCGGCCGCTGGTTCGAGGACCTGCCCGAGGGCCTCGTCGTCCACCACGCCGTCACCCGCACGATCACCGAGGCCGACAACACCCTCTTCTCGACCCTGACGATGAACCCGCAGCCGCTCCACCTCGACGCCGAGTTCGCCGCCGGCACCGAGTTCGGCGAGCGCCTCGTCAACAGCCTCTTCACCCTCGGCCTGCTGGTCGGGATCACCGTCTACGAGCTGACCCTGGGGACGACGGTCGCCAACCTCGGCTTCGGCAAGGTGGAGTTCCCCGCCCCCGTCTTCCACGGCGACACCCTGCGCGCCGAGTCCACCGTCGTCTCCGCCCGCGCCTCGAACTCCCGCCCCGACGCCGGCATCGTCAACTTCGAGCACCGCGGCTACAACCAGCGCGGCGAGCTAGTCGCCCTCTGCGAACGGGCCGCCCTGATGCGCCGCCGCCCCGCTTGAGATCGCGCGGCGCGTTTTGATCGCATAGCGATACAAAGGCGCCGCGCGGTCAGTCTCGCGGCTCCTCCAGGCCCAGGCCGCGGGCGATGACCTCTTTCATGATCTCGCTCGTCCCGGCCCAGATCCGGGTGATGCGGGCGTCGGCGTAGGCGCGGGCGACCTCGTACTCCTCGACGTAGCCGTAGCCGCCGTGCAGCTGCACGCAGGTGTCGATCACGCGGTTCTGGATCTCGGAGCTGAGCAGCTTCGCCTTCGAGGCCTCGACCGCGGTCAGCTCGCCGGCGACGTGCGCCTCGACGCAGCGGTCGACGTAGACGCGGGCCATGTCGAGCTCCGCGTCGGCCTCGGCGAGGGCGAAGCGGCTGTTCTGGAAGCTGCCAATCGAGCGGCCGAAGGCGCGGCGCTCGTTGACGTACTCGATCGTCAGCCGCAGCGCGTTGGCGGCGTGGGCGACGTTGACGACCGAGGTGCTGAGCCGCTCCTGGGTCAGGTGGTCCATCATCACGCTCATCCCGCGGCCGAGCCCGCCGATCACGTTCTCGGCCGGGATCGGTACCTCATCGAAGAAGAGCTCTGCCGTGTCGGCTTCGTGCTGGCCGAGCTTGTTCAGCTTGTTGCCGCGGCTGAAGCCGTCCATCCCGCGTTCGACCGCGAAGAGGCTGATCCCGCCCGGATCCGGCGTCTGCGCCGCGGCGACGACGAGGTCGGCGTTGTAGCCGTTGGTGATGAAGGTCTTGCTGCCGGAGAGGCGCCAGCCCTCGCCGTCGCGGCGCGCGGTCGACTGGATCCCCTTCAGGTCCGAGCCCGCCGCCGGCTCGGTCATCCCGATCGCGGTGACGATCTCGCCGCTGACGAAACCCGGCAGCCAGCGCGCCTTCTGCTCGTCGCTGGTCAGCTGCAGCAGGTAGGGGGCGACGACGTCGGTCTGGATCCCGAAGCTCGAGCTGTAGGCGAAGCCGGCCCGCGCCAGCTCCTCGCCGAAGATCGCGTTGAAGCGGAAGTCCTCGACGCCGCTGCCGCCGAACTCGGCCGGGACGCCGAGCCCGAGGAAGCCGTCCTCGCCGGCTTTCAGCCAGGTCGCGCGGTCGATCGAGCGTTGCTCGCGGAAGCGCTCGCGGTTCGGCATCAGCTCGCGGTCGACGAAGGCCGCGACCGACTCGCGGAACCACTCGTGCTCGTCTTCGAAGAGGAGTCGCTTCATTGGCGACAGACTGGAGCGCTGCGGCGCCGAGCGGAAGCACCCCGCCCGCGTCCTTTGGAGGAACTCAAAGCGGGCGGCGCCGAGGCTGCCCGAACCGAGAGGGGCCGACCTATGGTCGGTCGGGGAGGGCCGCATCCCACGGACGGAGGAGCGATGAGCACCGGATTTCACTGGAACGAGCTGTACGCCTGGCACGACACCGGCACCGGGTCGGGCTTCCTCAGCACCGGCGGCCTGGTCGAGCCCGAGCAGCACGGCGAGAGCCCAGCGACCAAGCGGCGCCTGCGCAACCTGCTCGACGTCACCGGCCTGCTCGGCGAGATGACCGAGCTGCCCGGTCGCAAGGCGACCGAGGAGGAGCTGCTGCGGGTCCATACCGCCGAGTACGTCGAGCGGGTCAAGGCCGAAAGCGAGGCCGGCGGCGGCGACGGCGGCGAACTCGCCCCCTTCGGCCCCGGCGGCTATGAGATCTGCCTGCTCTCGGCCGGCGGCGTCATCTCCACCGTCGAGGCGGTCTGGAACGGCGACGTCGACAACGCCTACTCGCTCAACCGCCCGCCCGGCCACCATGCCGAGCGCGGCGAAGGCCGCGGCTTCTGCGTCTTCGCCAACATCGCGGTCGCGGTCGAGCACATGCGCGCCGCCCACGGGGTCGAGCGGATCGCGATCGTCGACTGGGACGTCCACCACGGCAACGGCACCGAGCACGCCTTCTACGAGGAGCCGAACGTGCTCGCGATCTCCCTCCACCAGGACGGCCTCTACCCGGCTGAATCGGGCCTGGTCGAGCACACCGGCGCCGGCGCCGGGGAGGGCGCCACCGTCAACGTGCCGCTGCCGCCCGGCTCGGGCAACGGCGCCTACGTGGCGGCGATCGAGCGCGTCGTCGTCCCCGCGGTCGAGGCGTTCGACCCTCAGCTGATCGTGATCGCCTCCGGCCTCGACGCCTCGATGATGGACCCGCTGGCGATGATGATGGTGACCAGCGAGGGCTACCGCGAAATGACCGACGCGATGGTCGAGCTCGCTGCCCGCGTCTGCGACGGCAAGCTGGTCGCGATCCACGAGGGCGGCTACTCGAGCTCCTACGTCCCCTTCTGCGGTGCCGCCGTGATCGAGGGCCTGCTCGGCATCCCCAAGCAGGTCGAGGATCCCTACATCGAGGCCTTCCGCGGGATCGGATACGTCGACCTGCAGCCTCACCAGGAGGCGGTGATCGAAGACGCCGCCGCGCGGCTCAGCGTCGGAGGTCGATCCTGATCCCGGGCTGACTCAGCGACAGATGCGAGACTGGCCGCTGCTGGGCCTCGGTGATGAGGCGCATCAGCTCGTCGCCGAGGTCCGAGCGGGCCGGCGGCTCGGTCCGCAGCGGCGGCCCGGCGAGCATCTCGTCGACCTGCTCCTCGGGGCAGAAGTAGCGCAGCAGCAGCTCCTCGTCGGAGAGGTCCTTGCCGAGTTTCTGGCGCCATTCGGCGACCGTGGTCTGGTCGCGCTCCCAAGCTTCCAGCGCCTTGACCCGGGGCTGGGAGAAGATCCTGTCGGCGACGTGGGGCTCGACCGGCCGCATCAGCGGCCCGTAGTGGCCGAGCGCATAGTGCAGCACCTCGTCGGGGACGATTTCGTAGCGTTCGGGCAGGACCACGTTGAGCACCGCCTGGATCCCGACGAACTGCGAGAACGGCGTCGCCATCACCGGCTGGCCGAGCTCCTCGCGGACGCGGACGATCTCGTCGATCACCTCGGGGAAGCGCTCCGGCATCCCGTACTCGTCGAGCTGGTTGATCAGGGTTCCGGTCATGCCGCCGGGCAGCTGGTGGCGGTAGGGCATCGTCCGGTACTCGTTGGGCTCGCCGAGCGCCCAGCCGAGCCGCTTCGCTTCGCCCTCGAAGTGGTCGGCGACGGGCTTCAGGTGGGACTTGTCGAGGTTGTGGGTGTGGCCCATTTCCTCGACGATCTCGGCCATCGCCTCGGTCGAGGGCAGCGAGGGCCCGTTCGCCAGCGGCAGCGAGCAGGTGTGGATGTACTCGATCCCACAGCGGATGCCCTCCATGTAGACGAGCGGCGCCAGCCCGGTCGTGTTGTGGACGTGCAGCTCGAGCTCGACGCCGGGAGTCGCCGCCTGCAGCGCCGGCAGCAGCGTCGCCGCCCGCTCCGGGGTCAGCACCCCGGGCGCGTCCTCGACGTAGATCCGCTTCACCCCCTCCCAGCCCGCCATTTCGCGGGCGCGGTCGGCGAAGAACTCGTCGGTGTGGAGGTCGGTCAGCCCGTACATGATCGCTGGCACCGTTTCGCCGCCGACGCGGCGGATCGCTTCGTGCTTGGCCTTCATCACCGGCATGTCGTAGAGGCAGTCGAAGAGCCAGTGGCTGTCGATCCCGTGCCTGACCAGGGTCGCGACCCAGAGGTCGAGCATCTCGTCGGGGACGAAGCCGAAGCTGCCGACGGCGACCGGCCGCATCCCGGCCCGGTGGCCGGCGCCTGGGAGCCCCTTGACCAGCCAGTCGAGCGCCGCCCAGGGGTCGTCGCCCGACTCGCGCAGCATCACCACGAAGAAGGTGCCGCCGGTCAGGTCGAAGGTGTCGAACCCGGTCGCCGCCAGGTGCGGCAGCGCCGGCGTCGCCTGACAAGCGCGCATCCGCATCCCCCAGAGCGACTGCTGGCCGTCGCGCAGGGTCTGGTCGATGAACTTGATCTCGGCCATCAGACGGTGACGAAGCCGCCGTTGGGGCTGACCGTCTCGCCGACGAAGAAGCTGGCGTCATCGGAGCAGAGGAAGGCGATCGTCGCCGCAATCTCCTCGGGGCGCCCGAGCCGGCCCTGGGGCGTGCCCATCGTCACCGCGCCGACCAGGGGCTCGGTCAGCGAGCCGCTGACCAGCTGGGTGTCGACGAAGCCGGGGGCGATCGCGTTGACCCGGATCCCCTGCTGGATCAGCTCTTTGGCGACGGTGCGGGTGAAGGCGAGGATGCCGCCCTTCGCCGCCGAGTAATGCGGGTGGCCGGTGCAGCCCTCGATGCCGCAGATCGAGGCCATGTTGACGATCGTGCCGCCGCCCCGGGGCGCCATCGAGCGGGCGGCGGCGCGGGTCCCGTAGAAGGTGCCGTCGAGGTGGACGGTGAGCATCCGTCGCCACTCCTCGTCGCTGATCCGCACCAGCGCGTCGAGCGCCGTCGTCACCTCTTCGCCGGCCGCCAGCTCGGCGAGCTGCTGCTCGGCGCGCGGGTTGACCCGCTCGGAGTGCTCGCCGCCCGAGATGCCGGCGTTATTGACCCAAACGTCGACCGGGCCGAGCTCGGCCTCGACCCTCTCAAGGGCGGCGTCGACCGCGGCGCTGTCGCTGACGTCGGCGACGACCGCCAGCCCCTCGCCGGCGAGCTTCGCGGTGAGCGCGGCGCTTTCCTCGCTGACGTCGACGACCGCGACGCGGGCGCCATCGGCAGCCAGGCGCGCGCAGGTCGCCTCGCCGATTCCCGAGCCGCCGCCGGTGACGACGGCGACCTTTCCACTCAAGCTCACGATCAACCCCTTCGGTCGGTTGATCGAATTGTCCCCCCGATCGCCCCAGCGCCAAGCCCAATCCGGCACCAGGCTGTGGGATTCATCAAGTCGGGCTCAGGCGGGCTCTTTGAGCCGCACGTGCCACTCGACGGTGGCGGTGGCGACGAGCTCGCCGGCGCCGTCGCGCAGCTCGACCAGGCACGGGAACTCGACCTTGCCGTCGGCGTCGAGCGTGGCAAGCGCCTCGGCGGCGTCCATGCCCAGCTTCCCCTTCGCCGTGATCGGCCCGGCGGCGATCTTCAGGTAGTCGATCTCGGCGCGGCGGGCGAGCGGCGTCACGTCGCCCATCCGCACCGCGAAAGCGCCGACGAAGGCGGCGCCCGAGGCGGTCTCGGCGAGGGTGAAGAGGGCGCCGGCGTGCTGGCTGCCAACGTGATTGGTGAGGTGCTGCTTGCGTGGCAGGACGACCGTCGCCTCGCCCGGCGCGACGTCGGTGATCTCCAACCCGAGGTGGCCGACGAACGGCACCGCCATCGACATCCCCTTGGCGATCGCGTCGAAATCCACGTTCGGCATTCCCGGCACCCCAACCATCAAGCAAGGGTAAGCGCTAGCGGCCCTCGAAGGTGGCATGGCCGGGGCCGCCGTGCTCGAGGAAGGTCTTGACCGCGTTCTGGAGGTCCTCGCTCGCGAACAGCGCCGGCGAGTCGGCCCGGATCGCCTCGTCGGCGGCGGGGACGCCGCCCTCGCGGAAGCGCTTCAGCACGTGCTTGGTCATCGCGTGTGCCTTGGTCGGGCCGGCAGCCAGCTCCTCGGCGAGTGCCCGCGCGCGCGACTCGAACTCCTCCTCGGGATAGACCTTGTTGACGACGCCCCAGCGCTTCAGCTCCTCGGCGCCGTAGATGTCGCCGGTCATCACGAACTCGCGGGCGCGACCGGAGCCGGCGCGCTCGGCGAGCCGCTGCGTCCCCCCCATCGACGGCGTCAACCCGACGACTTTCTCGACCAGGCCGAACTTCGCCTGCGGTGAGGCGACGATCAGGTCGCAGCCGAGGCTGATCTCGAAGGCCGCGGTCAGGGTCAGCGCGTGGGCGGCGAAGACGATCGGGGCCGGCAGCATCTCCAGCAGCTCGATCGTCCCCAGCAGCTCCGCCCACAGCGCCGCCCCCTGCTCGGGGCTGAGCCCGTCGAAGACATGGACGTCGACGCCAGCGGAGACGACGCGACCCTCGGCCCGGATCAGGACCGCCCGTGGCGGCGCCGCGGCGAGGTCGGCGACCGCCGCCTGGAAGTCGGCGAGCATCCGCTGGTCGAAGAGGTTGAGCGGAGGGCTATCGAGGGTGAGGATGGCGAGACCGTCAGCCTCCTCCACCCGCACCGCTTTCTCGACCCCGGCCACCCGGCCAGCCTAGATCATCGCCGCACCGGCGCCGGGAACTAGTCGCGGGGGATTCTGTGGACCTCGAACAGGTTGGTGCCGAGCTGCTGCTCGGGCAGCGTCGCCGTGATCGCAATCAGCTCACCCGGCTCGGCGACGCCGTGGTGGGCGGCGAGCCGGGCGCAGCGGTCGACCATCTCGCGCACGTCGCCGGGATGCTCGGCCTGCACCGCGGTGACGCCGAAGAGCAGGCTGAGCCGGCGCACGGTCTCGATGTGGGGTGAGACCGCCAGCACCGGCACGTTGGGCCGGTGGGCGGAGATCAGCCGCGCGGTGCGACCGCTTTCGGTGGGGACGACGATCGCCTTCAGCCCGAGCCGGTAGACGGAGCCGACGGCGCCCTGGGCGACCGCGTCGGAGACGTCCTGGGTCGCCTGGTCGGTGCGCTGGAACAGCCACTCTCCGTAGGGGAGGTCGGGCTCGGTGGCACGGGCGATCCGGTCCATCACCCGCACCGCCTCGACCGGGTGCTCGCCGACCGCGGTCTCCTCGGAGAGCATGATCGCGTCGGTGCCGTCGTAGATCGCGTTGGCGACGTCGGTCACCTCGGCCCGGGTCGGGCGGCGGGCGGTGACCATCGAGGCGAGCATCTGGGTGGCGGTGATCGAGGGCTTGGAGTAGCGCCCGGCGGTGCGGATCAGCCGCTTCTGCAGGATCGGCACCTCGGCCAGCGGCACTTCGATGCCGAGGTCGCCGCGGGCGACCATCACCCCGCCGGTCACGGTACGAACGATCTCATCGACGTTTTCGGCCGCCTGCTGGCGCTCGATCTTGGCGATCAGCGGGATGTTGGAGCCAAGCGCTTCCAGCCGTTCGCGGACGGGGACCAGGTCGTGCGCGGTGGAGACGAAGGAAACGGCGATCAGGTCGATCCCCTGCTTGGCGGCGAACTCGACCCAGCCGAGGTCGCCGTCGGTCGCCGCGGGTAACGCCGCGCCGCCGGGGATGTTCATCCCCTTGTGGGAGGAGAGGGTGCCGCCGACCTCGACCTCGCAGGCAACGCCGGCCGCCTCGGGGTCGCGGACGCGGAGGCGGATCGCGCCGTCGGCGAGGTAGACGAGCTGGTTCTGGCGGAGGTCGGTCACCCCCGACCAGGAGACCGGGATCCGCTCGGCGTCGCCCTCGACCTGCTCGGGGGTGAGGGTGACGTGCATGCCGGTCTCCAGCTCGGCGTAATCGTCGCGCAGCTCGCCGATCCGCAGCTTCGGCCCGGGCAGGTCGCCGAGGATCGCGACCTCGCGTCCGACCGTGTCGGAGGCGCGGCGGATCGTCTCTATCGTCTCGGCCTGTTTGTCGGGGCCGGCGTGGGAGAAGTTGAGGCGGAAGACGTCGGCGCCGGCGTCGATCATCTGCTCGAGCACGCCCGCGGACCAGCTCGCCGGGCCGACGGTGGCGACGATCTTGGTGCGGCGGGGGATGTGCGCCGCGGCTTTCGCGATCGGGTTCGAGTTGCTCACGGGGGTGACTGTAGAGGTCGGCGCAAGCGAGAAAGTGAACGCGTCGCTCTTTCCCCCCAAGCGGGGCGGGCGATCGGCGTCTCCTATCGGCAGAGCTCATGTGTGACGAGGGTCGCATTGAATGCGACACCGATCGATGTAGCTTTTTCACATGCCCACCGCGGAGGCAGTCCCCGAGGAGAAGCCGGCGGCTGAGCTGATCGGCTCCGCCCCGCCTTCCCCCGCCGGCCCGATCGAGCCCGCCGAACAGGAAGCGCTGCCGCTGCCGCCCTCGGTGCCGCTGCCCCGCCTCGCCCAAACGCTGCGCTTCAGCCAGCGCCAGATCGAGTTCGTCTTCGGCGCCCGCCGCCAGCTCGGCGAAACCTTCCGCATGCGCGGCGTGGTGGCCGGCGGGCCGGTGATCACCAGCCACCCCGACCACGTCCGCTCGCTGTTCACCGCCAAGCCCGAGCAGGCACCCTCGCTGACCGGCGAGTCGCCGCTGCGGCCGATCGTCGGTCCCAACTCGGTCCTGACTGCGATCGGCCCCCGCCACATGCGCCAGCGCAAGCTGCTGCTGCCGCCATTTCACGGGGAGGCGATCGAGCAGTACACGCAGATGATCACCCGTGCCGCGGAAGAGGAGATCGAGCGCTGGCCGCTGCACGAGCCGATCGCGCTGGCGCCGCGGATGCAGGCGATCACCCTCGACGTGATCATGGCCGGGATCTTCGGCATCGAGGGCAGGCCGGCCCCCGCTACTCCGGAGGCGGGGCTGCGACGGACGATCAAGCGCCTCGTCAACGCCTCGACCCGGCCCGACGCCCAGCTCACCGAACTCCTCCACGTTGGCCGCGAGGAGGCCTTCGGTCCGTTGCGACTGGCGCTGAAGATCCTCGACCGCCCGACCTACGCCGTGATCGAGGCGCGCCGCCGCGCTGCCGACCTCGACCAGCGCCGCGACATCCTCTCGCTGTTGCTGCAGGCGCGGACCGAGGAGGGCGAGGCACTGAACGACAAAGAACTGCGCGACGAGCTCCTCACCCTCGTCCTCGCCGGTCACGAGACGACCGCCAACTCGCTCTCCTGGGCCTGGGAGCGGCTGACCCGGTCGCCGGCAGCGCACGAGTCCCTGCTGCAGGCGGTCCGCGCCGACGAGCAGGCCGATGAGTGGGTCGAGGCGACGATCGACGAGACGATGCGCTCGCGCCCGGTGATCCCGATCATCGGCCGCCGCGTCGCCGTTCCCTGGCGCCTCGGCGAGTACGCGGTCCCCGCCGACACCCCGGTGACGATGAGCATCCTCCTCGTCCACCACCGCGAGGACGTCTACCCCGACCCCTTCGCCTTCCGCCCCGAGCGCTGGCTCGACGCCGAGGGCGCCGTCCGCAAGCCGGGCACCTACGAGTGGATCCCCTTCGGCGGCGGCATCCGCCGCTGCCTCGGTGCCGCCCTTGCGATGGCCGAGATGCGCGTCGTCCTCACCACCATGGCCCGCCGCCTCGACCTCGAAGCCGACCGCCCCGAGCCCGAGCGCGCCCACCACCGCAACGTGACGATGATCCCGTCCCGCGGCGGCCGCGTCGTCGTCCGCGCGCGCCGCGCTTAGCTGCCCGAGGTCAACCGGCTCTCCGTCCCTGCGGGCAAGCATGGCAAGGACGCAGGGAAGCGAGGTGTGCTCCGCACACGAGCGACCGAGGACGCCGCCAGGCGCCGCCCGCAGGGACGGAGAGGGAGGGATTCGAACCCTCGAGAGAGCTTGCGCCCCCTACTCGCTTAGCAGGCGAGTGCCTTCAGCCACTCGGCCACCTCTCCGGGAACATCGCGCCCGGGTCCGGGCGCATCGGCTCCGATTGTAGGTATTGACCGGGAATGGCGCGGTTAGTCTGGCTTGGGTGCCGGTCCCGCTCCACCAGTCGCACGAGCGTTACGAGGAGATCTTCGCCGAGGTCGAGGCGCCGTTTGCCTTTGTCGACCTCGACGCGATGTGGGCGAACGCTGACTCGATGCTGGAGCGGGCGCGGGGCAAGCCGGTGCGGGTGGCGACGAAGTCGCTGCGCTGCCGGGCGCTGACCGAGGAGATCCTGCGCCGCGACTCGCGCTTCGCGGGCCTGATGACCTACACGCTGCCCGAGACCCTGTGGCTCGCCGAGCAGGGCTTCGAGGACCTCCTGCTCGCCTATCCGACCGCCGACGCCGGCGCGCTCGAGGAGCTGGCGCTGCGCTCGGTCGCCAACCCGGCGGGGGCGCCGATCGTGATGGTCGACTGCGTCGAGCACCTCGATGCGATCGAGTCGGTGCTCGGCCCCGCCGCGGCGCCGGTCCGGGTCTGCATCGACCTCGACGCTGCCTGGTGGGCGCTGGGCGGACGGATCAAGGTCGGGCCGAAGCGCTCGCCGCTGCGGACGGTCGAGCAGGCGGTGGCGCTGGCGCGTGAGATCGAGCGGCGGCCAAAGATCGAACTCGACGCGCTGATGGCCTATGAGGGGCAGATCGCCGGCGTCGGCGACCGACCGCCGGGGCGGCGCTTGCGCGGCGCCGCGATCCGCTTCATGCAGAAGCGCTCGGCACGCGAGCTGGCGGCGCGGCGCGGCGCCGTGGTCGCGGCGCTGAGCGAGTTCGTCGAGCTCGAGATCGTCAACGGCGGCGGCACCGGCAGCCTCGAGCTGACCGCGGCGGAGGACGCCGTGACCGAGGTGACTGCCGGCTCAGGCTTCTACGCCCCCGCCCTCTTCGACCACTACAGCCGCTTCAGCCTCACCCCCGCCGCCAGCTTCGCACTGCCGGTCGTGCGCAAGCCGGCGCCGCGGATCGCGACCGCGCTCGGCGGCGGCTACCTCGCCTCGGGCAGCAGGGACGCCGCGCGGCTGCCGGCGCCGTGGCTGCCTCCGGGGCTGAGCCTCGACCCGGAGGAGGGCGCCGGCGAGGTGCAGACGCCGCTGCTCGGCGAGGCCGCCACGGGTCTCGCGATCGGCGATCGGGTCTACCTCCGCCACGCCAAGGCCGGCGAGCTCTGCGAGCACTTCGACTTCCTCCACCTCGTCCAAGGCAACGAGATCGTCGACGAGGTCCCCACCTACCGCGGCGAGGGCAAGTCCTTCCTCTAGCGTGGTTGAGCTTTCCTCCGCATAGCGACGGAAAGCTCAACCACGGTCACGGGCCGAGGACTCGGTCGGTGTACTCGTTGCTGAAGGTGCGGCCGGGGTCGAGCTCGTCGCGGGCGCGCTGGAACTGAGCCCAGGCCGGGTAGCGCGGGGCCAGGGTCGCGGCGGTCTGGAAGTGGCGCTTGCCCCAGTGGGGGCGGCCGTCGTACTCGTTCATGATCGCCTCGACCGCTTCGAAGTACGGCCGCCACTCCATGCCGCGGTACTGGTGGACGGCGACGTAGGCGGTCTCGCGGCCGTGGGCCATCGCCAGCGCCGCGTCCTCGGCGGCGCCGACCCGCATCTCGATCGGGAAGAAGACCGGGTAGCGGTGGGCGCGCACCCACTCGATCACCCGCCGCGCCGCGGCCGGCCCGTGCTCGCGGGGCAGCGCGTACTCCATCTCGGTGAAGCGGACGCGACGCTCGTTGGCGAAGACGCGGTCGGAGCGGTCGACGGTACGGCTGCCGGAGGCAAGCCAGGCGGCGAGACGCGAGAGCGCCGGGATCGCCCGCGGCAGCGCCTTGCCGGTCGCGGCCAGAGCCTCGAGCCCCCAGTTCTCGAGCACGATGTCGTTGAGGAACGCCGCAACCGGCCCGCGCGGGTTGGCCGGGCCCTCGACCCGGTTGCGCTCCAGCACCAGAGCGCTGTCGGCGTAGGGGAAGGTGAATAGCTCGAAGTGGTCGTTGGCGGCGGCGAGCTCGTCGAAGGCGTCGAGAACCTCATCGCGTGGGCGCGGCGAGTCGATCCGCTCCAGCACGAAGGCCGGGACGCAGCGCAGCGTCACCGCAGCGATCGCCCCCAACGCCCCGACGCCGACCCGAGCCGCCGCGAGCAGCTCCGGGTTGCCGGCGCCGACCTCGCGGACGCTGCCGTCGGCGAGGACCAGCTCGACCGCCTCGACCTGGGCCGAGATACCACCCAGGCCGGCGCCGGTCCCATGGGTCCCGGTCGAGATCGCCCCGGCCAGCGTCTGGCGGTCGATGTCGCCGAGATTGGCCATCGCCAGGCCGAGGCCGGCGAGCTGCTCGTTGAGGTCGGCGATCACCGTCCCGGCGCCGACCCTGACCAGACCCGAGGCCCGGTCGGCGTCGATCACGCCGCGCAACGCCTCGATCCGAAGCAGGGTGCCGCCGGTCAGCACCGCCTCGGTGAACGAGTGCCCGGAGCCGGCGACCCGGACCTTGCGTTCGGCGGCAGTCGCCGCGGCAATCGCGGCCGCCAGCTCCTCCTGGCTGCCGGGACGGACGATCTCGGCCGGACGGCAGGTCTGGTCCCCGGTCCAGTTCGTCCAGCTCTGCGCCCCCCGCGCCGCCATGCCCTTAGCTTCCCACGGCGCTCGCCTGGACTGGCGGGGCCAGCGCCCGGTAGGCGTAGACGACGGTCGCCACCAGCAGCGCTGCGATCAGCAGGCTGGGCAGGGTGTTGCCGGTGAGGCTGGCGACGACGCCGCCGCCGATCCCGCCCAGCACCTGGCCCGAGGCCCAGGCCATGTTCGAGAGGCCCGCGGCAAAGCCCTGGTGCAGGCTGCTCTGCTCGGCCGTGTCGGAGATCAGGGTCAGCGCCGGGGCGAAGCAGAGCCCGGCGCCGAGCGAGGTCAGGATCAGCGCCGCCAGCACGGTCCCGAGCGCCGCGGCGGCGGCGACGCCGAGCATCGCCACGGCGCAGATTGTCAGCCCGATCACGTAGGGCAGCCGCCGCCCGACCCGGTCGGAGATACGGCCGGCGAGCGGCGCCAGGGCCGCCTCCAGGCCGGCGCCGGCGATGAAGCCGCCGGCGATCACGGCGTGGCCGCCGCCGAGGGCGTCGATCCGCAACGGCACCAGGACCTCGATCGCGCCGAACATCACCGACGGCACGGCGACGAAGGCGGCGGACTCGACGACCGGCCGGCTGGTCATCGTCTCCAGCACTTCGCCGAGGCCCTGGCGCTCGGGTGCGTGAGCGTCCGGCATCCGCGACGCCGCGTAGGCGAGGGCGATGGCGATCAGCAGCACCGAGCCGAAGACCGGTTCGGTGCCGACCGAGGCGGCGATCGCTCCCAGCGCCGGCCCCAGCAGGGCGCCGGCGACGGCGGTCCCGAGGGCGATCCCGATCACCGAGCCACGCTCCTCCTCGGGCGCGGTGGTGATCAGCCAGGTCATCGCCCCCGACCAGATCAGCGCCCCTGCCGCCCCCTGCACGAGGCGAGCGCCATCGAGCAATGCGATCTCCTTGGCGAAGCCGAAGACGAGGCTGGCGCAGCCGAGCAGGAGCAAGCCGCAGATCACCGTCCGCCGCGGCCCGAAGCGGCTGGCGATGAAGCCGGCCGGCAGCGAGAAGAGCAGCGTCCCCGCTGCGTAGGAGGCGGAGAGGATCCCCGCCTGCGCCTTGCTCAGCCCGAGGTCGTCGACGTAGCTCGGCAGCAGCGGCGCGATCGCCGCGAAGAAGGCGACGTCGAAGAAGACCATCGTCGAGGCGAGGAGAAGCAACCGGCGCATACGTCCATCCAATCAGTGCAAGCGAACTTGAGCATCCCTACCCATCTACCATTGGCGCCGAATCTTCCCCGGGAGGGGTGGCAGAGCGGTTGAATGCGGCAGCCTTGAAAGCTGTTAGGCCGCGTAAGCGGTCTCGTGGGTTCGAATCCCACCCCCTCCGCTGAGCACTCGATTGCGTCCGACGCGCTCAGGTGGGAAGGTCAGGAAGTCTCGTCCTCCGTACCGCCAGCCGCAGGAGGACTCAAATGAAACGCTTCCAAGCTCGCCTCACCTACGCGAACGCGATCTCGACGCTGTGCCTGTTCCTCGTACTCGGCGGCGGAGCTTATGCCGCCACCCAGCTTCCCAAGAACAGCGTCGGCTCCAAGCAATTGAAGAAGAACGCGGTGACGACCGCGAAGATCAAGAAGGAAGCGGTCACCGGCGCCAAGATCAAGCTCTCCTCGCTGGGTGCGGTTCCCGCCGCGAGAAGCGCCGAATCGGCAACCGTCGCGAGTGGCCTCTCGGCTCCGGAAGCCGTGCACGTCGTCGGTGCCCCGGGCGAGCCCGGCTTCGAAAATGGCTTCCGCGCCGTCGCTTTACAGGGAGCAGGGTTCTACAAGGACCACGACTGCACGGTGCACCTGTCGGGCACGATCGAAGGCGAAAGCCAGAAAATCGCCTTTACGCTGCCGGCCGCGGACCGACCGGCTGCCGAATTCATCCAGACGATCCTCGCCGCCCCCACTGCAATCGGCTGGCTCGAAATATTCCCTGAATACCAAGGGGCCGACCCGGGGATTGTGGTGCCGTACGCAGCGGGCGGGGGCAAACACGTCTTCGCTCTCGACGGGATCTCCTTCAGGGCGGCGACCTGCTGAAGAGCTGGCGCCCACACCCATCGTCGGGGCCCTCCTGGACTAGGAGGGCCTGGTGGGTCTCGCTCGCATGCTCTCGTCGAAGATGACGTAACGGTTCTTGCCGGTCATCTTGGCCCGGTACATCGCCGCGTCGGCGTCGCGGAGCACGTCGCCCGGCTTTGGCTCGCCACCCTGGACGAGAACCATGCCGATGCTGACGCTGACCCGGTGACTGCGACCCTCGACCTCCAGCGGCCGCGACATCGCCTCGGTCAGCTGCTTGGCAATGCCGATTGCTCCCATGCGCGAGCCGAGGTGCTCGCAGAGGATCACGAACTCGTCGCCGCCGAAGCGGGCCAGGGTGTCGGCCGGGCGCAGCGCCTCGCGCAGGCGCGGCGGCAAGGCCGCGAGCAGCTCGTCGCCAGCGTCGTGACCGTGACCGTCGTTGACGTTCTTGAAGTCGTCGACGTCGCAGAAGAAGACCGCGAGGCTCGACCCCGGGCGCTGTGCCGAGGTGAGCGCATGCTCGAGGCGGTTGAGGAAGAGGGCGCGGTTGGGCAGGCCAGTGAGAGCGTCGTGCAGAGCCAGGTGCTCGACCTGCTGTTCGGCGAAGCGCTGCCCGGTCACGTCCTGGGCGGTGCCCAGCATCTTGACCGTCCCGCCCCGCGAGTCGCGCAGCAGGCGCCCGTGGCAGTCGAGAACCCGCTCCTCGCCGTCCGCGCGCCGGCTGCGGTGCTCGACGTGGAACGGGGTGCCCTGCTCGAGGCTGCCCCGCACGGCCAGGTCGAAGCGCTCGCGATCGTCGGGGTGGACGAGCTGCATGTAGGCGTCGTAGCTGACGTCGACCGCGGCCCGGTCGACGCCCATGATCCGGTACAGCTCCGGCGACCAGGTGATCCGGTCGGCGTCGACGTCCCACTCCCAGGATCCGATGTGCGCGAGTTCCTGTGCTTCCGCCAGCGCCCGCTCGCTTTCGGCGAGTTTCGCCAGCGCCCCTTCCGAGCGCTCCCATTCGGTCCTCATCGCCGCCACCAGTAGCGCCGTCACCGCGGCGACGGCGACGAAGAGCTGGGCGCGCAGCAACTCGATCGCGCTCGAGCCGCCGATGAACGGACCTTCCATGTGGGCCGTGAAGTAGACCGCGAGGGCGGAGACGATCAGCGCCGCGATCACCCCACCCCACTGGCGGAAGCGCATCGCGGCAAGGATGATCAGCGGGAAAACCGGGTAGGCGACCGTCACCTTGCCGTTGAGGACGACGATCGTCACCGCGACCAACGCGGCGATGACGACACTCGCCTCGGCGACCCGGGCACGGGGCAGCGGCGCACCGCGGCCACCGGCCAGAAGCAGGAGCGGCGGCGCGACGAGGAGGACGCCGGTCAGGTCCCCAAGCCACCAGACGCGCCAGAATTCCCAGAGGCTGCCGCTCGAGGCGACGCCGTCGATCCAGAGCACCGTGGTCCCGATCGTGGCGTTGATCGCGGTGCTGGCCGCGGCGCCCAGCAGCGCCAGCGCGACGACGTCGCGGATCCTGCCCAGACGCGGGTCGAAACTGGCCCTGGAGAGCATGTACCCGGCGCTGACCGCGGCCAGCGCGTTGCCGCAGGCGATCCCGGCGGCGACCGCGACGGTGCTGTCGCCGGTCGCGTTGGCGAAGAGCGCACCAAGTGCGATCCCGGGCCATACCCGGTAGCCGAGAACGACCACCGCCGCCAGCGCGACCCCACTCGGCGGCCAGACGGCGGAGACGATGTCGTTGCCCGCCGAAAAGGTGAGCCCGAGCTTGGCGACGGCGAAATAGACGACCGCCACCGAGGCGACGACAGCTCCGTCCGACCATCTGACCGATGGGGCTACTCGGCGTGGGAGGCGGATCGCGGTGCTCACAGAAGGCGGAATCGTCGCATGCCGGCCGGAGGGTTGGGGCAGGAATCCGCTATCCGCGGACGAACGTGCGGGCATGGATCGGGCCGCGATGCGCGAGCGCCGGCGTCAGCGCTGGATCGAAAGGGCGGAGCGAGCCAGGGATGCGTACGGACTGGTGCTCGTCCTCGTCCTCATCACCTACGTGCTGACTTCGCTGCTCGGGACCCGCGGTTGGTCGGGGGTCATCCTCTGCGTCTCGACCAGCGCCACCTCGCTGGTCGCGCTGGTCAGCTCGCACGTCAAGCACGAACGGGTGCGGATGGCTGCCGTCTTGGCCGCGGTCTCGGTGGTGCTGGCAGCGATCGAGGCGTTAACCGGCATCAAGTTCTGGCTCAACCTTGCTTCCCTGCTGCAGATCCTCCTGCTCGCGGCGGCGATGGGCGCGGTACTGGTCCGGGTGATTACGACGGCGGAGGTGAGCTCGCGGACGATCCTCGGTGCGATCAGCTTCTACGCCGTGCTCGGCATCTTCTTCACCTTCATCTTCGCCGCGGTCGACCGAGTCCAGGGCGGCCCGTTCTTCGAAGGCGAGCTACACCCAAAGGGCGGCGACTTCCTCTTCTTCAGCTACACGACGCTGACCACCACCGGCTACGGCAACCTCGTTCCCGGCGGTCAGCCCGGCCGGATGCTCGCTGGCCTGGAGATGATGGCCGGTCAGATCTTCCTCGTCACCCTCGTCGCCGGCCTAGTCGCGCTCTGGAAACCGGGCGAAGGCCTTCGCCGGCGCCGCGAGGAGCGCGCCCGCGGAATCGAAGCCAGCGTCGACTAGGAGCAGTCCGGGTTAGTCGGAGAGCTCGACGCGCTCGATCGTCTGGTCGTCGACCGGCCGGTCGGAGGCGTCGGTGGCGGTGCCCTCGATCGCGTCGACGACGTCCATGCCCTCGATCACTTCGCCGAAGACGGTGTGCTTGCCGTCGAGCCACGGCGCCGAGCCGGTGGTGACGATGAAGAACTGTGAGCCGTTGGTATTGGGGCCGGCGTTGGCCATCGCCAGCGCACCGCGGACCACCTTGTGGTCGTTGATCTCGTCCTCGAAGGTGTAGCCGGGGCCGCCGCGCCCGGTCCCTTCCGGGCAGCCGCCCTGGATCATGAAGTCGGGGATGACGCGGTGGAAGACGAGGGTGTCGTAGAAGCCGTCGGCGGAGAGCTTGCGGAAGTTCTCGACGGTCTTGGGGGCGTCGTCGTCGTGCAGCTCGAGGACGATTGGACCAGCACTGGTGTGGAGCGTTGCCTGGGACATGGCTCCCACCCTACCGATCGCCGTTCACGACGACGGTCAGCGGCCGCGAGGAGCCGGGCGCGAAGGGCCAGCGTTCCTCGCTCAGCACCGTCGCCCGCAGCTTGATCTCGGTCCGGCCGCTGACATAGCGGAAGCGGTAGTGGGCGTGGAAGGCGCCGTCGTGGCCGCTGCGAGTGACGAGAACCGGGCGCCAGCGCCCGGTTGCCTCCTCGCGGTACTGGATCGCGACCAGCTTGCCGCGGCGCGGGAACGGCGCCCCGCCGCTGGCGACGCGGCCGCGCAGGCGCAGCACCTCGCCGGTCTGCAGGTGGTCGGGCGCGGCCTGCAGCGAGACCCCGGAACGGACGCGGAGGACGAGCCCGCCGCGGCTGGCGGCGGCGAGCCCGTCCCCGCCGGGGAAGGAGACCGTGAGGCGACGCGAGGCGCCGGGCGGCAGGTGCAGCTCGAAGCCGCCACGGCGGTCGGTGCGAACCGGGCTGACCTCGGGGCCGCCGGGCGCCCCGCGCGAGGGCCGAGCGACGATGCGCAGCTCGCGGCCGGCGAGGCCGTCGCCCCCGGCCGCGGTGAGGCGACCGGAGAGCAGAGCGCCGTCGCCGAAGGCGACCGTGACGGTCTGGCCCCCGGAGTCAACGGCACCGTCGCTGGATGCCGCCTCGCCGGCCGCCCGGAATAGTCCAGCGAAGAGCCGGGTCTTCGCCGCCGGGGGCGGCGCGGCGACATGGATCTCCATCCGCGTGCCGTCGGCGCGCAGCGTGCTCGAGGCTGCGTTGCCGGCGGCGTCGGAGGCGTCGGCGCGGAACAGGTACGTGCCCGGCGACAGCTCCGGCACCGGCGCCGTCAACCGCGCCGGACCGGACCCCTCTCCTGCCCGCAGCTTCGTCGGCAGCTCGACCCAGACGTCGGAGTCGGCGCGGCGATAGAGGATCTGGCCTGATCCCGGCCCCGAGAGCGGGTCGGAGACAGTCGCTTCCACCTGCATCTCGGCCGGAACCACAGCCGACTCCGGCCCTCCCGCGGCGAAGGCAACCTGAGGGGGGACGTCGTCGAAGCGCAGCGGTACCTCGACCGCGTTGGCCGGCGCCTCGTTGCCGGCTTCGTCCCGCAGCCAGACGCGCAACAGGTATGCCCCGGGCGCCGGCACGGTGAGGTCGGCCAGCTTCGCGATCCCGACCCCGGCCACAGACCTGACCCCGCTGTCGTAGCCGCCCGGGCCGGTCAGGCGCCAGGAGGCGGCGGCGATCGGGCTGGCAACTCCCTGGTCGGGGTCGGTCCAGGCAAGGTCGAAGCCGTCGCTACGGCGCCAGCCGTCGCCGCCCGCCAGCGCCGCCTGCATCGGATGGGCGGGCGGGTTGTTGTCGATGAGGACCGTTCGGGGCGGCAGGCAGCTGGAGCTGCCGGAGAAGTCGGCGACGCAGGCGGAGAACGAGTGCGGGCCGTCGCTGAAGGCGGTGGTCGACAGCGCCTGGCCGACAGCGGCGGAGAGCGGGCAGGGCCGCATCGCCGTCGCCCGCCATTCGCCGCCGATCATCGCCTTGGCGCAGCTCAGCTCGGTGAGGGCGACGCGCGAGCCGTCGAGGGTCGATTCGGCGAAGCGAAGGCCCGAGCCGGTATCGGCGCCGCTGACGACGAAGCCCTGCGAGCCGCGGCGCCAGCCTCCCGCGAGGAGCTCGCCGGAGGAGGCGGCGGAAGGCGCCGCACCGTCCTCGAGCGTAATCGTCAGTGCCCGCAGCGCCGACCACGACCCGGCTTCGAGCGAGCACCACTTCGCTTCGGCGCGAGCACAGAGCAGCCGGTCCTCGAAGGCGGGCATCGGCGTCGCGAAGCCGGCGGTGAAGTCACGCGGGGTCGTGTCGGTCGTGGCCGCCGCGGCGAAGACGTCGAAGCCGCCGCCGGGGTTGTCCACCCCGAGCCGCTGCTCGATCCCGTCGTGCAGCGCGTGCCACCAGCTGCCGCGGACTTGAGTGATCCCGGTCCCGGCCGGCGCCAGCCAGCGCCAGCGGGCGAAGCGCGTGCCCGACACGGTCGCCTGCCCGTCGCGGGTAAAGCTCTTGACGTGGGCACCGTCGAAGGGATCGGCGTCGGGGGCTGGTACGCACCAGGAGTCGGGGCGGAACTTGGCGCCACCCGTCGTGTCCGCCCAGTCGGCGTCGGCGCCGACGTACCAGCCGCACTGGGCAACGGTGTACTTGCCCGCCCGTGCCTCGCCGGCGAGGAGCAGAAGCAGCGCCACGGCGAGCGCCACCCCCATCGCGATGATCCGCCCGATTCCACCTCTGGTACCCGACATCGACCCTCCCCTCCTGGCTTGCGTACAAGCGGGTCAAGGACCGAGGCCAGGCAGACTCTCCCCCCTGCCGGCCGCGCGGCTTTGCGAGAATGGCGCCATATGGCTCTTCCCACCCAGGAGCAGGTGACCGAGCAGCTGCGCGTCGTGATCGACCCTGAGCTGCGGCGTTCGATCGTCGAGCTCGGCATGGTCCGCTCGATCGAGATCCACGAGGACGGACGCGTCGACGTGGTCGTCTCGCTGACCACGGCCGGCTGCCCGATCCGCTCCCACTTCGAACAGGCGGTCGCCAAAACGGTCGCGGAGCTCGACGGCGTCACCGCCGTCGGCGTCGGCTTCGACGTCCTCTCCGACGAGGAGAAAGGCGCGCTGCAGAAAACCCTCGGCCGCGGCAAGCTGCCAGAGGGCGCGCTGGCCCAGGTCAAAAACGTGATCTGCGTCTCCTCCGGTAAGGGCGGCGTCGGCAAGTCGACGATGACCGCCAACCTGGCCGCGGCGCTGACCGCCGAAGGCCACCCCGCCGGTGCCCTCGACTGCGACGTCTACGGCTACTCGATCCCGCGCATGCTCGGGGTCAACCGCAAACCGGAAGTCAACGGCGAGCGCAAGATCCTGCCGCTCGATTCCGAGGGCGGGGTCAAGGTGATGTCGATCGGGTTCTTCGTCGAGGACAACTCCGCGGTCGTCTGGCGCGGGCCGATGCTGCACAAGGCGATCCAGCAGTTCCTCGAGGACGTCGCCTGGGGCGAGCTCGAGTACTTGCTGCTCGACCTGCCGCCCGGCACCGGCGACGTCGCGATGACGCTGGCGCAGCTGCTGCCGCAGGCGAAGTTCGTCGTCGTCACCACGCCGCAGCCGGCGGCCCAGTCGGTCGCCCGCCGCGGCGCCGAGATGGCGCACAAATTCGACCTCGAGATCCTCGGCGTGGTCGAGAACATGTCCGGCTTCACCACTCCCGACGGCGAGCGCTTCACGATCTTCGGCGAGGGCGGCGGCCAGCAGCTGGCCGACGAACTCGACGTGCCCCTGCTCGGCAAGGTGCCGCTCTCCGAGCCGCTGCGCGAGCACGCCGACAGCGGCTCGACCCTGGTCACCGCCGATCCCGACGCGCCCGCGTCGCAGGCGATCCGCCAGGCGGCCCGCGGGATCGTCGCGATGACGCCGCAGGAGCTGCCGGTGCTGCAGGCGACGCCGCCGAGCGCCGAAGCACCGCCGATCAGCGGCACGCCGCTGCCGGTCGTCCAAGGCTGAGCACCCGACCGAAACTTCCGCCGGTCGCTATGGTTCTTTATTAGCGACTGCAAATAAATGCCCAATCTTTGGCTCATAGAGCCGGAGAGCGGGGGACCCAGGTTTTCGGGGCGAACCCACCCTCCCCGGGTGGGGGCGCAGCTCCTTCAGCGCCAGCCCGTCAGCTAACCCCGCCGGCACTAGAAGGAGGGATCGATGTCGATAGCCCGTCGGGCGGCTGCCTACGCCGCTCTCAGCGCCGCCCTCGCGATCTTCACGATCGCCCTGATTGCCGCGCTTCCAGGCGTCCGTGCCTGGGCTGCGCCTCAAGGTGGGATCTCCCCGCGCGAATACGAACCGGAAGCCGAAACGACCGTCGAAGCAGGCGGCGAAGAAGGGACCGAAGAAACGGCCGTACGCCAAGCGATGCTGGTGCGGGGCCGCGCGGTGGCGCCGCTCAACGCGCCGCTGGCGGTACGCAAGGTGATCGCCTCCGCCAACAAGATCCGTACCAGGCCCTACGTCTGGGGCGGCGGCCACGGCCGCTGGTGGGACCGCGGCTATGACTGCTCGGGCTCGGTTGGGTTCGCCCTCCACGGCGGCGGCCTGCTGGAAACGCCGATGACCTCCGGCTCGATGGAGACGCTCGGCAAGCCCGGCCCCGGCCGCTGGATCACGATCTACGCCAACGCCAGCCACGTCTACGCGGTGATCGCCGGGCTGCGCTGGGACACCGCCGGCGACGTCCGCGGCACCGGCCCCCGCTGGCACAAGAGCCTGGCGGCGGCAGCCGGCGGCCGCTTCATCGTCCGTCATCCCGAAGGGCTCTAGCTCCCAGTCAAGCGCCAGTCGGCCGCGGCCGGGCCCTGAGCCTGGCCGCGGCCAGCGGGAAGACCAGGGTCGAGAGCATCCCGGCGGCGATCAGGCTGGCGCCGGTGGCCGTCTCCATGTGACCGGCGGCGATCGCGATCGTCGCGATCGCGACGATCAGCGGCAGCTCGGTCGCCGAGTAGAGGGCGAGCGCGAAGCGGTCGCGGAGGTCGAGGACGCCGGCATAGAGCAGCAGCGCCGGCGTGCCGCGGACGACGAGGAAGCCGGCGAAGAAGATCGCCAGGTTGAGCAGCGCCCGGGCGCTGCCGAGGGCGGCGAGGTCTAGTTCGATGCCGCTGACGACGAAGAAGAAGGGGACGAAGAAGCCGAACCCGATCGCGGTCAGCTTCGACTCGAAGACCCGCTCCTCGTGGCCGCGCAGGATCTGCCGCGTGATCAGGCCGGAGACGAAGCCGCCGATGACGACGTCGACGCCGATGTCGCTGGCGAGCAGGACGAGGCCGAAGATGAGGACGACGGTGACGCGGACGGCGAGCTGGCTGCTCGCCTCGAGCGTCCGTTCCAGCGCCGGCCAGCTGCGCCAGGCGAGGCCGATCGCAGCCAGCGCGACGGCGACGGCGAGGACGACGAAGGCCAGCAGGATCAGCGCCTCGTGCAACGGGTGGTCGGTCGAGACGAAGACCGTGAGCAGGGTGATCGGACCGAAGACGCCGAACCCGCCGGCGGCCATCAGGTAGGTGCTGAACTCGGTATGGAGCTCCCCCTCGTCGCGCAGGATCGGGATCAGCGTCCCCATCGCGGTCGTCGCCAGGGCGGTGCCGATGTAGAGGACCGACTCGATCTGGCCGACCGCGATCGCGATCCCGCAGAGGCCGAAGGAGAGGCCGATCGAGAGCAGCCAGCCGAGCGCTCCCAGCCGCAGCGGCCGCCCGCGGACCCGCTCGAAGTCGATCTCATAGCCGGCGAAGAAGAACAGCATGCCGAGGCCGAGCTTGGCGAAGAAGTCGATGAATTCGTCGGTGCTGGCGATGTCGAAGACGTGCGGGCCGACGAGGATCCCCAAGGCCAGCTCGAGGACGACGACCGGGGCCACCAGCCGACCGGGGGCGGCGCTGACCGCGATCGCCGCCAGCGCCGAGACGAGGACGATGACGAAGAATGAGTCGGCGTCGACGTGGATCATGGCGCGGCGTCGATCCTACGCAGCGACGCCGCCGCCCCACGAAAAAGGGCCGCCCGGGGGCGGCCCTCTCGCAAGCTCGTTGCGCCCTGCTCAGGCGGCCTGGCTCTTGTAGTAATTCGCGTTGATCTCGGCGAATTTGGCCCACTCGCCGGGCAGCTGATCCTCGGCGAAGCAAGCATCGACGGGGCAAGCCTCGACACAGGCGTCGCAGTCGATGCACTCGTCCGGGTCGATGTAGAGCTGCTCGACCGAGTCGTAATCGGGCTCGTCAGGCGTCGGGTGGATGCAGTCGACCGGGCATACCTCGACACACGAGTTGTCCTTCTGGCCGATGCAAGGCTCGGCGATGACGTAGCTCATTCGATGAAATCTCCTGGTTCGTTGGTGCCGGACTAGGGGCCGCAGGCCCCCGCCAAGAGCGAGCGCCCATTTTAGGGATGTGCGACGGCGGAGGGCAGCGTGGAGGACAGAGGTGGCTAGCATCGCCCCATGCTGCTTTTGACGGGGGCGACCGGAAGCGTCGGCTCGCGGCTGCTGCCGCTGCTGCTGGAGAGGGGCGTCGAGGTGCGCTGCCTGGTGCGGGAGCCGCGGCGACTGGGCCAGCACCGGGTCGACGTGCAGATCACGCTCGCCGACCTCGGCGACATGTCGGATCCGCGGCTCGTGCGCCAAGCGCTGCGAGGGGTCGACACCGTGGTCCACCTGGCGGCGACGATCCGCGACCAGCCGCCGAAGCGGATCGAGGAGCTGAACGGGCTGGCGACCGTGCGCTTGCTGCGGGCGGCCGAGCGGGCTGGGGTCGAGCGCTTCCACTTCTTCAGCGCCCTCGACGCCTTCGCCGCCCAGCGCACGCGCTTCTTCCGCGCCAAGTGGGTCGCGGAGCAGGCGGTGCTCTCCTCGCCGCTGCAGACCACGGTCTTCGCTCCCTCGATCGTCTACGACCGCAGCGACCCCTGGATCACGCTGCTGCGGCGCTTCTCCTTCCTGCCGGTGCTGCCGGTCTCCGGCGACGGGCGCGCGGTCTTTCAGCCGATCTGGGCGGAGGACGTCGCCCGCTGCGTCGTCAATGCGCTCGGAGCCGAGGGCCAGCAGCGGCCGCGCTACGAGCTCGCCGGGCCGGAGACGCTGAGCTATGACGAGATGTCCGATCTGGTCAGCCGCATCGCCGGCCGGCCCCGGCCACTCGTCCACGTGCCGCTCTCGCTGGTCCGCTCCGGGCTGATCGGCCTCCGCTCCGTTTTCGGCGAGGCCGTGTTCGCAACTTGGGAGGAGGCCGAGCTGATGGAGGTCTCGATGGTCAGCGAGGGCGGCAGCGCCGACGTGCAGGCGCTCGGGGTCGTGCCGCGAAGGATGAGCGATGTACTGGAGAGCACTTAGTCGCATACTCCCCCTGGTTCTCGCCCTGCTGGCGCTGGGGGCGGGGGCGGCGACGGCGAAAACCCTGGTGCCGCCGAAGCCGGCGGTCCTGCTCGGCGTCAGCGACCGCGGCACGACCAAGGACTTCGAAGAATTCGCCGCGCAGACCGGCAAGCACCCGGCGCTGCTGGAGACCTTCCATCCCTGGGGCAACAGCCTCAACGAAGCCTACGAACGCTGGCGGGAAACGTCGACGCGGCCGATCCTCCACATCTCGACCGCAGATGACCAGACCCTGCGCGAGCTGATCACGCCGCAGGAGATCGCGCAGGGAGGCGGTGACGACTACCTGCTGCAGCTCAACACCTTCTTCGCCAGCCGCGGCCTGCCCGCCTACATCCGGCCGCTGGGCGAGCCCAACCGCTGCCTCAACGTCTGGTCGCCGATCAACTGCGACGGCAGCTGGAAAGAAGACGGCCAGCACACTCGCTACTGGTACAAGCAGGCGTTCCGCCGGATCGTGGCGATCGTCCGCGGCGGCCAGAGCCTGGAAGAACTGAACGCGACGCTGGCCGGGATCGGGCTGCCGCCGCTGAACCGGACCAAGGGGGCGAACCCGAAGAGCCTGCCGGCGGCGCCGGTCAGCATCATCTGGAGCCCGCTGCCGGGCGGCTCGCCGCGGGTCAAGGGCAACTTCCCAGGCAACTACTGGCCGGGGAGCCGCTGGGTCGACTGGGTCGGGACCGACTTCTACTCCGAATATCCCGTCTGGAAGGACCTCAACCGCTTCTACGAAGCCAAGCAGTGGAAGCGCAAGCCGGTCGCGATAACCGAGTGGGCGGCGACCGACGATGAGCAGCCGCGCTTCGTCAAGCAGCTCGTCAGCTGGACCGTGAAGCGCCCCCGGGTGCAGATGCTCGTCTACTACAACGGCTTCGGCCAGCCCTACGAAAACCGCTACGACCTCGCCCACTACCCCCGCGTCGCCAACACCCTGCGCAAGAAGATCCGCCGCCCCACCTTCCTCCCCTACGCCGAATGGAACGCCGGCCTCTTCGAACCGCTGCCGCCGAAGGAAAAGAAGACGAACTGACTCGTACCGGCGACCTTTGTCGCCCACAGGGCGACAAAGGTCGAGGGCAGCGTTACGAAATGCGCACGAAAAAGGGGCCCCGGTTGCCCGGGGCCCCTGAAGAACCGCCCGTTGCCGGGGGTCCTTACATCATGCCGCCCATGTCGGGCATGCCGCCGGGCATGCCGCCGCCGGCGCTGTCCTCCGGCGGTTCGGCGATGATCGCCTCGGTGACGAGGATGTTCTTCGCGATCGAGGCTGCGTTCTGCAGCGCCGAGCGGGTCACCATCGTCGGGTCGATGACACCGGCTTTGATCAGGTCGGTGTACTCGCCAGTGGCCGCGTTGAGGCCTTCACCAGCTTTCAGCTCGCGGACCTTGTTGACGACGACCGAGCCCTCCTCGCCGGAGTTCTCGGCGATCTGGCGGACCGGCTCCTCGAGCGAGCGGTGGATGATCCGGGCGCCGGTGACCTCATCGGGGTCCTTGGCCACCTTCTCCGGGTCCAGGCCGGCCTGGGCGTTGAGCAGGGCAACGCCACCGCCCGGCACGACACCCTCCTCGAGGGCGGCGCGGGTCGCCTGCAGCGCGTCCTCGACGCGGTGCTTTTTCTCCTTCATCTCGGTCTCGGTGGCAGCGCCGACCTTGACCACGGCGACACCGCCGGCCAGCTTGGCGAGACGCTCCTGGAGCTTCTCGCGATCGAAGTCGGAGTCGGTGTTCTCGATCTCCTGTTTGATCTGCTTGATCCGGCCTTTGATGTCGTCGGCGGAACCGGCACCGTCGATCACGGTGGTGGTGTCCTTGGAGACGACGACGCGGCGGGCTTTGCCGAGCTGGGCGAGCTGGGTGTTCTCCAGTTTGAGGCCCATCTCCTCGGTGATCACCTCACCGCCGGTGAGGATCGCGATGTCCTCGAGCATCCGCTTGCGGCGGTCGCCGAAGCCGGGGGCTTTGACGGCGACGCCGGTGAAGGTGCCGCGGAGCTTGTTGACGACGAGGGTCGCGAGGCACTCGCCCTCGACGTCCTCGGCGACGATCAGCAGCGGACGGCCGCCCTGCATCACCTGCTCGAGCACCGGCAGGATGTCCCGCACGGAGCCGATTTTCTGGTTGGCGATGAGGACGTAGGGCTCCTCGAGCACGGCCTCCATGCGGTCCTGGTCGGTGACCATGTAGGGCGAGATGTAGCCCTTGTCGAACTGCATGCCCTCGGTGAACTCGAGCTCCATCCCGAAGGTCTGGCCCTCCTCGACGTTGACGACGCCGTCTTTGCCGACTTTCTCGATCGCGTCGGCGATCACGTTGCCGATCTCATCGTCGGCGGCCGAGATGGCGGCGACGCGGGCGATCTGGTCCTTGCCGGCAACCTCTTTGCTCTGCTTCTCGCGGAGGTTCTCGACGACCTCGTCGACGGCCTTCTCGATCCCGCGGCGCAGGGCCAGCGGGTTGGCGCCGGCGGCGACGTTCTTGAGGCCCTGGCGAACGATGATCTGGGCCAGCAGGGTGGCGGTGGTGGTGCCGTCACCGGCGACGTCGTTGGTCGCGGTCGCGACCTCGCGGACGAGCTGGGCGCCCTGGTTCTCGAAGACGTCCTCTACCTCGACCTCGCGGGCGATGGTGACGCCGTCGTTGGTGATCGTCGGCGCGCCGAACTTTTTGTCGAGCACGACGTAACGACCTTTGGGGCCGAGGGTGACCTTGACCGCGTTGGCAACGGCGTCGACGCCGGCCTGCAGTGATCCCCTCGCCTCCTCTGCGTACTTCAGCTCCTTGTGAGCCATCTGTGTTCAGTCCTCCTTGGTTCTTCTAAATCGGTGTCGGGGCTAGCTGACCTTGGCCAGCACGTCCGACTCGCGCAGGACGAGCAGGTCGTCGCCATCGACGGTCACCTCGGTGCCGCCGTATTTGGAGTAGAGGACCTCGTCCCCCTCCGCGACGTCGAGCGGCCGGCGAGAGCCGTCCTCGTTGATCGCGCCGTCGCCGACGGCGAGGACCTTGCCCTTCTGCGGCTTCTCTTTCGCCGTATCGGGGAGAACGATGCCGCTGGCAGTCGTCTCCTCCTCCTCGACCGGCTTCACGATCAGCCGGTCCCCGAGGGGCTTCAGGTTCATCCGTATACCTCCGTCATCGGTAAGTGATTGCTGGTGAAAAGTCCGGAAACGCCGCTGCAGAGCCCTTTCCAGCCTCCTCGCGGCCTTGGCACTCTCAGGGGGAGAGTGCCAACGACATGAAAGATAGCGAGGTGAGAGCGTCGGTCAAGCCCCAGCGGTGAAGAGGGCGTGAAACTTCAGTCCGAGGCGAGCAAGCGGCAGCCGAGCAGCTTCGCGATCCCCTCGCCGCCGCGCGCCATCACCCAGTCGTGATTCCACTCGAAGGCGGGGCGCAGCAGCGGCGCCAAGCGGTTCATCCACGGCTTCGTCGTCGCCACGTTCCACTCGTAGAGAACCGCGGTGACTCCCTCCTGCTCGTAGAAGCGCCAGCGGCCGGTGCCTTCGAGCTCGCCGACGGCGTGGCCTTCGAGCAGGTGTGGCGGCTCGACCCGGGTCGTCGTCACCTCGAACTCGACCCGGTAGGGCAGCAGGCTCTTCCAGACCATTCGCGAGACCGAGCCGACGTCGCCGTCGGTCCCTGGCGAGAGCTCCTCCGCCGCCTCGACCCCGCGCCACCACTCAGGCCAGCGAGCCTGGTCGTGGATCGCCTCCCAGACGGGCTGGCGCGGGGACTCCAGCAGCCAGGTGGTGAGGAAGGCGTACTCGGCCATCGACTAATGCCGCCTGGGCCGTGCCGGGGGCTTAATTGTGGTGCGGCGTCTCGCCATTGCCGAGGTGGGCGTGCGGCGGCTCGACGATCTGCGAGAAGCGGATCACGGTGACGAGGTCGTCGTCGTCGACCTGCCGGCTGTAGATCTGCTCGAGGAAGCGCTTGGTCTCCTCGACCCGTCGGAACTCCGGATTGTCGTGCTCGATGTCGCGGCGAGTGAGCTGGTCGGCCCGTTTGACTTCGACCTCGTCGATCACCGCGGTGAAGATCTTCTCGCGCGGGCTGTGGCGGAAACCGACCGTGACCCAGACGACCTGGCCGCGCTCGTACTTGCCGCTCTTGTCGCCGAGGCGGATGGTCGCCGTCTTGCGACCGCGCTTGAGCTGGTCGATGAAAACCGCGGAATAGAAGTTCAGAACGTAGATGCCGCTCCGCATGGGGGTGCGAGCGTATAGGAGGGCGGCCGGCGGCGCAGGCGCTGGACATCTGGACGGGTGTCCGATTGGTGGATTCACCCATTTGGTCGAGGGAACCGATGGACACACGATGCCCCTCACCCAGATTCGCACCTCGCGCCTCATTCTCGTCGTGCTGGCCTGCGTCGCCGGCCTGCTGGCGCTGCCGCTGGCCAGCAGCGCAGCGGCCAAAACCTGCGGCGGCAAGAAAGTGACGATCATGGGTACGCCCGGCAACGACGTGATCGTCGGCAAAGGCGCCAGCGA
Organism: Solirubrobacterales bacterium; assembly: GCA_035542315.1. GTDB lineage: Bacteria > Actinomycetota > Thermoleophilia > Solirubrobacterales > 70-9 > VAYN01. Next base: position 18,566 of record DATKLT010000031.1, on the reverse strand, counting down.
CGTGATCTACGGCGGCGGCGGTGACGACAAGATCTACGGCGGCCGCAACGGCAACGACACGATCTGCGGCGGTCCCGGCGACGACACGATCTACGGCGGCCGCGGCTACGACTCGCTCTACGGGGAAGGCGGCAACGACACGCTCTACGGCGAAACCGGGTCGGACATGCTCGACGGCGGTGCCGGCGACGACAAACTGCTCGGCTCCAAAGGCAGCGACACCCTGCACGGCGGCGCTGGCGACGACGACCTGCTCGGCGCCAAGGGATCCGACGACCTCGAAGGCGGTTCCGGCGACGACAAGCTCGACGGCGAACAGGGCAGCGACACGCTCGAAGGCGACGGCGGCAACGACAAGCTGTTCGGCGACAAGGGCAACGACACGATCCTCGGCGGCGCCGGCGACGACCTGGTCGAAGGCGGCGCCGGCGACGACCCGAAGCTGGACGGGGACGGCGGCACGGACGTCGTAATCGGCGGCTCGGGAATCGACGTCGCCGACGGCGGGGCCGGCGACGGCGACATCGTCCGCGGCGACAACGGCACCGACACGCTCTCCGGCGGCCCTGGGACCAACGACATCGTCTCCTACGAAAGCGCCAGCCGCGGCCCGGTCACCGTCAACCTCGCGACCGACCAGGCCAAAGGAGACGGCCACGACGTGCTCAGCGGCTTCGAGGACGTGGTCGGCTCACCGCAGGCGGACACGATCATCGGCGACGGCGAAGCGAACCGGCTCGACGGCGGCGTCGGCAACGACACGCTGGAGAGCGGCGGTGGCGGTGGCGAAGCCTTCGGCGGACCCGGCAGCGACGATTGCAGCGGCTTCACCGTCGAGAACTCCTGCGGGCCCGAAGAAGGGCCGCCGTCCGACGTCGCCTCGGCGATCCTCAACGTCGGCCTGGCCGGCTCCAGCCTCGTCGTCCAGGGCGGCCCCGGCGACGACGACATTCGGATCTCCAGCGTCGCCGGCAGCCTCGTCGTCTCCGACGCGGCCTCGATCTTCGCCGGCGAAGGCTGCGAACCCCAGCCGGGCAATCCGAACGCTGTCAGCTGCGCCGACCCGACCGGGCTCGACCTGGTCGTCGCCACCGGCGGCAACGGCGACGACACGATGGTGATCGACCCCAGCGTCCCCGCCAGCACCCACGTGCGGATGAACGGCAACGGCGGCAGCGACGTGCTGATCGGCGGCAACGGCGACGACGTGCTCGAAGCGGGCGAGAACTACAACAGCCCCGACTACGGCAACGACCGGCTCGAAGGCAACGCCGGCAGCGACGTGCTCTACGCCGATCCCGGCGCCGACCTGCTCAAAGGCGGCTCCGGCAACGACCTCCTGGTCAGCTCGGTCAAGACCTGCCAGGGCCACACCTTCGACGGCGGCAGCGGCGAGGACACCGTCTCCTACGCCCGCTCCGACGCCCCGATGCGGGTCCAGCTCGGCGGCACCGGTGCCCCTCCCGGCTGCAGCAACCCCGACCACGTCCTCGGCGACAACGAGAGCCTCGAGGGATCCGACGGCCCCGACGTCCTGATCGGCGACAACGGCGACAACGGCTTCCTCGGCCACCTTGGCGCCGACACCTTCATCGGCAAAGGCGGCAGTGACTTCATCGATGCCGTCGACGGTCAGCACGACAAGAAGATCGACTGCGGCGCCGGCAAAGACGAAGTCCTGCGCGACCCGAACGACCCGAAACCGATCAGCTGCTGAACGGCGGCTAGAAACCGCCCTCGCCGATCAGGGGGACGAAACGGCAGGGCCCGAGGTCGGTTGCCTCGAGCCGGTCGCCCCGTCGCCTCAGGAGGGTCAGCATCTCGACCTCCTCGGCGGCGATCGGGACGACGAGGCGGCCGCCGTCGGCGAGCTGGCCGACCAGTGCCGGCGGCGGACTCGGGGCGGCGGCGTGGACGGCGATCGCGGCGAACGGGGCGCGGTCGGGGAGCCCGCGACTGCCGTCGCCGACGAGGACCTCGACGTTGGCGACGCCGAGGTCCTCGAGAGCAGCACGAGCGGCAGCGGCGAGTTTGGCGTGGCGCTCGACGCTGAGGACCTCGCTGGCGAGGCGGGCGAGGACGGCCGCCGAGTAGCCCGAGCCGGTGCCGACCTCGAGCACCCGCTCGGACCCGCCCAGCTCCAGTGCCTGACAGATCGCGGCCACGATCCAGGGCTGGGAAATCGTCTGCTGGCAGCCGATCGGCAGTGCCGAGTCGGCGTAGGCTTGGCGCCGGCGCGCGGCTGGCAGGAAGGCCTCGCGGGGCACCTCTTCCATCGCCTTCAGAACGCGCTCGTCGCCGATCCCGCGGCGGCGCAGCTGGCGCTCGACCATCCGTACCCGGCGCGCCTCGTCGCTCATCGACAAAGCGTACGGGCGTGTTCGCGCCGGCTATCCGGCGGCAAAGCCGGGCAGAAAGGTCCAGCGAGGATGCGCGCGGCCCAGGTATTCGCGGTGGCCGTCCCAGGCGTCGGCGCCCAGCGGTGCCAGCTCGCCGATCGCGATCTCGCCTTCATCGACCCGGAAGCTCCAACGGAAACCGAGGACCGCGTCGACTTCGAACCGCATCGCCAATGATTCGGGACCGAGGCCACAGAGGAAGGAATGGGCGACGAATTCGGAGTGAACCATCTCCTCGTCGCTGTGGGGGGCGTCGAACAGGGTTGGCGAGTAGCCAAAGAAGCAGAACGGATGGTCGACCTTCCCCAGTGGCGCGAAGGGATCGATCAGGAAGCCGTCGCCGCCTTCAATCACATCCCAGTCGACGAGTTGGACCCAGCCGAGCACGTCGGCGTAGCCGCGGGCAGCGGGAGTCACGATCGCCCGGCACCATGGGAAGCCGGCCGCCCACTCGGGGCAGCCGAGCGTGACCGGGTCGTCGTTGACGCCGAGGGCGACGTCTACCGACCCGGCGATACCGGCACGGCGAAAGGGGAGCGCGAGCGTCTGCGGGGTGGGGGGTCCCATGCCGACCGGTAAGAATCTATTTGACAGGTCAACCAGAAACAAGGAGGACGAGATGGCAGATCCGGTTCTGACCGGCGGCTGCAACTGCGGCGCAGTCCGCTTCGAGCTGAGCGAGCCGCCGGCGAGCGCGGGCTACTGCCACGGCGTTGCCAGCGCCGCAGCGGCACCGCGGCGGCGATCAACGCCTTCGTCCTCCCGGCGACGCTGAGGATCCTCAGCGGCAGGGAGAGACGCTGCGCGCCTGGAAGCCGCCGAACGGCCACGAGAAGTGGTTCTGCGGCGAGTGCGGCTCGGCACTGCTCGGCGGCGACCTCGACGGCGAGGACCCGCGCGTCGTCCGTTTCGGCGCCTTCGACGGCGACCCCGGCGTGCGCCCGAGACTCTGCGGGTCTAGCCTCCAGAGAACATCGAGGAAGGAGGAGGCCATGAGTGACCACGCCGAGACCGCAGTGCTCGCGGGCGGCTGCGCCTGGATCATGCAGCAGCTGCTCCGCCACCCGGAGGGGGTCGTCTCAACCCGCATCGGTTGGACCGGCGGTGAGGGCGAGGACCCCAGTGAGGAGCGTCCCGGCGGCCACGCCGAGGCGGTCGAGGTCGTCTTCGATCCTGACCGGCTCTCCTACCGGGACCTCCTGGAGTACTTCTTCCAGGTCCACCGGCCCGACCTCGACGAGAGCGTCGTCGGCTCGATCTATCGCTCGGAGATCTTCTGCACCTCCGATCAGCAGCGCCAGGTCGCCGAGGAGACGATTGCCGACGTCGACGCCTCGGGCCACTGGCCCGGACCGACCGTGACCAGGATCAGCGAGGCCGGTCGCTTCTGGGGGGAAGGGCCGGCAGACCAGGACTACTTCCTTCGCTACCCGAGTTACCCGGAGGGAGCAAAGCCGCCGTTCCCCCGAGCCGTGCGCAGCTCTCAGTAGATGTAGTTCCTCAGTTTGGGCGGGTCGAGGACGGTGACGCGGCCGCGGCCGGAGCGGACGACGCCGGCGCGCTCGAGCTCGGCGAGGAAGCGGCTGACCGACTCGCGCGAGGTGCCGGCGAGCTGGGCGAGGTCGGTCTGGTTCATCCGGATCGTCACCTCGCCGTCGCCGCCGTCCTCGTCGTGGGCCTCGCGGCTGAGCTGGGCGAGGATGCCGGCGACGCGGCTGGGGACGGTCTGGAAGGACTGGCGCGAGAGGCGCACGTTGGCGGCGCGGAGGCGGCGGACGAGGCCGGCGACGAGCTTCAGAGCGATCTCCGGGTGGCGGGCGAGCAGCGAGCGGACGTCGCCGGCGGGCAGAGCGAGGACCTCGCCGTCGCTCAGCGCCTCGGCGCTGGCCGAGCGCTTGTCGCCGTCGAGCATCGCCAGCTCGCCGAAGATCTCCCCCGGCCCCAGCGTCGCCAGCGTGATCGCGCGGCCGTCGGAGTGCTCGCGGGTGATCCGAAAGCTGCCGTCGCGGACGATGTAGCAGGCGTCGGAGCTGTCGCCTTCGTGGAAAACCCTGGTCCCAGCCGGGTAGGAGCGGGGCACGGCGACGTGGGAGAAGCGCTCGAGCTCGTCCCCCTCGAGATCGGCAAAGAGCGCGACGCTCTTCAGCAACTCGACGGCACTCTGCTCCCGGTCGGACACCGTGGCGATTATGGCCTAACGAGCGGAGGCGGTCAGTTTGCGGGGGCCGCGGCTGAAGCCGGCGCCGACCAGGGCCTCCTCGTGGCCGGAGCCGATCACGGCCTCGCCGTCGAGCTTCTCGATCGCCAGTTTCTGCAGGTGACCGGCGACGACGGCGTCGGCGAGGGCGCGCATCGCCTCCTCCAACTCGGCGCCCTCGAGCTTGCAGAGGCGGAGGACCCCGCGACCGCCGCGCTCGACGAAGACGACTGGCTCGCCGTCGCGCAGGAGCAGGTGGGCGCCGGGGGTGCGGCCGGGTCGGCGGCCGCTCTCGAGCTTGGGCCAGGGCAGCGAGGCGCCGTAGGGATTGGCCGGGTCGGTGGCGGCGAGGACGAGGTAGGAGCGGTCGGCTTCGGGCAGGGAGCGCAAGCGCTCGACCGCGCCGGGAAGGGCGAACTGGGCGCCGCCGAGGCCCTCGACGAAGTAGCCGCGGCGGGCGGTGCCGAGCAGCTCGAGGTTGCCGAGCTCGGAGTAGAGGGTCGAGAAGCCGCCGGGGATGCCCTCGGCGAGGACGGTCTCGCGGGTGACGATCCCGTAGCGCTCCATCATCAGCTCGGCCTGGGCGCGGAGGCGGGCGCCGGGGCCCGGGGCGTTGGCGAAGAGCGCCTCGGTCAGCGACCAGCGGCCCTGCACCGCGGCGCCGGTGGTCGAGCGGCGGCGGGCGAAGCGGCGGCCGGGGCGCTCGGAGGCGGCGACGGCGCGCAGCCGCGGCGCCCGCAGCGGCGCGAAGGCGTCGTTGGTGACGGCGCCGCCCCAGGCCAGGTCCCAGAGCGCGTTGTGGAGCTCCTCGGCGGGAACGTCGCCGATGTCGGCGAGCAGGTCGAGCCAGAACGAAGGCCCGGCGGCGAGCCGCTCGCGGATCTTGTCGTGGATCTCCCCCACGACCGGATCCAGCTTGGCGTTGGCCGGCGGCGGGCCGGCGAGGCGCACGTCCTCGCGGAAGTAGAGGGCGACGCGGCCGTCGGAGCGGCCGAGGGCGCCGGCGCCGATCCAGACCAGCTCGCCGCTGGTGCAGAGCTCGTCGAGCCAGGTTTGCGAGTAGGCGCCGAGCCGGCGGGGCAGCACGTCCTGCTCCCACACCTTCGGCGTCAGTGCGACGCCCTGCAGCGGCACCAGCGCCTCGCGCAGACGGTCCAACCCAGCGCCCGCCGGCCGGAAGGCGTCGACGTTCTGCCAGCTCGGCAGGAAGCGGGCCAGCTCCCGCGTGTCTGCCGCCTCGACCTCCTTGCGCAGGCGGGCAAGGCTGGCGCGGCGGACGCGGCGCAGGACCTCGGAGTCGCACCACTCGCGCTCGTTGCCGCCCGGCAGGAGCTCGCCCCGGACCATCGCCCCTTCGGCCTCCAGCTCGCGCAGCGCCGGCGAGGGGTCGACGCCGTAGCGGGCGGCGAGCTGGGCGGTCGGGAAGGGGCCGTGGGTGCGGGCGTAGCGGCGGACCAGGGCGCGCATCGCGTCGGGGTGCTCGGCGAGAAAGGTCTCGGGCAGGCCGGGCGGCGGCGGCACGCCGAGCGCGTCGCGGTAGAGACCCGCGTCCTCGGCGGCGATGAAGCGCTCCTCGCCGGCGATCCGGACCTCGGCGACGCGGCGCTCGCCGACCAGTTTCGCCAGCATCGAGGCGGCCGAGTAGCCCTCGGCGACGCGTTCGTCGCACTCCTCCGCGGTCAGGTCGCCGAGGTTGCGCAGCAGCTGCTGGAGGGCATCGCGGTCGCCGGCCCGACCCGCCTCGGTGCGGTGCTGGAGCTGGGCTTCGACCTCCTCCAGCGCCTCGGGGTCGATCAGCTCGCGCAGCTCCTCCTGGCCGAGCAGCTCGCGCAGCAGGTCGCGGTCGAGGGCCAGCGCGGCCGCCCGCCGCTCCGCGTTCGGCGTGTCCCCCTCGTACATGTACGACGCGACGTAGTCGAAGAGCAGCGAGGAGGCGAAGGGCGATGCCGTCGGCGTCTCGACCTCGACCAGGCTGAGCTGGCGGGCGTGCAGCTTGCGCAGCAGCTCGTCGAGCGCGGGCAGGTCGAGGACGTCCTGCAGGCACTCGCGGAAGGTCTCGAGGATGACGGGAAAACGGGGGAAGTCCCGCGCCACTTCGAGCAGGCTCTGCGACTTCAGCCGCTGCTGCCAGAGCGGGGTGCGTTTGCCCGGGTAGGCGCGCGGGATCAAGAGCGAGCGCGAGGCGTTCTCGCGGAAGCGGGCGCCGAACAGGGCGCTGCCGGAGAGCTCGCCGACGATCAGGTCCTCGACCTCGTCGGGCTCGATCAGGACGAGGTCGGCGGGCGGCGCCTCGTCGGCGTCGGGGAGGTGGATGACGATGCCGTCGTCGGACCAGATCGCATCCGCCTCGAGGTCGCGCTCGATGCGGATCTTGGCCGCCAGCGCCAGTCCCCAGGCGGCGTGGACGCGGCCGCCGTAGGGGGAGAGGATGCAGAGGCGCCAGTCGCCGATCTCGTCGCGGAAGCGCTCGACCACGATCGTCTCGTCGGAGGGGACGACGCGGGTCGCCTGCTGCTGCTCGCGCAGGTAGGAGACGAGGTTATTGGCGGCGCGCTGGTCGAGGTCGTACTCGGCGGCCAGCTCCTCAGGCTCGCGCGAGACCGCCTCGCGGGCGAAGGCGCCGATCGCCCGGCCGAGCTCGGCGGGGCGGCCGATCCCGTCGCCGCGCCAGAAGGGGACCGCACCGGGGGCGCCGGGGGCGGGGGTGACGATCACCCGGTCGCGGGTGATTTCCTCGATCCGCCAGGTGCTGGCGCCGAGCAGGAAGGTCTGGCCGGCGCGCGCCTCGTAGACCATCTCCTCGTCGAGCTCGCCGACGCGGCGGCCGTCGGGCAGGTGGACGCCGTAGAGGCCGCGGTCGGGGATCGTGCCGGCGTTGGTGACGACGAGCTGCCGGGCGCCTTTGCGGCCGTGGACGGTGCCCTGGGTGCGGTCCCAGACGATCCGCGGCCGCAGCTCGGCGAAGCGGTCCGACGGGTAGCGGCCGTCGAGCATGTCGAGGACGTTCTCCAGCTGTTCGCGGGAGAGCTCGCGGAAGGACTCGGTGGCGGTGACGAGGCGCTCGACCTCGTCGACCTCCCACTCGTCGAGCGAGGCCATCGAGACGAGGTGCTGGGCGAGCACGTCGAGCGGGTTCTGCGGGATCACCGTCTCCTCGATCTCGCCCTCGCGCATGCGGCGGGCGACGACCGCGCACTCGAGCAGGTCACCGCGGTATTTGGGGAAGATCCTCCCCTTCGAGGTCTCGCCGATCCCGTGCCCGGCGCGGCCGATCCGCTGCAGGCCGCGGGTCACCGACTTCGGCGACTCGACCTGGATCACGAGATCGACCGCACCCATGTCGATTCCCAGCTCCAGGGAGCTGGTCGCCACGAGGCAGGGCAGCTCCCCTGACTTCAGCATCTCCTCGACCAAGGTGCGCTCCTCATGAGACAGGGAGCCGTGATGCGCGCGAGCGATCTCGATATAGGGCCCTCGCTCGCCGGTGTCCGCGTGGCCGGCGTGCTCCGTGGCGGGAAGCTCCTGTTCCCCTTCGCCGTTCGCAAGCTCGTTCAGGCGCTTTGCCAAGCGCTCCGCGGCACGGCGGTTATTTACGAAGACGATCGTCGAGGTGTGTTCTTGGACGAGCTGGAGGAGCTTTGGGTAGATCGCGGGCCAGATCGAGCGGATGTGGGCTGAGGGCTCTACTTCAGGTGAGGGCACCCCGTCCTCGCTCGGATAAGCCGGCGCCCCAGGGTCCGCCATGTCCTCCACGGGCACCACGATCTCCAGGTCCAACGGCTTCCGCCGTCCCGCATCAACGATCTCGCAGCTCCTATTAGGCCCAACGAGAAACTGAGCTATCCGCTCCAACGGCCGCTGCGTCGCACTCAGCCCTATCCGCTGTACGCCAGTCTCATCCGCTCCTGCGGCGGGTGGCGGTGTAGGAGGGCCCACCCCTGAGGAAGCTTTAGCTACCGGAGGGGGTGGGGGGTCCCCTGCACCGACAGGACCCGCCGCCTGGAGCGCATGGTCCCTGACCAGATGATCTAGCCGCTCGAGAGTCAGCGCCAGGTGCGCGCCCCTCTTGGTCTGGGCCACCGCGTGGATCTCATCCACGATCACCGCTTCGGTGGTCGCCAGGATCTCGCGGACCTGGGAAGAGAGCATCAGGTAAAGCGACTCGGGGGTCGTGATCAGGATCTCGGGCGGGGTTTTGGCCATCGCCCGGCGGTCTTTCTGCGAGGTGTCGCCGGTGCGCAGGCCGACCGCGATGTCGGCGCCGATCCCGCGCAGCGGCGCCCGCAGGTTGCGCTCGATGTCGTAGGAGAGCGCCTTCAGCGGCGATACGTAGACGAGGCGCACGCCGGCCCCCGGCCGCGAGTCGCGGGCCAGCTTGTCGATCCCCCAGAGGAAGCTGGCCAGCGTCTTGCCGGATCCGGTCGGGGCGCAGATCAGCGCGTTGGCGCCGCCGGAGATCGCCTCCCAGCCCCCCGCCTGCGCCGGCGTCGGGCCCTCGAACGACGCCTCGAACCAGCGCCGCACGGGCGCGCTGAAAGGCGCCAGCGGATCAGACTTCGCACTAACTTTGCGCGGGGTGGTCAACCCACCGATCTTACGCAGTCACGAGCCCCGGCCCAGCCGTAAGACGTCCACCCGGCCACATCCCTCTCCAGCTCAGCTTGAGAGGGCTCGGCAATCAGCCAAAGCCGCGCCGTCGTGCGGCCGGGGGTAGGTGACCCCCTGACAAAGGCTCCAGTGCTGACATAAGAGCCCAAGCCCCGGCCCAGCTGCGCAACGGTCTTTGGCAGGGGGTCACCTACCCCCGGCCCCCACCAACCACGTCTAAGGCTGACCGCCGGTGAACTTGACGTATTCGTACCAGGACTTCTTCGGCTTGAAGCCGTTGCCGAACAGGCCGGAGCCGTCGCAGAAGTTGCAGACGCCGACCGCGTCGTCGACCGAGAACCAGTAGACGCGCTGGACCCTCCACCTGGCCTGTTTCTGCAGCAGCAGCTTGAAGGCGGCTTTGAGTTCGCGGGCCTGGCCGGCCGGGCCCTTGGAGAAGGCGTTGCCGGTCCCGGAACTCCAGCCGAGCTCGGTCAGCCAGAGGCCCTTGGCTGCGTCGCCGCTGCGAGCGAGGACGGTTCGGACTTCTTCGATCAGGCCGGTCAGCTTGTGCCAGCTCGAGGCATAGGGATGGAGGGCGACGCCGCTGAACCTCGACTTGATCCCCGGATTCGTCTTGTACATCTGTTCGAGGAAGTAGCTGGCGAAGTAGTCGCGAGAGGTGCGGTTGACGAGCTTCGCCTTGCGGCCGACCATTTCCAGGTGACGGCTGTTCTTGGGCTGGGAGAAGAGGCCGGCGAGGATCAGCTGAGCGCCCGGGTCGGCGGCGCGGACGACCGGGTAGGTGACCTTCATCAGCTGCCCGTATTCCTTCGGGTTGGGCTTGGCGACGAAGTACCTGAAGTTGGGCTCGTTCCAGATCTGCCAGGTCCGGATCGGCCGTTCCGGCACCAGCGGGTGCGCCGTCCAGAACTGGCCGCCGGGGCCGTAGCGTTCGACCGCCTGGCGCAGCAGTTCCTTCCAGCCGGCCAGTCCGGCGCCGCTGGTCGGCAGGTGGGCGGGCGCCTTGACGCCACCGCCACCGGGCACGTTGACGAGCGGCACGGCCCAGCGCGGTGCTCCGGTCACGGTCGGCAGCACGTCGACGCCGGCGATCGCCGCGCGTTCGACGATCGCGTCGGTGTCGGCCCAGGAGATCGGGCCGCCCTGCTGTGGCTGGATCGCGCCCCATTCGACCGGGATCCGGATGCTTTCGACGCCGCCCCGGCTGAGGCGGTTGAGTTGTTCGGTACTGAGGGACGACTGCGGCACGGCGCCCCAGAACCTGGCCGGAAGCGCCTCTGCGCGGGCGGCGAAGGCGGTCGCCGCGAGCAGCGTCAAAACCAACGCCGTCGCCAGCGCGCGCACAGACCTACGGCTGTAGAGCGGAGCTGTTGCCATTTGCTTCAGCTTGCCTTCGGCGAGAACTCGCCACCGGAGCCGCCGGACTGCCGGCGCTGCCGGATCACCACCGCGCCGATCGAGATCGCGGCCAAAGCGGCGATCGCGATCAGGATCGGGACCAAAGGCGAAGAGGAGGAGTCGGAGCTCTTGCTCGGCGTCGAAGCCGGAGGAGCGGTCGAAGCCACCGCCTGACCGCCACCGACGGTGCCCGCGCCCTGCTGACCGCCCTGGGAGCCGCCCCCTTGGCTACCCTGGCCGGTACCGCCGTCGTTGCCGCTCCCGCCAGCGCCCCCAGTCGATGAGCTTTCTTCTTCCCCAGCCCCTTCTTCGCCGCTGCCCCCGGAGTTGGGCACGCCGGAGCTGTGCGCTTCGGAACTTTCCCCGCCAGGCTGGTTCTTAGGCTTGTGATGGGTCGGCTTCGTTTCGTTCGGGATCGTCGTCGGTTCTTCTTCGTAGACCGTTTCAGCGCTGGCCAAGACCGGTGAGCAGGCAAATGCCAGCAGAGCAAGCGCTGAGAGGGACGCGAGAAGGATCACAGGCGAGCGTCGGCGACGGTGGCAGCTCCCATGCATGGCGTGCAAGGTTAGAGGAATCGTCTGCTGCCATCGCCGCGCCCCTGCTGATCGGGGGGCTTGCCCTGGCCGGGGGCGGCTATGGGCTGAGCGACCGTCACGTCGCCGGTCTCGCGGTGTGGCTGCTGATCGCGGCGATGCTGGTGCTGGGTGCCGCTGGACGGGCGACGCTGGCACGACCGTTCTACTGGGCCTGCGGGCTGATCGGGGGACTGGCGCTTCTTTCCGCATTCTCATCCCTTTGGTCGGGGTCGGTGGAGTTGAGCGTGATCGAGGCGGACCGGGTGCTCGTCTACCTGGGGTTCTTCGTTGCCGCTTTCCTAATCGCCCAAACCGGCCAGGCACGCCAACGTTTCGGTGAAGGTCTGGCAATTGCCCTGATCGGGATTTCCTTTCTGGCCCTCGCCTCGCGCCTGCTGCCCGATCTGCTCTCGGTCAGCCAGGGCGCCGGTGCCGGCGCCCGCCTCAGTTATCCGTTGGGTTATTGGAACGGCGACGGGATCGTCTGCGGGATGGCCACCGGGCTGGCGCTGTGGCTCAGCCGCCGCTCGCTGGTCGGCTGGCTGCGCTGGCTGGCGGTCGTCTCGCTGCCGGCGATCCTGCTCGCTCTCTACTTCACCTACTCGCGCGGCGGCCTGCTGGCGCTGGCGATCGGCGCTGGCTGCCTGATCGTCCTCTCGCACGACCGGCTCTGGCTGCTGGCGACGCTGGCGATCGGCGCCCTCGGGGCGCTGCCGGCGGTTCTCGCCGTACAGGACCGCCGCAGCCTTGCCGAAAACATCGCCGACGGCCACATCGCCAGCCAGGGGGCGACGGTGCTGGCGATCCTCGTCGCGGGCTGCCTGCTGGCAGCGGCGCTGTTCGCCCTGCTGCGCCGGCTGGAGCGCAGCGAGGCAGGGCTGACGGGGCGCGCCGTCGCCGCCTCGCGCAACCCGAAGGTCCTCAAAGGCATCGCCCTTGCCATCGCGCTGATCGCGATCGCCGCCGCGATCGCCGTCGGCGGCCGCGCCTGGCACCAGTTCTCGAGCAACGAACTGAACCCGCCCGGCAACCCCGAGAGCCACGTCACCGGCTTCTCCAGCAGCGGCCGCACGGAATTCTGGCGGGTCGGACTCGACGCCTTCGCCGAAGACCCGATCCTCGGCCACGGCGCCGGCACCTATCGCTTCTCCTGGCACCTGCTGCGCCACAACTCGGTCACCAACCTCGACGAGCATTCGCTCTACCTACAGGCGTTCACCGAGCTCGGCGTGGTCGGCGGGGTGCTGATGCTGGCCCTGATCGGGGCGCTGGTGTGGACCGGCATCGCCGCCTGGCGCGCGGCCCGGGGCTGGCGGCAGGACCTCTACGCGGCGTTGCTCGGCACCGCACTTGCCTTCGCCGTCTGCTCGGCGATCGACTGGTTCTGGCAGATCGCGGCGCTCGGCGCAGTCTTCTTCCTCGCCACCGGTGTCCTCGTCGCCGCCCGCTGCGCGCAGATCGCGCCGGTACGAGAGGCCGAGGACGGGCGCGAAGCCCAGCGCCGTTACGGGCTGGCGATTGCCGGGCTGATCGTCGCCTGGGTCAGCGCGATCGCCCTGATCGGGCCGCTGCTGGTCGACCACGAGATCGACTCCAGCAACGCCGCGGTGCGGGAAGGCAACCTCGCCAACGCGACCAGCGACGCCGAAACCGCGCACTCGATCGAGCCCTGGGCGACCTCGCCGCTGAAGCAGCTGGCGCTGCTGGCCGAGCGCCAGAGGGACTATCCAGCCGCGATCGACTGGCTCGACCAGGGGATCGACCGCGAACCGGACAACTGGCTCCTCTACTACCTGCGGGCACGAGTCCAGAACGAGGCGGGCAACGCGGCAGCCGCGCAATCCGACCGGGCAGAAGCCCAGCGCCTCAACCCCGAAGAAAAGTGCCTCTACGAAGGTTTCGAAGGATGCGGATGACGCGCGTTCCCGACACCGCAGGCGACCGCACCGGAGCGGCGACCAAGGACACCGGCGCCGCGGCGCCGGGCTCGGCTCCGGTGGCGGGCGGCGCGGCCGGACCTTCGCACGGTGCCGACGCGCGCCGGCGCGGAGCGCTGCTGCGACGGCTGCTCGCCTTCGCCGACTGGATCGCGCTGACCGCGGCGCTGCTCGTCGTCACCGCGCTCAGCGCCAGCGCCACGGTCGGAACCCTGTTCTGGGCGATGCTGTTCAGCCCGGTCTGGATCCTCGTCGTCAAGCTCCACGGCCTCTACGACAACGACCACCGCCGGATCCGCCACAGCACGCTCGACGAGCTGCCCTCGCTGGTCTCGGCCAGCGTCCTCGGGGTGCTCGTCCTCGACGGGCTGCTGGCGCTGAGCCCAGTCGGCCCGCTCTCGCCGGCCAGCGCGATCGGGGTCGGGGTCGGCGCCCTGCTCGGCAGCCTCGTCCTGCGCGGCGTCCTACGGTTGCTCTGGCACAGGCTGGCCGAGGTCGCGACCGGGATCGTGATCGGCCCGGCGGCGGCGGTCGACATCGTCGCCCGCCGCGTCGCCACCCACCCGGAGACGCGGCTGAAGCTGGTCGGCTACCTCTCGACGCAGGCGCTGCCGGCCGCCTCCGAGCTGCCGCGCCTGGGCTCGCTCGCCGAGATCTCCGAGTCGGCCCGCGCCCACGAGATCGAGCGGGTGATCGTGACCGAAGAGGAGATGAGCGAGCCGGCGGCCGAGCGCCTGATCGAGGAGTGCAAGGCGGCCGGGCTCGCGCTCACCTTCCTTCCCCAGCACTACGGCCTGCTGGGACAGGGGATCGAGCTGAACCGGCTCGCCGAGCTGCCCGTCCTCGACTTCCGCTTCAGCGACCCGTCGCGCTCGACGGTCGCGATGAAGCGGGCGATGGACATCGTCATCTCGGCGACGCTGCTGATCGTGCTCTCGCCCCTGCTGGCGCTGATCGCGCTGGCGATCCTCGCCGACTCCGGCCGCCCGGTCCTCTTCCGCCAGCGCCGCGTCGGCGAAGGCGGACGGCCGTTCAACATGGTCAAGTTCCGCACCATGGTCACCGACGCCGAGCAGCGCCTGCCCGAGCTGGTCGACCTGGCAACCCTGGAGGAGCCCGCCTTCAAGATCCGCAACGACCCGCGGGTGACCCGGATCGGGCGGCCGCTGCGGCGCAGCAGCCTGGACGAGCTGCCGCAGCTCTTCAACGTGCTGCGGGGCCAGATGTCGCTGGTCGGCCCGCGCCCGGAGGAGGAGGCGGTCGTCGCCCTCTACGACGAGCGCCAGCGCCGGCGCCTCGCGATGCGGCCCGGGATCACCGGGCCGATGCAGGTCTACGGCCGCAGCGACCTCACCTTCGAGGAGCGGCTGGCGATGGAGCGCGACTACCTCGACAACCTCTCGCTGCTGACCGACCTGGCGATCCTGCTGCGGACGCCGCGGGCGATCATCCGCGGCGACGGCGCCTACTGACCCGATGCCGACGGCGCAGCCGCTGGTGGCGATCTGCATGGCCACCTACGAACCCGACCCGGCGCTGCTCGAGCGCCAGATCGAGTCGATCCGCGCCCAGACCCACGCCAACTGGGTCTGCGTCGTCAGCGACGACGGCTCCAGCGGCGAGCGGCTGGCCCGGCTGCGGGAGCTGGCCGGCTCGGACCCGCGCTTCCACCTGTCCGAGAGCGAGGAGCGACTCGGCTTCTACCTCAACTTCGAACGGGCGCTGGCAGCGGCACCGTCCGAGGCCGAGCTGATCGCCCTCGCCGACCAGGACGACGAGTGGTTCCCGGAGAAGCTGGCGACCCTGGTCGGGTCGCTCGGCGGCGCCGAGCTCGTCTACAGCGACATGCGGATCGTCGACGAGCAGGGACAGCTGATCTCCGGGACCTTCTGGCGCGGGCGCCGCAACAACCACACCGACCTCGCCTCGCTGCTCCTCGCCAACACCGTGACCGGGGCGGCCTCGCTGTTTCCGCGGGGCCTGCTCGACCTCGTCCTCCCCTTCCCGCCGCGGCTCGGCGACGCCTTCCACGACCACTGGATCGCCGCCGTCGCGCTGGCCCGCGGCGCGATCGCCTACGTCGACCGGCCGCTCTACGACTACGTCCAGCACGGCGAGGCGGCGGCCGGCCACGCGGCGGCGATGCGCGGCTGGGACCCGCGGCGGCTGGTCCGCTGGCGCGACCCGGGGGCGACCCTGGCGGCGATCGGCGAGCACGGCGAGCGCTCCTACGAGCAGAACCTACGCCGTGTCGCGCTTGCCGCGCAGACGCTGGAGACCCGGCTCGGGGGCCGGATGACGCCGAACAAGGAGCGGGCGGTGCGCCGCGTCGCGGCGCTGGACCGGGCAGGCGCCGGGTCGGCCGCCTGGCTGGCGCTGCGCTCGCTGCGGCGACTGTTCGGGCGCAACGAGACGATGGGGATCGAGCTCTCGCTGCTGGCGGCGATCCTCTGGAAGAGGCTCGGCCCGGGGCGGGGAACGCCGTAGTGGATTCCTCCTCCCGCAGCGTCCTCCACGTCCTCCCCCATCCCGGCGGCGGCGCCGAGACCTACGTCGACGGGCTCGAAGGCCTGCCGGGCTACAGCCACCGGCGGGTCGCCCTCAGCGTCACCCGCGGGCGGCTTCGCGGCAGCGCCTCGGTGCTGCGCCGGCGGCGGCGGATCCTCGCCCTCGCCCGCGAGGCTGACGTCGTCCACGTCCACGGCGACATGGCGGCGATGCTCGTCGCCCCGGCGCTGCGCGGAGCGGCGCTGGTGATCACGGGGCAGGGACTGCACCGGCTGCGCCGCACTGACGGGGTGCCGGGATGGCTGCTGAGGCGGCGACTGACGCAGGCCGTCGGCGCCTCGGTGCGAACGATCCTCAGCGCCGAGGACGAGCGCGATGACCTTGCCGCGGCGCTGCCGGCGGCGCTGCACGAGCGCTTGGTGGTGATCCACAACGGCGTTCCGGTCCCCCCTCCGCCCGACCCCGAGCGGCGGACGCGGCTGCGCCGCGAGCTGGGGGTTGCGGACGCGGAGGTCGCGGCGCTGTTCGTCGGCCGCCTCGAGCCGCGCAAGGACCCGCTGGGGGCGATCGCCGCCGTCGAGGCGGCCCGGGCGGGCGGCGCCGAGCTCGCCCTCCTGATCGCGGGCGACGGTCCGCTCGAAGAGGAGGTCCGCGCCCGTGCCGGGAGCGGCATCCACGCGCTCGGCCACCGCGAGGACGTCGAGGACCTCTACACGGCGGCGGACCTGTTCGTCCTCCCCTCCCGCCGCGAGGGGATGTCGCTGGCGCTGATCGAGGCGATGGCGCACGGCCTCGTCCCGCTCGTCGCCGCGGGGTCCGGCAGCGACGAGGCGGTCGCCGACGCCGGCATCGTCGTCGCCGGCGGCGACGTCGAGGCGCTGGCGGCGGCGCTGGCCCGCCTCGCGGCCGACGGCGACGAGCGGCAGCGGCTCGGCGCCGCCGCCCGCGCCAGGCTCGAAAGCGAGCTCAGCGTCGAGCGCTTCCGCGAGCGGACCGCGGCTCAGTACGAGACGGCGCTGGCGGCAGCGGCTCAGGGCGCCTGACCGCGGCGCTCGCGCAGGGCCCGTTTGAGCGGGGCAGGCAGAACGTAGGAAAGGGCGGGACGCAGAAGGCCGCCGGCGCCGCGCACCGTGCGACGCCGGCGCAGCGCCCGCGCCCGCAGCTCGAGGCCCTCGGCAAGCTGGGCGCGCTCGGCTCGCGCGGCGACGTTGCCGCCGCCCATCACCCGGGTGCAGAGCTGCTCGTTGATCGTGACCAGGCGGTGGCGCTCGGCGATCCGCAGCCAGAGGTCGTACTCGGTGGCGTAGCGGTAGCGCGGGTCGTAGCCGCCGAGCGCCAGAGCGACCTCGCGGCGGAAGGCGGAGCAGCCGTTGGGAATCGGGTTGAAATGCATGAGGACGGGTCCGACGTCGCCGGCAGCGAAGGTCGTGCGCGGCCGCAGCTCGCTGTCTTGCCCGTCGACCTCGCGCATCCGGGTGCCGACGACGGCGACGCCGGAATCGCCGTCGAGCACGGCGAGCTGCCGCTCCAGTCGCTCGGGCGTCGAGTAATCGTCGGCGTCCTGGATCGCGACGACCGCGGCGGCAGCGGCCTCGAGCCCGGCGTTGAGCGAGCGGGCGATGCCGAGGTTGCGCCCCATCCGCATCACGCGGCCGCGCGGGTCGGCGCCGATCGCCTCCTCGGCGACAGCGGCGGAGCGGTCGCGGGAGCCGTCGTCGATCACGATCAGCTCCAGCCGGCGCTCGCTCTGGGCGAGGATCGAGGCGACCGCGCGCGCGACGGTCTCCTCGTTGTCGTAGGCGCCGATCAGGACCGTGACGGCGGGCGTGGGCTGGTTGGCGGCCATGGTGAGGGCGAGCCTTTCAGATGGGGCTGGCAGCAGGGGCGGCCCACCTGACCTGCACCCCGAACAGGGCAGTTAGGGGTGCAGGTCAGGTGGGCTTGGGTTGGAGGAGCCGCGACGCCGTCCTTCGCAGGATCTCCGCTACGTGGGCCGGTTCGTGCTTGACCTGCCAGTGGGAGAAGCGCAGCGGGGTGAGGCCCGAGGCGGTGTGGAGCTGGAAGCGAAGGGCATCGCGGCTCTGGGCGGCGGGGGTGCGGTGGTAGCGCCAGCCGTCGGTCTCGACCACGAGGCCGAGGTACGGCCAGAAGAAGTCGACCTCGAAGTCATTCACCATCTGTTTGGTCTCTGGGAGGGGGAGACCGGCCTCCCTGACAAGAGGATGAAAGAGGAGTTCCAGTTCGTCGTCTGAGAGCAGGAAGGTGTGCTTGTCGAGGACCTGGCGCAGGGCTTTGACGCCGGGCTCGCCCGCGTAGGGCTCGATCGCCCGGCGCAGGGACTCGGGATCGATCAGGTCGCGCTTGTCGGCCTCGTTGATCGCCCGCTCCACCCTGTTGGACGGTTCCAGGGTGGCGAGGTCGAGCAGGGTGCGGACCGGGGAGGTGACCGGGATGTCCCCGACGGTGCCGGCGTCTTGGCTGGGGAGGGAGGGGCGGCGGTAGACCTTGATGTCTGGATGGCGACGGGCGTTTGGCTTTCTGACGCTGATTTCGATCAACGAGACCTCCTCGTGAGCGGTCGGCCTCCAGGTCTTTTCCTTGCCGATCCCGTAGAGCGCCGCGGCACTGCGGTGGCTGAGGAATGCCCCGGGTCCGTGAAGGAGGATTGCCGCCATCCACCTCCCCTCGCGCGGGAGCTCGGCGCGGCCAACGGAGTAGACCCCGCGGTAGACCCGATACAGGCGTCCACGCCGAAGCCGGTGGGCGATCGCTTCGCGGGAGTATCCGAGCGCAAGGAGCTGGCGGCGCGTGATCACCCCGTGCTGGCGGCGCACCAGCGCCCAAACCTGGGCGCTTGAGTGGCCATCGCTCCTCGATCGTGACGTTGTACGGGCTATAGGCCGTACAAGGTGGCGAGGGAGTGGGATCTCCCCCGCGGCGC
>DATKLT010000030.1:0-3227 GCA_035542315.1 Solirubrobacterales bacterium | reverse complement strand
CAGCTCGACGGCGCCGGGCTGACGATGGCACCGCTGGAGCGCGAGTGAGCCGAGCGCTGGCGGTCGCGATGGTCCTGCTGTTCGTCCTCGCCATCGGGGTGACGGGCGCGCGCGCGGAGGCCGAACCGCCGACCGGGTTCCAGGACACGGTCGTCTTCGAAAATCTCCAGGAACCGACGGTCTTCCGCTTCGCGCCCGACGGCCGCGTCTTCGTCGCCGAGAAGAACGGCAAGATCCTCGTCTTCGAAAACCTCGAAGACACGACGCCGACCGTCTTCGCCAACCTCAGCAAACAGGTCTTCGATTTCGGCGACAAAGGCATCCTCGGGCTCGCCCTCGATCCCAAATTCGACGAAGGCAGGCCCTACGTCTACGCGCTCTACACCTATGACCACGAGCTTGGCGAAACGCCGGCGGAAGGCGAACCGGGCTGGGCGCCGCGGTGGGGCAAAGGGCCGACCTGGGAAGGCGACGAATGCCCAGAAGAACTCGATGCCTGCGTCGTCAGCGGCCGCTTGGTTCGGTTGACCGCCGAAGGAGGGCCGCCCGGGCACGCCGCGCCGTCGGCCGCCGAACCGGACGAGGACGTGCTGCTCGAAGACTGGTGCCAGCAGTTCTCCTCGCATTCGATCGGCGATCTCGAGTTCGGGCCTGAAGGCGCGCTCTTCGTCAGCGGCGGCGAGGGCGCGAGCTTCACCGTCACGGACGATGGCTGGGAATTCGGCAATCCCTGTGGGGATCCGCTCGGCACCAAAAGGGATCAGGCGGAAGGAGGCTCGCTCCGCTCGCAGGACGTGCTTACGCCGGCCGACCCGACGGGGCTTGACGGAGCCGTGCTCAGGGTGAATGCCGAAAACGGCGAAGCCTGGCCCGGAAATCCGCTCTCCTCCAGCCCCGACGCCAACGCGCGCAAGATCATCGCCTTCGGCTTCCGCAACCCGTTCCGCTTCACGATCGACCGACGCCACGACGAGATCTACCTCGGCAACGTCGGCAACGGGACCGACGAGGAGATCGATCGCTTCCCGCTCGACCCGGCAACGCCCTACAACTCGGGCTGGCCCTGCTACGAAGGGCTCGGCCCGGAACCGGGATTCGAGAGCTTCGGCAACAACCTCTGCGAACGCCTCTACAAGGAACCCGGCTCGACCTCGCCGCCGTTCTTCTACTTCGCCCATGGCGCCCCGATCGTGCCCACCGACACCTGTCCGACCAACGTCGGCTCGGCGATCTCCGGCTCCGCCTTCTACGAAGGCGGCACCTATCCGGCGAAGTACGAAAACGCGCTCTTCTTCGCCGACGCGGTCCGCGGCTGCGTCTACGTGATGCTGGCTGACGCCGACGGCGAACCCGACCCGCTCCAGGTCGAACCGTTCCTTGCCGAAGAAGGCGTCTATCCCGCGGTCGACATCGAGCAGGGCCCGGAAGGTGACCTCTTCTACGCCAGCCTCTACGGAGGCCCCGACGAAGGCTCGATCCACCGGATCTCCTACGACCCGGATGCGCCGCACGCTCGGCTCAGCGTCGACCAGGCCTGGGGCTCGAAGACGAAGACGTTCGAATTCGATGCGTCCGCTTCGACCGGGCTCGAAGGCCACGCGCTGAAATACGAATGGGACCTCGACGGCAACGGCACCTACGAGAAAACGGGCGCCGCGACGCAGTCGAAGAGCTACGGCGTCGCTGAAGACTTCCGGGTCGCTGTCCGCGTCACCGACGAAGTCAGCGGCAAGAAATCGGTTGCGAAGCTGACCGTCTACCCGGGGGACAGCCCGCCGCAGGTGAACATCGCCGAACCGGAAACGAGCGAAACCTGGGCGGTGGGGCAAAAGATCTACTTCGCCGGCAACGGCGTCGAAAAGGAAGGGACCGGCAGTTCCGTGGCGCCGGAAGACCTGTACTGGAAGGTGCGCCTGCTCCACTGCCCGTTCGAAGCGGGCGCCTGCCACGAACACCCGCTGCAGGTCTTCCCCGGAACCGAAGGCGGCGAATTCCTCGCCCCCGACCACGATTACCCTTCGGCGCTGAAGGTCTACCTGACCGCGACCGACAAACGCGGTCTTACCGCCACCCGCGTGGTCGAAGTCAAAGCGCGCCCGGTGACGCTCGGCTTCAAATCGAGCCCGCCCGGGGTGACGCTCACCTCGGGTCTGAAGATCGGGCCGGCGCCGTTTGAAATGCAGGCGATCGAAAAATCGCCGACGACGATCTCGGCGCCGGCGACGGCGACCATCGGAGGGGCCGAATACGCCTTCGAACGCTGGTCCGACGGCGGCGAACGGGTCCACACCGTCGTCGCTGCCAGCGGCGGACACTACGAAGCGATCTATCGCCGGCTCGAACCGCCGCCGGTCGAACCGCCACCGCCGGTGCCGTCACCGCCGTCACCGCCGCAGACGACGCTGCTCGGCCACCCGCCCAAGCACGGGGCAAGCACGACTGCCACCTTCCGCTTCAGCGCCGACCTCGCCGGCGCCTCGTTCCAGTGCGCGCTCGATGGCGGTCCCTACAAGACCTGCCATTCACCGCGTGTCTACCGCAATCTGAAGCCCGGCGGCCACTCGCTGCGGCTGCGGGCGTTGACCGCCGACGGCGGCCCCGACCCGACGCCGATCGAGTTCAGATGGTCGGTTACTCAGCGGCGATCAGGGTGTGCCAAGCAGGCAGCAGCGGCTTGTCATAGAGATCGATGATGCTCTCGCGAGCGCGCTCGATCTCCTCCGAGTACCAGTAGCGTTCGAAGTCCGAGCGCTTCTCCCAGACCGAGCTCTGCTGGAAGTAGAGCGGATCGTCGATCGCGCGGGTCAGCGACCAGCTGGCGGCACCGAAGGCGGGCATCCGCGCCGCCGCCGGTTCCCAGAGATCGAGGAAACGGTCGCCCCGGAAGGGGGAGATGTGCCAGTCGAGCGTGCAGACCTCGGCCATGCTTCAGGTATCTCCTTCTCGCGCCAGCGGCGCGCTCATGCTCCAACCTCGGCGCGGATCGCGCCGGGACCGTCCTCGAGCTTGCCCTCGTCCTCGGACTCGGCGCCGACGAGGATCGAGATCTTGCCGAGGTGCTTGTTTTCGTGCATCAACTGGTGTGCGGCGGGAACGCCGTCGAAACCCATCGTCTCCGAGAGCACAGGGCGGACCTTGCCCTCCGCCATCAGCTGATTGGCGCGCATGCACTCGTAGGCGTTGGCGAAGTGGGAGCCGATGATCTGCTTCTGGCGCATCCACAGGTA
>DATKLT010000029.1:0-81907 GCA_035542315.1 Solirubrobacterales bacterium | reverse complement strand
GGGCCCCCCCCCCGGCCGCGAGCCGATGCTGGGCGAATTCCGACTCACATGATGCGGCGAATCCGTCGAAATCGAGCCGTCCGCCCGTGTCCATTTGTCTAAAGCTGGTGCGGGACGGGGGCTATAGCTATAGCCAGCGGTCGGCGAGGCGGCGGATGGCGGTCTCTGAGAGGCGGATGGCGTCCTCCACGGTGTCGAAGTCGACGTTCTCGGCTAGGTCGTGCCACCAGTGGTAGTTGGCCGGCTGCTTGAGGTCGGTGCAGCCGGCGAGGACGGCGGTCTCGTAGCCGGCCGCCGCCGGCTCGAGGCCGTCGGTGCCGTTGTGCAGGCGCAGGTTCGGGTAGAGCCAGATATCGAGCTCCTCGGCGAGCCCGTCCATGAAGGCGAGCGAGCGCTGCGGGTACTCGCGCATCTTCAAGAACCCCTCGCCGCGGAGGACGAGCAGGTGCGGCGAGCCGATCGACTCGAGGCAGAGGAAGAAGGTGTTCTCCTTCGGGAGGGTGGGGAAGTGGCGCTCGCCGAACGCTTTCATCCCCTCGCTGAAGGACTCCTCGGAGCCGGTGGAGAGGAGGACCACTCGGACGCCCTGCGGGGGGTCGGCGAGGAAGCGGCGGGCGAGCGCCAGCAGGGCGACGACCGAGGTGCCGTTGTCGTTGGCGCCAGGGACGACCTCGCGGCTCCCGATCTCCGCCATCGCCGCCGCCGAGCCGAGACCGAAGAGGAAGCCGAGCTTGGCCAGCAGGCGGCTGCCGCTGATCGCGCCGAGCGCGGCGAGGATCGGGCCGCCGATCACCGGCGCCATCAGCGGCGGGCTGGTGTCGGTGCGCTCGATCAGGCCGAGGCGGTCGGCCAGCGGCGGGATCGCGGGGTGGAAGACGAGGCCGGAGTGGGCGGAGTCGTGATGGGCGATGACGACGACGGTGCGCTCGGCCGCCAGGTCGCCGAGCTCGCAGACGACGTTGTAGGTGGTGCGGCGGGGGAGGAGACGGCGCAGGCGCCGCTGGCCCGGCGGGAAGTCGTCGGCGATCCCGGCAGCGCCGATCCCGCCGAGTAAGGCGCCGAGCGCGCGCCGCCCGCGCAGCGCCGCGAGGGCGCCGAGCGCGCCAAGGCCGGCGCCGATCCCCAGCGGCCACCAGTAAGTGCCGTGGGCGGGCTCGGCCTCGATTCGCGCCTGGGCCCCGAGCTCGGCGTAGCGCTCGACCAGCCACTCGGCGGCGCGCCGCTCGCCCTCGGAGGCCGAAGGGCGGTCGATCTTCTCCAGTTCCTCGAGCCGCTCGCGCAGCCATCCCTGCTCGCTGGCCATCTGGCCAGCCAGCCTAGATGATCCTCCACGTACCATCTGTACATGCTCGGTGGCGGCTCGATCACGCTCTTCCACGTCCGCGGAATCAGGATCGCGGTCGACTGGTCGTGGTTCCTGATCCTCTTCCTCCTGATCCTCTCGGCCTCCTCGCGCTTCGGCGAAGCCAGTGGCGAATCGAGCACGGCGGTGGAGCCCTTCGCGCTCGCGATCGCCAGCGCGGTTGGCTTCTTCGGCTCGGTCCTCCTGCACGAGCTCGGCCATGCCTTCGCCGCGCTGCGCCGCGGGATCGGGATCACCAGCATCCAGCTCTGGATGTTCGGCGGCGTCGCCCGCCTCGACCGCGAATCCGACAGCCCCGAGGCGGAGTTCGAGGTCGCGGTCGCCGGGCCCGCGGTGACGCTGGCGCTGGTCGTCCTTCTCTACCTGGCTGGCTGCCTCGCCGTCGGATTCGGCGAATTCGCCCACGTCTTCGGTTTGGCTGTCGAATTCAAGACCGAGGCGGGTGCCTCCGGCATCGTCTCGCTGATCTCCTGGCTGGCGGTGATCAACGCCCTGGTCCTCGTCTTCAACCTGTTGCCCGCCTTCCCGATGGACGGCGGCCGCATCGCCCGCGCGATCATCTGGTGGCGCACCGGTGACCGCAACCGCGCGACCCGGATCGCCGCCAACATGGGCCGCGCCTTCGGCTACCTCTTCGTCGGCGCCGGCTTCCTCCTGCTCGCCACCGGCAACGTCTTCGACGGCGTCTGGATCGGCCTGATCGGGTTCATGGTCCAGGGCGCAGCCCGCGGCGCCGCGATGCAGACGGCGCTGACCAGCCGCATCGGCGACGTCCGCGTGGCCGACGTGATGGACCGCGAGCCTGTGGCGATCCCCGGCGACATCAGCGTCGAGCGCGCCCTCGACGAGTACTTCCTCCGCTACCGCTGGCCCTGGTTCCCGGTCGTCGACCCCTCCTATGCCTTCCTCGGCCTGGTCGAGCGCGACCGCGCCGACGAGGTCCCCGAGGTCAGCCGCGCCAGCTCCCACGTCTCAGACCTGGTCGACCGCGACCGCGGACTCTTCGTCCGCGACGACACCCCCCTCGACGCCCTCCTCTCCAACCAGAACCTGCGCCGCCTCGGCGCCCTGATGGCGGTGGACGCCGAAGGCCGCCTCTCCGGCGTAATCACGATCGAGCAAGTCGGCCGCGCCCTGAAAGACGCAACGTCATAGGCCCCTCGCAGCCTCTGACGGGAGTTGAGCGCCTCACGGCCGAGCGCTACGATGCGCTTGCGGGTGCCGGGTCGGTTGCACCGCCTCGAGCGGTGCCTAGAGAACCCGGTGCCCGTTCTTGTTTGCGGGCCAGCTCGTCCAGCTGAGCTTCGATTGGGCCGCTGAATTCGGCAAGGCTCCAGTCCTCGGAGTGCAAGATCGAGAGCAGCGCTCTTTCATCGAGCGTTGCGCCGTGAAAGTCCGCCCCGCTCAGGTTGGCTCTCTTGAATTCGGCGCCCGTCAGCGATGCCATCCGCAGGTTCGCCCCACTGAGATTCGCTCGATAGAACTTCGCGCCGTCGAGTTTCGCTTGGTGCAGGCGAGCATCGCTCAGATTCGCCTTGCGGAACTTCGCATCGGGTGCCTTCGCGTCGACCCACTGAGCGCCAGTCAGATCGGCACCGTTGAACACTGCCTTCTCGAGCTCGGCACCGTAGGCCAGGCAACCGGCGAGTCCGGCACCCCGAAAGTCGGCCTTGCGGAGCGATGCAAACGCGAGGTCCAGGCCTGGGAGCTGGAGGTGCGAGAGGTTGAGGTACGAGGCCCTGACATGGACCAGCCCGAGCGAAGCCTCCCCGTCGTCGCTCTTTATGAGGCGCTCCGGTGCCGCCCTTGCGAAGCGCTCGAGCGCGAACCGCAATAGTCGCTCGCACACCTCGTTGTGGGGGGCTTGAAGGGAGACCAGGAGCAGCTGGAGCGCCTGACTCGAAAGCGCCTCGCGCTTCTCTCGAACCATGCTCGACACGAGCACGGCCGCGCCGACCTCCTCGCCCGGTTGCGCCGAGGAAAGGCCGGTGACGGCCTTTGCGAATCGCTCATCGAACCGCTCGATTTCACTCGCCTCGCGCGCTTGCTCTCGCCCCCGCGTCTCCCGGTCGATTGCGTCTCTACGGTCCTTGCCGAATTTCCAGGCCGAGAGAAAGAGTCCGCCGACTGCTGCGAGCGCGGCCAGGAGAGGGCCGAGGAAGGAAGGAGACCACCATTCCTCATCGGCTTCCAGCTTTTCGGTTTCGGCTTCGGCCCTGTCTGTTTCGGCTTCGATCTTCCTCAGATTCGCTCGTTCCGACTTGGTGGCCACCGTCGCCGTCTCGATCTTGGCCGCTCTCGATGGGCCCGCCGCTGCAACTGCGGCGAGCAGCGCTACTAGCATCAGCGCCACCAATGCGATCCATGTGCTGCGAAGATCTCTACCCACCTCATGCCACCTCCGCGGGGAACCTATTCGATTTCGGAGAGGGCTTGTGAAGCATTCAGAAGGTGCAGACCTGGCGGCGGAGCATCTTCAGCGGGCGCGGGAAGCGCTCGCGGTTGGCGATCAAACCGCCGCAGTTCTCTGGTGCAATCTCTGCGCGGAGACTGCCGTGGCTCACATTGCCTCTGCGCAGGGCATCGATGTCCGCAACAATCACTTTCGCCGGGCTTCAGCAGCAAAGCGGCTCTTCGAGATGGACGTCTTGCCGGAAGATTTCGCGGACCTGCTGCTCCGTCTCAACAACGAGCGCAAGCATGCCGTCTACGACGGCCGGTCGCCGGATTTGCGCGGCCGAACCTGGGAGGAGGTGCTCGACCAGCTGACCGTGCTCGTCGAGCTCGCCGTCAAGGTCGGCGGGCCCGACTAGCCCCCTGCCCACCGCCTATTCGGCGGCAGGCAGGTCCCCGCACTGTTCGGAGCGGAACCAGGAGTCGAATTCGTCGGTCCCGGCGATCACCTTGTTGACGACGATCGCGGCGCAGTAGCGGTTGACCCTGTGCGAGAGGATCACCCCGGCGCAGTCGATCCGGGTCCGCGAGAAGCGGTGGCAGGGGCCGAGCTTCCAGCTGTCGCAGGCGGACTCTTCTTCGCACCAGGTGGCGACTTCGGCCTTGCTCCAGGCGTGGGCCTTGTAAAAGGGGAGCTTGGGGCTGGCCACGGCGACGGCGGCGGTGCAGAGCATCGCCACCGCAACCAGGGCGAGAGCGACTTTGAACTTCATCGAGACCTCCTCGGGTTGCAGTCGTGCGGACCGGCGGGTCCGGTAGACAGCGAAGCGAGGCGGCTTTAACGAACTCTTGCCGGGGCTCGCCCGAGCGCGCTAGGCGTGCGGGCTGTGGCGCTCGACGATGCGGACGAAGTCGGTCCCCGCCGGGAGGGTGCCGAAGGCTTGCCCCCACTCGCCGGCCAGGCGCGAGGCGCAGAAGGCGTCGGCGACGGCGGGATCGCCGAACCGGACCAGCAGCGAGCCCTGCAGCGCCAGCGCCATCTGCTCGACGAGGCGACGGGCGCGGACCTCGATCGTCGCCACCTCGCCCGGCAGCTCCTCGCGCAGCTCGGCGGCGAATGCCGCCAGCCGCGACTCGGCCGCGGCCCCCTCGTCGACCTCGGCGAAGAAGGCCTCCAGCGAGACCGGGTCCTTGATCATCGCCCGCAGGACGTCGAGGCACTGGACGTTGCCAGACCCCTCCCAGATCGAGTTCAGCGGGCTCTCGCGGAAGAGCCGCGGCATCCCGGACTCCTCGACGTAGCCGTTGCCGCCGAGGCACTCCAGGCACTCGCCCGCGTGCATCGGCGCTCGCTTGCAGATCCAGTACTTGAGGACGGCGTTGGCGACCCGCTTCAGGTGCGCGGCCTCCTCGTCGCCGGCGAGCGCCTCGTCGTAGGCGCGGGCCAGCCGCAGCGCCGAAATCGTCGCCGCCTCGGACTCGATCGCGAGGTCGGCGAGGACGTTGCGCATCAGCGGCTGCTCGACCAGCACCCGGCCGAAGACCGAGCGGTGGGCAGCGTGGTGGATCGCCTGCGCGACTCCGGCCCGCATCCCCGTGGCGCCGCCGAGCACGCAGTCCAGGCGCGTGTGGTTGACCATCTCGATGATCGTCCGCACCCCGGCGCCCTCCTCGCCGACGAGCCAGGCCGAGGCGGCGTCGAACTCGATCTCCGAGGAGGCGTTGGAGCGGTTGCCGAGCTTGTCCTTCAGCCGCTGCAGGCGGAAGCGGTTGCGCTCGCCGTCGGGCGTCCAGCGCGGGAAGAGGAAGCAGGAGAGGCCGCCGTCGGCCTGGGCGAGGACGAGGAAGGCATCGCACATCGGCGCCGACATGAACCACTTGTGCCCGGT
The DNA here is from genome assembly GCA_035542315.1 of Solirubrobacterales bacterium. GTDB lineage: Bacteria > Actinomycetota > Thermoleophilia > Solirubrobacterales > 70-9 > VAYN01. The sequence continues at coordinate 76,261 of DATKLT010000029.1, read as the reverse complement.
CAGCTCGTACTCGGCACCGGGGCCGCCGCCGTTGACCGGTCGGGCGATCGTCGTGTTGGCGCGGACGTCGGTGCCGCCCTGCTTCTCGGTCATCCCCATCCCCGCCAGCGCCCCGGGCTTCTCCGCGGCCGGCGCGTTGCCCGGGTCGTAGGCGTCGGAGAGGAAGCGCGGCTCCCACTCGGCCGCCAGCTCCGGCTGGGCGCGCAGCGCGGGCAGCACCGAGTAGGTCATCGAGATCGGGCAGCCGATCCCCGCCTCGGCCTGCGACATGCAGACGAAGGCGGCGCCGCGGGCGACGTGGGCGCCAGGCCTCGGGTCGCGCCAGGGGGCGCTGTGCAGCTCGAAGGAGACCGCCTTGCCGAGTAGCTCGTGCCAGGCGGGGTGGAACTCGACCTCGTCGACGCGGTGGCCGTAGCGGTCGTGCGTCTTCAGCTTCGGCGGGTTCTCGTTGGCGAGGCGGCCCAGCTCCTGGGCGCGCGAGCTGCCGGCGAAGGAGGCGACCTCACCTATGTGCGCCTCGGCCCACTCGCCGCCCTCGCGCCGCACCGCCTCGCGCAGCACCGTGTCAGCCGCGAAGACGTCGTAGTCGGCCAGCGGCGGCGGCTGGTTGGCGACGTCATGAGTCCCGACCGGCATTAGGCGCTCCCTGGTTGCCATTCGGTACCGATTGTGGCACTTACGGCCGTCCAGGGGGCGAGGCTGCGGCCGAAGCGCCGAGGTAGATACCATCGCCCGCCGGTGTCCAAGATCCAGGTCAAGAACCCGGTCGTCGAGCTCGACGGCGACGAGATGACCCGCATCATCTGGTCGTTCATCAAAGAGCAGCTGATCCTCCCGTATCTCGACGTCGACCTCAAATACTTCGACCTCGGGATCGAGAGCCGCGACGCGACCGAAGACCAGATCACGGTCGATTCCGCCAACGCGATCAAGCAATACGGCGTCGGCGTCAAGTGCGCGACGATCACCCCCGACGAGGCGCGGGTCGACGAGTTCGGGCTGAAGGAGATGTACCGCTCGCCGAACGGGACGATCCGCAACATTCTCGGCGGCGTCATCTTCCGCGAGCCGATCGTGATCTCCAACGTTCCGCGCCTGGTCCCGGGCTGGACGAAGCCGATCGTGATCGGCCGCCACGCCTTCGGCGACCAGTACCGCGCCACCGACCTCGTCGTCCCCGGCGAGGGCAAGCTGACCATGACCTACACGCCGAAGGACGGCTCCGAGCCGGTCGAGCTCGACGTCTACGACTTCCCCGGCGGTGGCATCGCGATGTCGATGTACAACCTCGATGACTCGATCCGCGACTTCGCCCGCGCCTCGATGCGCTACGGCCTCGACCGCGGCTACCCGGTCTACATGTCGACCAAGAACACGATCCTGAAGCGCTACGACGGCCGCTTCAAGGACGTCTTCGCCGAGGTCTACGAGGCTGAGTTCAAGGCCGACTTCGAGGCCGCCGGCATCACCTACGAACACCGCCTGATCGACGACATGGTCGCCGCCGCGCTGAAGTGGGAGGGCGGTTACGTGTGGGCCTGCAAAAACTACGACGGCGACGTCCAGTCCGACACCGTTGCCCAGGGCTTCGGCTCGCTCGGCCTGATGACCAGCGTCTTGATGACCGCCGACGGCAAGACGGTCGAGGCCGAGGCCGCCCACGGCACCGTCACCCGTCACTACCGCCAGCACCAGCAGGGCAACCCGACTTCGACCAACCCGGTCGCCTCGATCTTCGCCTGGACGCGCGGCCTCGCCGCTCGCGGCCGGATGGACGAGACGCCGCAGGTCAGCCAGTTCGCCGAGACCCTCGAGCGCGTCTGCATCGAGACGGTCGAGAGCGGCAAGATGACCAAAGACCTAGCGCTGCTCGTCGGCGAGGGGCAGGAGTACCAGACCACGCAGGACTTCCTCGCCTCGATCGACGAGAACCTACGGGCCGCGATGGCCCGGTAACGAACCCCGACTGCGAGGAGAGATTTCGTGAGCACCCCCGTCAAGGTCACCGTCACCGGCGCCGCCGGGCAGATCGGCTATGCGCTCCTGTTCCGGATCGCCAGCGGCCAGATGCTCGGCCCCGAGACGCCGGTCGAGCTCAGCCTGCTCGAGATCCCGGCCGCGGTCAAGGCCGCCGAGGGCACCGCGATGGAGCTCGACGACTGCGCCTTTCCGCTGCTGCGCAAGATCGACATCTTCGACGACCCGAAGCCGGCCTTCGAGGGCACCGGTATCGGCCTCCTGGTCGGCGCCCGGCCGCGCGGTCCGGGCATGGAGCGCTCCGACCTGCTCGAGGCCAACGGCGGCATCTTCAAGCCCCAGGGCGAAGCGATCAACGCCGGCGCCGCCGACGACGTCAAGGTGCTGGTGGTCGGCAACCCGGCCAACACCAACTGCCTGATCGCGATGTCGAACGCACCCGACGTGCCGCGCGAGCGGTTCACGGCGATGATGCGCCTCGACCACAACCGGGCGATCGCCCAGGTCGCGAACAAGCTCGGCAAGCAGGTCAGCGCGGTCACCAACATGACCGCTTGGGGCAACCACTCGCCGACCCAGTACCCCGACCTCGTCAACGCCAAGGTCGACGGCGCCAGTGCCTGGGACCAGGTCGACGACGAAGCCTGGATCCGGGACGAGTACATCCCGCGGGTAGGCAAGCGCGGCGCCGAGATCATCGACGCCCGCGGCTCCTCCAGCGCCGCCTCTGCCGCCAACGCCGCGATCGACCACGTCCACGACTGGGTGCTCGGCACCCCCGACGGCGACTGGGTCTCGATGGCGGTCCCCGCCGACGGTTCCTACGGGATCGGCGAGGGCATCATCTGCGGCATGCCCTGCCAGTGCAGCGGTGGCGAGTGGTCAGTAGTCCAGGGCCTCGACGTCCCCGACTTCTCGAGAGAGCGGATCGACGCCTCGGTAATGGAGCTTCAAGAGGAGAGGGACGCCGTCTCCCAGCTCGGTCTGATCTAGGACTGCGCAAAAAGAGGCCCCGGGTGGGGTCCTCCAGACACTCAGCCCGAAGGGCGTCTGGAGGACCCCACCCGGGGCCTCTCTCTAACGGAGCTCTAGCCGGCCGGGTAGTACTGACGGCCGTCCTTGCGGACTCGACCCTCTTTCTCGAGGTCGCCGAGCACGCGGTACAGGTAGTTCGGCTTGATCTTCATCGTCTTGGCGACGTCCGAGGCGCTGATCCCAGGCTGTTTCTCGATCAGGGAGACGGCCTGGTCGGCGCGGGTGCCGCCGCGCCGTTTACGCCGTTTCGGGGCGCCGCCGGATTTTTTCGAGCCGGTGCCGCGGGGGCGGCCGGGGGCGCGACGGGTGACTTTGCCGCCGAGCTCGGCAAGGGCGCGCTCGAGACGCTTGCGCTCCTCGTCCAGGTCAGCCAGCCGCTTGTGGAGCAGCTCGCGCGCCTCGTCAAGAACGTTGGTCGTGCTGGGCATTATTTCCTTTCCATCCAGTCAATACTCGTGATCCGATTTGTGAAGAGTGTGCCAGACACACACTTACCTTGACGAACTATTTAGTCAAGAGAACTTCAACGACCATTTGCGGGCAGCGTACCCCAAGGTCAAACGGTGAAACCGACCCGTTTTGCTAAAGGGAACGCTCGGCCTGGCGCTCGGGCGAGATGCGAACCACGTTGCGGGCGAGGCCGACCCTCTCCATCGCTGCGATGATCATTCCGGAAGGGTCGGGCTCCCACCGTTTCAGGCCGTGCACGGCGGAGCGTGGGAAGGCGTGATGGTTGTGGTGCCAGGACTCGCCGAGTGAGGGGATCGCGAGCCAGAAGACGTTGGTCGAGCGATCGTCGGTGTCGAAGCGACGGCTGCCGAGGAAGTGGCAGACCGAGTTGACGCTCCAGGTCACGTGGTGAACGAAGAAGATGCGGACCAGGCCGCCCCAGAGCAAGCCGGTGAGGGCGCCAAGCGGGGTCCCGGTGATCAGGAACCCGGCCAGGGTGGGAAGCGCCAGCGTTGCCAGCACCAGCCAGGGGAAGTGGCGGCTGATGAACCGCATGCCGCGGTCCTCGTACAGGTCAGCTGCGTACTTGCGCCAGTCGGCCCGACCCTGGGTGGACATCAGCCAGCCGCTGTGGGCGTGCCAGAGGCCGGTGAAGACGTTGCGAACCCCGCGCCCGTCGACGTTGACGTGCGGGCTGTGGGGGTCGCCCTCTTCGTCAGTGTGGGCGTGGTGCTTGCGGTGATCGGCAACCCATGAGTTGACCGGGCCCTGCACCGCTAGAGAACCAAGCACCGCAAACGTGTATTCCACCGGCTTCGAGGTCTGAAACGAACGGTGGGTAAGGAGGCGATGGAAGCCGACGGTGATCCCGATCGCCGTCAACAGGTACATGACCGCCGCGATCGCCAGGTCGGTAAGGCTGACGAAGCTGTTCCAGAGCAGGACGATGGCCACGATGGTGGCGAGGAAGGGGATGACGACCGCACCCAGGTTCGCCACCTTCTCCGCTCGGGTCATTTGGCCCATCGAGAGCAAGATACGTGCGTCTGTTGCAGATATATTCGCGCATGAGCAACGATTTACAGGCTAAACTTATAATTTAGATGCCAAAAAAGCTCGAATCAGAGCCCTGGCGCGCGCTGCCGGTAGGCGTCGCCGACGTGATCGAGCCGGAGCTGGCGGAGATCACCGAGGAGATCCTCGCCACGATCGCGCTCGAGGTGCCGGAGTACGCGCGGCCGCTGGAGGGCAACTTCGGCCGCGGCGTCCGCACCGGCGTCAGTGAGGCGCTGCGCCAGTTCGTCGCCCTGATCCGCGACCCCGAGTCCGGCCGTGAGCCGGGCCGCGAGGTCTACGTCCAGCTCGGCCGCGGCGAGCAGCGCCAGGGTCGGACCCTCGACTCGCTGCTCGCGGCCTACCGGGTCGGCGCCCGCGTCGCCTGGCGCCGGATCGCTGCTGCCGGGCGCCGGGCCGAGCTCGATGCCGAGCCGCTGGCGCAGTTGGCCGAGGCGATCTTCGCCTACATCGACGAGCTCTCGGCGGACTCGGCCGACGGCTACGCCGAAGCCCAGGTCGAGGTCGAGGACGCGCGCCGCCGCCGTCGCCACGAGCTGGTGCGGCTGCTGCTGCGCGAGCCTCGGCCGGAGGCAGCCGACCTGAGCGCCGCGGCGCGTGCCGCGGCCTGGCGCCCGCCGGCGACCGCCGCTGCGGCTGCCTGCGCCGAGCGCGACCTCGCCGCGGTGACGCGGCGGCTGCCGCCGGAGACGCTGGCGACCGTGATCGACGGCAGCGGCTGCCTGATCGTCCCCGACCCCGACGGCCCCGGCCGCGCCGACGCCCTCACCCATGCCGTCGGTCGGGCGCGGCTGGCCCTGGGGCCGACGGCCGAGGTTCCCGCCCTCGCCGAATCCTGGGCGCTGGCGCTGGCGCTTGCCCGCGCTTCGGACTCTGGCACCGTCCCCAGCGCTGGCCTGCTGCGCGCCGACGATCATCTGGCCGAGCTGCTGCTCAGCGTCGGCGCCGGCCTCGCCGCGCGGATCGCCAGCCGCCGCCTCGCCCCCCTCGCCGAGCTGACGCCGAAGGCGCGAGAGCGGATGCGCGAGACCGCCCTCGCCCACGTCCGCCACGGCGGCAACGCGGTGGCGATGGCCGCCGAGCTCCAGGTCCACCCGCAGACGGCTCGCTACCGGATCGGACGCCTCCGCGAGCTGCTCGGCGAGACCCTGGACGACCCCGACGCCCGCTTCGAGCTGGAGATCGCCCTCCGCGCCCGCTCGCCCGCACCGCTCAGCGCGCCGGCAGCGGGCAACTGACCTCCTCCAGCTGCAGGATCGCCAGGCAGCGCCCGAAGCCGATGTACTGGCCGGCCATCATCATCAGCTCGAGGATCTCGGCATCGTCGAAGTGCTCGCGCAGGGCGACGATGTCGGCGTCGCCGATCGCATGGTGGTCGACCGCCATCCGTTCGGCGAACTCGACCGCGGCTCGCTCCGCCGGCGTGTAGCTGGGGTTCGCGGCGAAGTCCTCCCTCCAGACCCCGACCGCCTGGTCCTCGGGCACCGTCTCGGCGGCCAGCCGCGCCGACTGGCAGGTGACGCAGCCGTTGAGCTTGGCGATCCGCAGCCGCACCAGCTCCTTCGTCCGCGCCGTCAGCCGCGCGACCTCGTCGGCGTCCTCCACGTTCGAGTGCCAGGGGTAGTAGAAGGCGAGGTACTGCTCGAGGAACTCGGGGTGGGCGTCGAAGACGCGCGCCACGCGCTGGGTCGCCCAGTCCCCCTCGGCGGCTCCGTCATGCATCTCCTTGAGGAAGCCGTCGAGGTCGGCCTCCTCCGCCAGCGGGATACGAGCCATCAGATCCATCCTCCTCCGGGTCGTTTAGCCGACGCTAGCGGCGGCCCTGCGGAGCTCGCCCCGGCGACGCGTCACCGCCCGGTGAAATCTCCAAGTCCTTTGGAAGCTGGAGCGAGGTATCGGGCGTCTCCGTCCCTCAGGGGCCGCGCTTCACGAAAGCTGCCCGCCTGCCGAAGTCCGCCGAGCCTCCGGGAGGAGGGGCCGGGTGACCCCCTGAACGTTTTGTGCCGCTAGGCGGGAGCGCGCCACTCGGAAGGCGGCAGCCGATTCACCTAGGCAGGCAAGTGAAGGGGGTCACCCGACCCCTCCACGCTGAGCTAGTCCCGCTGCTTGCGCTGCTTGGGCAGCGTTTTGAACGCGACGTCCCAGACAGGTGAGGAGACGCCGTAGCCGTAGCGGTGGTCCTGGAAGTGGTGGCGCATGTGGTGTTCGCGCAGGCGTTTGCCGAACTGCGTCTTCGGCACGAAGTGGTGCACGTAGTAGTGCGTGTAGTCGTAGGCGAGGTAGCCGCCGATGAAGCCGGCGAAGACGGGGAAGGCGGCGTCACCGAGGATCAGCCAGAAGGCGAGGAAGAAGAGCGCCGAGAGCGGGATCGAGACCGAGGGAGGCATGACCAGCCGCAGCTTGTCGTTGGGGTGGTCGTGGTGGATGCCGTGGATGATGAAGTGCATGCGGCGGCCGAAGGCGTTGTCGGGCTCCCAGTGGAAGACGAGCCGGTGCAGCCAGTACTCGGTCAGCGTCCAGAAGGCGACGCCGGCCAGCGTCAGCAGGACCATCTCCCAGACCGAAAAGCCCTTGCCGGCCCCGATCCACTCCATGCCGACGACGACCGGGATGAAGATCACCGCCGGGATCGCCGGGTGGACGCGGGAGAAGAAGTTGAGGAAATCGCTCTTGAAGAGCGGGGGGGAGGCAGCGAGCTTCTCGCTGCGGCTGGAATGAGCCTCCATTGCCCCGGATCTTAGCGTCGTCGCCCGGCCCGCCCGCAAGACGCGGGGAAGATGTGATCAAGCCGTTCACAAGAAGTTGCGATTTGCGAACTCCCTGCTCGCGACGCACGCGTCGGCGTGCTTGGATGCCCCAGCCGATGCCGCGCAAGCCGAAGACCCCCACCTGCGAGGACTGCTACTTCCACAAGAACATGCTGTGCGCGCTGGAGCTCGACGAGGCCTGCGCCACCTTCCGGCCCAACCGCCCCGAGGGCCTCGTCCCGCCCAAGCAGCCGGTACTGCTGATGCGGGCGCCCCGCTGGGCCTCCCGCGCCCAGGCTGCCTAGCTTCGGCCGCCGGATGGCGGCTGCTGGCTATGTTTTGCGCGTGCCCCAGCGCGACCTGTTCTCCGATTTCGCCCGCATGCGACGTGAGATGGATCAGATGCTCGGCGACGCCTGGGGCCGCACCCGCTACGTCCAGCGCCGCAGCACCGGCTTTTCCCCCAGCGTCGACGTCTACTACTGCGGCGAGCCGCAACGGGCGGTGGTCAAGGTCGACCTCGCCGGCGTCGCCCTCAGCGAGGTCGGGATCGAGGTCGGCGGCCGCCACGTCGCGATCACCGGCGAACGCCAGATGCAGGAGAGCGAAGGCCGCGTCTACCAGCAGATCGAGATCCCCTCGGGGCCGTTCCGGCGGGTGATCGAGCTGCAGGTCGAGGTCGACGCCCAGCGCGCCAGCGCCACCTACGAAGACGGCGTGCTGCGGATCGAGCTGCCCCTGCACGAGCCCGAGCAGACCACCCACCGCGTGCCGATCGGCCGCAAGTGATGGAGGGGCTGCCGGTCCTCGAGGTCGTCGATTCGCCGCTCGACGCGGAGGAAGCGATCAGCGCCGACCAGCCGCTTCCGGAGGCCCTCCCGGTGCTGCCGCTGCGCGACTCGGTCAGCTTCCCGGAGACGCTCAACCCGCTCGCCGTCGGCCAGGAGCGCTCGGTGCAGCTCGTCGACGACGTCCTCGGCACCAACCGGATGCTGGTCATGGTCGCCTCCCGCGACCCCGAGCTCGACGAGCCCGGCCCCGCTGAACTGTATGACGTGGGGGTCGTCGGCTTCGTCTCGCGGATGGTGAAGATCCCCGACGGGACCCTGCGGATCCTGGTCCAGGGGATGCAGCGCGTCCGCCTCGATTCCTTCGTCACCGAGACCCCCTATCTCGTCGCCCGGATCACCGAGCTGCCCGACGTCAGCCGCCCGAGCGCCGAGCTCGAGGCGCTGACTCGCAACGTCCAGCGCACCTTCTCGGAGATCGTCGAGCAGATCCCTTACCTGCCCGAGGAGCTGCGCCTCGCCGTCGCCAACATCGACGACCCGGCGGCGCTCGGCGGCCTGATCGCCAGCTCGCTGCGGATCGGCACCGAGGAGAAGCAGAAGCTGCTCGAGGAGGTCGACGTGGCCAAACGGCTGCGCCACCTCTCGCGGATCCTCGCCCGCGAGCTGGAAGTGATCCAGCTCGGCACCCAGATCCAGACCCAGGTCCAGTCCGAAGTCGACAAAGGCCAGCGCGAGTTCGTCCTCCGCCAGCAGCTGAAAGCGATCCAGGACGAGCTCGGGGAGGGAGACGAGCAGCAGGCCGAAGTCAGCGAACTGCGAGAGAGGATCGAGGCCGCCCAGCTCCCCGAGCAGGCGCGCAAAGCCGCTGACCGCGAGCTCTCGCGGCTGGAGAAGCTGCCGCCGGCGGCGGCCGAGCACGGCGTCATCCGCACCTACCTGGAGTGGCTGACCGAGCTGCCCTGGGCAGCGGAGACCGAGGACAACCTCGAGATCAAGCACGCCCGCAGGGTCCTCGACGCCGACCACTACGACCTGGAAAAGGTCAAGGACCGGATCCTCGAGTACCTCGCGGTGCGCAAGCTCAACCCAGACTCGCCCGGGCCGATCCTCTGCTTCGTCGGCCCGCCCGGGGTCGGCAAGACGAGCCTCGGGCGCTCGATCGCGAAGGCGCTGGGACGCAAGTTCGAGCGGATCTCGGTCGGCGGCGTCCGTGACGAGGCGGAGATCCGCGGCCACCGCCGCACCTACATCGGCGCCCTGCCCGGGACGATCGTCCGCGCCCTCCGCGACGCCGGCTCGAAAAACCCGGTCTTCATGATCGACGAGATCGACAAGATGGGCGCCGACTTCCGCGGCGACCCCGCCTCGGCGATGCTCGAGGTGCTCGACCCGGCCCAGAACGACAGCTTCCGCGACCACTACCTCGACCTCGAGTTCGACCTCTCCGACGTCGTCTTCATCGCCACCGCCAACGTCCTCGACACGATTCCGGGACCGTTGCTCGACCGGATGGAGACGATCGAGCTCTCCGGTTACACGCTCGACGAGAAGAAGCACATCGCCCGCAAGTACCTGGTCGGCCGCCAGATCGCCGCCAACGGGCTGAAGCCATCGCAGATCGAGATCACCGACGCGGCGCTGACCGCGATCGTCGAGGAGTACACGCGCGAGGCCGGCGTCCGCGGGCTCGAGCGCCAGATCGGCACCGTCTGTCGCAAAGTCGCCCGCGACGTCGCCGAGGGCAAGGCCAAGCGCAAGGTGACGGTCTCCGGCAAGAAAGCGCGCGAGCTGCTCGGCCGCCGCCGCGTCTTCGCCGAGCAGCGGCGGCGGACCAAGGTCCCCGGCGTCGCCACCGGCCTCGCCTGGACCCCGGTCGGCGGCGACGTGCTCTTCATCGAGGCGACGGCGATGCCGGGCAGCGGCCGGCTGACGATCACCGGCCAGCTCGGCGAGGTGATGAAGGAGTCGGCACAGGCGGCGCTCTCATACGTCCGCGGCCACTGGCAGGAGATCGCGCCGAAGCTCGGCGAGGAGTGGTTCGGCGAGCACGACATCCACGTCCACGTGCCGGCTGGGGCGGTGCCGAAGGACGGGCCCTCGGCGGGGGTGGCGATGACCGTCGCCCTCTCCTCGCTGGTCAGCGGCCGACCGGTTCGCAACGATGTCGCGATGACCGGCGAGGTGACCCTGACCGGGCAGGTGCTGCCGATCGGCGGCCTCAAGGAGAAGTCGCTGGCGGCACAAAGGGCAGGGATCAAGAGGGTGATAGTTCCGGAGCGCAACGCGGGAGACGTCGAGGAGATTCCCGAGCACGAGCTCGGCGGCCTGGAGTTCGTCTACGTGGACGAAGTCTCCGAGGCACTCGACGTCGCCCTGTCTTAGATGGAGGCAGGCGCCCTTCGCCGGGGCGACTCCGCACCGCTGCAGTCGCTGACCGACGCGGTCCGCACCCGCTCCCGCGCCTTCTGGATCGTCGCCGGCCTGACCGCGCTGGCGGCGCTGCTGCGCTTCGCCACGCTCGGCGTCCAGAGCTACCACCACGACGAGGTGGTGACCGTCAACCGCATCCTCGGCGGCGACTTCGGCCAGGCGATGAACGCGGTCGGCTACAGCGAGTCGACGCCGCCCCTGTACTACGCCCTGGCCTGGATCTGGACCCAGGCGATGGGCACCGGCGCCGTCGGGCTGCGCTCGCTCTCGGCGCTGGCCGGGGTGGCCACGGTGCCGGTCGTCTACCTGATCGCTGCCGAGCTGCGCGGCCGCCGCGCCGGCCTGATGGCGGCGGCGCTGGCCGCGGTCAACCCGATGCTGCTCTGGTACTCGCAGGAGGCCCGCGCCTACTCGCTGCTGACCTTGCTCTGCGCGGTCTCGCTGCTCTACTGCGTGCGCGCGGCGCGCTACGGCCGGCGCCGCGACCTCACCCTTTGGGGGATCTTCTCGGCGCTCGCCCTCGCCACCCACTACTTCGCCCTCTTCCTCGTCGTTGCCGAGCTCGCGATCCTGCTGCGACGCCGCCGGCGCGAGGCCCTGCACGGGCTCTGGATCGTCGCCGTCGCCTGCCTGCTGCTGGCGCCGCTGGCTATCCACCAGGCCTCGCTCGGCCACGCCGAGTGGATCGACACCCTCTCGCTCGGCCACCGGGTCTGGGAAACCGCGGCGACCTTCCTCACCGGCGAGACCGGCGACATCATCGGCCAGCCCGAGCGCCCCGAGCTGGCCTTCGTGCCGCTGGCGCTCTGTCTCGCCGCCTTCGCCCTGCTGGCCTGGCGCGGGGACCGCGATGAGCGCCGGGCGGCGGCGCTGCCGCTGCTCGCCGCGGTCGCCGCGGTCGGTATCCCGGTGGTGCTGGCCCTGCTCTCGGTGAGCAAGGACTACGTCCTCGCCCGCAACCTGATCCCGGCCTTGGTGCCCCTCCTGGTCCTGGTCGCGATCGCGACGACGACGCGCCGCGCGCGGCGACTGGGGCAGCTGATCGGCGCCGGCCTACTCGTCTACTCGCTCGGCTTTTGCATCCTCGCCAGCGCCTCGCCGCAGTTCCAGCGGCCGGACTGGAGCGTCGTGGCGCAGCGGCTGGGCGAACCGCAGCGGCCGCGGGCGATGGTGACCTGGCTGCTCGGCGGCGCCCCGCTGCACTACTACCTGCCGACCGGCGCCTCCCAGGTGCGGCCGTCGGAAGGCTACCCCTGGCAGGTCGGCGAAATCGACCTGATCTCGCAGGGCTGGGCGCCGCCGCCGCCGCGCCGCCAGATCGGCCCGGGCTTCCTCGAAAGCGGCCACGAAGACGCGGGCAGCCTCTTCATCCGCCGCTACCAGCTGCCGCAACCCGGCCTCGCCCCATTGCGCCTGCGCAGGCTCAGCAAGGTTCGCCTCAACTTCCGCAGTAACGGGGTCCTGCTGGACGGCATCGGCCCTGATTGACGCCGCCCGGGTTGGGACATCGGGCTATAGCGCGGCTTTCCGGGTATATCCTCCGGGGGCGAACTGCTGACGAGCGAGGGAGTGAAAGGGATGTCGAAGACGAAGAAGGCGACTGCAGACCGGGCCGGGGAGCTGTACTCGACGGCGCGGGAGAACCCGTATGTGCAGCGGCTGATCGAGGACGACCAGCTGCGCGACAACCTGCGCGACGCCTTCGAATCCGCCCGCTCGGCCTACGGCCGTGCGACCGGCAACGGCAAGGGCACGGTCAAGGCCGTGACCAGCGACAAGAAGGTGCAGAAGGAACTGCGCAAGGCCGCCGAGAACCTGCAGGAGGCGAGCGAGCGGCTGCGCAAGCCGCCGAAGCGCAGGAGCCGCCTCGGCCGCATCGTCCTCCTCGCCCTGGTCGGCGCGGTGGTCGCGCTGATCATCAGCGAGGACGCCCGCAAGACCGTGCTCGACGCCCTCTTCGGCGCCGAAGAGGAGTTCGAGTACACCAGCACCACGAGCATCAACGGGTCCTAGCGCTTGGAGGCGGCGACTAAAGAGCGCGAGCTGAGCGGCGACAAGGCGCAGCGCATCGTCGACGCGATGCGCACCAGCGTCGCCCAGCGCGGCGCCGCCGGCTCGACCTTCGAGCACGTCGCGCGCGAGGCCGGGGTCAGCCGCGGCCTGCTCCACTATTACTTCGGGACCAAGGAGCGGCTCCTGGTCGAGGTCGTCCGCCGCGACGCCGAGCTGCGGATCACCCGCCTCGACGAGATGCTGGTGCGGGCGAAGACGGTCGACGACGTCCTCGACGGCCTCGTCGCCAGCCTCACCGACATGATCGACAACGATCCCGGCTTCTTCCTCCTCCTCTACGAGCTGTTCAGCGCCGGTCGCCGCAACCCCGACATCCAGCGCGAGGTCGGCCAGCTCTTCCAGCGCACCCGCTCCCACGTCGCCGAGGTCCTGCAGGCGAAGGAGAGCGAGGGCGTGATCAGCCTCCGCTTCGATGCCGAGGCGGTCGTCTCCTACCTCTTCGCGCTCGGCGACGGCCTCGCCCTCCAGGTCCTCTCCGACCCCAAGCGCGACAGCAGCGGCGCCTTCGAAGTCGGCGCCGCCTCGGCGCGTTACCTACTGGTTTCGGAGTAGCGGAGCTTCCAGGCACGGCCGGGGAGGGTGCTCGCCACCCTCTCTGGGTAGGTAGGGCGGCGAGCACCCTCCCCTTCCAGGCCCAGGCGCGGGAATCCCGTGGTTCCTTAGTCCGTACAGGTCGGACAAAGGAACCACGGAATGGGGATTCCGGCGCTCCGCGATACCTGCCCTGTGGGTGCGCCGGCCCGGGCCGCTTTCTTCATTGTGGATGGGGAAGCTAGGTGCGGCGCTGGATCGAAATCGCTTCTGCAGAGAAGGGATAGGCCTGACAGATCGGATGTTGTCAAGTTGGCGACGGCTCTTGGTGATTAGGGTTCGCCAATGCCCGTCAGGGGACGCAGGTGAGCAAGGGCAAGCGCGTCAGGGGCGAGCGCGCGTCTCACCCTGCCCGCAGCACCAGCCGTTCATCGAAAACCTCAAGCCCGAGCTACTCACAAAAGCTCGACCGGGCGAGCCAGCACATAGAAGACCTCGGCATCGCGGAAAGAACGTGGCTCGGGACGAGCGCATACGCCATCGTTACGGAGGCGGATCCCAAGACTGGCCGCACCGTCTCGAAAGCAAGAATCACCGAACCACCGCCGGGCCTGCTCTCCTTGATCGTCGGAGATGCAGTCCATGCTCTGCGGGCCTCCCTCGACCATCTTGCCCTCGAACTCGCGGTCGCGCACCAAAGTCCGGCCCCCCTCTCCGAGCCGATAGAGAAGGCGTCTGAATTCCCCATCCTCCCCCTGAAAGCCGGCAACGACCTCGGGAGCGACCTTTTTCATCGAGTCAAGAAGACTGGGGAACCCGCGCCAGGGAGCGGGCTGCACAAGCTCCAGGGGGTTCACCCTGATGCCGTCGAAGCCATTGAGGGAAAACAGCCGTACCACCGTGGCACCGCCTTCGCCGAAGACCCCTTGTGGGTCATCCACGAGCTTGACCGGATTGACAAGCACCGAAGACTGCACCTCACGGCATACGCGATGGGAGCAGTTGGGATCGGCGCCGGGCCGGGCGAAACCGCATATATAGGGAAACTGCACGGCGAGAAGATGGGGCACAGCGGCCCGGTGGAAGACGGCACCCCAGTCGCCATCTTCACGGCGTCCCTTGATTCGCACTTCCAATTGCACTTCTCCCGCCAAATAACGCTCGCGGAGTCCGGCCTTCCAAACGGGGGAGCGCTCGCTGAGTCGCTGGCGAAGTTGCGCGACTACGTGCAGGACGAGATCGCGCCCCTCCTGAAACTCTGGCTGTAGGCCCCCCCGGGTACTAGATCACGGCTCCATCGCTTCTACATAGAAGGGATAGGCGTGACGGCGCTCACGGAGTGATCGGCCTCACAGACTCGGGGGTGGGGCGGGCGAGAGGCTCGCGGTCATGAGAGATCTGATGACACGCCTCGCCGGGTTCCTGGGTCGCCGCCGTCGCTGGGTCGCCGCGGCCTGGCTCCTCGTTGTGATCTGCGCGGTGCCGTTCGCGATGAAACAGACCGACCACCTGACCGGTGGCGGCTTCGACGTGCCCGGCAGCCAGTCGAAGGCGGTCTCGGAATCGCTGCAGGACGAATTCGGCTCTCGCGCCGACGGGATCGCGGTGCTGCTGCAGGCGGCGCCGGGGGCGAGCGCCGCCGAGCGCGCCGCGGCCGTCGAGCGGATCCGCGCCGAGGTCGCCACGGTCGAAGACGTGACCCTGCCGCCGGCCGCCGCCGCGGCCGGTCGCCGCGAACTGGCGCGCGGCGACACGGCGCTGCTGCCGCTGCGCAGCAGCCTCTCCTCCGACGACCTGATCGACTCGGCGACGACGCTGCGCGACGACCTCGAACCGGGGACCGCCGCGAACGGGGTGACGCCATATCTCGTCGGCCAGCCGACGATCTGGGCCGGGATGCAGGAAATCTCGAAGAAGGACCTCTCCGAAGCGGAGTCGAGCGGCTTCCCGATCGTCGCCTTGATCCTGCTCGTCGTCTTCGGCTCGCTGGCGGCGGCGGCGCTGCCGCTGGCACTCGGCTTCGCCAGCGTCCTGATCACCGGCGCGCTGATCTACTTCATCTCGCTGCAGATGACGATGTCGGTCTTCGTCACCAACATGGCCTCGATGATCGGGATCGGCGTCGCCGTCGACTACTCGCTCTTCATCCTTGCCCGCTACCGCGAGGAGCGGGAGGCGGGGCTCTCCAAGAGCGAGGCGCGCGCCGCATCGCTCTCGACCTCGGGCCTCGCCGTCACCTTCTCTGGCCTCGCCGTGATCATCTCCCTGGCCGGGCTGTGGATGGTCGACAACCAGGCGCTGCGCTCGATGGCGCTGGGGGCGATGACCGTCGTCGCCGTCTCGATCCTGACCGCGACCACTCTGCTGCCGGCTCTGATCGCGATGCTGGGGGACCGGGTTCTGCCCGGGGGCATCGTCGGCCGCGTCGAGCGCTTCCTGCGGCAGCGGGTGCTGCGCAGGCCCGAGCGCTCCGCGGCCGCCGGCGGCAGCGCCGGGGCGAGCCCGTTCTGGAGCCGCTGGACGGCGCGGGTGATGGCGCGGCCGTGGATCTCCGTCGCCGCCGTCGCCGCCGTGCTGCTGGTTCTCGCCAGCCCGCTGCTCTCGATCCAGACCGGGACCGAAGCGATTACTGAATTCCCCAAGGGCAGCGACGTTCGCGTCGGCACCGAACTCGCTTCGCAGCAGCTCGGCGGCGGCACCGACCCGGTCCAGGTAGTGGCCCAGTTCCAGGGGGCGCCGACTGCTGCCGACCGCGCTGCGGTTCTCGCCTTCAACCGCGACCTCTCCGCGACCGCCGGCGTCAGCACCGTGGCGGCGCCGGTCTACGCCGGCGACAGCGCTCTCCTGCAGGCGACCCCGAGCGCCGGCAGCGAGTCGGACGCGGCGACCGAACTGGTCGAGCACCTGCGCGACTCGGTAATCCCCGGCAGCGCCCTGGCCAAGGTCAGCACCGTCGCGGTCGGCGGCGAAACCGCGCGCAGCTTCGACGTCCGCGAACAGATCAGCGGCTCGATGTGGAAGATCGTCCTCTTCGTCCTCGCGCTCAGCTTCGTCGTCCTGATGGTGATGCTGCGCTCGCTGCTGCTGCCGCTGAAGGCGGTGCTGATGAACCTGCTCTCGATCGGCGCCGCCTTCGGCGTGCTGGTCGCCGTCTTCCAGTGGGGCTGGTTCGACAGCCTGCTCGGCTTCGAAAGCCAGGGGGCGCTGAGCACGATCAACGTGCCGCTGATCTTCGCCGTCGTCTTCGGCCTCTCGATGGACTACGAGGTCTTCCTGATGTCGCGAATCCGCGAGCGCTACCTGCGCCACGGCGACAACGAGCGCGCCGTCGCCGAAGGGCTCTCCTCGAGCGCCCGCACGATCTCCTCGGCGGCGCTGATCATGACCGCGGTCTTCGCCGTCTTCGTCCTCACCGGGGTGCCCTCGATCAAGCAGCTGGGGCTCGGTTGCGCGGTCGCGATCGCCCTCGACGCGACCCTGGTGCGCTTGATCCTGGTGCCGGCGGCGATGAAGCTGATGGGCCGCTGGAACTGGTGGATGCCGGCCTGGCTCGACCGGGCGCTGCCCAACCTCAGCTTCGAGGGCGGCTCCGACCCCGAGCCCGCCGAAGCCTAGGGGGAGCCCCGCCGGAGGGCTCCGAGGCGCCGCATATCCTGCCCGCCGGTGGAGCGCCGGCCGACCCTGAACCAGCGGGCCCGTTACGCCTTCGACAACGTGATGGCGCGGGGAACGCCCGCGCTGATCGGCTGGCTGGCGATGGCGACCGCCGGCTTGATCGCGCTGTTCACGGCGATCGTCCTAATCGGCAACTTCGCCCCCCGCGACAACCACCACGGCGTCGTCGGGCAGGCCTTCGAAAGCCTCCTGCACGCGCTCGACCCCGGCACGATCGCCGAAGACAGCGGCAAGTGGCCCTACCTGCTGGTGATGCTGCTGATCACGCTCGGCGGCCTGTTCATCGTCAGCGCCCTGATCGGCGTCCTCTCCAGCGGCCTCAACCGGCCGCTTCGAAGAGATGCGCAAGGGGCGTTCGGTCGTGCTCGAGGAAGACCACACGCTGATCCTCGGCTGGTCGGACACGATCTTCACCGTCCTCGCCGAGCTGGACATCGCCAACGAGAGCCAGCGCAAGCCCTCGGCGGTCGTCCTCGCCGATCGCGACAAGGTCGAAATGGACGACCTGATCCGCGAGAAAGTGCGACCGAAGCGGACCCGGATCGTGACCCGCAGCGGCTCGCCGATCGACCTCGGCCACCTCGCCGTGGTCCGGGCCGAGTTGGCGCGCTCGATCGTCGTTCTCTCGCCCGAAGACGACCCCGAGCCCGACGCCCAGGTGATCAAGACGATCCTCGCCCTGACCAAGGGCGAGAGCCACTCCGATCACCGCTACCACGTGGTTGCCGAGATCCAGGACCCGAGCCACCTCGACGCCGCCCACCTGGTCGGCGGCGAGGAGGTGGTCCTTATCGACAAGCGCGAGACGATCGCCAAGCTCGTCGTCCACAGCGCCCGCCAGTCGGGCGCCTCGCTGGCGGTGATCGAGCTGCTCGACTTCAAAGGCGACGAGGTCTACTTCAACGAGGACCCGGCGCTGGTCGGCGGGCAGTTCGGCGACGCCCTGCTCGCCTACGAGGACTGTTCGGCGATCGGGGTCCTCGACGGCGAAGGGAAGGTGCAGCTCAACCCGCCTCCGTCGCGTCCTTTCGCGGCCGGCGAGAAGGTGATTGCGATCGCCGCCGACGACGCCCACCTGGCGGCGGCGGCGCCGAGCCAGGGGCAGGTCGAAGAGGAGGCGGTGGTGGGCGGTCCGCCGACGCCGCGCAAGCCGGAGCGGATCCTCGTCCTCGGCTGGAACCAGGGGGCACCGGCGGTGATCCACGAGTTCGACCAGTTCCTCCTGCCCGGCTCGGCGATCGTCGTCGTCAGCGAAGACGAAGCGGCCGACGCCTGCCTCCGCGGCCAGCCGGTTGCCAACGCGACGCTGAGCCTGGAAGCGGGCAACCCGAGCGAACGCGACCGGCTCGCCGCGATCGGCCTCGCCGGCTTCGACCACGTGATCGTTCTCTCGCAGGAAGGCGTCGAGGCCCAGCGTGCCGACGCCCGCACCCTCGTCACCCTCCTGCACCTGCGCGACCTCGCCGATCGCGAAGGGGCCGGGTTCACCGTCGTCAGCGAGATGGTCGACGACCGCAACCGGCAGCTGGCCGAGGTGACCCGGGTCGACGACGTGATCGTCAGCGACAAGATCATCTCGCTGATGCTGACCCAGATATCGGAGAACCGGGAGCTGGCACAGGTCTTCGGCGAGCTCTTCTCGGCCAGTGGCGGCGAGCTCTACCTGCGACCCGCCGGCGACTACGTGGCCGGCGACCGCGAGGTCGAATACGCGACCGTGGTCGAGGCGGCGCGGCGGCGCTCGGAGTGCGCGGTCGGCTACCGCGTCGCCGCCGCCGGGGAGGCCGCCGGCTTCGGCGTCCGCATCAACCCGCCCAAGTCCGAACGCGTCCGGCTCGGCGCGGGCGACCGCGTGATCGTGGTCGCCGCCGGTCAGTAGCGCGGGCGGCTAGCGGTTAGGATTGGCTGCGTGGCCAGTACGGTGACCAAGGGGACGGGGACCGAGGAGCTCGCCTTCGCCGGGGCGGCGCGCCAGGCCGAGATGGTGCGGGCCGGCGAGGTGACGCCGATCGAGCTGGTGCGCCTCTACCTGGAGCGGATCGAGCGCCTCAACCCGCAGCTGAACGCCTTCCACCGGGTCTACGCCGAGCGGGCGCTGCTCGAAGCCCAGCAAGCGGAAGCGCGGGTCAAGGCCGGCGAGGAGCGGCCGCTGCTCGGGGTGCCGATCGCGATCAAGGACGAAACCGAGATCGCCGGCGAGGTGATGACCCGTGGCACCGATGCCTTCAGCGAGCCCTCCAAGGCCGATTCGGAGATGGTGCGCCGGCTGCGCGAGGCGGGGGCGATCGTGATCGGCCTCACCCTGCTGCCCGAGCTGGCGATCTGCGGCTTCACCGAGTCGGCGACCTACGGCGTCACCCGCAACCCATGGGACTCGCAGCGCAGCCCGGCCGGTTCGAGCGGCGGCTCGGCTGCCGCGGTCGCCGCCGGTCTCGTGCCGATCGCCTCGGCCGGCGACGGCGGCGGCTCGATCCGCCTGCCGGCCGCCTCCTGCGGCCTCTTCGGCCTCAAGCCCCAGCGCGGCCGAGTCTCGCTGGCGCCGGCGGTCGACGGCTGGCACGGGCTGGCGGTGATGGGCTGCCTCAGCCGCAGCGTGATCGACACCGCGCTCTGGCTCGACGTCGTCTCCGGCGGCTCGACCGAGCCGGAGGCGCCGCCGCCCCCGGAGCGGCCCTTCGTCGAGTCGGCGCAGACGCCGCCCGGCAGCCTCCGCGTCGCCACTTCGACCGTGGCGCCGCGTGCGGTGGCACCCCCCATCGTCACTGACGTCGTCAAGCAGGCGGTGGCCGAAGCGGCGAAGACGCTGACTGGCCTCGGCCACGCGGTCAGCGAGCGCGACCCGGACTGGGGGATGGTCGGCAACAACATCACGCCGCGCTTCCTGCGCGGCGTCTCCGACACCGTCGCCGACGTCCCGCACCCCGAGCGTCTCGAACGCCGCACCCGCGGATTCGGCCGGCTCGGCAGCCTCCTGCCGGACTCCATCTATGAGCGCGCGATGCGGGGCCGCGAGGACGACCTGCGCCGGATCAACGCGATCTTCGACGACTTCGACGTGCTGGTGATGCCGGTGATGGGCGGGACGGCGATCCCGATCCGCCGCTGGCAGGGCCGCGGCGCCCTCCACACGGTGCTGGGGATGAGCCGCGTCTACCCCTTCTGCATCCCCTGGAACCACCTCGGCAACCCGGCGATGTCGGTCCCGATGGGCTTCGCCGCCGACGGCCTCCCGACCGCGGTCCAGATCATCGGCCGGCCGAACTCCGAGCCGATGCTGCTCTCGCTGGCCGCCCAGATCGAGGCGGCGCGGCCCTGGGCGGGCACCCGGCCGCCGATCAGCTGATTGCATCGGCGCGAGAGCGGGCACCACGCGCCGCTCGTCACGTTGTACGGCCTATAGCCCGCACAACGTGACGAGCGATGGGCCAGCCCCCCAAGCAACCCTCCATCTACCCGAACACCTTCCGCATCCGCGCCAGCTCCCGAATCTTCCCCTTCGGCCGGATTCGCCGCGTCAGCAGCAGCTTCAGCTGGTTCGCGTCGGGCTTGCCGGAGGCGACCCAGTCGGCCCAGCTGGTCTCGACGGTGACGGTTGGGTTCGGTGCCAGGCCGGGCTCGGCGCGGGTCGAGCCGTTGTCGAGGATCAGGTGCCAGGGGTCGGCGTCGCTGAACTTCCACTGGTAGACGAGCGGGGTGCCGTTGGCGGCGGCGGGGTCGGCGACGCGGGCGATCAGGTCGAAGTAGATCCCCTGCAGCTCCGGGGTCGCTTGCGGCGGCAGACCGTCGGGCGGGCCGAGGATGCCGCCCATCATCAGCTGCACCTGGCGCTCGGCGACCTCCTCGGCGCTCGCCTCGGGGTCGAAGGGGAAGACTCCGGGCGGCATCTCCTCGGTCGGGAAGCCGATCGTGCGCCAGCGCTGGCGGATCAGCTTCAGGCCGAAGGCGAAGATGTCCTCAAGACTGAAGCCGTAGCACTCGGTGTAGGAGCGGTCGAGGTTGGGCGGGTAGAAGACCGCCGGCCCGTATGGCAGCGTTTCCTTCAGCAGCTCGACCACCGCGGCGCGGTTCTCCTCCCAGCCGGGGTTGCCTTCGCCGAGCAGCTCGGAGAGGACCTTGACGCCGAAGCCGATGTGGCGCTGCTCGTCCTTGGAGACGTTGGCGATGCCGGCGCTGAACCCGGGCATGGTTTCTTCGGAGGCGAAGAAGTCCTCGATGAAGTGCTGGCCGGGCTGGGCGAGGCTGCCCTCGACGATCAGGTGGTAGAGGGTGATCGCCTGCGCGTACTTGGCGACGGAGCGGTCCTTGCGCAGTTCCTCGGCCATCAGGTCGAGGCGGTCGAAGATGCCGCGGTAGCCCCAGTTCAGCTGCGGCAGGGTCGCCGCCAGGGTCTGCCCGACCGAGTCGCCGCCGACCCCGATCACCTCTTTGAAGAAGCGGTGGAAGAAGATCGAGTGGCGGACCTCGTCGACCTGCTGGGTGGCGAGGAAGTAGGACTGCTCCTCGGTCGGCGCCGCGGTGACGTAGGGGGCGAGGGTGTCGGCGACCCGGTCCTCGCCGTAGTAGAACATCGAGTAGATCCACATCGCCGAACGCCGCTGGATGTCGGTCAGCCCTTCCCAGCCGGCGCGGTCGGCGGAGAAGTCGAGGTCGTAGGCGCTCCAGTTGCCGTGCTCCCAGCGGCGATAGAGGTCCTCGTAGGTGACGTTGTCCATCAGGCTCTGCGCGGCGACGCTCATCTCGGCTCCTTCTCGGTCATCGGGTCCCCTGTCGGAGGCCAGGGTACCGCGAAACTGGCTGGTCAGCCAGTTTCAGGCCTCGCGCGCGGCCGGCACCTCGATCTCGCGCTTGAGGATCTTGCCGGTCGGGCCCTTCGGCAGCTCCTCGAGGAACCAGACGACGCGCGGGTACTTGTAGGCGGCGATCTGCTCGCGGACGTACTCGCTGACCTCCTCCGAGGACAGCTCCTCGCCCTCGTGGAGCACGACTGCGGCGCCGATCTCCTCGCCCCACTGGTCGTCGGGGACGCCGAGCACCGCGGCTTCGCGGATCTTCGGGTGCTCGTAGAGGACCTCCTCGACCTCGCGCGGGTAGACGTTGTAACCGCCGCGGATGATCAGGTCCTTCTTGCGGTCGACGATGAAGAAGTAGCCCTCCTCGTCGACCCGCGCCATGTCGCCGCTGTGGAACCAGCCGCCGCGCATCGCCTCGGCGGTCGCATCGGGCCGCTGCCAGTAGCCCTTCATCACGTTGTGGCCGCGGATCACGATCTCGCCGATCTCGCCCTGGGCGACCTCGTTGTCGTCCTCGTCGACGACCCTCATCTCGACTTCTTCCAGCGGCGTCCCGATCGAGCCCGGCTTGCGCTCCATGCCGGGGTGGTTGGAGCTCGCCACCGGCGAGGTCTCCGAGAGCCCGTAGCCCTCGAGGACGACGCAGTCGAAGGCCTGCTCGAAGCCACGCAGAACCTCGACCGGCATCGAGGCGCCGCCGGTGATACAGGTCCGCAGCGAGGAGGTGTCGGTCTGCTCGCGCGCGGGGTCGTGGAGCAGCGCGCCGAACATCGTCGGCACCCCGTAGAAGTGGGTGACGCGGTCCCGCTCGATCGTCGCCAGCGCCTGGACGGGGTCGAATTTCGGCACCAGGGTCAGCGTCGCCCCGACCCGCAGCGAGGCGTTCATCCCGACCGTCTGTCCAAAGGAATGGAAGAGCGGCAGGGCGCCGAGGACGACGTCGCCTGCGGCGATCACACAGGTCGTGCGCGAGGCGATCTCGGAGTTGCGCGAGAGGTTGAAGTGGGTCAGCTCGGCGCCCTTTGGCTTGCCGGTCGTGCCCGAGGTGTAGAGGATCACCGCGGTGTCCTCGGGCTCGGCCGGGGCCAGCTCCGGGGTCGGCTCGGAGCTCTCGAGGAGCGCCGCGAAGGAGCTGGGCTCGACCTCGAGCAGCTCGGCCCCGGCGTCGGCGGCGCCGTCGCGCGCCTCGGCGCAGAAGCCGTGCCACGCGAGCAGCAGGCGGGCACCGGAATCCTCCAGGTAAAAGGCGATCTCGCGCCGCTTGAGCAGCACGTTCATCGGCACGACGACGCCGCCGGCGCGCAGCACGCCGTAGTAGGCGATCGCGAACTCGGGCACGTTGGGGAGCATCACCCCGACCCGGTCGCCGCTGGCGAGGCCGCGCTCGGCGAGCAGCGTCGCCAGCCGGGCGCTTGCCTCGTCGAGCTCTGCGTAGGTCAGCGCCGCTTCGCCGAGCCGCACCGCGACCCGCTCGGGCGCGCGGCCCGCGGTCTCGGTGACGATCGATGCCAGGTTCATCCCGTCCCCCTTCATTCCGGTTCCGTGCTCCCGTCTCGGTCCCCGCGGGCAGCGTAGCCGACGCTGGCCGGGCCGAGGTCGGCTACGCTGCCGGCATGGATGACCTGGGAGAGCGCAGCTCCTATCTCGTCGTTGCCAAGGGCGTGCCCGTCTTCTCGAGCGACGGCGAGGAGATCGGCCGTGTGGTCGAGGTCCTCGCCGACGCCAAGGACGACATGTTCGACGGCATCATCTTCGACGCCAGCGCCGCTTCCCGCGGCCACCGCTTCGTCGATGCGCCCGAGGTCGGGGAGATCTACGAACGCGGCGTGATCCTCAAGATCGACGCCGGCGAGGCGGCGAAGCTGGGCAAGCCGGGGAAGAATCCGGCCTTGCTCGAAGTCTCGCCCGACGACGTCGCCGGCGAGCCGCCGCCCGGCTTCCTGCGCCGCGCCTGGAACCTGCTCAGCGGCAAGGGCTGAAGCCAGCTAGGATTGGAACCGATGCGGGGGCTGCTGCTTGCCATAACGGTGTGCGGGGTGCTGTCGATCGCTGCTTGCGGCGGTGGCGGTTCGTCGAGCGAAGCGACGGGCGAAAGCTCGGCCGAAGCGACGAGCTCGGAATCGCTCGAAACGAAGCCCAAGGTCGAAGTGCCGAGCGGGCCGCCGCCGACTCAGCTCGAAACCAAGGAACTGATCGAAGGCGAAGGCGCCGAAGCGAAAGCCGGCGACGAAGTCACGGTTCAGTACGTCGGCGTCAACTACAAGACCGGAAAACAGTTCGACGCCTCCTGGGACAGGGGCGAACCGTTCCCCTTCACCCTCGGTTCCAACAGCGTCATCCCCGGCTGGGAACAAGGGGTGGAAGGGATGAAGGTCGGCGGCCGTCGCGAGTTGATCATCCCGCCCGAACTCGGCTACGGATCCGCCGGAGCGCCGCCGGCGATCCCGCCCAACGAAACGCTCATCTTCGTCGTCGACCTGGTCGAAGTCGCCGGCAAATAGTCTTCCTGGCTGACTAGCCAGGCGCTCTAACTACAACTATAGTTTCGCTTGCGATGAGCGGGCGCAGCTTCAGGCGCGGCGAGGATGGCTACGAGCAGGCGCGGCGGGCCGCGGTCTGGAACGCGCGCACGCCCGAGCGCTACCCAGACCTGATCGTCTGGGCCGAATCCGAGGAGGACGTCGTCGCCGCGGTGCGGCTGGCACGCAGTGAGGGGCTGCGGATCGGCATTCGCTCTGGCGGCCACAGCTGGGCCGGCAGCCATCTGCGCGACGGGGGCCTGCTGCTCGATCTCTCACGGCTAGCCGCACTCAGCGTCGATGCCGAGGCGGGGACCGCGGCTGCCGGTCCCGGCGCCCGCGGCGACGAGGCGCTCGCCGCCTTCGCCGAGCACGACCTCTTCTTCCCCGCCGGTCACTGCCCGGGCGTCGGCCTCGGCGGCTACCTGCTGCAGGGCGGGTTCGGCTGGAACGGCCGCGTCCACGGGCCGGCCTGCATGAGCGTCGAAGCGATCGACGTCGTCACCGCCGCGGGTGAGCTGATCCGCGCCGACGCCGCTAACCACCCCGACCTGTTCTGGGCCGCGCGCGGCTCCGGGCCGGGCTTCTTCGGCGCCGTCGTTCGCTTCCACCTGCGCCTGCATCCGCGGCCCCGGCACGTCGCCAACGGTGTCGTGCTCTACCCGTTGGAGATGCTCGAGGAGGTCTTCTCCTGGGCGCAGGAGGTCGGCCCGCGGGTGCCGCGCACGGTCGAGCTGATGGTCGTCGCCCACCGCGACTTCGAGGGCGAGCCAGAGGTCGCCGTCACCGCCCCGGCGCTGGTCGGCAGCGCCGAGGAGGCGGCCGAGGCGCTCGCCTTCCTCTCCAGCTGCCCCGACCTCCGGCGGGCGAAGATGGCGGTCGCCAACGTCGAGGTGACGATGCGCGACCTCTACGACGCGGTCCGCCATTCCTACCCCGACGACCATCGCTACGCGGTCGACAACATGTGGACCCACGCGCCGGCCGGCGATCTGCTCCCGGGCCTGCGGCGGATCGCCGAGACCCTGCCCAGCGCTCCGTCGCACATGCTGTGGATGAACTGGGGCGAGAGCCCGGCGCGACCGGAGATGGCCTACAGCGTCGAGGACGAGACCTACATCGCGCTCTATGGCGTCTGGGCCGACCCCGCCGACGACGAGGCCAACCTCGACTGGGTCGAGTCGAACATGCGCGAGATGTCGGGGCTCGCCAGCGGCATCCAGCTCGCCGACGAGAACCTCGGCCGCCGCCCGGCGCGCTTCGCCAGCGACGCCAACATGGCGCGGCTTGACCAGGTGCGCGCCGCCTACGACCCCGACGGCTTCTTCCATCCCTGGATGGGGCGGTTGTGAGCGGGGGCGGCGCGGACTCCGGCCTCGCTGCCTACCTGGAGCGGCCGCTGGCGTCGCCCGACTCGGAGGCGCTGGCGGCGATCGAGGCCGGCCCGGCCGACCCGGCGGCGGCGCTTCCCGTCGACCGGATCGACCGCCTCCTCGACCCGGCGCCGCTGGCGCTGGAGACCGGCTGGTGCCGGCTCCCCGACGGGGTCCGCTTCGTCGCCGTGCGGACGCCGATGCCCGGGGTCAGCGCGGAGATGGTCGATTGGTGGTTCGACTGGCATCCGCGCGAGGCGCTGCGCTACCGGATCTGGCACCCGCTGGCCCATCGCGACAACTCGCTCGAGCCGCCCGCCTCGCCCGGCGCCAAGGCGCACTGGGGCGCCGTCCACCACCCGGTCGAGGACGTTGGCACCGGCACCGTCCACGCCCGCATCGCCTTCGTCGCCCCGACCGCGCTTGGCTTCGCCACCGACGCCCTCGACGATCCGGCGGTCGGCACCGTCGCCTGCGGCTTCGTCGGCGACGACCGCCGCCGCACCCGCCACTCGTTGATGGCCCACGTCTTCCTCCGCGACGGCGACGGGCTCGTCCTCCGCAGCCACTTCTGGCTCGGCGCCGCGATCCGTCCCTACCTGCCGGCGCCGTTGGCCGCGCCGCTCTCGCGCGTCCTCAACCGCCGTCGCTTTCGTGATTTGGCGCTGCCGCGGGGCCTCGAGCGGGCGCTCGCCCGCCACTGCGCCGAGGAGTACGCCAACCTCGCCGCGATCCTCCCCGAGCTGCACGCGACGTACGGCTAAAGGCGCATTTCTCCCCAGGGGGTGGAGAAATGCGCCTCGTCGCGATGATGCAAGGGTGAGCGCGCGCGGGGTGCTGGCGGAACGGATCGCGGCCCAGGGGCTGGTGGGTGAGCGCGCCACCGAGCCGGCGGCGGTCGCCGAGCGCCTGCTCGCGATCCAGGGGCAGGACCCGCGCGGGGCGCGGCTCGCGGTTCGCGCCCGCAGCGACGGCCTCGGCGCCTCCGACGTCGACCGGGCGCTGAGCGAGGAGCGCTCGCTGCTGATCACCTGGCTGAATCGCGGCACCCTGCACCTCGTGCGCAGTGACGACTACCCGCTGCTGCAGCTGCTGACGACGCCGCCACTGCTCAGCTCGAGCTCGCGACGGCTGCGCCAGGAGGGCGTCAGCGAGGCGATGGCGGAAAAGGGGGTGGCGACGATCGAGCGGGCGCTCGCCGACGAGGGGCCGTTGACCAGGCCGCAGATGCGCGAGCGGCTCGACGCGGCCGGTGTCAGGACCGAGGGCCAGGCACTCGTCCACCTCTTCTTCCTCGCCGCGCTGCGCGGGCTCGTCGTGCGCGGCCCGATGATCGGCCGTGAGCACGCCTTCGTCCTCGTCCGCGACTGGCTCGGCGCGCAGCCGCAGCTCGACCGCGAGGCGGCGCTGGCCGAGCTGGCGCGCCGCTACCTGGTCGGCCACGGGCCGGCCGGGGACCGCGACCTGGCCCGCTGGGCCGGGCTGCCGCTGCGCGACGCCCGCGCCGGCCTCGAGGTGATCGCCTCCGAGCTGCGCCAGCGCCCCGACGGTCTGGTCGACCTCGCCGCGCGGGCGCCCGCGGAGGAGGCGCCGCTGCCTGAGCCGATGCTGCTGGGCGCCTTCGACCCGCTGCTGCTCGGCTGGACCTCGCGCGAGGAGATCGTCGGCCCGCACCGGATGCTGGTCACCAACAACGGCATCTTCCGCCCCTTCGCCCTGGTCCGCGGACGCGCCGTCGCCACCTGGCGCTTCGCCGCCGGCGGGGTCGCGATCGAGCACCTCGAGGAGGTGCCAAAGCGCGCCGCCGCGGCGCTGGAAGCCGAAGCCCGCGCGGTCGAGCAGTTCCTCGCCGGCTGAACCGCCCATCCCCTAGGCGGGATGGATTTCGGTGCCGCCGCTGCCGCCGGAGCTCGGGGTCAGGACCAGAATCGGACCCAGCGCCCGGCTGCGGACGATGCGGAAACTGCCGGGGGTGCTTTCGGGTCCGATGCCGGGTTCGACGTGGAAGGTGATCGAGAGACCCGAGTCCTCTTCGTGGGAGCCGAGGATGGTGCCGACCTTTCCGCCCCGATAGAAGACGGCCGAGCCCGAGGGCAGGTCGACGTGCTCGGGGTTGGCGACGACGATCTCGTAGGTCGCGCCCGGGGAGTTGGCTGCGTCGAGCGTCCTGCGGGCGTCGCGGTTGACGGCTCCGGCCAGGGCGAGCAGGGCGAAGACGAGAGCGGTGGCGCCGAGGACGCGCCCGACTTTGGCCCGGCGCCGCAGCCGTCGCCCCGCGTATTCGCGTCCGGGGAGGTCGTCGAGCGCCTCGCGCAGCAGCAGGACGCCGAACGCTTCCCTGGCAACGTTGCCGATCGTGAGGACGAGGAACAGCAGGGCCAGAGCCGAGTAGACGAGGAGGTGGTCGGTGCCGTTGCCTGCCCGGTGCAGCTCGGAGGCGCGCGAGAGCATCGTGCTGGGGACGATCAGGGCGATCGCGGTGAAGACGCCAATGCCGAGCAGGCCGCCGCAGCTCTGCCGCCAGCGTTCGCCGGTCAGGTGCAGCGTTTCGCGCAGCGCCTCGACGACGCCGACCCGCTCGATCGCGATCGCCGGGACGACGAACAGCCCGACCACGTACCAGGCGAGAGAGATCGGGACCACCGGCCACAGCGACGAGGTGGTGCGAGCAACGAGCCAGGACGCAACCCAGAGGGTAAGCGAGATCGCCGCCCAGCCGAGCACCGGAACGAGGCATTCGCGAGCGTCGGCAAGCGCCTCGCCTGGCTCCAGCGGCATCCCGTCGACGGCGCCGTCGACGGCGCTGGCGATCGCGACGAGGACGAAGGTGAGGAGAACGAGCGCGACCGCGTTGACTGCGAGGTTGGTGGTAAAGGGCGCCGACCCCCAGAGGTGTCCCGAGCCATAGACGCCGACCGCCGTCGGCAGCGCCGCCGCGAGGAAGGCGAGGACGGTGAGGATCCGCAGCGTGCGGTCGCGCCGCAGCAGCCGCCAGCCGGCTTTGGCCAGCCGCCAGCCGCTGCTCGCGCGGGGCTCCCCCGCGTACGGTCGGAGCTCTTGCAGCGAGGCGTCCATGCTGCCGCTATCGGCAGCATGGACGGGAACCTGAGCGCTCAGTCGGTCGGCAGCGTCGGCGGCATGTCGTCATGCACCGGCGGCGCCTCGTGTCCGGGCAGCGCTTCGGCCTCCTGCTCCCAGATGTGGTTGAGCGAGTTCTGCAGGTAGGCCCAGAAGGCGGGGGCGATCAGCAGGTAGAGGATCACCGAGATCCAGCCGTTGACCGGCTCGCGGCCGGCGATGTTCGCGGCGCCCATGATCCGCTTCGTCCCGCGCCAGTAGGTGATCAGCGCCGGGACGATGATGATCCCGCCCGGGAACAGGGCGAGCACCGAGTTGGTCGGGTTCTGGCCGAGGTCGTAGCCCTTGGCCTCGCCGAAGCCCTTCAGCTCCTTGTTGATCTTGTACCACCAGACGAGGTGATAGATGCCGAGGGTGATCAGCGGCAGCAAAGCCGCAGCCCAGATGCTTCGCACCTTCACCTCGTGCTCGGTACCGCGGACTTTCATCTCGTAGGCCATCGCCGTGGCGCTCCGTTCTCAATCGGGGGCAGGACTGAC
This sequence comes from Solirubrobacterales bacterium, assembly GCA_035542315.1. Taxonomy (GTDB): domain Bacteria; phylum Actinomycetota; class Thermoleophilia; order Solirubrobacterales; family 70-9; genus VAYN01. Next base: position 47,179 of record DATKLT010000029.1, on the reverse strand, counting down.
ACGCCCAGGATCATCGGCTGGGCGGACGAGAACCTGAATCGAGGTCTGCATTTTCCTCCCATAGGAAGGAAAATGCAGACCTCAGCCCAGCTTCGGGGACTTCCAGGGCGCTTCGAGCTTGGCCACGAGGGTGTCGCCGAGGCCCTCGACCGGGACCCGGGTCTGCTCGAGGGAGTCGCGGTCGCGGAGGGTGACGGTGTCGTCCTCCATCGTCTGGTGGTCGACGGTGATGCCCCAGGGGGTGCCGATCTCGTCCTGGCGGCGGTAGCGCTTGCCGATCGAGCCGCCCTCGTCGAACTCGGCCGGGAGGCGGCGGCGCAGGTCGGTGAAGATCTCACGCGCTTTCTCCGGCATCCCCTCCTTGGAGACGAGGGGGAGGACGGCGACCTTGACCGGTGCCAGGCGCGGGTGCAGGCGGAGGACGGTGCGCTGGCGGCCCTCGACCTCCTCGACCTCGTAGGCGTCGACGAGGAAGGCGAGGGTGGCGCGGTCGGCGCCGGCGGCGGGCTCGATCACGTGCGGGACGTAGCGCTCTTTGGTCTGCTGGTCGAAGTACTCGAGCTTCTCGCCGGAGAGCTTGGCGTGCTGGGTGAGGTCGAAGTTGCCGCGGTTGGCGATCCCCTCCAGCTCCGACCAGCCGATCGGGAAGAGGTACTCGACGTCGCTGGTGCCCGAGGAGTAGTGGGAGAGCTCGTCGGCGTCGTGGGCGCGGACACGGAGGTGGTCGGGGCGGATGCCGAGCTCGGTGTACCAGCGCTCGCGCAGCTCGATCCACTCGCGGTACCAGCGCTCGGCTTCGGCCGGCGGCACGAAGAACTCCATCTCCATCTGCTCGAACTCGCGGGTGCGGAAGATGAAGTTGCCGGGGGTGATCTCGTTGCGGAAGGACTTGCCGATCTGGGCGATCCCGAAGGGCGGCTTCTTGCGGGCGAAGCTGAGCACGTTCTTGAAGTTGATGAAGATCCCCTGCGCCGTCTCCGGTCGCAGGTAGACGGTCGAGCCCTGCTCGGCGACGGGGCCGACGTGGGTTTCGAACATCAGGTTGAACTGGCGCGGCTCGGAGAGCTCGCCGCCGCACTCCGGGCAGCGCAGCTCGGCGCTCGGGTCGCCGCCTTCGGCTTCGACCGCCTCGCGCAGGTGATCCTCGCGCCAGCGCTTCTTGCACTTGCCGAGGCACTGGACGAGCGGGTCCGAGAAGCCGGCGAGATGGCCGGAGGCCTCCCAGACCTTCGGGCTCTGGATGATCGCCGAGTCGAGGGCGACGATGTCGTCGCGCTCGGTCAGCATCGCTCGCCACCACTCGGCCTTGACGTTGTTCTTGAGCAGGACGCCGTAGTGGCCGTAGTCGTAGGTCGAGCCGACCCCGCCGTAGATCTCCGAGGAGGGGAAGACGAAGCCGCGCCGTTTGCAAAGCGCGACGATCTCCTCCATCGTCACCTCGGTCGGGCGGGCGTCCTGTTCGGCGGTGGCCATGGCCGGAACCGTAGCGGCTGCGATAATCCCGCACCCCGTGCCTATCTACGAGTACAAGTGCGAGAACGGCCACGTCTTCGACGTGATGCAGAAGATGGCCGACGAGCCGCTGACCGAGTGCGTCGAGTGCGGCGCTCCCGCGCAGCGCGTCCTGCACTCTCCCGCGGTCCATTTCAAGGGCTCTGGCTTCTACAACACCGACTACGGCAAGAAGAAGAAGGGCGCCTCGGCCGGTTCCTCCGGCGAGGGCTCCCCGGATTCGAAGTCGGACTCCGGCTCCTCCTCGGACTCCTCGTCGTCTTCCTCTTCGGACTCGAGCGACTCGAAGTCCGAGTCGAAGGCCTCCGCGGCCGCCGACTGATCAGCCCATCAGCTTCTTCACCGCCCGCTGGCGCGTCGAGTCGGGGACTTCGATCTCGCCTTCGGGGGTGAGCCCGCATTCTTCCTTTTCGAAGTTGCCGCAGAGGACGTGGGTTTCGGAGCTGCCGCCGATCGCGGCGGCGAGTACCAGCTGCGGCATCGTAAAGAAGCCCATGTCGCTGACGAACGCTTTCGGCGCCTCCCAGCCGATGATCGGGCCCTTGATGAAGTTGTAGGGGATGCGCAGGGGGTCGGTGAGGCGGTCCTTGATCCCGTTGATCACCGACTGCTGCGCCTTGGCGCGGTCGGTGTCGTCGTAGCCGTAGGAGTAGGCGCTCTTGCCCGGGCCGGGGCATTCGCTCGGCTCGCGGACCCGCGAGTAGGCGAGCGCCTTTTCCCCGTCGAGCGTGTTCTCGCCCTTGTGCAGGCGGAGGGTCATGCCGCCCTGGCCGTGCCCGGCACCACCGGAGATTTCGGCGCAGAGCTTGTGTGGGACGTTGACTTCGACCCCGCCGACGGCGTCGATCAGCTTTTCGAAGCCGGTGAAGTCGACGATCGCGACGTGGTCGATCTTGATCCCGAGGAACTGCTCGACGGTCTTGATCTGCAGCGCGGCGCCGCCGTAGGAGTAGGCGGCGTTGATTTTCGTCGGCGAGTAGCCGGGGATTTCGGCGAGGGTGTCGCGCGGGATCGAGAGCTTGTTGAAGGTGCCGCCGCCGGCCCGGATCAGCATCAGGGTGTCGGCCCGGTATTCGCCGGCTTCGCAGCCATCGTGGGGCTTGTCGCCGTGCGCCTGCTGTTCGAAGCACTTTTGCTTGTGGGGGGCGCCGGGCTCCTTGGTGTCGGGCGGGCGGGCGTCGGTGCCCATGACGAGGATCGTCTGCGCGCTGGGCAGCAGGAAGGGATTGCCGTGGAGCGCGTCCTTGGCTTCTCCCGAGAGCTTGAACGACTGGATCTGGGCGGAGACGGCGAAGGCGAGGAAGCTGAGAAGGATCCAGCCGAGGGCCGCGATCCCGACCCATTTCAGCACCCGTTTCCAGGTCGGCCGCGGAGCCCCGCGGCGGCGCTCGCGGCGCCGGCGCGGGCTGTCGGGCCCGTCCGGCTCCTTGCCGTCGGGCTTTTTCCTGGGCAGCTTCGCGCGGTCCTTGAGCCCGCTCAGGTCGGGCGCGCGCAGGCCTGAGAGGAACCCTTTGCGGGAGCGGTAGACGTTGTAGTCAGGCGGCCCGTCGGGTCGCTTTGGGTCATCTCCTGCCATAAAAGGGTCAGACACCGTAGCCGACCGGTCTTAGGGAAATCGTGAGACGGCGGCGCCGAACCTTGCCGCCCGTACCCGCCGTCCTTAGACTGGCCGGGAGATGAAGCTGGGGAGACTGGCAGCGTTGGCGGTGGCGGCGATCGTTCTCGCGGTCGCCCCGGCGGCCGAGGCGGCGATTACCGAGTTCGACGCGAATCCCGGCAAAATCGGGGCCTATCCGCTCAACATCGTCAGCGGGCCCGACGGCAACCTCTGGTGGACCGAAGCCGGCCTCGAAACCGGGATCATGCGGATGAGCCCGAGCGGGGAACGGTTCGCGATCGTCCCCACCGTCGAACAGCCGACCGACCTCGTCGTCGCCCCCAGCGGCTGGGTGTCCTGGACGTCCGTGAACGGGTACGGGTACCGGAGTCCGGGGGGCACGGTGAAAGAGCAGCCGACCGGTGACGTGGGCGGGCCGATGATCCTCAACCCGAGCAACGAAATCCGCTGGGGAAGGAAGGAACTGGGCGGTCAGGCGACGATCTGCAGAGGGACCAAGGACAACGCGTCGGAAGGATTGACGGGTTGCCTGGTGGCGGGAAGCGGCCCCGTGACGGGTCTCGCGGCGAGCCCGCAGAAGGTCTGGGCGTCCTTCATCGACGAAAACGTGGTCGCGATCATCGACCCGACGGTCAACACCCACAAACCGGTCGACCTCCCGATCGGCTCCGGGCCAGCCGAGATCGCGATCGGCCCCGAAGGCGACGCCTGGGTGGTGATGGCCGAAGCGAGCGCCGTCGACCGCATCGCCCCCGATGGCACTCGGACGCGCTTCCCCCTGCCGGCCGGGAGCGAGCCGAACGGCATCGCGCTCGGACCGGACGGAGCCTTCTGGATCACCGAGTACGAAACCAACAAGATCGCACGGATGACGACTGGCGGGACGGTGACCAAGGAATACCCGGTTCCCAGCCCTGGGGCCGAACTGGGGAGCATTACGGCGGGGCCTGATGGCGCTATGTGGTTCACCGAGGCGGGCGTCGGAAAGATCGGCAGGCTCGTCCCCGATCCGCCTGTGGGCCCGCCGGCCGACACCGTGGCCCCCAGCTTCGTCGGCAAGCCATCCTTCTCGCCGAGCCGCTTCAGGGTCGCCGGCAAAGCCAAAGCGCATGCTTCGGCAAAAACCAGCGCCCCGATGGGCAGCAAGCTCGAGTTCTCCCTCTCGGAGACGGCGAAGGTGACCGCGAAGATCGCGCGCAAAGTGGTGAGGCACAAGAAGGCTCGATACGTCAAGGTCGGCACCCTGGTCTCTAACGCCAATCAGGGCGCCAACAAGGTTCCGTTCAGCGGCAAGCTGAAGGGCAAGGCGCTTTCACCGGGTAGCTACCGGGCGACCCTGACCGCCCGCGACGCCGCAGGCAACATTTCTTCGCCCAAGCTTGCGAGCTTCACCATCGTTCGCTGAGCTCCTCGGCTAGCCTGCGGCCGGTGAGCGATACCGAAACGATCGGGGTCGACCTCGGCGGCACCAAGATGCTGGTCGGAGTGCTTAGCGAGACCAAGCCGCTGTGGGAGAGCCGCGAGGCCTCGACCGGGCAGAGCGAGGACGAGCTGGTCGAGCTGGTCGTGCGCGAGGTGACCAAGGCGCGCGACGCGCGGCCGAACGTGACTGCGGTCGGCCTCGGCATTCCGGCGACCGTCGACCACGACCGCGGCGTCGCCGTCTCCGCCGTCAACCTGCCGCTCTCGGACCTGCCGATCCGCGACCTGGTGCAGGAGCGGGTCGGGCTGCCGGTCGTCGTCGACAACGACGCCAACGTCGCCGCCTTCGCCGAGTTCCTCTACGGCGCCGGCAAGGGCATGACCGACATCGTGATGCTGACGATCGGGACCGGGATCGGCGGCGGGCTGATCCTCAACGGGGGGCTCTATCGCGGCGCGACCGGTGCCGGCGCCGAGCTCGGCCACACCGTGATCCAGGCCGACGGCCCGCCCTGCCAGGGCAACTGCCCCAACCACGGCTGCGTCGAGGCGCTCGCCTCCGGCACCGCGCTCGGCCGCGAGGGCAAGGCGGCGGCCGAAAGCAACCCCGACTCGGATCTGGGACGGCGGCTGGCGGCCGGCGAGACGGTCGACGGCAAGGTCGTGACCGAGGCGGCGCTGGCCGGCGACGAAGTCGCGATCGGCGTCTTCGACTTGATCGGCAGCCGGCTCGGGGTCGCCTGCTCGAGCTTCGCCAACATCTTCGAGCCGAACGCGATCGTCGTCGGCGGCGGCGTGATCGCGGCCGGCGACCTGTTGCTCGAGCCGGCCCGGCGCGAGATCCGCGAACGGGCGCTGCGGCCGATGAACGAGACCCCAATACTGGAAGCGACGCTCGGCAACGACGCCGGCATGATCGGGGCGGCGGCGCTGGCGCGCACCGAGCTCGGGACGGGAAGCTGATGCCGGGACGGCTCGTCGTCTGTCCCACCCCGATCGGCAACCTCGACGACGTCACCCCGCGCATACGCGACGCGCTCGTCAGCGCCGACTTCATCGCCTGCGAGGACACCCGCAAGACCGGCGCCCTGCTCGACCGGCTGCGGATCCGGCCCCATCCCCGTCTCGTCTCCAACCACGAGGGCAACGAAACCGCGCGGGCGACCGAGCTGGCGCAGCGGATCGAGCGCGGCGACGTCGTCGCCCTCGTCAGCGACGCCGGCATGCCGGGGATCTCCGACCCCGGCTACAAGCTGATCCGCCGCTGCATCGACCGCGCCCTCGAGGTGACGGTTCTGCCGGGCCCCTCGGTCGTGCCGGTGGCGCTGGTCGCCTCCGGCCTGCCGACCGACCGCTGGCGCTTCGAGGGCTTCCTGCCGCGGCGGGCGGGGGAGATGGAGCGGGTGCTGCGCTCGGCCGAGACCGTCGTCGCCTTCGAGTCGCCGCGGCGGGTGGGGGAGAGTTTGGCGGCGCTCGCCTCGCTCGCCCCCGACCGCGAGGCCGCCGTCTGCCGCGAGCTGACCAAGGTCCACGAGGAGGTCGCCCGCGGCACCCTCGGCGAGCTCGCCCGCCGCTTCCGCGGCGACGTCAAAGGCGAGATCGTCCTCGTCATCGGCCCCGCCGCCTCGGCCGAGCACGACAAAGACGTCGGCTTCGCCGTCGACGCCCTCCGCCACCTGGTCCAGTCAGGCGCCCGCCCCCGCGCCGCCGCCTCCGTCGTCGCCGCCCTCACCGGCACCCGCGCCAACGACCTCTACAAAGCCCTGACCGGCCGCGAGGCGCGGCGCTAACTCGGCGGGGCGATCTCCGCCCTTGCAGACAATACGTTTCTAACCTAGACTCGCCTTCGTCTCAGGCTTTCAGGCAGGGTGGTGCCGAACGCGTCGATGACACGGGAGCCCCACCTCCTATTTCACCCGATCGCCCAGGTGCGAATAAGAATCAGTTATTACTTTTCTCTTACTCAGCATTTCAAAAGCGGTGTAGCATTAGCCACTGGTCAGTAATTATGGGTTCGGGACAACAGTCTGGTTCACGGATGTGTTTCCCGAACGAGATGACGTCGAATCAATGCAAAACGCCGGGGTAGGGAGGGTGAAGGTGGCATTTCCGTTGCAACGCCAGCTTGCTTGCCATGCCACTCTCGCCGTCGGAACGGTGCTTGTGCTCGGCCTGCTCCCGCAGTCGTCGGCACTTGCGGCGAGCGCGTCTACGGAACCGACTACCGCAAGTCCGGCCTCCACCACCGAACTGCCGGACTGCTCTCTGGTCGACACCGGACTGGCGCCACTCAGCGCAGCGGATCGCCCCCTCGTTACGAAGATCTCTGGTGGTGGTAGGAAGTACAGCTACGCGCTCCCAGGTGGCAGCTCCGAATATATGACCGTCAACGAACCCCCGACGGGGTTCGATCCCTTGATCGCCAGCGATGCGGAACTGCAGCTCTGGGGGTTTCCGCCGCGGCCGAGCAATTCGGCCGGCCTGGAACGATGGCGTGAATTGGTAGGCAACTACAAGGAAGCGCCGCTGCTTCCCTCCTGTCACCAGACGCAAAAGCACCGCGGTTACCTGGGAGAATCTCTGAATTACAACTGGTCTGGGTGGGAGGACACCGCCCCGGGTAGCCCGAACAAGTGGCACGCCGTCATTGGGACCTTCTACCAGCCCTATGGTCACGGCTCCTCGTGCGCCCCCGGTGCCGCCGTCGCTTCTTGGGTTGGCCTCGGAGGGGATCACACCAACCGCTTCATGCAGACCGGCACCGAAGCAACTGCAGCGGGGGCCTTCAATGGCTGGATCGAAATATTCGCGGGCGAATACCGCTTCGCCTACGAAATCCCGAGCTTCCCGATCGAAGGAGGGAACTACATAAGGCTCTACGCCGGCTATAACCGGTCGCTGGAAATTGCCTACTTCTACATCACGAATGATCACACGGGCCAAACCGTGCTGACGGAATGGCACATCGGCCCTCAGTTCTACGATGGGAGTTCCGCGGAGTGGATCGATGAGTCGCCGGGCGGCCTGCCGCTACTGAACTTCGGGGAAGTCAACTGGTATTCCAACCAGACTCAGAACGGCAAAAACGAAGTTCTCCCGATCGACGCGGCCGAAAGCTTCGAGAAAGACGTCACCTGGCGCGAAAACAACCACAGGACGATGTGGCCGCTCTGGCTGTGGAACCACGAAAACTACACGGACCTCTACTATGCCTGTCGGTAGGAGGTTGTTCCGATGAGCCCGAGCCGGGTTGTCGTGGCTTTTTCGATCATGGCTTGCGCTGCGGTCATCGGTATGGCGGCGGGCGCTGGGGCTCGGTCGATACCTCACCCGGGTCCCCCAAGTCCACAGCGGGACCTCGCGGAGGAATGGGTGCGTCACATCAATTCGGGGGACCAGCGAGATGCCTGCGCGCTGCAGGCCGTTGGCGAAGTCAACGGGCGTCCCTGCAGCGAACTGCCCACCCGGCAGGTGCTGCACTGTCCAAAGAACAGTGTCGTCCGCAAGCCCAAGCCGAGTGACGTATTGAGGGCCTATGAACAGGTCGGGTCTGTCACGGAAGAAGCGGAAGGCCGAGCGTTTGCCGTGCTCCGGAGTCAGCGGAAGAAGAGCCGTGTCCGCGGGGCTCTCGGCCTCGAACTGCGCGACGGCAGGTGGCAGGTGACGTACCTCCGCCAGGGTGACAAGACCTATGCCCCGGCTGGGGACGTCTGGATGACCGATGCATGGCGCAAGCTCTGGTATCCACCGCGCTGCTCTCCTCGAACGTAGCGTCGCCCATGTCGGGGCGCCAGCATCTCGCGCCCCGACTTGTGGATCTGGACGGCTGATCGACCCCGGCCGCAGCAGTCGTCCGCGAATGTGTAGCTTCAGCTTCGATCGGAGATGAGGCGGAAGCGGGCGAATCGAGGCAGGCGAGCCGGTGGGATCTTGGCCATCCCGTTCGCGCTGCTGGCGGTCGCCGCCCCCGCGCAGGCCCAGACCTACACCGTCACCGATACCGCGAACAGCGGTGCCGGCAGCCTCCGTGCCGCGGTCGAAGCGGCGAACTCCGCCCCCGGCGCGGACACGATCCAGTTTGCCTCTGGCGTCTCCGGCACCATCGTCCTCAGCGGCACCGGCCTGACGATCAAAGACTCGGTTGAGATCGACGGCCCCGGCGCCGGGCAGCTGACCGTCGAACAGACGAGCAAAGAACACCGCGTCTTCAAAATCGCTGCATTTGCGACTCCCGGCGCGGTGACGTTCTCCGGCCTCCACATCGCCAACGGCTGGATCAAAGACAACGGCGGCGACATCTACAACGAGGACACCAACGCGAGCCTGACGATCAGCAACTGCGTCGTCAGCGGCGCCCGCACGGAAAGCGCCGGCTACGGCGGCGCCGTCGACAGCTTCGGTGCGCCGCTGACCATCCGCGACAGCATCTTCACCGGCAACGAAGGCAGCAACGGTGGCGCGATCTGGGCGGGCGGCGACGAAACCCCGCTGACGATCGAAAGTTCGACCTTCACCGGCAACAAAGCGGAAGGGGTCGGCGGTGCCGTGCTGGTCGAGGTCGAACACGGGAGCGAACACAAGATCGTCGGCTCCACCTTCGTCGGCAACCGCGCCCGCGATGCCGGCGGCGCGGTCGACATCTCCTCGGGCAACGGGGCGCCGGTGCTGATCGCGAACTCGACCTTCAGCGGCAACCAGACCCCGGGGTCCGGTGGCGCGATTGCCAGCGGCGGCGAATCGCTGACGGTGACGATCGAAGACTCGACGATCGCCGGCAATCAGGTGACCGGCGCGACCCACGGTGGAGGAGGGATCTCGTTTTTCAACGTCGAGCGCCTGGTCGACACGATCGTCGCCGGCAACACCAGCGCCGGCACCGGCCCCGACCTGGCCGGCAAAGCGCTCGCCTCCTTCGATCTGATCGGCAATCCCGCCCAGTCCGAACTCACCGAGCTCGTCCCCAGCTCCGACCTGGTCGGCGTCGACCCCCAGCTCGGTCCGCTCGCCGACAACGGCGGCTCGACCGAGACGATGGCGCTGCCGCCGAGCAGCCCGGCCGTCAACAAGGGCGGCGGCGGGCTCGGCGTCGACCAGCGCGGCGAGGCCAGGCCATCGCTCTACCCGGGCGTCTCGTCGTCCACCGCGGCTGGCGCCAACGGCGCCGACATCGGCGCCTATGAGCTGCAGGCGCCCGGGTCCTCGGCCCGGGGGTTGCGGGTCCGTCTCAGCTGCCCGAAGGCCGCCAAGCCAGGCGGTTGCAAGTTCGCCCTGCAGGCGGTCAGCGGCAAGCCGAGGAGGGTCAAGGGTCGCCTGCACAAGCCGAAGCCCGAGAGCGCCGTAGCCCGACTCAAGCTCCGCCCCGGTCATCACGCCGTCCTCACCCTGAAGCCGAAGCCGAAATTCGCCGCCAGGCTGGAGGCCGCGAAGAAGATCCTGGTGCGCGAGGTCGAGACCGCGGAGGGCAGGACCCACACCAGCTATCGGCGACTGCGGCTGGTCGGCTGACGGCGCTCCCCAGGGGGTGTCCGCTGGGGAGCCTTGCGAGGCGCTAGCTTGCCGGGCACGCATGCCCGGGAAGACCTTCTACGTCACCACGCCGATCTACTACGTCAACGCGGAGCCCCATCTCGGGCACGCGTACTCGACGATGGCGGCTGACGTGCTGGCGCGGCACATGCGGCAGCGTGAGGAGGACGTCTTCTTCCTCACCGGGACCGACGAGCACGGGGAGCCGATCGAGACCGCGGCCGAGCGGGAGGGGATCACGCCGCAGGAGCTGGCCGATCGCAACGCGGCCAAGTTCGAAGCGCTGGGGCCGATCATCGACGTCACCAACGACTTCTTCATCCGCACCTCCGACCCGCGGCACGAAGAACGGGTGGCGACGATCATGCAGCGGGTCTACGACAACGGCTGGGTGACGAAGGGGACCTACGAAGGCTGGTACTGCCCGCGCTGCGCCGACTTCAAAACCGAGCGCGAGCTGGGGCCCGGCAACACCTGCCCGATTCACGAGATCCCGCTCGACAAGCTGAAGGAGGAGAACTGGTTCTTCCGCCTCTCTGCCTTTCAGGCGCAGCTGGAAGAGCTGTACGAGGCACGGCCCGATTTCGTCGTGCCGGACTTCCGGCGCAACGAGGCGGTTTCGTTCATCAAGCAGGGGCTGGAAGACGTCTCGCTCTCGCGGCCGAGCCTGAAGTGGGGGCTGCCGCTGCCCTGGGACCCCGAGCAGCGGATGTACGTCTGGTTCGACGCCCTCCTCAACTACGTCACCGCCCTCGGCTTCGCCCGCGAGGGCGAGGACCTGCTGCCGCGCTACTGGCCGGCGAACCTGCACGTGATGGCGAAGGACATCCTCAAGTTCCACGCCGTGATCTGGCCGGCGCTCTGCCTCGCCGCCGACCTCGAGCCGCCGCGGCGGATGGTGATCCACGGCTTCCTCCTGATGGGCGAGAAAAAGATGTCGAAGAGCCTCGGCAACGTGCTCGACCCGTTCGAGGTGATCGATCGCTTCGGCTCCGATGCGCTGCGCTTCTACCTCTTCCGCGAGGTCAGCTTCGGCCAGGACGGCTCGATCTCGACCGCCGGCTTCGAGGCCCGCTACGAGACCGAGCTGGCCAACGACTACGGCAACCTCGCCAGCCGCGTGCTGGCGATGGTCGATCGCTATCGCGCGGGCGCCGTGCCCGAGGCCGCGGTCGACGCGACGCTGGCCGAGGACTTCGAAGGCGCCGTCGCCCGCTTCAGCGAGTTGCTCGACCGGGCCGAGCTGACCCAGGCGCTGGAGGTCGCCTGGACGCTGGTTCGCCGCCTCAACCGCTTCGTCGAGGAGTCGAAGCCGTGGGAGCTGGCCAAGGACGAGGCCGACCCCGAGCGCCTCGACGAAGTCCTCTACAACTTGGTCGAGGGACTGCGCGTCACCACGCTGCTGCTCGTTCCCTACCTGCCTCAGACGAGCGCCAAGCTGCTTGCTGTGCTCGGCGAAGAAGGTCGTGCCCTCGCCGAGCTCGGCTCCCGCCCCGGCGGCCAGCAGGTCGAGCGCGTCCCGCCCCTCTTCCCCAAGATCGACGCCTAGCTTCTGCAGTATTGACGGGCCTATGGCACCGTCAATGCTTCAGCCGTCGAGCAGGTCGGGGCCGATCTCGTCGGGGCGGGTCACGCCGCAGAGGGCCATGGTCAGATCGAGCTCCGCCAGGACCATGCGCAGCACCGCCTCGACGCCGGCCTCGCCCTCCAGCGCCAGGCCCCAGATGTAGGGGCGGCCGAGGCAGACGGCGTCGGCGCCGAGGGCGAGCGCCTTGAGCACGTCGGCGCCGCCGCGCACGCCGCTGTCGAAGAGGACCGCCAGTTCCCCGCCAACCGCCTCGGCGACGGCCGGCAGCGCGTCGAGCGAGGCGAGAGCACCATCGACCTGGCGGCCGCCGTGGTTGGAGACGATCACGCCCTGGACGCCGCGCCGCGCCGCCTCGCGGGCGTCCTCGGCATGCTGGATCCCCTTGATCAGGATCGGCAGCGAGGTCCGCTCGCGCAACCAGGCGAGGTCGTCCCAGCGGAGCGCCGGGTTCGCCTGGACCGAGAGGAAGTGGCCGGTGGCGGCGCCCTGGTCCTCCTCCGGCGTCTTCTCCAGCGCCGCTCGGAAAACCGGGTCCTCGAAGTAGTTGGCGACGCCCATCCCTTCCAGGAACGGCAGCCACGCCTGCTGCAGGTCGCGCGGCTTCCAGCCGGGGACGAAGGTGTCGACGGTGAGGACGATCGCCCCGTAGCCAGCCGCCTCGGCGCGGCCGACGAAGCTCTCGACCAGCGGCCTGTCGTTGGCCCAGTAGAGCTGGAACCAGCGAGGCGCGTCGGCCCCGCCAGCCGCCGCGATCTCCTCCAGGGTGAAATGCGAGGCGGTGCTGGCGATCATCGGCACGCCGACCTTGGCGGCGGCGCGGGCCGTCGCCAGCTCGCCGTCGGGGTGGACGATCTTCTGCACGCCGATCGGCGCCAGCAGCAACGGCGCCGGCATCGCCGTTCCCAGCAGTTCGATCGCGAGGTCGCGCCGGCTGACGTCGCGCAGCATCCGCGGCACGATCCGGTGCCGGGCGAACGCCTCGCGGTTGGCGCTGATCGTCTCCTCGCTGCCGGCACCTGCCCAGACGTAGTTGACCGCCCGCTCCTCCATCCGTTCGCGGGCCAGTGACTCCAGCTCCGCTGCCGCGACCGGGACGACCGGTTTTTCGCCGGTCAGCCCCCGCATGTAGATCTCGCGGTAGTAGTCGGCAAGCTCGGCCACGCCGGAAAGGCTATTCGAGCCCAAAAAATGCGAATGGACAAACGGTTTTTCTGTGGGAGGCTCGGCTCATGTTTGGAGCTGGGGTGCTCCAGGGGAACAAGCTCGGCCGTTGGGCGGCGATCGTGGCCGCGGCGCTGCTCGCCGTCGTCCTCCTGGTGACCGGCGTGGGGCAGTCGGCGAGCGCGGCCGGGATCGTCGGCCGCGACGGCAAGGTCTACGCCTGCTACCGGACCAAGGGCAAGGCGAAGGGCGCCGTGCGGCTGGTCGCCAAGAAGAAGAAGTGCCGCAAGGGGTGGCGGAAGATCTCCTGGAGCGCGACCGGGCCGGCAGGCGAAAACGGCCAGAACGGCGCCGCGGGCGAACCCGGTGCTGGTGGCGAACCGGGCGTCGCCGGACTCGAAGGCCGGGTCGAAAAACTGACCAGCCGGGTCGAAACCCTGGAAGGCAAACTGAAAGGGATCACCAACGCGAGCCTCAACGAAGCGCTCTCGAAACTGCAGGGCGTCAGCGGCAAACAGCTGCAGGAAGCGGTGAGCGCCGTCGCCGACGTCAATGCGCTCTGCGCTCAGGGCGCGAAACTCACCGAACAGGTGAACTCGCTTGGCTCGGCGGTCGGCGCCGCCGAAGTGATCGGCGGCCTCGGGCTCGCCCTGCTGTTCCCGCAGGCGCTGCCCTCGCCGCTCGCCGCCTTCGGCTGCCCGTAGTCTGGGCGGGGTGATCGACTCCCATACGCACCTCTTCCTCTGCGACGGCGACGAGCGGGACCTGCTCGAGCGCGCCGCCGAAGCCGGGGTCGGTCGGATCCTCAACATCGGCCTCGGCGAGGAATCGAACCCGGCGGCGATCGCCGCCGCCGAGCGTCACGAGGCGGTCTTTGCCGCCGTCGGCCGCCATCCCAACGACGCCGCTGGCTTCGACGACGCCGCCGCGGCCGAGATCGCGCGGCTCGCCGGGCACGGGAAGGTGCGGGCGGTGGGGGAGACCGGGCTCGACTTCTACCGCGACACCGCCGACCCCGACGACCAGCGCCGCGCCTTCGCCGCCCAGATCGAGATCGCCCGCGAGCTCGATCTGCCGCTGGTGATCCACGCCCGCGACGCCGAGGGCACGACCGCCGCCACCGACGAGATCTTCGCCACCCTGGAGGAGCGCGCGGTGGGCGTCACCGTCGTCCTCCACTGCTTCTCGGCGCCGCAGCGCGTCGCTGACGCGGCCGAGCGCGGCTGGTACTGCTCGTTCGCCGGCAACGTCACCTACCCGCGCTCGGAAGCGCTGCGCGAGGCGGCGGCGGAGGTGCCCGAGGACCGGATCCTGGTCGAGACCGACGCGCCGTTCCTCGCTCCGCAGGAGCGGCGGGGAAAGCGCAACGAGCCCGCCTACGTGACCGCCACCGCGCGCGTCGTCGCCGAGGTGCGCGGGGCCTCCTACGAGGAGCTGGAGCGCACGGTCGAGGCGAACGCGAGCGCGCTCTTCGGCTGGTAGGGAGCCTGGACCGTGGTGCGGCTGGGCCAGAACTTCCTCGCCGATCCGAACCTGCTCGAGGCGATCGTCCGCGACGCCGAGCTGGCGCCCGACGACGTCGTGCTCGAGGTCGGGGCGGGGGAAGGTGTGCTGACCGAGCACCTCGCCGCGGTCGCCGCCCACGTCCACACGGTCGAGATCGACCGTGGCCTCGAGCCGGCGCTGGCGCCACTCGCGACCAGGCCCGAGGTCGACCTGCACTGGGGGGACGCAATGAAGCTCGACCTCGGTGCGCTGGCGCCGCCGCCGAGCGCGATGGTCGCCAACCTCCCCTACTCGGTGGCGACGCCGCTGATCCTGCGCACGATCGAGGAGCTGCCGGCGCTGCAGCGCTGGACGGTGATGGTTCAGCGTGAGATCGCCGACCGCCTCCGCGCCGCTCCCGGTAGCCGCACCTACGGCTCGCCCAGCGTCGTCGCCCAGCTGGCTTGTGAGGTCGAGCTGGTCCGCACGGTCGACCCGGCTGTGTTCAAGCCTCGGCCGCGGGTCGAGTCGGCGATCCTCGCCCTGCGCCGGACCGGGCCCGGCGCCGACCCGGCGACGCGGGAGCTGGTCCGCGCCGCCTTCTCGCACCGGCGCAAGTCGCTGCCGCGCTCGCTCGAGCACGCCCGGCCCGGCTCGCTGGCGCCGGCGCGGGCGGGGCTCGCGGCGCTCGGCCTGCCCGAAGACGCCCGCGCCGAGTCTCTCTCGCCGGGGCAGTTCGCCGCGCTGTCCGCGAAGCTCCAGGGCCAAGCCTGACCCGATGCTCGTCCACGCCCCCGCCAAGCTCAACCTCTGCCTCTACCTCGGCCGCACCCGCGCCGATGGCCTGCACGACCTCTGCTCGCTGTTCGAGCCGCTGGCGCTCGCCGACCTGATCGAGGTGAGCGAGGCCGAGCGCGACGAGGTGATCTGCCCGGGGGTGGAGGGCGAGAATCTGGTTGCGCGGACGCTGGCGGCGCTGCGCGACGCGGGCTGGGAGCGGTCGCCGCTGCGGATCGAGATCGAGAAGCGGGTGCCGGTCGCCGCCGGCCTCGGCGGCGGCAGCGGCGACGCCGCCGCGGTCCTCCGCCTTGCCGCCGGCGAGGTCGCCGAGCTGCCCGCGATCGCGGCCGGCCTCGGCGCCGACGTCCCCTCGCAGCTGCGTCCTGCGTTGGCGCTGGTGCGAGGCGCCGGCGAGCTGGTCGAACCGCTGCCCGAGCCCGCCCCGCATGCCGCCCTCCTCCTCCCCGACGGCGGCGGCCTAAGCACCGCCGACGTCTTCGCCGCGGCCGACCGGCTCGGCGTCGGCCGCGTCGCCGACGAGCTGGAGGAGCTGGCGGCGCGACTGCGCGATACCGCCGGCACCGGCGCCTCGCCGCTCGCCTATCCGGAGTTGCTGGTCAACGACCTCGAGGCGCCGGCGCGCTCGCTGCGGCCCTCGATCGGCGAGGCGCTGGAGGCCCTGCGCGAGGCCGGGGCGCCGGTCGCGCTGCTGAGCGGCTCGGGTCCGACCGCGGTCGGGCTCTTCCCCGACCTCGCCGCCGCCCAGGCCGCGGCCTGGGCGCTCGGTCGCGAGGACGCGATCGTCTGCGAGGCGGGACGGTTCGGGTGAAGCTGCCCGGCGAGGGCGGTGGCGGCGGCAGCCGTCGCAAACGGCTCCTGATCGCGGCGGCCGTGATCGCGATCGCCGCCGGCTACTACCTCCTCAGCCAGGAGCTCGGCAGCTTCAAGCTGCAGAGCCTGCTGGAAGACGTCTCGGAAACGCTCGGCGCCTGGACCTACCTGCTGGTCGGCGTCTTCGCCTTCGCCGAGACCGGTGCCTTCGTCGGCCTCGTCGTCCCCGGCGAGACCGTGATGCTGCTCGGCGGCGCCGTCGCCGGCCAGGGCGCGATCGACATCTACCTGCTGATTGCGGTCGCCTGGTTCGCCGCCTGGCTCGGCGACACGGCGAGCTTCTTCCTCGGCCGCCACCTCGGTCGCGAGTTCGTCCTCCGTCACGGGCCGCGCTTCGGGATCGGCCACGAGCGTTTCGAAAAGGTCGAGGACTACTTCTCCCGCCACGGCGGCAAGACGATCTTCATCGGCCGCTTCATCAGCCTCGTCCGGGCTTTCGCCCCTTTCATCGCCGGCAGCTCGGGGATGGGCTACCGCGCATTCGTCCCCTACAGCATCCTCGGCACCGGGCTCTGGGCCAGCGCCCACATCCTGATCGGCTACTTCTTCTCGCGCAGCATCGAGACCGCCGGCAAGTACGCCGCCAAAGGCGCCTTCCTGCTCGGTCTGTTGATCGCGATCGTCGCCGCGACGGTCTTCCTCAGCCGCCACTTCCGCGTCGCCGAGAACCGCCGGGCGGCGGTGCTCTGGATGGAGGAGCACGCGGCGACCCGCTGGCTGGTCGTGCTCGCTCGCCGCTATGAGCCGCAGCTGCGCTTCGTTTGGAACCGGGTGACCCCTGGAGGGACCTTCGGGCTCGAATTCACGTCGTTGATGGCGACGCTGGCCGTGGCGCTCTTCGTCCTCGTCGCCTACGCCGTCGTCGTCGGCAGCGAACCCGGGCCGACGCCGGGCGACGAACAGGCGATCGAAATCGTCGGCCACCTGCACAGCGGCTTCTTGCTCGCGGTCTCCAAGATCGTCACCGTGCTCGGCTCGGGCGCCTTCACCTGGGCACTGACCGCGGTTTGCGCGGCGCTGCTCGCCGCGCGCCGGCGCTGGACCGAGTTCTGGGTCCTGGTCGTGGGGATGGCGATCATCCAGGTCGGGTTCTCCGAGATCAAGGTCGCGGTAGACCGGCCGCGGCCGGTCGGTATCGCCGAGGTCAGCACCCACGGTTCCTCCTTCCCCAGCGGCCACGCCGCCCACTCGGTGCTCTACGTCTGGCTGGCGGTGACGATCGTGCTGCGGCTGCGGCCGGGGATGGCGCGGGCGACCGCGGTCGTCGCCACCGGCTTTGCCCTCACCGCCTTGGTCGGCCTCTCGCGCGTCTACCTCGGAGTCCACTACCTCAGCGACGTCAGCGCCGGCTGGGCGCTCGGCGCCGCGGCCTTCTCGTTTTGTGCTGCCGTCGGCCTGGTGGCCCCTGCTGTCGTCTCCGAAGTGCGCCATCATCCAGGGCAGTGATCCCCTACGCGCTGGCCAAGATCGGCCACCAATATTTCCTCTGGGGCGCGGCCGGGCTGATCTGCCTGGTCACCTTCGTCGTCCTCATCCTCCACCCGGCGCTGACCGCGCACGGCCGGATCTGGGAAAAGACTGCGGCTGGATTCCTCGCCCTGTTCGTCCTCGCCGGCCTCGTGCTCGGCGGGATCGTGATCGGGCTCGGGATCGTCTACTACTACGACGACATCGTCAACTTCCTGCACGGCCACTAGCTGTCAAGCCGTCGCCCGCGGGCCGCTCGAAGGGTCGGAAGGGAATAATGAACGCATGCCGGCGAGCTCGAAAGAGACCGAAAGCCCTGCAAAGGCTGGGGATCCCAGCCTGCTCGATGCGCTCTCGGAAGCGGTCGAATCGGGTGCAGGGCTGCCCGCGGTGGCGCGCGCCGCGGCGCGGCTGCTGGACGCCAGCGTCGCCCTGATCGATCGCTCCAGCGCCGTCCTCGCGGTTGCGGGCGCCTCACCCGACCAGGAGCAGAGGCTGCTTTCCGCTGGGGAGGGCGTGACGACGGTTGAGCTGCGGGTCGCCGACGCCAGCGTCGGCGAGCTTCGCTACCGCGCGGCCTCGCCGCCGGACCCGGCGATCGCCCGCATGGTGACGACGCTGCTGGCGCTCGAGCTGGAGCGCTCGCGCTCGCCGGAATGGGCGAGCGAGGAGGTCGCCAGCGCCTTCGTCGCCGCCGTCCTCGCCCGCGAGGTAACCGATCGCGGCGACATCGTCGCCCGCGGCGCCGAGCTCGGCGCCGACCTCGATCGTGGCGCCGGGGTGCTGATGCTGCGGGCGGCGCCGCGCGCAGCGCAGACCGGTGACTGGCGCGAACGGGTGCTGACGCTGGCGATGCGGACCCTGCGCTCGCTGGCGCCGGGCTCGCTGGCGACATCCGAACCGGGGGAGGACGGGACCGCCAACCTCGCCGTGATCGTTCCTGCCGAGGACGACGAACGTCTTGCCCGCGCCGCCGCCGGGCTCTCCCGCGAGCTCGAAGACAGCCTCTCCGGTTTCCACCTGACCACCGGCCGCAGTCGCCGCTGCGCCGACCCGGTCGATCTCTACCGGGCCGGCTCGGAGGCTCGTCTTGCCGCCAACGTCGGCGAGGCCGAAGGCCACCCGACCCTTGCCTTCGAGGACACCGGTGCCTATCGCCTGTTGCTGCCGGCGATGAGCGAGGACCCGGGCGAGCTCGAACGCTTCTACGCCGAGACGATCGAGCCCCTCTCCAGCTACGACGAGCAGTACGAGACCGAGCTGGTCGCCACCGTCGAGGCCTACCTCGACAACGACGGCAACGTCGCCGCCACCGCCAAACAGCTCTTCACCCACCGCCACACGGTCCGCTACCGGCTCGAGCGGGTGCGCGAGCTCTGCGGCCACGACGTCTCCGCCACCGAGGGCCGCGAGAAGCTCGGCCTCGGCCTCAAGGCGATGCGTGTCCTCGGCATCGCCTCGCCCAAGGGCCCGGCGCTGGAGCCGGGCGCGAAGGGCGGCAAGGTGGCCCGCAGCGGCGAGGACTAGGCGGGGCCTTAAGCTTTGGAAGCAGTGTTGGGGAGTGGTGTAGTCGGTAACACTCGGCACTTTGGATGCCGCATCTCCGGTTCGAACCCGGACTCCCCAGTTCCCCGAAATCTCGTGTTGCTGGTTCGAGGCTGAAACTTTCTGTCTGCGCCTAGTGCCATGGTGCAAGCATGGCAGGGAGGCGGCTTAGTTACACCGAGGAGCAGGCGCGAGAGGCGATTGCCGCCTCGCTCTCCTGGGCTGAAAGCTTGCGGCGCCTTGGCCTCTGTCCCAGCGGTGGCGGCTGGCGTGTGCTGAAGAAGCATGCCGCCGAGTGGGACATATCTACTGCCCACTTCGATCCGAATCGCTCGCGGCAGGGGAACCTCGCTCCGAAACGACCCTTGCGGGAGGTCATGGTTTCAGGCTCGACCTACTCCCGCTACCACCTCAAGTGCCGCCTCTATGCCGAAGGCCTGAAGCAGCCGCGATGCGAGCTTTGCGGCCAGGGGGACATCTGGCGTGGCCAAGCGATGTCAATGATCCTCGATCACATCAACGGGATCAGGGACGACCACCGTCTGGAGAATCTCCGCATCGTGTGTCCGAACTGCGCCGCGACCCTCGACACGCATTGCGGCCGCAAGAATCGAATTCAGAGACCAATTCGCGCTTGTAAGCGGTGTGGAGCCGATTTCGTCGAGAGGAGCCGCAGCCAGCGCTATTGCTCGCACGCATGCGGCACCCGCTGGGACCGCTCACAAATCCGTGGCCGCCCAAAGCCCCGTGCCCGCAAGGTCGAGCGCCCGCCACGCGAGAAGCTGTTGGCCGAGATCGAGGCGACCAACTACTGCGCGGTGGGGCGGAAGTACAGCGTCTCCGACAACGCGGTCCGCAAGTGGGTGAGGTTCTACGAGCGGGAGGCGGAGCGGGCGGTGCCCGAGGGCGTCCGCGGGGAGACATAGGCTTTTCCCGTGGAGTACGGAGGAGCGTCCCTGGACCCGGAAATCCGCGCTGGGCTTGCGCGCAGCTGGAAGGCGCTGATGACGATCGGGATCGCGGCGATCGTGCTCGGCTGCATCGCGATCATCGTGCCCGAGGTGGCCTCGGTCGGGACCGCGATCTTCATCGGCTGGATCCTCCTGATCGTCGGTGCGTTTCTCGTTGCCGCGGCGTTCTCGGCGCACTCGGTCGGCTCGCTGCTGCTGCGGCTGCTGTGGGCGGCGATCACGGTGATCGTCGGCCTCTGGCTGATCGTCGAACCGCACAACGGCACCCTGACCCTGACCTTCGTCCTCGGCGTCTACTTCCTCTTCATGGGCGTCACCCGGGTCACCGTCGCCTTCCTCGGTCGCGGTCAGCCGAACGCCGGCTGGGTCGGCCTCTCCGGCGTCTGCGGCCTGCTGATCGGAATCCTCGTCCTCGCCAAGTTCCCCTCCTCCGCCGACTGGGCGATCGGCCTCCTCGTCGGCATCGATCTGATCTTCGCCGGCTGGACGCTGACCAGCGTCGCGATGGTCGGCAAAGAGCTTTCACGCGGCCGCGCGGCCTGAGCTCGAAGCGCTCGCCCGTTTACGATTCCCGCAGTGAGTCCGCCCTTGGTCCTCGTGATGGCGGCTGGCGAGGGTACGCGCATGCGTTCCTCGCTGCCGAAGATGCTGCATCCCGTCTGCGGGAGGCCGATGGTCGCCTGGCCGATCCTCGCTGCGCGCGAGGCGGGGGCGGGGCGGGTCGGGGTGATCGTCTCGCCGGGCCGCGACATCTCCGCCGGCCTCCCCGGTGAGATCGAGATCATCGAGCAGCCAGAGGCAGACGGCACGGGCGGCGCGATCCGCGCCGCGCTCCCACTGATCGAGCAGAGCGAGACTGTGCTCGTCCTCTCCGGCGACGTGCCGCTGATCTCGACCGAGACGATCGCCGAGCTGCTCGCCGCCCACGCCGCCACCGACGCCGCGGCAACGATGTTGACGATCGAGCTCGACGACCCGGGCTCCTACGGCCGCGTCGTCCGCGGCGAGGGCGGAGCGGTCGAGCGCGTGGTCGAGGCGAAAGCCGGCGGCGACGCCGACCCCGCCCAGCTCGCGATCCGCGAGGTCAACGCCGGCACCTACGTCTTCGACGCTGCCCCGCTCGCCGCTGCCCTGGCCGGGCTTTCCAACGACAACGCCCAGGGCGAGTACTACCTGCCCGACGTCTTCCCGGCCCTGCGCGAGGCCGGCCACACGGTCGCCGCCCACATCGCCGAGGACCTGGCGGTGACGATGGGGATCAACAACCGCCTCGACCTCGCTGCGGTCGAGGCCGAGGCCCGCCGCCGCCTGCTCGAGGCCCACATGCTGGCCGGTGTCACCGTCGTCGACCCGGGCTCGACCTGGATCGAGGCCGGGGTCGAGATCGAGGCCGACGCGCGGATCGAGCCCGGCACGACGCTGCGCGGCGAGACCAAGGTCGGCGCCCACGCCGTGGTTGGCCCGGTGACGACCCTGATCGACAGCTCGGTCGGGGTCGAGTCGCGCGTCGTCCACTCCTACCTGGTCGAGTGCGAGGTCCGCGACGGATGTTCGGTCGGTCCCTTCGCCTACCTGCGCCCCGGCGCCTTGCTCGACGCCGGCGCCAAGGCCGGCACCTTCGTCGAGATCAAGAACTCGCACATCGGCAAGAGCGCCAAGGTCCCGCACCTCTCCTACGTCGGCGACGCCGACGTCGGGGCCGGCAGCAACATCGGCGCCGGCACGATCACCGCCAACTACGACGGATTCCGCAAGAGCCGAACCGTGATCGGCGTCGACGTCCGCATCGGCGTTGACACGATGCTTATTGCCCCGGTAGAAGTCGGGGACTCCGCCTACACTGGCGCTGGCGCGGTGATCAAGGACGACGTGCCCAACGGGGCACTGGCCGTCAGCGAGAACGCGCAACGGAATATCGACGGATACGCGGCCGCCAAGGCCGCGCGGATGCGAGAGGACAAGAGCGAGTGAGCACGATCGAAGAGCGCCCGCAGGCGTCCACCGCGATCTCCCACGACTACTCGAAGCGGATGATGGTCTTCGGCGGCCGCAGCTCGATGGACCTGGCCGCGAAGATCGCCGGCAAGCTCGACCTCGACCTCGGGCAGGCGACGCTGAAGACCTTCGCCGACGGCGAGGTCTACTGCCGCTACGAGGAGTCGATCCGCGGCGCCGACGTCTTCATCGTCCAGTCGACCTGCGCCAACGAGCAGAGCGGAATGACCCCGAACGACTCGTTGGTCGAGCTGCTGACGATGATCGACGCCGCCCAGGGTGCCTCGGCACACCGGATCATCGCCGTCATGCCCTGGTACGGGTACGCCCGCCAGGACAAGAAGTCCGCCCCGCGCGAGCCGATCTCAGCCCGGATCGTCGCCAAGTGCCTGGAGAGCGTCGGCACCGACCGCATCCTGACGATGGACCTCCACGCCGGCCAGGTCCAGGGTTTCTTCCACGTCCCGGTCGACCACATGACGGCGATGCCGATGCTGACCCAGTGGTTCGCCGACCAGTACGCGGCCGAGGACCTGGTGGTCGTCTCGCCCGACGCCGGGCGGGTGAAGACGGCGCGCAACTTCGCCCGCCGCCTCGGCACCACTTGGGCGGTGATGGAGAAGGAGCGGCCGGCCCAGGCGGTCGCCGAGATCGGCTACGTGGTCGGCGACGTCAAGGGCAAGACCGCGATCCTCGTCGACGACATGATCGCCACCGCCGGCACCCTCTGCGCCGCCGCCCAAGCGGTCCTCGACGCCGGCGCTGCGCGGGTCATTGCCTGCGCCACCCACGGCGTCTTCTCCGGCCCCGCCTACGAGCGGCTCGCCGACTCGGCGATCGAGCAGATCGTCGTCACCGACACCCTGCCGCTGCGCCCGGGCGCCCCGGACAACATCACCGTGCTCTCCACCGCCAGCACCTTCGCCGACTCGATCCGCCGCATCTTCACCGACGATTCGGTGAGCGAGATCTTCGCCGGCGAGAACCAGCTCTTCTAGTTGCGCCGGGTCGGCCACAAGGGGGCCGATGCGCTCGTCCCCGGGAACACGATCGAGAGCTTCGAAAAGGCGGTCGAGCTGGGGGTCGACACGATCGAGCTCGACGTGCTCTGGCTGCCGGACTCCCACCTGCCGCTCGAGCAGCGGGCGCCGCTGGTCGTCGCCCATGACTGGGAGGACGCGGAGCGGCGGACGCCGCTGGCGCTGACCGAGGCGCTCGACGCCTTCCGCGAGCCGCCCCTGGACAAGGTCGAGATCGATCTCGACGTGAAGCTGCCCGGCCGCGAGGAGGAGATGGTCGACGCGCTGCGCGAGCGGGGGCTGATCGAGCGCTCGATGATCTCGACGATGGAGATGCACACGCTGAAGCGGGTGCTGGAGCTGGAACCGGGGCTGCGTCGCGGCTGGACCTACCCCAAAGTCACCAAGGACTGGACCCGGAAGCGCTGGGCGAAGCTGCCGATGGCGGCGGCACTGGTCGGGATGCGAACCCGGCTGCCGGGCCTTGCCGCCGACAAGCTGCCCAAATTCGGGGTCGAGGCGATGTGGGTCTATCACCCGCTTGTCAGCTCCCGCCTCGCCCGCATCTGCAAGCTGGCCGGGGTCGAGCTGATCGCCTGGACCGTCGACGACGCGAAGCGAATCGACGCCCTGGTCGAGATGGGCGTCGCCGGCATCTGCTCCAACGACCCGCGCCTGTTGCAGCGCTAGATCGTGCCCGGGGTGGCGCCGTGCGGGGTGTCGCGGGCGCCCTTTTTCAGCTTCACCGCGGACTCCAGCTCCTCCTGGGTGAAGCCGCCCACTGCCTGGCCGTCGACCGCGTAGCGATAGAGGGCGACGCCGAAGACCCCGGAGAGCGCCTTCGAGACCAACAGCGCGATGCAGAGGACGATCGCGCCGATTACGACCAGCAGTGCGCCGAGGAAGGAGGTCGAGGGCCAGATCAGGAAACCGATCACGATCAGCGCCACCGCCGGCAGGGTGCCGAAGAGGGTGACGGCGCCGCCGATCGCGATGTTGCCGGTGATCTGCTCGCCCCATTTCTGCTTGAAGATCGCCCCCGAGCGCTTCAGCGTCTCGAAGGGGCCGGTGCCCTCGAGCGCGATCACCGGCACCGACATGAAGGTGACCAGCGCCCAGGCCATGCCGACCAGGCGGGCGGCGATGTTGCCGAAGACGCCGCCTTGGTTCTCGAGCGCCGCCATCAAGAGGCTGATCGCGGTCGAGAGCGCCGCCCAGCCGCAGATCTGGCTGAAGCGGCTGCGGGCGACCGCGAGCCCGTCGCCGACCGTCGCCTCCTGGCCGCTGAAGATCAGGTTGGCGGCGGCGGCGAGGCCGACGCTGAAGTAGACGCCGATCACGCTCAGGACGTAGACGCCGACGATCAGCAGCGGCACGGCGCCGCCGTAGCTGTGCTGGTCGAGCAGGTAGACGCCGGGCCCGAGGAAGAGGATCCCGAGCAGGATCGTCGCGACGCCGCCGTAGAGCGGGAAGCGGATCAGCTCCCGGTGGGAGTTGAGCAGCCCCCAGCTCTTCTTCGTCAGTCCCCAACCGCGCTTGATTCGTTTCATTCAGCTCATTTCGGCCAAACCGGGCGTTCGCTTGACCCCGCGCTCCTCGAAGTAGTCCCACTCTTCCTCGCCCAGCGGCGTCGAGGGCGGGTCGGCGTAGACCCACTCGCGGGCGATCCGGTGCCAGTTCCGTTTCGCCTGCAGCTGGCCGAGCACGGCGACGACGCCGATCTCCATTCGCCGCCCCATCAGCTCGTCGGCGGGGATCGACTCGCGTCGCATCAGGTCGAAGTACTCCGAGCGTGGGTCGTTGGTCGACTCGATGATCTTCATCACCCGGCGGGCGCTGATCTCGATCTCGCGGTCTTCCAGGTACCAGCCGCCGACGGCGCGCATGTGGTCGAGCAGGCGCTCGGCGTCGAGCTTGGAGGGATGCTTGACGAAGCCGAGCTCGTGCAGGGCCGCCCGCACCGCCTCGGGGTCGTTGCGCGAGGCGGCGTCGAAGGCGCGCTGCTCGAGCAGGATCTGCTCGCGGTCGAGCTTCTTCGTCATCCCGAAGTCGAGGAAGGCGACGCGGCCGTCGTCCATCAGCAGGTAGTTGCCGGGGTGGGGGTCGGCGTTGAAGTGCTGCAGGTGGTAGATCGAGCCGAAGCTGCCGCGGAAGACGATCTCGCCGAAGCGGCTGCGCTCCTCGTGCGGCAGCTCCTTGATCTGCTCGAACTTCTTGCCTGTGACCAGCTCGGTGACCAGCACCCGCCGCCGCGAGAGCCGCGTCACCACTTCCGGCACGTAGATGAAGGGGTGTTCGCGGTAGGCGCGGGCGAAGGAGCGGTGGTTCTGCGCCTCGTACTCGTAGTCGAGCTCCTCCATCACCCGTTCGCGCAGCTCCTCGGCGATCGCCTTCGCGTCGAGCCCTGGCGCGATCGCCCGCGCCAGCCGCACCAGGGTGCCGGCGTTGCGCAGGTCCGCCTCCAGCGCCTCGGCGATCCCCGGGTACTGGATCTTGACCGCGACCTCGCGCCCGTCGAGCAGCTCGGCCCGGTGCACCTGCCCGATCGAGGCCGCGGCGAACGCCTCGGGCTCGATCTCGGCGAAGTACTCCGAGAGCGGCTCGCCGTCGTACTCCTCCTCCAGCACCGTCTCGACTTTCTCCCAGGGCATCGCCGGCGCGTCGGTGCGCAGCTTGGCGAGCTGCTCCTGGTAGATCTCGCGGTACTCCTCGGGGATGAACTCGGTGTCGATGAAGGAGGCGAACTGCCCCAGCTTCATCGCCGCGCCCTTCATCTGTCCCAGCGCGGCGACCATCTTGATCGCCGTCTCGGTGTGGCGCTGCTCGAGGTGCTCCTGCGCGTCCTCCTCGGAGCGGCCGACGTTTCGCGCTTTGGTCCCGGCGTAACGGGCGCCCTGGACGCCGACGATCGAACCCAGTTTGGCCGAGCGCCGAATCCGTCCCTTGGGGATCTTCGAGTCGTCAGCCACGGGAAAAGGGTGCCACAGGACGCCCTCGGCGGCGACGTTTCTCTATCCTCTCCCGTCCTATGGCAGCTTCTCGCTCCACGCTCAAGGTCGCCCCACGCGCCGAGTTCGGCTCGCGCGCCTCGCGCCGCATGCGCAAGGAGGGCCTCGTACCCGGCGTCGTCTACGCCGGCGGCGAGGAGGCGACGGCCTTCCAGGTCGCCGAACGCGAGGTGCGCAACATCCTCCACGAGGGCGCCGCGCTCTTCGACCTCGAGGTCGAGGGCAGCAAAGCCGTCCCGGTCGTGATCAAGGAGCAGCAGCTGCACCCGGTGCGCGGCACGATGAACCACCTCGACCTGCAGCAGGTGAAGCTCGACGAGGCGATCCAGGCCGACGTCGTGCTCGAGCTGGAGGGCGTCGAGGACGCCCCCGGCGTGCGCGCTTCCGGCGTGCTCGAGCACGTCACCCGCGAAATCACGGTCGAAGCGCTGCCCACCGACATCCCGGACAAAATCGTCGTCGACGTCTCCGCGATGGAGATCAACGACACCCTGCAGCTCTCCGCCGTCACCGCCCCCAGCGGCGTCACCTTCGTCGCCGATGAGCCGGAGGAGGTGACGATCGTCACCCTCTCGCCGCCGCGCGTCGAAGAAGCTGCGCCCGAGGTCGAGGAGGAGACCGAGGTCGTCGGCGAGGGCGAAGCCGAGGCCGAGGGCGACGACGAGAGCGCCGACGACGGCGACTCGGGCGACTCCGAGGGCTAGGCCCCGATGTCGCTGTTCCGCCGTCGCCGCGACGAGGGCGAGGGCGGCGACCGGATCCTGATCGTCGGCCTCGGCAATCCCGGGCCCGAGCACGAGCGCACCCGCCACAACGTCGGCTTCGACGTCGCCCAGGCGCTGGCGCGGCGCTGGGACCTGGGTAAGCCGCGCAAGAAATTCAGCGGCTTGATCTACGAAGGGCGCAGCGGCCCTGGCGGGCCGCGGGTCGCGCTCCTCCTGCCGCAGACCTACATGAACGCCTCCGGCGATTCGGCCGGGCCGGCGCGCGGCTCGTTGAAGGCGGAGCTCGACCACGTCGTCGTCGTCCACGACGAGATCGACCTCCCCTTCGGCCAGATCCAGCCCCGCCTCGGCGGCGGCCTCGCCGGCCACAACGGCCTCAAGAGTCTCAAGCGCGGCTTCGGCAGCCCCGAGTTCTGGCGGGTCCGGGTCGGCGTGGGGAGGCCCGACTCGACCGACCCCGAGGTCGTCTCCGCCTACGTCCTCGGTCGCTTCCGGGAGTCGAAGGGGGAGGTCGAGGCGCTGGTCGACGACGCCGCTCGCGAGACCGAGCGCCTGGTCGAACGGATAGCGTCCGAGGGCGACGATGAGTGAGACGCGCACCAGCTACCGGGTCGACGAGCGCGGCGTCGCCCTGATCCGGCTCGAGCGGGCGCAGGCGCGCAACGCGATCGACACCCAGATGCTGAGCGAGCTGCTCGAGCACCTCGCCGTCGCCCGCGGCGACGACGCCGTCCGTGTCCTCGTGATCAGCTCCGCCGACCACCTCGGCCTCTCCGCCGGCGCCGACGTCCGCGAGCAACTCGACGGCGAGGGCCACGTGGCGCGGATGGAGCAGTTCTCCGATCTCTACGACACGATCGTCGCCTTCCCGAAGCCGACGATCGCGGTCTGCCACGGCGACGTGGTCGGCGGCGGCGCCGAGATCTCGATCGCCTGCGACATGCGGATCGGCGGCTCCAACCTGCGCATGCGCTTCCCCGGTGCGGCGCTCGGGATGCCGGTCGGCCCGGCCCGCCTCGTCACCCTCTGCGGCCTCGCCACCGCCAAGTACCTGCTGCTCTCCTCGCGCACGGTCGGTGCCGACGAGGCGCTCCGCCTCGGCCTCGTCAACCGGGTCGCGCCGGCGGCGGCCACCGAGGCTTCGGCGCTGGAGCTGGCCGCCGAAGTCGCCGCCCACCCGCCCGAGGCCGTCGCCCGGCTGAAGCGGATGCTGCACGAGTGGGACGACGTCGAGGGCCGCTCCGCCGCCGAGGGCCGCGGCCAGGTCGAGCACGTGCGCAGCGCAGTCGACCTGCCTTTTGGCTGAAGCGGGTTGGAAAACCATTCCGATCCGAGTAGGGTCGCGCCCGTGATCGCCCGGCAAGCCACGCGCACGGTCCTCCTTGCCGTGCTCGCATGTTTTCTCGTAGCGCTCGCGGCCCCCGCCGTCGCCTTGGCTGCTGAATTCACCGTCGACACCACCAGTGACGGAATCGACGAAAACCTCGGCAACGGAATCTGCAGGTCGGAAGTGCCCGAAGCCTGCACGCTGCGCGCCGCGATCGAAGAAATCAACGAAAAGCACGAAGGATCCAACACGATCACGTTCGATCCGGCGGTATTCGAAGGCGAAGCAACGGGCTCGATCCTCCTATTCGAATCGTTGGGAGACCTGCCGGCGATCAAGTTCCCGACCAACATCGAAGCCGGGACGGATTGCACTGACGCCGGCATCGAACACGCGCCCTGCGTGGGCGTCGTCGGCTTCGAAAAAATAAGCGTGGAAACGACCGTCTTCACGATCGAAGCGGACGACAGCTCGATCAGCGGCATATCGATCACGGGGAGCAACCGCGGCATCGTCGTCGCCGACGAAAGCACCGGATTCCAAGCGACTGGCAACTGGATCGGGATCTCGCTGATCGGCACGAACTCGGTCCCCGCGGCCCTCGCCGGGATCCTGCTCGAAGCCGGTTCTGACAAAGCCACGATCGGCGGCAGCACCGAAGCCGACCGCAACGTGATCGCATTCAACGACGTTGGCCTCGAAATCCAGGGCGCTTCCGAAACCACGGTGCGCGGCAACTTCTTCGGCGTAACGGGCGATGGAGAAACCCCCGGTCCGCAGAAAATCGACATTAGGATCATCGACTCGAGCGCCGGAGGCGGCCACGAAGCGAAAGACAACGAGATCGGCGCGGTCCTCAGCGAAGCCGCCCAGAAAAGCGCCGAATGCGACGGCGGCTGCAACGTGATTTCCGGCGCCGAAGAGGGCATCCGCCTCTTTGGCGCCAACGCGCTCGACCTGCCGGCCAGCGGCCCGACCACGATTCACGGTAACTACGTCGGCCTCGACTACGCCGGGGACGAAGCCGTCAGGCTCGAAGGCCCTGGTGGGTTCGAAGGCAACAAGGAGGAAGGCATCAGCGTGGGTAGCGCCAAAGACGCGACGATCGGCGGCGATCCCAAAAGCGAGGCCAACTACGTCGTCGGCGGTAACACCGGGATCTCCACCGAAGACAGCGACGGCTTCGAAGCTCGCGGCAACCGCTTCGGCTATAGCGCCAGCGGCGGCCAAGCGACGCCGCCATCGACTCGCGCGATCTTCCTCTTCATGGCCGGCACCAGCGACCCCCCGGTCGTGACCGAAAACCAGATCCAGAACGGCGAAGGCGGCGAAACCGGGATCGAACACTTCGAAATCGGGGCGACGATCACGGGGAACATGATCAAGGGTGGCGGCACCGGGATCAGCTCCAGCGGATCGGTCGCAGCCCCCAATGCCGGCAGCCTGATCGAAGGCAACACGATCGAAGACACCGAAGGGGCCGGGATCTTGGTCAGCAACGCAGAAAACGAAATCGTCGGCAACGAAGTCCTCCGCGCCGGCGACACGGGGATCGAAGTCGAATCGGAAACCGTCGAAGACGACGGCAACGTGATCGGCGGCGACCTTCCCGAAGAAGAAAACGTGGTCTCCGACGGCGGCGGCTTCCCGATCGTGATCTCCGGCGCCGAAGGAACCCGCAACGAAATTCTTGGCAATCGCGGCAGCGGCAACGAAGGGGAACTCGGCTTCTTCGTGCTGTTCGTGCCCAACGGAGAACCCAACGGGGTCAAAGAGCCGACCGTCGAAAGCGCGGGCAAGACCCAAGCCTCCGGCAAGGCGGAACCGGGCGCGGTCGTGCGCGTCTTCTTCAAGACGAGCGCCGAACCCGGCGAGCTTGGCGGCGAGATCGGCAAGACGACCGCCGACGGCAGCGGCAACTGGACGGCCACCTACCCCGCCGTACCGGGCGAAACGCGGATCACGGCGACCCAGACCAAGGAAGGCGGCACCTCGAGGCTCTCGGAGCCGGTGAAGACGCCGCCTGACCCGCCGCATGTACCGGTCTGCCCCGAAGCCGGCGCCACCGGCTGCACGCCGCCCCCGCCGCCGCCCGACACGACCAAGCCCAAGGTGACGATCAAGAGCGGCCCGAAGGCGAAGTCGACGAGCACCACCGCAAAGTTCAAGTTCAGCTCCAACGAGTCCGGCTCGACCTTCAAGTGCAAGCTCGACAACAAGGCCTTCGCCAGCTGCAAGTCGCCGAAGACCTACAAGAAGCTGAAGCCCGGCAAGCACGTCTTCAAGGTCAAAGCGACCGATGCCGCCGGCAACGTCAGCAGCGTCGTCACCAAGAAGTTCACCGTGTTGCCGTAGCCTCGCGGTTGCAGAATCTTCACGACTTCTAGGGCAGGATCTTCACAACCCGGTCACGGCGTCGAAATAGCGTCGCCGGCATGACCAAATCCCGCTTCGCTCGCACCGATCTCAAAAAGCTCTCAGCGCTCGCCTTCATCGCAATGGCCTGCGCCGTCGTCGGCCTGGCGCTCCCCGCATTTGCCGCCGCCGCGACCCAATTCGAAGTCAACAGCACGGCTGACGAAGAAGACGACAACCTGGGCGCAGGTGGCTGCCACACCGCAGCCGGCAAATGCACCCTACGCGCAGCGATCGAAGAAGCGAACGAAGTCAGCGAAGAAAGCATGATCGTCTTTGCACCAGCCTTCGACGGCCAAGCGGCCGACACCATCACCCTCGGCTCGAGCCTGCCGCTGATCACCTCCAAAGTGACGATCAACGGGATCGCGAACGGCGCGGTGTCGGGGAAGTGCACGACCCAGGCGGGACCCACTGGCCCGTGCGTCGGCATCTCCGGTCCTGCCGGTGCCTCCGCCTTCGAAGTCGAAGGGACTAACGTAACGATCAAGGGGTTTGCGATCACCGGCGCGGGAACCGGTATCGAACTGATCGACGCTCTCAATCCGCGGGCCAGCGACAACTGGATCGGAAGGACGTTGGCCGGGACCGTGACCCCCGATGCGGTCGGGATAGAAGTCGCCGAAAGGGCGGGAGCAGTACTCAGCGACAACGACATCCATGGCGGGAGTGGACCGGCGATCCTGCTCGACGCCGCGGGCGCGAACGTCGAAGGCAACACGATCGTTGGCGGCGCCAATGGCGTCCGCGTGATCCACAGCGAAATCCCTAGCACTATCGCGCGGAACACGATCGAAAACACGACGGCTGCCGGAGTCCTGATCGAAAGCGACTCCAACTCGGTCGTTGGAAACCAGATCCTCGGTTCCGGAGCGGCGGGCATTCGGATCCACAGCCCTGGTGCGCTCTTCGGTGCTACTGGCAACACGATCGGTGGCGGCCTCTTCACCTCCACCGATCCCGACACGAACGTGATTTCAAACAGCTCTGGTCCTGGGGTCGAACTGAACACGGTTGAAAAATTCGGTGGCGAACCAGTTGTCAACCGGGTTCTGCGCAACTCCGGTAGCGGGAACTCCGGGCTGTTCATCGACTTGGTCACGCCAGGGGCCGAAAGCAAAGGCACCAACCTGGGGATCAAACCGCCCGTGATCGGCTCCGCGACCAAAACGAAAGCCAGTGGCACCGCCGAACCGGAAGCCTTCGTTCGCGTCTTCAGCAAGGCTTCGACGGCTGCGGGGGAGTTGGGCTCCTTCCTCGGCTTTGCGATCGCCGAACCGGACGGGACCTGGGTGCTCGAATACGAAACCCCGATTGCTGGCGGCACCGTGATTGGCGCCAGTCAGACCGCGAGCGAAAACGAAGAAGAAGCGCGTTCGTCGGAGCTGGCGATCGCGACTACCCCATCGGATCCGCCGCCGCCCACCTGCGCGACGGACGCCTCGCTCTGCCCGCCCACGCCCACGCCCACTCCTACTCCGACCCCCACGCCGAAACCGAAGCCCAAGCCCAAGCCGCTGGTCTGCAAGAAGGGCTTCAAGAAGCAGAAGGTCAAGGGCAAGACCAAGTGCGTGAAGGTGAAAAAGAAAGCGAAACACCACTAGCTGAAGGCGCTGGCGGCGGCCGGGGACGGCCGCCGCGGCGCGCTGCCTAGAATCGGGTGAAGCGGGCCGGATCGGATGATCCGGCCGTTTTGCCTGCCATGAGCCTTCGCCCGCTGATCGAGATCGCCGCCGAGAACGAGCGCGTCCACGCGCTCAGCGGGCGCGTGCGGGAGGCGGCGGACGGCGGCGAGGCGGTCTCGGTGCGGGCCTCGGCGACGCTGCGGCCGCTGTTGCTGGCGGCGCTGGTCGAGGACGATCGCGGGCTCGCCGGCCGGCCGGCTCTGCTGGTCGCCGCCGACGACCGCTCCGGTCGCGACCTCGCCGCCGACCTGCGCGCCTACCTGGCGCCGCGGCGCGTTCGCTTCTATCCCTCGCGCGGCACCGGCTACGCCTCGCACGTGACGCCGCCGCCGCACCTGGTCGGGCTGCGGATCGACGCGCTGGAGGCGCTCTCGCGCGAAGAGGATGCGGTTGTCGTTGCCTCTGCCACGGCGCTCGCCGAGGCCGTCCCCGACGCCTCGCTGCGGCCGGCGGGGTTTGCGATCGCCAGGGGCGAGGAGGTCGACCTCGAGAGCGTCGCCGGCGACCTCGCCGGGGCCGGCTACGAGCGCGTCGAGCAGGTCACCGAGCGCGGCCAGTTCGCCGTCCGCGGCGGCATCCTCGACGTCTTCCCAGCGACCGAGGAGCGGGCGGTCCGGATCGAGCTGTTCGGCGACGAGATCGACTCGATGCGCTGGTTCTCGACCTTCACCCAGCGCTCGCTCGGCGACGCCGAGCGGGTTGAGCTGGCCCCCGCCGCCGAGCTCGACGCCGAGCACCGCGAGCTGGCCGAGCTGGCGGCGATGGCCGCCGAGGAGGAAGGCGAGGCCGCCAACCTCGCCGAGGCGCTGCCGCTGGAGCACTTCCGGGCGCCGCTGGAGTTGGTGCCCGAGAGCGCCGTGGTGGTCCTCGCCGCGGCCGAGGAGATCGAGCCGGCGCTGCGCGACCACTGGGAGGACGCGACGACCTCGATGCACGCTGAGGACGCCAAGCACCTCTACGTCGACGTCGCCGCGCCGCTCGCGGCCCGCGCGGCGCTGGCCCTGACCGCCGCCGGCGACGACGACGAGGACGCCTTCCGCGCCTCGCGCGCCGAGTCGCCCGCGCGCAGCGTCAAGGAGGCCGAGGGCGAGCTGGAGAAACAGGTCCGCTCCGGCTATCGCACCGTCGTCGCCTTCGACGCCCGCGGCGAGGCCGAGCGGGCCCGCTACGGGCTCGACCGCCTCGACGCCCGCATCCTCGAAGGTGGTCGCCTCTCGCCCGACCCCGGCGTCGCCTTCGTCGAGGCGCGCCTGCGCGAGGGCTTCGTCAGCCCCGAGCTGAAGCTCGCCGTCTATCCCTTCCGCCGCCTCGTCCACCGCCGCCGCGCCGAGGAGCCGGCGCCGGCGGCCGGCCGCGGCCGGCTCGCCTTCGGCGACCTGCGGGTCGGCGACTTCGTCGTTCACGAGGACC
The DNA here is from genome assembly GCA_035542315.1 of Solirubrobacterales bacterium. GTDB lineage: Bacteria > Actinomycetota > Thermoleophilia > Solirubrobacterales > 70-9 > VAYN01. The sequence goes on along the minus strand of DATKLT010000029.1, from coordinate 13,629 downwards.
ACGGCGTCGCCCGCTTCGCCGGCTTCGAGACGCGCGAGGTCGGCGGCGTCACCCGCGACTACCTCTACCTCGAATACAAGGGCGAGGACCGCGTCTACGTCCCCACTGACCAGCTCGCGAAGCTGAGCCGCTACGTCGGCGCCGGCGGAGAAGCGACGCTCTCGGCGCTGGGCGGCAAACGCTGGCAGAACCTGAAGGCGCGGGCGCGCAAAGCGGCCGGCGCGATGGCCGGCGAGCTGCTCAACCTCTACGCCGAGCGCCGCGCCCGCCGCGGCCACGCCTTCCCGCCCGACGGCGAATGGCAGATCGCGCTGGAGACCGCCTTTCCCTACCGCGAGACCGCCGATCAGATGGAAGCGATCGAGGCGGTCAAGGGCGACATGGAATCGGAGCGGCCGATGGACCGCCTGGTCTGCGGCGACGTCGGCTTCGGCAAGACCGAGGTGGCGCTGCGAGCGGCGGTCAAGGCCGCCTCCGACGGCAAGCAGGTGATGGTCCTGGTGCCGACGACGATCCTTGCCCAGCAGCACTTCGGCACCTTCCGCGAGCGCCTCGTCGACCTCCCCTTCCGGGTCGAGGGAGTCTCCCGCCTGCGCCCGCCGGCCGAGGTGAAAGCCGTCCTCAAAGACTTCGAGGCGGGCAAGGTCGACGTTCTGATCGGGACCCACCGGCTGCTCTCGCGCGACGTCCGCGCCAAGGACCTCGGCCTCGTCGTCGTCGACGAGGAGCAGCGCTTCGGCGTCAAACAGAAGGAGCTGCTGCGCCAGCTGAAGCTGAAGGTCGACGTCCTGGCGCTGTCGGCGACGCCGATCCCGCGCACCCTGCAGATGAGCCTCGCCGGGCTGCGCGACATCTCGGTGATCGAGACGCCGCCCGAGGGCCGCCGCCCGGTCCGCACCTACGTCGGCCCCTACGACGAGGACCTGGTCCGCAAGGCGATCTCACGCGAGGTCGAGCGCAAGGGCCAGGCTTTCGTCCTCCACAACCGGATCGACTCGCTGCCGGAAACGACCGAACGCCTGCGCGGCCTGCTCCCCGGCACCCGTTTCCTCGAAGCCCACGGCCAGATGGAGGAGGGCCAGCTCGAGGACACGATGCTCGCCTTCCTGCGCGGCGAGGCCGACTGCCTGGTGACGACGACGATCATCGAGTCCGGGCTCGACATCCCGACCGCCAACACGCTGATCGTCGAGCGCGCCGACCAGCTCGGGCTCTCCCAGGCCTACCAGATCCGCGGCCGCGTCGGCCGCTCTCGCGAGCGTGCCTTCGCCTACCTGCTCTACCCCTCGGCCGAGGCGCTGAGCGAGGAGGCGGCGGCGCGGCTATCGACCCTTGCCGACAACACCGAGCTCGGCTCCGGCTTCCGGATCGCGATGCGCGACCTCGACATCCGCGGTGCCGGCAACCTGCTCGGCGACGAGCAGTCCGGCCACGTCGCCGCGGTCGGCTTCGAGCTCTACTGCCAGATGATCGACGAGGCCGTCGCGGCAGCCAGCGAGGCCGGGGGGGAGGAGGAGGCGCCCGAACCGGTCCGCCTCGACTTCCCCGTCGACGCCTATCTGCCGGCCGCCTACGTGCCCTTCGAGGCGGCCAAGATCGACGTCCACCGTCGTATCGTCGCCTCCCGCGAGCCGGGTCACCTGCGGGCGATCGCCGATGAGCTGAGCGACCGCTTCGGCCCCTTGCCGCCGCAGGTCGAGAACCTGCTGAAGCTGCAGCGGGCGCGGATCGAGCTCGGCCTCGCCGGCGCCCGCAGCGTCGAGTTCCGCGGCGGGCGGCTCAGCGTCACCGGCGTCGAGCTCGATTCCGAGGCCGCCGGCGTCCTCGCCGCGCAGGTCGAGGGCGCCGTCTACGAATGGCGCGACCAGGTGGTGGCGCTGCGGGCGGATGGGGATCCCGACGAGCGCCTCGCGGCGGTGCTGGCACTCGCCGCGGGGTTGCGGGAGGCGCGGCGCTCGGCGGAGGGCGCCGCCGCGTAGCTCCCGGCACTGCACCTTTAGGAAACCGTTACCCGCAAGCGGCGCCTGCCGCATCGGTTTTGACTATGCTGCCCACTCCGTGGGGGCGAAACCGGGGCAGACGAAGAAGCGGGCAGGGACCAGGCGGCTGGCGCTGCTGGTCTTCGGCGCGATCTTCGTGCTGCTCTTCGTCGGCTTTGCGATCGCCCAGGGCCTCACCCCTGCGGGGGTGCCGTCCGGCGACGTCGCCCACATCTCCAGCGTCCCCGCCGAAGACGCCAACGTCAGCGAAGCGGACCTGAAGCGCTCGATGTTCCAGCGCCAGGCGGCCAGCGAATCGAAAAAAAAGCCGAAACCGGGCTCGAAGGAATACGAAGAACTCCAGACGGCGGTGATGACCGAACTGGTCGAAACCGTCTGGCTCGCCGCCGAGGCGGAAGAACTCGGCGTCACGGTCACCGAAAAACAGATCGAAAACGAACTGGCGAACATCAAAAAACAGAACTTCCCGACTGAAAAAGCCTTCGAAGAATTCCTCGAAACCGCGCACTACACGCCGGAAGAAGTCAACGAAAAGGTCGAACTGACGATTCTCGGCAACAAAGTCAAAGAAAAGGTCCTGGCCGAAGTCCAGCCTCCCACGAACGCGGAAATCGAGGCCTACTACGAGGCCGAAAAGGCGACCCAGTTCACCGAAAAACCGACCCGCGACGTGCGCGTGATCGTCAACAAAGACAAGGGCGAAGTCGAAAAGGCCAAGGAAGCCCTCGAAGCGGACGACTCGGCCGCGAGCTGGAAGAAAGTCGCCGCCAAATATTCCTCGGACCCGACCACCAAAACCAAAGGCGGTCTGCAGAAATCGATCCCGGAAGAAATCCTCACCGGGGCGCTGAAAACTGCGATCTACGGCAGCGAAGAAGGCGAACTGATCGGCCCGACCAAGTTCCAGGGCCAGTACCTGCTGACCGAGGTCGTCGGGCTCAACCCGGAGAAGGTGAAAACGCTGGGCGAAGTCCGCTCGCAGATCAGCAGCACCCTGAGCTCGCAGAAGCAGGAAGAATATTTCACCGAATTCGCCGAAGGCTACCGCTCGAAGTGGAAGGCCAGGACGGTCTGCGCCTCGGGTTTCGAGGTCGAAGCGTGCTCGAACTACCCGGCCTCGGCAGCCCTCGCGAAAGCTCGCGAACCGTACAAAGCCTGCTTCGAAGCCAACCCGAAAAAACCGGCGACCGAATGTCCCGCCCCGGTCGAACAGACCAAACCGGCGTTGCCGGGCACGGTCACGCCGCTGAAACCGGCAGGCGAACCGTTCGTGCAGCGGCCACAGCCCGAAGCAGCCAAAGCAGCCGCCGCCGGCGCGGCTTCGGAAGCACTCGAAGGCGCCGCCACCGAAGCGGCCCCCGAAACCGGCGAATAGCCCACGCCCGGCGCTGGCGGGCCAGCCCGCGGGGACGCTGCCCCGGTGAATAGACTGCCGCCTCCGTGAGTTCGATCGGCTCCATCCACGCCCGTCAGATCCTCGATTCGCGCGGCAACCCGACCGTCGAGGTCGAGGTCGCGCTCGAGTCGGGTGCGCGCGGCATCGCCGCCGTGCCCTCGGGTGCCTCGACCGGCGAGTTCGAGGCGGTCGAGCTGCGCGACGGCGGAGAGGCTTGGGGCGGCAAGGGCGTCTCCCACGCGGTCGCCAACGTCAACGGTGAGATCGCCGCGGCGCTGGTCGGCGCCCGCGCCTCCGAACAGGGGGCGCTGGACCGGACGATGATCGAGCTCGACGGCACCCCGAACAAGGGTCGCCTCGGCGCCAACGCGCTGCTCGGCGTCTCGCTAGCGGCGGCGAAGGCCGCGGCTGCCGATTCCGAGCAGCCCCTTTACCGCTACCTCGCCGAGCTCTACGGGGGCGGCGAGCCGAGCCTGCTGCCGGTGCCGATGATGAACGTGCTCAACGGCGGCGCTCATGCCGACAACTCGGTCGACTTCCAGGAGTTCATGATCGTTCCTGCTGGAGCCCCCAGCTTCTCGGAGTGCCTGCGGGTCGGGGCCGAGGTCTTCCACGCGCTGAAGAAGACGCTGCACGCGGCGGGGCACTCCACCGCCGGCGGCGACGAGGGCGGCTTCGCTCCCAACCTCGAATCCAACGAGGCGGCGCTGCAGGCGGTCGTCGACGGGATCGCGGCCGCCGGCTACGCGCCCGGCGGCGACGTCTTCATCGCCCTCGACCCGGCGACCAGCGAGGTCTTCTCCGAGGGCTCCTACGTGCTCGAGCACGAGGGCCGCACGCTCAGCCCGGAGGAGATGGCCGCCTACTGGGAGAGCGCCTGCGCGCGCTTCCCGATCGTCTCGATCGAGGACGGCATGGACGAGGAGGACTGGGAGGGCTGGAAGCTGCTCACCGGCAAGCTCGGCGACCGCGTCCAGCTCGTCGGCGACGACCTCTTCGTCACCAATCCCGAGCGGTTGCAGCGCGGCATCGAGCTCGGCGTCGGCAACTCGATCCTGGTCAAGGTCAACCAGATCGGCACCCTGACCGAGACCCTGGAAGCGATCCGGATCGCCCGCGAGGCGGGGTATACCGCTGTGATCTCGCACCGCTCTGGCGAGACCGAGGACACGACGATCGCCGACCTCGCCGTCGCCACCGGCGCCGGCCAGATCAAGACCGGCGCCCCCTCGCGCTCGGACCGCGTCGCCAAGTACAACCGCTTGCTTCGCATCGAGGAGGAGCTCGGCGACGCCGCCGAGTTCCCCGGCCTGAGTGCCTTCGCCCAGCGCGGTTCTTAATGAAGGAATGCGGGGCCCGGCCGCGTAGCTCCGGGCATGGCATCGCACGCGCACGCGGCCCGCAGGGCGACGACCCCCAAGCGGCGACCGGCGGCGCGCAAACGGCGCCCCGCGGCGCGCAGCGGGCCGAGCCGGATCAAGTGGGACCGGGTAGGGCGAATCGCCCTCGTCGTCGTCCTCGCCGCGGTCCTCTACTCGTACCTCAACCCGGCGATCGACTTCGTCCAGACCTACACGGCGACGACGGCGGCGAAAGCCAAGCGGCACGAGCTGCTGAAGGAGAACCGCAAGCTGCATCAGGCGGTTCAGTCCGCGGACGACCCGATCGTGATCGACCGCAAGGCGCGGGCGCAGGGGATGGTCAGCCTCGGCGAAACCCCGGTCGTCATTCGCGGCCTCGGCGGCTGAGAAGCCCCTGGAGCCCCTCCCATGGTTGACGCCGGCTCCTACCTCCTGGGAGCCGCCGAGCTGGCCGCAGTAGCCGTCTCCGTTGGTTTCACGGGGATTCGGCTACGCCGCGCCCTCCTCCCATCCTGGCGAGGCGCCGCCGCCAGCTTGGTCGAGGCAGTTACCGCGGTCGCGATTCTGATCTGGGTCTGCGAGATCCTGGGCGTCGTCGGCCTGCTCTACCCCGGTGCCCTGGTGGCGGCCACGGCCCTAACCGCTGTGCTGGTGTGGCACCTGTCGGGGGGTGGCGCCGTGCGGGGGGACCATCCCCCTGCTCTGCAGGGGGATGGGGGGCCCCGCACGGTGACAGGACCCGCCGACCCGGAGCACCCCGATCAGAGCGTCTGGTCCCTAGTCGTCATGGTCGCCGTCATAGCGATAGTCGTCTTCCACTGGGCGGTCACGACCAAGCACGCCCTCGACCGCGGCATCTTCAACTTCGACTCCCTCTGGTACCACATGCCGTTCGCGGCGAGCATCGCCCAGAGCCACTCGGTGACCGGCATGGTCCACGTCGAGACCGTCTTCACCAACTGGTTCTACCCGCAGAATTCGGAGCTGCTGCACGCGGTCGGGATCCTCCTCACCGGCCGCGACACGCTCAGCCTCTTCGTCAACTTCGGCTGGCTCGCGGTCGCCCTCCTCGCCGCCTGGGTGATCGGCCGGCCCTACGGCAGGGCGCCGCTGACCGTGGTCGCCACCGCGATCCTGCTCGAGTGCCACACCCTCGTCGTCCGCGACCCCGGCGCCGCCAAGAACGACCTCGCCGCCGCCGCCCTCGTCCTCGCCGCGATCGCGATCCTGGTCGAGACCTGGTCCCACAATCCCATGGTTCCTTTTGCACGAAATGCGTCTAAAAGGAACCACGAGCCGAGGGAGAACCAAGTCGCGGTTCCAAACGGACGCAATGCGTCCGAAAGGAACCACGGGCTGGAGCCGGGGTGGGGGGTCGCTGCGGCGGGGCTCGCGGTGGGGCTGGCGTGCGGGACGCGGGTGACGGTGCTGGCGATGGCGGCGGCGTTGACCGTCGCGGTAGTCGTCCTGGCGCCGACGGGGCGGCGCTGGGCGGCGGTCGCCTGGTGGCTCCTGCCGGCCCTGGCAGGGGGAGGCTTCTGGTACCTGCGCAACCTGGTCGTCGCCGGCAACCCGATCCCCGAGGTCACCCACCTCGGCCCGATCTCGCTGCCCCACCCTGAGCGCCTGCAGGAAGGCCGACCCGACTTCAGCATCGCCCACTACGCGACTGACACCGGCGTCTGGCGCCACTACTTCGCGCCCGGCCTGCACGACGCCTTCGGAATCCTCTGGCCGCTCGTCGTCGGCGCCGCGGCGCTGGCGGCTCTCTGGGCGCTCGTCCGCGGCCGCGACCGGATCGTCCGCGCCGTGGGCGCCGTCGCCCTCTTCGGGCTCCTCGCCTACCTCTTCACGCCGCTCAGCGCCGCCGGGGCCGAGGGCGAACCCGTCGGCTTCGGGATCAACATCCGCTACGTCATCCCCGCTCTGCTCGCCGGCCTCGTCCTGCTGCCGTTGCCGCGCTGGTTCGACGATCGCCGCCGCTGGTGGGGCCTGATGACGATCCTCGTCCTCGTCTTCCTCGTCACCGACCGCCCCGACCGCGCGATTCACGACGGCGCTCGCATCTTCGCCCTCGCCTTCGTCGTGCTTGCGGTACTCGTCCCGGCGGTGCTCTGGCTGTGGCGCTCGCGGGGGGCGAGCGCAGCCGTGCTGACCACTGCCCTGGCGGCGTTGGCGCTGCTCGTCGTCGGGCTCGGCTACCCGCTGCAGCGCCACTACCTGGAGGGGCGCTTCGCCAACGATGGTCCCGCCGACACCCAGATCCCCGGCATGGAACTCGACTCCGCCTACCGCTGGGCGCGCGGCATCGAGGACTCCCGCATCGGCCTCGCCGGGACCACGGCTGGCTTCGCCGGGTATGGCTTCTACGGCACCGACCTCTCCAACCGCGTCCGCTACCTCGGCGAAGAGGGGCCGCACGGCGCCTTCAACGCGATCCCCACCTGCTCGCGCTTCCGCGCCGCGGTCAACGCAGCCGACCTCGACTACCTGGTCACCTCGCCCTTCCTCGACTTCCTCCACCCCAGCGATCCGATCGAATCCCCCGAGGCCCGCTGGCTGCGCGGCGAGGACGCGGTCGAACCGATCCTGCGCAGCGGCCCGGTGACCGTCTGGAAGCTGACGGGAGAGCTCGATCCCGGCGGTTGCGGTCCAGCCAACGCCCCGCTGCGCGAAATCCCCAACACTCCCGCCAGCTGAGGCCCGCTTGACCGCCTGGGTAATCTCGGCGGCAGATGTCCTACCCGCTCGAGAACGCGCTCTTCCAATGGGAGGACGGCTACCGCGCCGTGCAGGCGATCGACGACCCGCGACGGCGTCGCCTCGCCGACCGCGTCATCGGCGTCGTCCGCGATGAGCTGCGGCGGCGGATCGGGCCGACCTTCACCGCCGCCGAGCTGGCCGACCTCTACGGCGCCGACACCGACTGGTGCCAGCAGGTCGCCCTCGACGTCGCACCCGGGATCGCCGAGGACGCGCAGACGCTGGCCGACGCGGCCTTCTGGCTCTACCTGCGCGGCGCTACCGATTTCGCGGGCGGCAGACAGCTGCCCGTTTGACCAGGTCGCCTGACCGGCGCATCTCTGTGTCCTCGGTCGCTTGCGTGCAGAGCACGCCACGCTCCCTGCGTCCTCGACCTGCTTGGTCAGTCGACCTGGTCGCTACTCGTCGTCGTCGGAGTCGTCCGACTCCTCGGCGGGGCCGCCCTCGCCTTTGCGGCGGATCACGATCTGGTCGGCCTCGATACGAACGGTGACGTCGCGCTTGCCGGCCCAGTGCTCGGCGTAGACGGGATTGTCCTTGACGCTGGCGTCGAGCCAGAGCCCGTAGCCCTCGTCTTCGCCGTGGTCGAAGGTCGCCTCGACCTCTTTGCGGCGCCCGCGCCCACCGCGGCGGCCGCGGCGGCGACGGCGGCGACGCTGCCCGCCCGACCCCTCGGAGCCCTCCTCGCCGTCCTCGTCATCGCCCTCGCCGGCCTCGGCCTCCTCCTCGGCCGCCTCGGCTTCGGCGGCCTCCTGCTCGGCGGTGGCGGCTTCGATCTCGGCTTCGATCTCGTCGCGGAGGTCGATTTCGCTCGAGCCCGCGTTCTCGTCGTCAGCAGAGAGGTCGTACTGCTTGCGGAACTCGCGCAGCTCGCTGGCGGTGATTTCGAGCTGGTGGGCGATCCAGGCGTCGGTCCGGCCCTGGTGGACCCAGGCGCGGATCTTGTTCAGCTCCGGCTTCAGTGAGCGTCGAGGCATCGGCGCGCGAGTCTATTGAAGGACGGCATCGGTACGCAGCGTGGCCCGGTGGCCTAGGAGATCAGGAAGGCCAGTGCCTCGAACATCGAGACGACCACGACGACGACGGTGACGGTCAGGCAGACGGCCAGAACGCTGAAACGGACCTTGCCGTGCTGCTGGTCGCGGCTGATCCGGCGGGCTCGGGAGCGGTTCGCGGCCCGGCGCCGGAGCTGCTCGCGGCGGCGGCGCTCTAGTGAAGTCTCCTGCTCGAAGGCGGTCTCGAACTGGGAGATGCTCTGTCGCATTCTCATGGTCGCGGCCCCCGCGGGGCCTCGGGCACCGTAGCAAAGGATCTTGCAAGATTCACAGTTCGCTCACGATCTGCGGTCATCGCGCTCACGAATTGCAGCCTCCCCAGAGGCCCCTTCCGGCCCTCGCGGCGGCGCCCTGGAGATGCTGAAACCGGCTTGCAAAGCGAGTATTCGGCGCGATCGCGAGGGTTCGGGCAAGCCCCCGCCGGACCAGCTCGTCCTCGAACAGGCGACCTCGGAAATAAACATAGGCGAGCAGCCTTCCGTAGACGTCGCGGCGCTCGACGCCGAAGACGAGGCGGACGTGGCGGCCGTCGAGGTGGCCGTGGGTGAAGGCCGATGCTCGCGGCCCGAAGCACTGCACCGGCGTGTCCGGCTTGACCGTCTCCGGCGTATCAATCCCGATCAGCCGCACGTCCTCGCGCTTCCCGTCGAACGCCACTTCCAGCGTGTCCCCATCGACCGCCCGCAGCACCCGTGCCCGCGCCTGCGCCGGCCCGTCTTCAGGCCCCTGGGAGTGCTCCCACGGCCGCACCACGAGCAACGCCGCGGCAACCAGCAGCACCACGCTCCCGATTCGCCCGTCCATGACGCAAGAAGCCCGGAGAGAGAAAGAGTCTCCCCCCGGGCCAGGCGCCGAAAATCAATCATCTCGGGACTGAGGACCCCGAGATGCGCAGGTTTGCAGGCGCCTACGGCGTGCGCCTGACGTTAGCCAGCAACGTCTCCTTGATCTGGGCGATGATCTCTACCGCCTCGTTCCACTCGCGCTGCCAGACGTTGCGGCCGAAGATGACACCCGAGCCGCCCGCCTGCATGATCTCGCGGGTGTGGTTGAGGACCGTCTCGTCGTCGGTCTTGGAGCCGCCGGAGAGGACGACGAGTGCCCGGCCCGCCGATTCGACGCACTGGCGGATCGCCTCCGCCTCGTCGACCTCCATCTCGTTGTACGGGGCGGGGGCGTCCTTGTCCTTGGCGGGGTCGACCTTCGGCATGTTGAGCTTGACGATGTCGGCACCCATCTCCATCGCCATCCGCGCCGCGTAGTCGATCGCGTAGAAGGAGTTCTGCCCGCCCTTGGACTCGACCGCTTCGCCGCGCGGGTAGGACCAGACGACGAGCGGCATCCCGAAGCGATCGCATTCCTCGCGCACGCCGCGCAGCTGGGCGAGGTCCTCGTCCTGGCGCGGGGAGCCGACGTAGAGGGTGTAGCCGATCGCGTCGGCGCCGAGGCGGACGCCGTCCTCGACGCTCGCGTTGCAGGTCGAGAACGCTTTCGCGGAGGACGGAATATCGGTCTTGCCGTTGACCTTGAGGATCAGCGGCACCTGGCCGGCGTAGTCGGGGTAGTACTTCTCGGCCATCCCGATCTGGCAGGCGAGCGCCGAGTAGCCGGCCTCGGCCGCGAGACGGAACTGGTAGTCGGGGTCCTTGGAGGCGGGGTTGGGGAAGAAGTCCCGCGGGCCGTGCTCGATCCCCTGGTCGATCGGCAGCAGCATCAGGGTTCCGTTGCCGGGACCGAACTCGAACAGAAGCCGGTGCAGGCGCGCGCGTTTGCCTGGCGGCAGGGTCGCTAGCAGCGATTTCTGCTCGGTCAGACTCTTCAGCTCCACGTGATTTCCTCCTAGAAGACGGGTGTCCCGGGAGTATGCCACCGCAAACCCGCGCGGGCTCGGGCACACGGGGGGTATTCTCGATAGTCATGAGCGAGACTGAGCTCAGCGTCATCTGCAAGAACTGCGGCTCGGAGGTCAGTCCCTACGTAACCGAGTGCCCCTATTGCGGCGCCCGATTGCGCAAGCGGGCGCCGAAGCTGGAGCGCCGCGGCGACGCCTTCGAGGCACTGCGACCGCGGCGCCGGCGCAGGCTACGGCGACCCAGCCTGCCCTTCAGCGACATCGGCCGCCCATACGCGACGATCGTCGTCATCCTCGGCTCGGCGATCATGCTGCTGATCCAAAAGGCGACCGGCTACGGCCTCTTCTCCTTCGGCGGCGTCGTCGTCCCCTTCCAGAACGGCGACTGGTGGCGCTACCTCGCCGCGCCCTTCGCCTACGTCGACGTCGGCTACCTGTTCGTCGTCGCGGTCGGGCTGGCGATCTTCTCGACCGGCCTCGAGCGGCGGCTGGGGACGCCGCCGACCGCGATCCTGCTGCTCGCCTGCGGCTCGCTCGGCATCCTCGCCGCGGCCGGCATCGCCAGCGCCCAGGGCGAAGTGACCGTGATCGCGGGCGGCAACGGGATGGCGCTTGGCGCCCTGGCCGCCTGGTTCGCGATTCGCCGCGCCGAAGCCCACGGCGCGATCGACGAAGACTACGACGTGATCGGCATCGCGATCGCCGCGATCGTCCTCCTGGCGCTGCCGATCTTCGCCCCCACCGCCGACTTCTTCGCCGGCCTGGTCGGCGGTGCCGTGGGCGGCCTCGCCGGCCTCGCCGCCGCCACCCTCCACCACCGCCGCGACTGAGATCGGCGCTGACGGTCGTCTAGGCTGCCCGCGTGGCCGAGGCGAGCGACTTCGAAGCGGCGATCGAGCGGCTGCGCGAGCCGCAGCGCTTCGCCGAGGCCGAGCGGATGATCGCCAGAGCCGCCCCGCAGCTGCAGAAGGTGCTCGCAGCGGCGCTCGCCGAGGGCGGCTGGTTCGGCGAGCCGCACGAAGCCGAGACGCTGCGGGCCGCGACCGTCCCCGACCCCGACGAGCGGATCGCCGCGGTCCGCGCCCTGCTCGCCGAGGAGGCGCGGATGGGGATGATGGTTGGCGTCGCGGTCGGCTGGGCACTTAACGAAGAGATGAGCGAACAACAGAGCGAGGGAGAGGTTTGACGATGGAGATCAAGTTCCACGGGCATTCGTGCTTCGAGCTGAGCGAGGGGGAGACGACGGTTCTGGTCGATCCGTTCCTGAAGCCGAACAACCCGAGCGCCGTGCACAGCGCCGAGGAAGTCGAGCCGACCCATATCGCGATCAGCCACGGCCACGCCGACCACATGGCCGACGCCGTTCCCGTCGCCAAGCGCACCGGCGCCCACTGCGTGGCGATCGTCGAGATGGCCGAATGGCTCGGCGCCCGCGGCATCGAGGCGGTCAGCGACCCCAACCTCGGCGGCACCGTCAGCTTCGACTGGGGCTGGGTCAAGCTCGTCCCCGCCTGGCACACGAGCACCCTGCCCGGCGACCCCGAGGCTCTGTTCAGCGCCGAGAAGGGCACCGTCGTTGGCACCGCCGCCGGGCTCCTGATCAACCTCGGCGGCAAGACCGTCTACCACGCCGGCGACACCTGCCTGTTCGGCGACATGAAGTTGATCGCCGAGCGCAACCCGATCGACGTCGCCTTGCTGCCGATCGGCGGCCATTACACGATGGACCGCCACGACGCGGCGGTCGCCGCCGGCTTCGTCGGCGCCGCCACCGTGTTCCCGATGCACTACGACACCTTCCCGCCGATCGAGACCGACGCGGCGGCCTTCAAGGCCGACGTCGAGTCCCAGACCTCCTCCCAGGTCATCCTCCTGGAGCCCGGCCAGACGCACACTCCCTGACGAGGTTGCGTTTTCCGCCCCTATAGAGGGGGAAAACGCAACCTCGGCGCATGAAGAAAGCCGGCGCCGGCTCGAGGGCGGCTATTCGACGGAGGAGAGGGGGAGGATCGTGACGCCGCCTTCTTCCGCCGGCGGCGGTTCGGCGGCCGGCGGCGGCGATTCGGCTGGCGGTGAGGCCGGCGGCGGCGAGCTCGGCGGCGGGGTCGAGCCGCCGACGGTGACGACGACCGTGCCGGTGCCGGTGTGGGCGCCGGGGGTTTCCGAGGGTTTCGCCGTGGTCACGTCCGTTTCCGACTCAGTGGTGGTCCCGCTGCTCGACTGTTCGGCCTCTTCGTCGGCGACCGGGGTGGCGGGGGGCGTTTCAGCGGTTTCGGCGGCGGCGGGTTCTTCTGGGGCGGGGACCGGCGGAGCTTCGACGACTTCGGCTTCAGTGGCTTTGGCCACGGCCGGGCCGGAAGCGCTCTTGGCAGTTGCGATGTGAGGAGCTTCGGGTGCCGGCATTTCAGCTACCGGCCTGGTGATCGCTGGCGGGCTGTGATGCGGCGTCGTCGAGGCGTTTTCCTTGACCTCGACCGCGCCGGCGGTGACCACCGCTGCGGCGACGACGCCGGCGACTGCCTTGGTGCCGATCGCGCCGCCGATCGCACCGAGCCCGCCGGCGGCACCGCTGCCACCGAGGGCGGCGCTGACCGCGCCAGCCGCGCCGCCCGCACCGGCAGCGCCGGCACCGGCGCTCGCGGCGCTGGCACCGGCGGCACCGCCGCCACCTAGGCCGAGCTTGGAGAGGATGAAGCCCTTGAATGCGATCAGCGGTGCGACCGGGAACAGCGCCGCCAGCGCCTTCTCGTTGGAGCGGACCTGGGAGCGGAACTCGGCGCAGTCCTCGCACTCGCGGACGTGGCGGCGGACCGGGGCGGAGACCTTGCGCAGCCCCTCGGCCGCTTCGGAGACCTCGAGCCGGACCTCGGCGCAGGTCAGCAGACGCGCTTGGCTCGCCTCGGCGAGGGAGATCCGCGCCCGCACCAGCAGCGACTTGACCGACGGCACCGTGGTGTCCATCGCGGCGGCGATTTCCTCATAGGAGAGGGCGTCCATCTCGCGCAGCAGGAGGGCCGAGCGCTGGGTCTCGGGAAGCTTGTTGACGTCGCTGAGGATCTGCCGGAACTCCTCGCGGTTGTGGACGCGCTCGGCGGTCGAGGCGGCGTCGACTTCCGGCACCATGTCCATCGATTCCTGCGCGTCGGCGGTCGGTTTGCGCAGGTGGTTGAGGCAGCGGTTGCGGGCGATCCGGTAAAGCCAG